>CANJUR010000156.1 GCA_947477565.1 Deltaproteobacteria bacterium
CTGCAACGAAGGGCTCGTCATCGAAGGAAACCGCTGCGTGGTCCCGATCGACGCCGGCACCACGGACGTCGTCGGCACCATGGACCGCACCGTGTCGATGGACGTTGTGGTTCCGACGGACGCCGATCGCGGTGATGGGGTGGGCGGCGACCAGACGGCCGCCGACGCGAGCGTCTGCCCGACGGGTGCGACGCGCTGCGCCGGGGCGTGCGTACTGCTGACGAGCGACGGCTCGAACTGCGGCACGTGCGGCAACGCGTGCGCGGCGGGTCAGAGCTGCTCGGCGGGCGTCTGCGGGACGGTGTGCCCGATCGGGACGAGCCTCTGCGGCATGACCTGCGTGGCGCTCGGCGGCACGTGTACGTCGGTCGGAAGCGGCGGATGCGAGACCGCGGGGATGACGATGTGCACCGCGGGCAGCGCGGTGTGCTCGGCCGCGGCGCGGACGTCCGGGGCGTGCGGGGTTCCGTTCAATGGGGTGTGCGGCGCGGCGGGCGTGTGTGCCTGCGCCATGGGGACGCACAACTGCAGCGGGAGTTGCGTGTCGGACACGGCGGTCGGGTCGTGCGGGTCGGCGTGTACGCCCTGCGGCGCGCCGATGAACGGCACCGCGACGTGCGTGGGTGGCGTGTGCGGGAGCGCGTGTCCGGCGGGGGCGGTGCTGTGCGGCGGGGCGTGCGTGGTGGTCGCGAGCGACGGCTCGAACTGCGGCACGTGCGGAGTGGCGTGCGCGGCGGGTCAGAGCTGTTCGGCGGGTGTCTGCGGGACGGTGTGCCCGACCGGGACGAGCCTCTGCGGCATGACCTGCATGGCCCTGGGCGGCGGGTGTACGTCCGTCGGAAGCGGCGGATGCGAGACCGCGGGCATGGTCGTGTGCACGACGGGCAGCGCGGTGTGCTCGGCCGCGCCGCAGACGTCCGGGCCGTGCGGGGTTCCGGCGAACGGGGCGTGCGGCGCGGCGGGCGTGTGCAGTTGCGCCACGGGGACGCACCTATGCGCGGGGAGTTGCGTGTCGGACACGGCGGTGACGTCGTGCGGGTCGGCGTGTACGGCGTGCGCGGTGCCCACGGGCGGGAGCGCGACGTGCGTGGGTGGCGTGTGCGGGAGCGCGTGTCCGGCGGGCACGAGCGCGTGTAGCGGGGCGTGCGTGGCGCTGACCACGGGGACGAACTGCGGCGCGTGCGGAGTGGCGTGCGGGGCGGGGCAGACGTGCAGCGGTGGGGGGTGCGTTGGGACGACCGACGCGGGGATTGGGGATGGCGGCGTTGCGGATGTGCCGGTGGTGCCACCATCGTGCTCGGCGGCGGCGTTCAATGGGGTGGTCGACTGCTCGACGGGCAGCAATCGAGGCACGGCAGTCTCGGTGCCTTTCGCCGCGTACGCGGGCCGTACGAGTCTCACCATCGAGGGATGGGTACGCGTGAATGCCTACACTCAATACGGACGATTATTCACGCTCAATAATGGATTGATCGCGGGTGCTGGCTATGGAGATGTGATGGGCGTTGGGGTTGGAGGCGATATCGGTTATGGTGCTAACCGCAATCGATGGGTCTCCAACGTGTTCGGACTGAGCACCATCGCTCTGAACTCATGGCAGCACGTCGCCTGGGTGTATGACACGGGCACAGCGCGACTCTTCGTGAACGGTGTCTTGCAGGGAAGCTCAGCACTCACGCTAACGGCGTACCCATCGGCGATCTTCTCCATTGGTGCTGCCCTGGGAAGCACCTGCAACAACAACAATTCAGTCCTCAATGGAATGGTCCGCGAGGTGCGGATTTCCTCGGCAGCGCGGTACTCAGCCGGGTTCACGCCTGCACTGCGCTTGACGACGGATGCCGACACCATGCTCCTGTGGCACTTCGATGAGGGCACTGGAACGATGGTCACTGACGCGTCCGGCAATGGCCGGCACGGCACGTTTCTTTACGGCGCCAGTTGGACGGCGCAGTGCCCGGCGTGCGCGCCGAGCGCGACGACCTGCGCGAGCGCGAGCGCCGTGCGAACCTGCAGCTCGGACGGTTTGTCGAGCATCGAGACGGCTTGCGTGAGCGGTCAAGCCTGCAGCACCTGTGTCGGGTCGAACGAGGCACTGACAGGTGGCATCGAGGCATCGGCGCTGCAACTCCGGATCGGATTCAACAATAACCTGATCGACCTATCGGGGAATGCTCACAACGGGGTTCTGACTGGCACTGCAGCCTATCGCCAGGAGTGCTTCTCCACCGTGGAAACCTTCGACGGGACTCAAACCATCAACGTCGCCGGGGCGACCGGTCCGACCACAACCTCGCCGCGCACCTTCGCGTTCTGGCTGAACAGCAGTGCAACCAGCGGGATAGTTACCGCTCAGTACCTCGACTACGATATAGTCAACTCCAACTTCTTCATTAGGATCGACCGCGGCCTGTACGTCACCGGAAACGGGACCAACACACTACAGTACACAACGACTCCGCCGGTCGGCTGGCATCAATGGGCGGTGGTTTTCTCTGCGGGTTCGAACGCATCGAAGATCTATCTCGACGGCGTACTTCGGGCCTCTGGCACGCTGAATTTCTCGGCAGTCAGCTCCAATCGGCCGTTTCAAATTGGATCAAATGCCGGAGGATCCGCAGGCACCCTCACGGGCGCTCTCGACGACTTCCGCGTTTACAATCGCGTCCTCACCGCCACAGAAATCTCCGCGATTTACACTTCACCTTCCGATCGATGTTCGACTTCGATTCCAACGTCCTGTGCGGCGATCCTCGCCGCAACGCCCGGTTCGCCCAGCGGCACATACACCATCGACCCCGATGGCGTGGGCAGTGAGCTTCCCGCTTCGGTCTATTGCGACATGACCACGATGGGCGGCGGCTGGACGTTGGTGTTCGTCCCGACGACGACGAACAACAGCACCTCATCACTCGACTACACCTATCGCAGCTCCGCGCTTCTCACGGCCGCGACGCAGTCGCTCCTGGGGTACCGCAATCTCGCCGACCTCGGGACCGCGACGGGGGCCGTCCGCTTTCCAATGCCTGCGAACTGGCGCCTTCAGAGCCCCATGCGATTCGACGCTCGGACCGACACTGTCGTTGTCACTACGGCGAGTGGTTCGGCGTCGTCTGCGACGTTGGTCTACGGCTGGCAGAATTGGGGGGGCGGAGGCGATGGCACATCCTGCGGCGGAGATTGGCTTCCGGCGGACCCACCGCTCGGTCGGGTGTGCATCCGGGGCACGACCGCTCCTGCGCTGTGGGCGTTTGCAGACGGCCAAGGCGACTACTGCAGCGTGAGCAACTTGAACTACCGCACCGCGACCTGTACGAGCGCTTCCGCGTTCACCATCGCAGTGCGATGAGACCAGGTCGATCAGCGCCCCACAACTGGCAGGTACGGTCGAACGACTGACTGTTCCCCGCTCCCCGGCGGCGTCTCGCCGCCGCCGGGCGCACCGCCGCCCACCGCCGCCTCTCACGGCACTGCGCACACCACGTCGCTTGCGGTAAAAGGTGAGCCGCGAACCCGAGCGCGGGCCGACCGCACCCTCAGAGATCCCCGACGGGGCAGCCAACAGCGAGAAGGCACCCCCGGCGACCCCCGCCGCACCCACCCACGGAGCGTCGAGGAGGCTCTTCCACACGTTCGCGAACGTCTCCAACACCCTCGAGGAGGGTCATTCACACGGTCGCGAACGTCTCCAACACCCTCGAGGAGGGTCATGCTTCCCCGGTACGACCGCGCGGCTATGCGTCGAAGCCCGCGCGACCTCCCCCCGCGCTGCCGCGCGCCCCCTCTCCCAGGAGGTTCACTTCGGGACACATCTCGCGATTCGGCTGTAATTCAGGTCGATGTGTTCGCTCGATGGGGTGGTTGGCGTGGCCGGCGGGAGGGAGAGCGCCGGCTCCGCGTTCGCGGACGGGCCTGCGGCCCACGCTTACGCTGAAGCCGGGGCCTGGGATGGACCGCACGGCCTGCGCCGGGCTATCTGCCTGAGCGTCGAGTGCTCGGCACTCGACGAGTGGGCGTAGGTGCACGGTAGGTGCAATTCCCCGAGCGGCCACCTACATCCCTCCGGCGGTCGCTCCCGCGACCGACGCTCATGCAGATAGCCCGGCGCAGGCCGGGCGGTCCATTCCAGGCCCCGGCTTCAGCCGGCGCTCTCTCTCTCTCCCTCCGGCCACGCCAACCCAACCACCCATCGAGCGAACACATCGACCTGAGTTACAGCCGAATCGCGAGAGGTGTCCCGAAGTGAACCTCCTGGGAGAGGGGCTGCGCGGCAGCGCGGGGTGAGGTCGTCGCATGGCCCAGAATTCCGGTTCAGCGGCTTCAATGCTCGCCACGCCGCCGGAATCCGGCGACCAGGCCGGGACGCGCGGCATCACGACCGACTTCTCAGGTCCGGATCTCTGGAGCCGGGCGCTCGACTCGGGCCGCCATCGCCGAACTCCGACGCCGCCTCCGAGCGACGCTCCCCGCCGAATCCCGACATGGACCGTCAGCCCGCGCATCGCGTCCGCTCGCTCGCTCGCGGTCTGTTCGAGCGCACCGCCGCCCCTCACGGCGTCGCGCACACCATATCCCGCACGTGCAGCATCCCGCGGCCATCCAGCGCCACGAGGCGCGCCGCGCTGCCGCCCGCGCCGCGGGCGACGACCCCCACGAGCGACGCCGCGTCTTCGATCAGCGCCGACGCCTCCTCCAGCGGGAGGCCGTCCGCGGCGAGCACGCGGCGGGCGAAGATGCCCGCGGTGCCTTGCGTCCAGGCGAGGAGCCACCCGCCGGTCGTCGCCCCGACGGGCATCGCCCCCGCGCGGGCGAACTCCGGGCGCACGAAGCCGCGCGCTACCGCGACGATCGACGGCGCGCGCAGGCCCGTTCCGTTGACGATGCGCTGCGGTGCCTCTGGGGCGATGCGTCCGCTCGCGTCCACCGTGGCACGCGCAAACCAGAGGGCCGTCGCCGCGCCGCACCCTTCCTGCCAGGCCATCCCGAGGGACAGTCCGCCCGCCGTGGGCAGCGCCGCGAGCACGACCCCGTCGGCCACGCTCGCACCGGGCACGGACACCGCATCGAGGGCGCGCAACGCAGCAGTGGCCCGGACGGCGCTCGGCGCGTCGCTCGCTCGCACCGCGTCGTAAGCCGGCGGCCCCGCAAACCCCGGAACAAACTGCAGCACCGGCCGGCCGCTCTCCCCTGGGTACGCCGCCACGAAGCCGTGTCCCTCCCAGGCGACGATCGCCGGCGCCGTAGTCGCACGGGAGAGCCCTAACCGCAGCGGTGCTCCGTCCGCGGTGGCCGACGTCCAGGCGACGTTGGCCGCCCGGTAGAGTCCCTGCTCCCGCCACAGCCCGAGCGCCTCGACCGGAACCGCAGGGCTCGCACACGAGTGGAGCTCGAAGTCATCGCCGAGCCACGCCGCCAGGGCGACACGATCCGCGCCACCCCCCGAGGCGGCGATGGCCACCGCCGTCACTCCGTGCGGAGCGCCCGCGGCCCGCGACCCGCCGCTGCACTGCCCCGCATCCACGTCGATGCCGAGGTAGGCGTTGGAGAGCGCCGCGGGGCCGCGCTGCGTGAGCGCGGCCACGGTGGCGTCGAAGCTCTCGAGTCCGACCCGTACCTGACCTTTGGGGCACCCGAGGCGGTTGATGCCCACGGCAAACCACGCGTCCCCCGCGGAGGCGAGGGTGACGGCCCCGGAGTCGCAGGGTTCCAGGCTCTCCACCCCGGCACGCGACACCCAGCAGCCGGGCCTGAGCGCCGCTCCGTTGGCCACGGCGTGCGTCGCGTAGCCGAGGGTGCGGGGGGTTCCGGCGGCGGCGCCCTCGACGAGCCACGCTGTGGCGCTACGGGCCGAGTCGCGCGGAATCGACACCACCGCGACCTGGTCGCCCGGCCCCGCGGCCACGGAGAAGCGCCCCAGCGCGTCGGACGCCATGCCCAGGGAGACGTCGCCGACGCCCGCGAGCGCACCTTCATCGATGATGGCGTCGCAGTCGTTGTCGAGGCCGTCGCAGATCTCGGCAACGGCGTTGCGGCCGCCGTGGACGCGCGCGTTGCTGTCGTCGCAATCGCCGCCACCGCAAGCGAGCGAGGCTTCCCCGTCGCCATCCCGATCGGCAGCGCGCAGGGCGCACTGGTGCGTGGACGTCTCGCAGACGAAGCGCTGGCACGCGTCGGCGCCGAAGCCGCGGCGCACGTTGAGGGGCTCGCACTCGGCGTTCGTGACGCAGGCGGCGAGGGCGAAGTCATCGAGCCCGGTGAGGCTGCACTGCGGCAGGACGAGCGCGATCACGAGGGCTCCGAGCGAGCGCTGCGGGGTCATCAGAACGCCCCCTGGAGCGCGAGTCCCGTCGTGGTTCCGTGGATCATCGGGAAGACCCGCGCGGTGGGTCCGCTGACGGTTTCTCGGCGGGTGGTACCGGGCCATTCGGTGACGAAGGCCAACACACCTGCGGTCACGGCGAAGAGCACCGCGCCGCCGAGGGCGACGTCTGCGGAGAGCATGGTGCGCTGCAGCGCCTGCCGGTCGGCCTCGGTGACCCCGAAGCGATCGACCGGATCAGCGAGTCGCGCGTCGATGGCGTGGCGCGCGTCGAGGGCCTGCACGCCGAAGTAGGTGGCGACGACTGCGCCCACCACGGCGAGTCCGGCGGCGGCGCCGAAGTACACGGGAGAGAGCCGCCGTCGCGGCGGTGGAATCAGCTCGAGCGAAAACACCATCTGACGCCGCGAACGGGCCGCAAGCTGCACCTCCTGTTGCGCCGGGAGGTAGCCTGGCGCGCGCACCATCACCACGTGACGGCCGCCGGGGATGCGCATCACTTCGGCGGCGGTTCCGACCCGGTGGGCATCGACCCAGACCTCGGCGCGCGGAACGTTGACGCGGAGTTCGAGCGTCGCGAGCAGGCCGTCGAGGGCGCGAATGGTGGCTTCGACGTCGGCGCGGTCGAGCACCGCAGCGCCGCCCTCATCGAGGTAGCGCCGGTAGGTCTGCAGCGCGGCGTCGTAGCGGAAGAGCCGCTCGTGGCACTGCGCGATGTTGAACAGCACCACATGGCGATTCGGGTTGCCTTCGAGGAGTTCGTACACGCGCTCGTACTCGGCGAGCGCGGCGTCGAAGTTGTCGCGCGCGAAGAGCGCCTCTCCCTGGGCGACGTGCTGGCGGGCCTCTTCCCGGCGAGCGTCCTGGGCGTGGGCGACGCCGGGCAACGCGAGCGAGACGAGCAACGGAAGGACAAAGCGGAGAGGGTGGAGGTTCACAGTTCGATGTGCCGGAGTTGTTGCGAGGGAGGGGGGGCCACAGCGCCGCCTGGTGCTTGCGGCGCTTGCGGTGCAGCGACGGGCGGCGGAGGTGACTCGTGAACAGTGGGAGCCGGATCAGCGCGTGGAACCACCACGCGGGCTTCGCGCTCCGCCGGCACCGAGGACGGAGCAGGGACTTCCGTCGGCGTAGTGGCGACTCGGGTTGGCGCACGGCGTTGGTCGTCCACTCCGGCGCCGTGATGCAGCCGGATGCGCACCACTTGCGGATATTCAAGAGAGAGGTCCTGGACGACGGAGGTGAAGCCATCAAAGCGGACTTCGAGTCGGTGCAGCTCGGTCGATGCGGGGAGGTCGCCGTCGAATGGATTGGCGATGCGACGGCCGTCGAGCAGAACCTCGGCGTCCTCGGGGTGGGTGGTCAATGCGATGTGAGTGCGATGCTCGGCGACGCTCGGCGCCGCGGGTACCACCTCCGGAGCAACCACCGCGGGCCCTTGCGGAAGGGGCCCCGACGGCGCCGCCACCACCGTCACGACCGGCGCCGGCGGAGCCGCCGAGGCCTTGCTTCCGGCGCGCCATCGGGGCGCCACACCCGCCATCACCAGGAGCAGGGCGGCGACGCCAGCGGCCGCCAACCGGGGCAGGCGCGACGGCGGTGCCTTCGGGATGCTCACCGTCAACGGCATCATCGTCGGCGCACTGGCCAGAGTCAGGAGCAAACCATTGCTTCCGACCATCGGCGTGATCGCCGGTACGTCACGGATGCGCGGGGTCTCACGGAACTCCGTGTACGGCGCCAACGCATCGCGAATCTCCGCACAGCTTTGAAAGCGTTTGTCTGGTTCGCGGGCCAGCATTCGCTCGACGATCGCAGAGAGGCCATCGGGCAGATCGAGCCGGATCGCCTTCGGCGATACGATGGGCATCGAGCAGATGGCAAGGATGAGCATGTGCAGAGTCTCGGCCTGGTGCGGACAGCGACCGGTCAGCATCTCGTACGCGATCGCACCGATCGCATAGATATCGGCGCGGTGATCGAGGTGCTTGGCGCTGTGAACCTGCTCGGGCGCCATGTAGTGGGGTGTCCCCATCATGGCGCCGGTGCGGGTCATGGATGGCGCGCCGCTTTCGTCTGCGTCTCGAAACTTCGAGATGCCGAAGTCGAGCACCTTCACGAAGTCCGGATCGCCTCCGCGTGTGATGGCGAAAAGGTTTGCGGGCTTCAGGTCACGATGGACGATGCCCTTGGCGTGCGCCGCACCGAGCGCGTCACAGATCTGCCGAAGCAGATGGACGGCGCGGCCGATGGGCAACGGTCCCGCCTCTTCGAGCAGCGCATCGAGGTCGCGACCTTCGAGAAACTCGAGCACCATGAAATACGTCCCATCGGGGAGCGTGCCCATGTCGGTCACTTCAATGATGTGCTCGTTGCCAATCGAAGTGGCCATGGTGGCCTCGCGGAGAAAGCGGGCGACCACCATCCCCTGGCGCGCGTACTCGGCGTGCAGGCACTTCACGGCGACGCGCTTCTGGATCAGCACGTGTTCTGCCTCGTAGACCACTCCCATGCCACCCTCAGCGAGCCGACGGATGATGCGATAGCGATCCTGGATCAGCGTACCGACCCGGGGGTCGTCGAGGTCGGACTGTTCAGGAGCAAGCGTCTTCATTGCAGCCTCGAGATTGTGGCGACCGCGGACGAGTCGCCTCCTCGCTCCGGCAGATCACCTCGCACCGCAACACGCCATCGCCCACCGGATTCACGAAACCCGCGGTCGGTACCAGCGCAGCTCGTCATGGCCGTTCCCCATTCATTTGGGGTTGGTTATGCACGAATTCAGTAGCTCCGGTGAATCAAAAAGACCTCACATTCTGGCCATATTGAGGGAAAACCGAAGAATGGGCGGCCGATGACGTTTGCGTGATGGCAGGCGAACCGGTCGTCCTACCGGGGGGATCATGTCTGCGTTTGCAGCAGTTTGTGGCCAAGGCGCATTCCCACAGACACCGGCGACTGAACAGGGATGCGGGGAACGCTCATAACTCTGCTGAAACACAGACCCGGAAACCGTCGCACAAGCGCGGGCCGAGGAAACCGAGCTTGCGCGCGGACCGCCGCTGGATCGAAGTCGGAGGTTCCCATTGGGTCGAGAAAGCAACCGCTCGTACCCGACGCCGGAAGTGACCGGTGGGGTTCGCGAGCCCCCACCCCCAGCCCCGCCCCCGAAAGTGGGGGCAGGGTGCAGAAATACCTATTACAGAAGCGTTTTGTCGCTCCGAACTCCCTGCCCCCACTTGTGGGGGCGGGGCTGGGGGTGGGGGCTCGCGAGCCCCACCC
>CANJUR010000157.1 GCA_947477565.1 Deltaproteobacteria bacterium
CGCGATCACGGAGCCGGCGCTCTCCCTGCGGCCACGCCAATGCCAACGCCAATGCCAACACCCCATCGAGTGAATACATCGACGTGAATTACAGCCGAATCGTGAGATGTGTCCCGAGGTGAACCCTCCGGGGAGAGGGGGTTGGGGGTGAGGTCTCGCAACGGGGATCGATCCTTCAGGAGCCTGTCCTTAGCCCCGCCAGGGGCGCCCGCTTTCGTTAGCCTGCGGGTGCAGGCGCGGGACGCGACCAACCTCAGTCCGCCAGCCGCTTGCACCCGTTACCGAACAGGCAAACCCGAAGTGCGGCTGTCGTACCAGCGGCGGGAGCAGCGGCGGTCACACTCGGCGAGGGGTGTGCGCCCTGAACTATCCCCGCCCGAGCCGCGCCAGGATCACCCGGCGGTCGTTGGAACCGAAGGTGATCCACCAGGCAAAGAAGAGGTAGACGAACAGCACCGTGAGGCACGTCGCGGCCAGGGTCACGAGGTGCAGGTGGAAGCCGTGCCGCTCTGCCGCGACGAGCACCCCGACGCACGGCACCAGCGGCGGCAGCGTGCGCACGAACGTGTTGCCCAGATGCTTCAGGTACGACGTCTGGAGCCGCTTGCAGACGAACCACGGCATCACCACGAGGCCCATCACCGTCGCCGGGAGAAACGTCGCGAAGGCCACTCCCTCGACGCCCCAGGCGCGCACCAGCACCAGGGAGAGCACCAGGTTGGCGGCCCCCTCGGCGACGGTGATGCGCGCCGGAGTGGTGAGTTCGCCGAGGCCCTCGAAGATGGGCCGCGCGATGCCGCGACCGGCGACCTGCGCGATGAACGCCAGCGCGAGCCAGAAGAGAATGGGCGTCCCCATGCGGCCGTGCGCGACGTCGAGCCAGAGCGTCAGCACGTGGCCGCCCCAGAGCAGGAACACCAGTGCCACCGGGGCGACGAGACACATGATGGCCTTGTTGCCGAAGCGCCAGATCGACTGCAGCGCCGCGAGGTCGCCGCGCGCCGCCGTGGCGGAAACCCCGGGCATGAGAACCAGCGTGGCCTTGTCGAGCGCGTCGCGGGCGTAGTCCACAAGCCGCAGCGGGATCACGTACCGGGTGACCGCCCCGGGACCGTACGCCTGCGAGATGACGAACTCGTCGGTGTAGTTGATCAGCTTCTCGGAGAGCGTGAAGAGAAACGACTGCGCCGAGAAGGTGAAGAGCCGCTTCAGCCGGGCGCGCTCGAAGCGCGCGAGGGAGAGATGGAGACCCGGGAGCGTGCGGCGCGCGTAGACGTAAGCGAGCGCCTGCTCGGCGACCAGCGAGGCCATCGTGACGGCGCCGACGAGCACCACCGTGGGCCGCGCAAGCAACACCGTAAACACCGCAGCGCTGCGCAAGATGAGCAGTACGAAGTTGTACTTGTTCATCACGTCGAAGCGCTCGAGACCCATCAGGACGCCGCCGTAGACGCTGCCCGGAAACTGCACGAGCAGCCCGACACCCATCATGAGCAGCATGATTCGCGCGTCCGCGGCGTGCGTAGCGGGGATGTGGAAGACGAACGGCAGGGGGTAGAGCAGCGCAAGCGCAAGCGCGAAGCAGAGGGCGCCAAACCCAAGGTACACGCCGAAGATCGTCGAGCAGGTGACGTTGAGCTCGTCGTAGTCCTCGCGGGCGTGGTGCTCCGCGACGAACTTCACCACCGCCGCTCCGAGGCCGAAATAGAGGATTCCGGAGTACCCGACGAGCCCGGAGATGAGGGCCACGATGCCGTAGCCGTCGTCCCCCAGACGCAGCACCATGAACGGCGTCATCAGGATGCTGATGAGCAACTGCGCGCCCAGGGAGATCCATTGGGAGGAGATGTTGCGTATGAGGCGGCGGAGGTCCATGCGAGGCCCGGTTGGAGGGAGGGCAGGCACCCTACCTCAGACGGCGCGATAGGAGATGCAGGGGGGTGAGGCGGGAGGAAGCGGCGAACTCAGGCCGCGGCGGAATCAGTGGCGCGGGCGCCCTCTTCGAAGCTGGGCATCGTGCCGAGGGAGGGCTCGGAGTCGCGCGCGAGATCGGCCACCGGAGCGAGCGCCGGGAGGTTGAGCCCGAGGCGCTCGCGGGTGACCGTGAGCGACACGTACCCGAAGCCCATGAGGAAGAGCATCGCGAACGGGGCGGCGATGTAGTGGTGCGTCACGATGGCAGCGGTGACCGCCGCGGCGCTCTCGAGGCCGATGAGCATCTCAACCCACGGGAGGCTGGTGCGCGCGCGGTAACGGCCGGCCTTCGCGCGGTCGCCCTTCTTCGGGGTGCGCACGAACTCGCCGGTCTCTGCGGTGAGGCCCTGCCAGACGGCCTTCGTGAGGTACGGGCTCATGCCCGAGCCGATGGCAAGAAGCCACGGGAGGCGACGCAGCGCACCCCAGGCGGAGCGCTGCTGCGAGCGCTCGGCGACGACGTAGAAGGTGAGCAGCGATCCCGTCGAGGCGAACATCAGGGACAGGTCGAGGATGAGCCCGAGAGGCGAGCTCGCGGGCATCACGAGGAGCATCGGGAGCAGGAGCACCGCGAGCAGCACCATGAGGGGGTAGGCGAAGTGCGGGGTCATGTGGAAGACCGCCTCGAGGCGCACGCCGACGGGCAGGTCGCGACGGGCCCACACGCGGCCGAGGAGCTTGCGCGCGGTCTGCACGGTGCCCTTGGCCCAGCGAAACTGCTGCGCACGGAACGCCTCCATCTCCTCCGGCAGCTCTGCCGGGGTGACGTGGTCTTCGCGGTAGACGAACTTCCAGCCGGCGAGTTGCGCGCGATAGGAGAGGTCGAGGTCTTCGGTGAGGGTGTCGTGCTGCCAGCCGCCGGCCGAGCCGATGGCCTCGCGACGCCAGATGCCGCCGGTGCCGGAGAAGTTGAAGAAGTGCCCCGCGGCGAAGCGCGCGCGGTTTTCCACCATGTGATGGCCGTCGAGCATGAGGGCCTGCACGCGGGTAAGGATGGACACCTCGCGGTTGATGTGGCCCCAGCGCGCCTGCACGCAGCCGACCTTCGGATCGGCGAAGTGGTGAACCACCGTCCGAAGAAAGCTGGGCTGCGGGAGGAAGTCAGCGTCGAAGACGGCGACGAGTTCGCCCTTGGCGAGCTTGAGCCCGTGGTCGAGCGCGCCGGCCTTGAAGCCGACCCGGTCGTGGCGGTGGATGTACACCGCATCGACGCCGCGGTTGCGCAGCTCGATGACCTTGGCGCGGGCAAGTTCGCGGCTGTCGTCCGTGCTGTCGTCGAGCACCTGGATCTCAAAGCGATCGGCGGGGTAGTCGATTTTCGCCACGCACTCGAGGAGGCGCTCGAGCACGTCGGGCTCGTTGAAGAGCGGAAGCTGGATGGTCACGTACGGCAGCTCAGCGTCGGGGATGCTGCGCGGCGGCGCGGGGGGAAGGGACTCCCGGTGCTTCCACAGCAGCCACACGAGGTGACTGCGATGCAAACCAAAAAAGACCAGCGCCAGCAAGACGGAGAGATACGGGACCGCGATGAGATAGGTGGGCATGGACGCTCCGGTGCTCTAACGAGGCCGTGTGTACCGCCTCTTCGCACGCTGCCTCTCGTTTTCGGCACCGCGCAGAAACCGCTGTGGTGATAGCGTTTTGAGCCCCGTGAAGTTGTCACCGACTTGTATTTTCTTGTCCCAGAGTGTCCCGCGGTGAGGCTCGGCCCGGCGCGCCTGGGATGGCTGCTGGTCGCGCTCGTGGCGTGCGCCTCGGCCCCATCGACACGCCAGACGCGGGTCGATCGGGAGGAGCGCGTGGTGGCCGACAACACCGCGCGCACACGGTGGTTTGCGACGCTGCTCTCGCTCCAGCGGCAGCTTGCGACGGCGGACGCGCGGAGCCTCGACGTTCTCGGCCCGCTCCAGGTGATGCTCTGCCACCCGGCGGACGGGTCGCTCTCCCGCCTCGCCGGGGAGGCGCAGGCCAGGCTCGCGCACGTCGGCGTAGTTCCCGGTCGCATCCGCCTGCGCCGGACGCTCGAAACGGAGCTGGCCCTGACCCACTGGATCGAAGCCACCTCTACCGCGGCCAACGCCCAGGTCGAGCGCGCGGCGCTGCTCTCGGTGGAGCAGTCCCTGGCAGTGGACCAGGTGACCCTGCCGGGCGCACAGCCCGTGATGCTGCCGACGACGGTGGCGTCGGTGCCCGAGCCGCGCTGCGAGCCGGGCGTACCCGAAGGCTCCCAGGGCGCGGACGGGATGGCGGTGCTCACGCAACTCGCGGTCGTGCTGCGGCGCTCGGCAGCGCAGTCGCTGATGTTTGAACGCTCGCTCCGCCTCGCCGGCGAACTCCGAACGCAGTTGGCGAACGTCGCCGCGGGGGCATCCCCGGCGCTGGCGGCGGAGTTTCACGCGGCGGACCTGGCCCTCACGGGTGTCACGGCGCGGGCCACGATGCACCAGCACGAGAGCGCTCGCACCGAGCAGTGGGCGCAGGCGCTGCTGACCCCGGCGGGAGAGACGCCCCCGGACGCGATGCCCGAGGGGACGCCCGAGGCGCTGCCCGAGGAGGCCTTCCCATCGTCCCGTTAGATGGGCGGCGCTCCCGTTTCTGGACGGCGCACGCACACCGGGCGTAGGGCTCGCAACCCCTAAAGGAGGCCGACGATGTCATACGAAGGTTCAGAGCGGCGGGTGCACCAGGTCTTCGTGACGCGCAACAGCGAGTACCACGTGCGCGCGGACGTCTGCGTCGCCGTGCGAGAGCGCGCGGGCGAGCGCTGGCGCGACGATCACCCCGCGGTTGGCCGCCGACTCGCGGGCGCGCTCAAGCACGTCCCCGGCGGAATCATCCCCACCATGGAAGACGTTCAGATCGGCCACTCGGTGTACTTCCGCCGCGGCGAGCGCGACCTCGTCACGTCGGCGATCGAGCGCATCGAACGCCCCGCCCGCGCCGTCGTGGCAGCGTACCCGGAGCGCCTGCACTGAGAGCGGCAGCGACGGTTCTTGCGGGCGGTGCGCCGTCGGTATGGACCGTGACGTGAGTTGCGAATCTCTTCGAGGGTGGCATCACGCGCACGTCCACCCGGTCAGGGACTGACCCTTGCGCACGGAGACCCCTCAAGGCACGCCGTCGCCCGAAGCCGAACCGTGATAAGTCGCGACCCGGTCGCACCCTGATGACCCTGCGCGAGCTCACCCCCCACCACGCCGCACGCATTCTGACGCTGCGCCTCGACGACAACGAGGCCCGCTGGCTGCGGGCGCTCGGGGTCACCGAGGGCGCACGGGTCACCGTGCTGCGCGCCGGTCCGTTTCGCGGTCCGCTGCAGGTGCGGGTCAGCGAGCGAACGACCTTTGCCATCGATCGCACGGTAGCCGCCGCCATTGACGTCGCCCCGGAGGGTTCGCTCGCGTGAGCCACCACCACCACGGCGTCGGAAACCTGCTCGGCAACGACGCCCCATGCGTGCTGCTGCTCGGTCGGCCCAACTCGGGCAAGTCGTCGGTCTACAACCGCCTCACCGGCGCCGACGCGAAGGTGGGCAATTTCCCCGGCGTCACGGTGGACATCCTCTCCGCCGACCTCACGCTCCCGACCTCGCGCCAACCCGTGCGCGTGCTCGACCTGCCCGGTGTCTACAGCCTCGACGTCACCCTCGATCCGGGCACCGACGAGGGCGTCGCGAGAACCTTCCTCGATCGCGTGATCGCCGAGAAGACCCGCGCCGTCCTGGTGCAGGTGCTCGACGCCTCGCAACTCGCCGCGGGACTCGCCCTCACTCGCGAACTGCTCGCACGGCCGCTCCCGCTGCTGGTGGTGCTCACCCAACGCGACGTGCTCGCCGCCGAAGGGCGCTCGCTCTCCGTCAAGCCCCTGCAAGCTGCCCTCGGCGTCCCGGTGGTGGCCATCAACGCACACGACCCGGCGGCGCGCGGGACGCTGCTCGTCGCCCTCGCGGAAGTGCTCGCGGGGGATGCCACGCCGGGGCCCCGCATGCCGCCGGAATGGGACGCACAGAGCCTCGCCGAGGGGGCCGTTCGCGACGTGGCGGTGGTCAGCGCAGAGGCCCTGAGAAACCGCGCGCGCACCGATCAACTCGACCGCGTGCTGCTGCACCCGGTCGTCGGCCCGGTGATCTTCCTCGCGCTGATGGTGGGCCTCTTCGCCGCCGTGTACTCCGTCGCCGGACCCGTCTCCTCGGCCCTCGACGTCGGCGTGCAAAGCCTCGGGGCGTTGCTCGCGCGACCGCTCGGCCGCGGGCTCCTCGGATCTTTCGTCACCGACGGACTCCTCGGCGGCGCCGGGACGGTGCTCGCGTTTCTTCCGCAGATCGTGATTCTCACCGCTGCGATGGAGCTTCTCGATGCGAGCGGCTACCTCGCGCGCGGAGCCTTCCTCCTCGACGGAGCGCTGCGCCCCTTCGGCCTCGGCGGACGCGCCTTCGTCCCGATGCTCACCGCCCACGCGTGCGCCGTCCCCGCCATCGCCGCGACGCGCATCCTCCGAGACCCGCGGGAGCGCCTCACGGTCATCCTGGTGCTCCCGCTGCTCACCTGCTCGGCACGCATCCCCACCTACGGCCTCGTTCTCGGGGCGTTTTTCGGTGGCCGCCCGGTGCTCCAGGCGGTGCTCTTCGTGGCGCTCTACCTCGTCGGCGTCCTGGCCGCGGTGGTCGTCTCGCTGGTGCTCCGCCATAGCGCCACCCGGGGACGCCGCCTTCCTCTCGTGCTCGAGATGCCGGCGTTTCGATCGCCCGACCCGCGCGCCGTCGCCCGCGCCTGCTTCGTCGCAGGCAAGCGCTTCGTGCGCGATGTCGGCACCGTCATCCTCGCGTGTGGAGCCGTGCTGTGGGTGCTTCTCCACGTCCCCTCCCCGGGAGCGCCGGTAGACTCGCACCCCACCGACGCCTCTGCGATGGAGCGAAGCGTCGGGGCCGCGATCGGCCGCGCGCTTGAGCCCGTCACCCGCCCGCTCGGCTTCGACTGGCGCATCAACGTCGGCCTCCTCGGGTCGTTTGGCGCGCGCGAACTGATGGTCGGCACCCTCGGCGTGATCTCCGGCATCGAGGACGCCGACGAGCACCCGGAGTCCCTCGCCACCCGCCTGCGCACCGCCCAGGACGGCCACGGCGGACGGCGCTACGACGCGCGCACGGGCGTCGCGCTGCTGGTGTTCTTCGTCTTCGCCTGCCAGTGCATGAGCACCCTGGCGGCCATCCGACGGGAGACCCGATCGTGGCGTTGGGTGGTCTTCGTGACGGTCTACACGTACGCACTCGCCTGGGTGGCGGCCTTCGTGGCCTCGCGCGCCGCGGGACTGCTCGGACTCTGAGCGATCGCTGGTAGCGTCGACCGCGTGACGACGCAGCCGCCGACCGCGCCGGATCTCGCCCGCTCCCGTCGCGAAGGTCGCGCGCCGATGTCCGACCTGGCCGCGCTGGCGGCGGTGTGGGGAGCGATGCTGGCGGTTGTTCCTGCGGTGGGCGTGGCGCTGCAAGGAGCGGTGCGGGAGATGTTGTCCCAGGTAGCGCGGCCGGAGGTCGATGCGTGGCGCGCGGCGTCGGCCATCACGGGACAGGTGGTGGCGCCGCTTGGCGTGGCCCTGGGCGCGGCGGTGGTGGCAGCCACGGCGGCGACGGTCGCGCAGACGCGCGGGGCCTGGCGAGCGACGGACCCGCGCGGGCGCACAGGAGCGCCGGGTGCGTGGACAGAAGCGCTCGTGACGACTGCATACGGCGCGGTGGTGCTGGTCGTCGGCGCGACGGGCGGGACGACCGCGGGCCTGGCAGGGCGGCTCGGCGCGACGGTGGCAACGCTCGCGGCGGTGGACCTCGGGTGGCGCACATGGCTGTGGCGGCGGGCGCTGCGGACGACCGCGGCGGAGCGAAGGCAGGCGCAGCGCGAAGACGAAGGCGACCCGGCGATGAAGCACGAGCGAGCGCGGCGGATGCGTTAGCGGGGATTACGAGGGAATGGAGGTGCGGATCAGCGATCGACCGGACTCGCCGGGCCGACGTTCACCGAGGGATGGGGATTACATGCAGCGCGCGGCTTCGGTGCAGATCGGACCGGAGAAGCCCGTCGGGGTGCAGCAGGTGTTGAGGTCACCGACGCAGGCGGTGCACGGGCAGGTGGTGCAGCCCGGCGCGGCGACGTAATCCTCGCATCGGCCGTTGATGCAGAGTTGTCCGCCGTTGCAGACTCGTCCGCATTCGCCGCAGTGGGAGGCGTCCGTCGTGAGGTTCACGCAGACGGTGCCGTTGCAGATCCGCAAGGGGGCGGTGCAGCGATCGGCCGCTGCGCACACGCCGGCGATGCAAAGCTGTCCGCCGGTGCAAGCGGTGCGGAGGGCACCGCAGTTCTGCGAGTTTGTCTGGAGATCGATGCAGCGCCCGGCGGCGTCGGTGAGCCCCGGTCGGCACACGCACGCGCTCGCCGCGCAGATCTGATCGGCGCGGCAGCGGTTGCCGATGGCGCCGCAGTTCTGCGGGTCCGCGGCGGTGTTTACGCAGCGGCCGCTGGTGTCGAGCGTGGTGCCCGTCGGGCAAACGCACATACCGCTCGCGCAGGTCGCCCCGCGGCTGCACGCCCGGCCGCAGCCGCCGCAGTTCTGCGCGTCTGTCGCGACGCTGACGCATCCGCCGCCGCAGCGCACTGCGCCGGCGTCACAGACGCACGCGCCGGAGATGCAGCTCTCGCCGGAGGTGCACTGGTTGCCGCAGCGGCCGCAGTTCTGGCGATCGGTCGCGACGTTGACGCAGCTACCGTTGGCGCACATCACCGTTCCGCCGCCGCAAGTGCACAGGCCCATCGCGCACGTTCCACCGACGCCGCAGCTACGACCGCAACGGCCGCAGTGGGCGGGGTCCGTCGAAGGATTTACGCACAGGTTGGAGCAAACGATCTGCGTTCCGGTGCAGGTCACGGGGACGTCCGGAGTCACGGTGCCGCTGTCGAGCGGAGTGACGGTGCCCGTGTCCACCGCGACCACAGCGCCGTCGGCGACCGTCATGAAGCCGGCGTCGAGCGGAGTGACGGTGCCCGTGTCCACCGCGACCACCGCACCATCGGCGAGCATCGTGAAGCCGGCGTCGAGCGGAGTGACGGTGCCCGTGTCCACCGCGACCACCGCACCGTCGGGGAGCGTCTTGAAGCCGGCGTCCGTGGCGATCGGCGCGGCGTCGGTCAGGGCCGAGGTGCTCAGGCTCGACGAGCAAGCGGAGAGAAGTACGGAACACAAAGCGAGGGTGAAGAAGAAACGGTTCATGGAAACCTCCGTCAGGTGGGCTGTGGTCACGAACGACTCCGGTGCTGTGGACGAATGCCAGCATCCTACTGGAGCCTTCGGAGAAATCGTCTTTCGAGATGACTTGCATCAACGACCCGCTGGAGGGCTAAAGACAGGATCCCGAAGGATCGACCCCCCTTGCGAGACCTCACCCCCAACCCCCCATAGGCCTCACCGTTCCCCTCATCTTCAGGATTCGCGTGGAAGTCGAGAGTTTCGTGCAACGGAGGTCCGCGGGCTGAAGCCCACGGCACCCCAGCGAAAGCCCGCCGCGGGCTCCTGCGATTCCCCATCGGACAGGCGGCTCTCCATCGAGCCGAGGCGGGAGCCCGCGGCGGGCTTTC
>CANJUR010000158.1 GCA_947477565.1 Deltaproteobacteria bacterium
CCGACGGGACCTCTCCCATCCACCGACAGCCCGGCGCGCCAATGGATCACGATCCCGCCGCAACACGGCGGCGGGACCACCCCCGTGCAACACCAGATGGATCACCCCGCACCGCCGAAATTGGATCACTAATAGGCCGCCGCTAAAGAGCGGGTGCTCTCGACGGCGCAAACCAAGGGAACTTCGCATCGCTTATCCCCCCCCAACCCTCCCGCTCCTGCATCGCCTCCACAGCCTGCGCGCCGAGGTCAATCAACTCCGTGCGCAGGTTCTCGCGAGCGGTCGGCGAGACGGCTCGCAACTCTCCCAGCGCTTCCCGAATCGACGTAATCGCCTACCTACCAGTGTCACGGATGTCTGATGGGCCGTGGCCGCAGACCTCAGTACGGATACTCCGCCGCGAGCCGTCGGGCCTGTTCGAGCGGGGACAACCCCTCGTCGAAGAGCCACCGCACCCCCTGCGGATTCGCCGCGCGAATCGCCGCGATCGCCGGCCCCGGGTCGCGTCCCTGCTCGATGACGTCGTCCAGTGCCACGAAGAGCGCCTCCATGGGCACCTCCTCCTCGTCTTCTTCCGCGACCCGGGCGCGCAGTGAGGTCACCTGGTCGTCGTGTCCCGAGCGCGCCACCCTGCCGCGAGCCTGCCAGCGCATCCAGGTCCGCTTCAGCCACGGCGGCATCGCATCGAGGTCGCCCGCTTCGAGCGTCGCCACACCCTCCCTGGCATTCCCTCGAACGATGAGCCCCCGCCCCAGCGCAAACCGCACATACCAGGGGCCGACCTCATCGGACGTCGGCTCCGCCGCCAGGTACCGCTCCGCGCTCTCGGCCGCGTCCGTCCACGATGCGGCGTCGCCTGCAATCGCGGCGACTCGCAGCCACTCGGACAACGCGTGCGAACTCGATCTGATCTTCCCGCTCTCGAACCAGCTCTGCGTCGCGGTCGACAACACCCTCAGCGCCGCGGGGTACTGTCGCATCGTGGCGTGCGCTCGTCCCATCGCACCGCGGAGCTGACGGTAGTTGTCGTCCTCGTCGGCGTTCTCCGTCAGCGCCTCGGCCTTTTGCAGATACGTCTCCAGTGAGTCCGAGCCCGCGTCCGCCGCGGCCTGAACCATGTGCGCCGCCATCCCCAGGTCGCGCTGGCTGAGTCGTTCATCCCAGGGAATCTCGATCGAGGAGTGATTCGCGTGACGGCGAGCGATCAGCGTTGCCACTTCCACCCGCGCGCGTAGACGTGGTTCGAGCGTCGCGCCCTGGAGCCACTCGCCCGTTCGCACCACCGCACGCCAATCAAGCACCGGGGCTCCTGCCCGGCACAGGTCGAGCAGCGACTCGACCACCCCACCGCGGACCACGGCGTCGTCCCAGCGCGGCGGCGGAGCCTCTCGAGCCGTCAAAAAGACGAGATCAATGACCTCCTCGCAGGTCTCCAATCCCACCGCGCGGATGGGCCAGCCGTGCTGCTGGATGAACTCGTTCGCCGATGTTTCCTGGTCTTTCGCGACCAGCACGGTCTCGATCGCCAGGGCATTCTCGGCAATCATCGAGAGCTTCCGGTCGAGTCCCTCCACCCGACCGAGCGCGCCGCCGCTCCCGATGGTCGCAGAGGCGGCAAAACACCTCGGAACGGGGCGATCCATGAGCCGTGACGCGACGGCGAGGAGCATCGACAACTCGTAGGAACGGTCGTCGAGTTGGCGGTCGCCCCCTTCGCCTCGCTTGCAGATCAGCGAAGCCACCGCGGGCCGCTCCCCAGTTGGCATGACGAAGTGCAGGTGCGGCACCACGCCACTCGCCAACTGGGCGACCCGCTCCAGACTCTCTCGCGCGCGGTCACCGAAGGGCGCACCGCAGTCGCCTCGCCGTCGGCGCCAGATCAAGCGCCAGAGCGCCTCCCGGGGTTCTTCCGCGCTCACCGAGACCAGCAGCACCTCGCCCACCGCGGGCTCCGCCAGCACTGCCATCCCGCGCGACCGCGCGGCTTCGTGCATCGCCGGATCGCCCGGCCAGCACCACGGAAACGTGAGCGCGTATTCGACGGCAAATCGCAGGTCGCCCGCCGGACGACCACTCAACACTTCGCGCAACGACAGCAGTCTCACGACACCACCGAATACGCGGCCCACCACGTCGTGGGCTCCTGCCACGCGGCGGCGGCCAGTCGCGGGGATGTGACGGGCGAGAGCGCTCCCCACTGCGAGGCGTGGGTGCGGGCGTGGTTGTCCAGACCTTCGAGCCACGACCGCAGCGCGTCCCCCTGCCCCACCGCGTTCAACAGGGTGAACACCGAGGCGAGGTCGTCGCGTCGCTCAAGCCAGTCCCGCGCGTCGGGGCGGTCTTCGTCCCCGGAACCCATCGTCTCCAGCGCTTCCGCCAGCGTGTCCACCTCGAGGCGGGCGAGTTCGCGCACCGAGACACACGTCTCGGTCGGCAGCGCCCGGGCCCAGCGAATCGCCCGGGCCAGCGGGTCATCGTTCGCTCGCACCCTCGCCATCGCAGCCGCGATCGGCGTGGCCGTGCCGCGAGGCGACCAGAGCCGGCCCAGGGTGCCCACCGCAGCGACGACGACGTACGCATCGAGGTGAAGCGACGGGTCGAGCAGGGCGGTAATCCACGCAGGCGCAGCGAGGCCACCGAGCAGCGCTTCGGCACCCGGCGAGGCGAGCGCGGGGCGCGCGGGCGGTGTCCAGGCGGCCAGCGACCGCAGCTCCGCGGACACCTTCGATTCGACCCGTGCCCAGTGGAACATTGTGTCCTCGAAGCTCAACAAGGCCTCGCCTGATGGCCCGGCGAGACGCAGAAACACGAGTCCCTTGCGGGTGTCGATCACCCACAGGTCCCGGTCGTGGATGGCCTCTCCGGCGACATCCACCGAGAGCTCGCCTGGAGAGACCACGAACACCCCCGGCGCCAGATCGCTCCGCTGCACCGACGCCTCCCCTTCCCCCAGTCGGCTGGCGGTCACGGTGAAGTCAGCGATCGGGGTCGTCGAGGCCAGGAAGGGCTTCAGGTCGGCGAGGGAACCGCCTGCACTGCCCGCGGAGGAGAAGCCGAGGGCGACGCCGCTGTCGCGCGGGGCGTGGGTGCCTTCGACCTCGATGCTCGCGTCCGGTGAAAGGCCCAGCGTCTTCCGCTGATCGTCTGTAAGGGATTTCATCGTGTCGCTCCGATCTCGATCGTAAGGCGCGCGCCGGTTTTCAGCGTCCGCCAGCCCTGCGGACGTCGCTGGTGCGCCGCATCTGACACCCCTTCGAACGATCTTCTCATCGCCGCCGGAACTCGAGCGCGAGCCGTTCGATCAGGCCCAGGTCGCCTTCGGTGCAACGCCCCTCCCGGTATCGTGTCCGGGCCGTCTCGATGACGGCCTCCCGCACCCGTTGGTGGTTCTTCATCGCGGCATCACAGGCTCGCTTCAGGGCCGTTGGGGCGGTGTCGTCGGAGAGCCCGTCGTCTCGCATCACCACGGCCACCACCGTGGTCTCCTCGAAGTAGAGTTCGAGCATCTGCCGGAAGGCGCGCTCGCGCCCCGGGCGATATCGGACATCGGTCTCTGCCAGTGTTTCGCGGAAGACATCCTGGAGCAGCGCCGTCCCCTGCCGCCACGCTTCTTCTTCGTCCACGATGTCAGCGAAGTGTTTCCCCGGATCGGCGTTCGTCTCGAGAACCTCCGGGGCGGTGGTCGTCTGTCGCTTCACGGCGCGGTGCGCAGTGTGCCAGCCATTCCGGACCATCTGATCGATGTACCGGACCACGGCCCCATCGCTCGTGCCCGTCAGCGTGAGCGTGCCATTCTGGAGTTGCTGAACGAACTTCAGAAGAACGTTCTGTTGTGCATCGCTGCGATCACTGACGTTCACGATGTGTCGCGTCGCCCGGCTCTGGACCAGCGCATCCAGGGCTTCCCACGCTTCCGAAGTGGGGGCTCCCGATCGGAACGCCTGGATGATCTCCGACGGCTTCATCGGGCTGCCTCCGCGCGCAGGGTGTCAGCCACGGCGATCCAGCGTTGCGCCTGCTCGATCGTCCAGCGTCCGCTCAGCAACGGCAGATCCATCGCCGAAACCCCCTGAAACGCTGCGGCAACGGCCTCCCGCGGGGCACCCGTCGCGGCAATGGTCGGCTGCGCCCCGCCGTCGGGCAGGACCCTCGCGGGCACCATGGTGGTTAGTCCGGTCACGGCCACGATCTCGTCGTTCGCCTTCTCCCATCCTGGGCCCTGGAGCAGCACCCGGCGCACCCGATTGGCGACGAAGTCCGCCAGCGCCACCCCGGGTGGAACCTGCTCTCGATAGGACACCGAACTCCAAGGGAGAATCCGAACGATGGTGTCGGGAGCGGACACCGGGGCGAACAGGGGAAAACGCTCGGCCTGACGGACGCACTCGCCGAGATCTTGCGGCATGAGCATCCGCCGACGACCCATCCGCGTATCGGTCACATGACGCTGCGCTGCGACGACGCGCACCTCATGGCGCTGGGCCGGGCGCGCTCGCAGCAACGCGAAGACCCGCTCGAAGAGCACCGTGAGGAGGGACAGGTACCGGTCGGCCCCTTCAAGGCTTACCCCGCCGGGATCAGCCGCGGCCACGACGTGGCAGCGGGCATCGCCGTAGAGCGTGCGGAGTTGCGTCCCGATGGCGCGGTAGCGGTCTTCGGCCCCGCGGGCGAGGCTCTCGAGTTCACGGCAGAGGGCGGAATCCCGGTCGCGCAGCCAACGCGTGGCCAGCTGGAGTGCGTCGTAGTCCGGGGTCTGTGCGAGTTGGAGTTGTTCGTTCATCCGAGCCAGCAGGGGGGCCGACCCTCCACGCTGGATGGTCGCGGCGGCGCGATCGAGCACCTGCCGGGCAGGATGGATCTCGCGCACCGCGGGATCGGCCAGCATCCAGCGAGCGACCCACCAGGCAGGCTGACGGAGGTCCGTGGCGTGAGGGGGATAGGGCACCAGTGGGTCGATGCGACGGAGCACTCCCGCGAGGATCTGATCGGCCGCCTCGGACGGACGCTCCTGCAGCATGATGCCCGCGACGAGGACGGCGTTACCGGGAGATGCGAAATCCCCCGATTCGTCGAGATGAAGCACCCACTGCGTGGGATGCCTGCGATGGTCGTCGTTCCCCATTTGCGAGGAGGCTACAAGGCTCGGGCGGGGGCGCACCAGAACGGAGTGGCGGCAAAGGAGCGATTGCGCGAGCGAGCGGTGGGAGGCGATGCTCGGCGCGATGACGACAGTGCAGGAGTTGAAGATCCAGCTGCTCCCGAGGCTGCGACGGGCGTTCAAGGAGCGCGGCTGCTTCGCGATCGTGCAATTTTCCCTCAAGGGGAGGTATCGACCTGCCGATCTCCTCGTGGGCCGGGATTTCGACCACGCCTTCGTCGAGATCGTGAAGCAGGTCCGAGCGACCGACATCGAGCAGCTGACGCGATCCAGAACCCCTACCCATGGGATGAGCCGCTCGTCCGCAACAGTCAGCCGAGGACAACCCAGCAAACAGAAGATGGGGACGCCTGGAGGCGTCGTGTTTCTGTCCATGGCCAAGATGGAGGCTAGTCTGTCCCAGTGGGGAGGGGAGATCCCTTTTCACTGCGAAATCTACGACGAGACCAGCCTGGATGTGCTCACGCAGCGACTTGCCGAACGCGTACTCCCGATGCTCGATGAACGAAGGCGGGGCCGAGAATTGGAGGCGGCGCGGTCTCGTGGCACAGCGCGGGCCCCCGGGCGCGCCCCGGGAGGTTGCTTGGCCCGGCCACCCGACCCCGTTGATTCCAGCGCATTCGACTCGATGGTCTTCATTGCCCGGGATCTACTGCACGACGGCGGTCAGTCCGTCGAGTACGAGCTCAACCTCGCCGAGGACGAATTTCGTCACAGACACGATGTGGCCAGTTGTCTCCATCTTGCACGCACCGTGGAGGCGCTCCTCCTCGGCCTCGTCCGGGAGTGGGATGCCAGCGGCGGTGCCGGGATCTTCGAACGGGTCCAATCCCTCCAGAATCAGTTGCACGAGATTCAGGCAGAGTTGGCGAAGCTGTCTCTCGCACCGGCATCTGAGGCTCAATCGGAGACGCCGAAGCGATTGCCGCCCAAGGGGCGACAGTTGATTGAAGACCTCTTTGAGCTCTATCGGAGTTCAGGCACCAACGAAGCGCGCACGGATGGCAAGAATCCTCCGTCGATCAACGCGGCCTACCACTCGATCAAAAGGCGTCTGAGCCGTTTCCAGGCATGTCGCGACATCTTCAAGGAACTCGACTCCGAGGAGGTCATCCAGAAGATCGTCGCCGATCGAAACGCCATCGCGCACGTTCGCGACGTCGCCCTACCGGGTGACGACCACCGGAGGGCGAACCGGATGCTCACCCTCTCGCAGAAGCTCTTCGACGCGATGGCCCGGCTGGACATCGCCCGGAAGGCCGCCTTGCCCCTTATCGGGTGAGCGCGACTCCCGCCGGGAAATCCACCCCGTCGCTGTCAGGCCCCGCGCCCCTGGCGAGTCCCTGGAGCATGAACCTCCCCTCGTCCGCTCCCCTGGCCGCTGACCTCCACCTCTCACTCACCACCGAGGGCTTCGCGCTCGTCGGTCAGGTGAACCTCCCGCCGCGCGCCGCCCGTCACGCCGCGATTCCGACCACACTCATCTCCTCGTTGCGCTCTCGTCTCTCGGCCACCTATCCGCAGGGCCTCTACGCTCATCAATCGATGGCCCTCGAGCACTACCGTCAAGGCCGCGACGTGTGCCTCGCCACCCCCACCGCTTCCGGCAAGAGCCTCGTCTTCATGAGCGCTGCGCTCGACCTCACGCTCCGAGATCCCTCCGCGCGGGCGCTGGTGCTCTATCCGATGCGCGCCCTCCTCCATGACCAGGCCTCCCGGTGGGCCGACTTCCTCGCGGGGACGGGCGTCTCCCACGCGGCCATCGACGGCGGCGTCCACCCCAGCCAGCGCGCTGCGCTCCTGCGGGAGAACCGCGTCATCCTGATGACCCCGGACGTCCTCCACGCGTGGCTGCTCTCCCACCTGAACGATCCCGCGGTCGCCGACTTTGCCGAGCACCTCGGGCTGCTGGTGCTCGACGAGGCGCACGCCTACGACGGCGTCTTCGGGACCAACATGGCCTACCTGCTCCGCCGGCTCCGCGCCGCGACGGGCGACCACCGGTTCATCGCGAGCACCGCCACGATCGACGACCCCGAGGGCTTCCTTCAGCGTCTCACGGGTCGCGAGGTCGCCGTGGTCGGACCGACCGACGACGGCTCCTCCGCGCCGTCCCGGAGCATCCTCCACCTCCAATCGCCGACTGCGAAGCGGGACCGCAATCGCACCATGGCCGGGGTAGTTGCGATGCTCGCCCGTGGGTCCCAGCGCTTCCTGGTGTTCGCCGACTCCCGCAGGGGCGTCGAGCAGATCACCGCCCTGGCCCACGACCGCCTGCGTTCAGGCGCCGAGAACGCGGCTGAGCCCGACGCGCAGGTGCTTCCCTACCGCGCCGGATACGAGACCGACGACCGCATCGCCATCCAGCAGGCGCTCATCAGCGGAACGCTCGTCGGCGTGGTCACCACCTCCGCGATGGAGCTCGGCCTGGACATCGGCGAGATCAACGTGGTCGCCATGATGGGCGTGCCCCCGACGATGAAGTCGTTTCGGCAGCGACTGGGGCGGGCGGGGCGGCGCAGCCCGTCGGTCTGCCTGATCTGCGACGTCGATGGCGTACTCGACGCGGACTCCTCGGCGCTCACCGGATACCTCGCCCGCCCCGCCGAGCCGAGCTGGATCTATCTCGACAACCGATATCTCCAGTACGCCAATGCGCTCTGCGCGGCGGTCGAGAGTGCCACCCATGGTCACGGTGCGGATCACCCGTACTTCGCCGACCTCCCGGAGGGGTTCCGCACGTTGCTCGCCAATGAACTCGACCCGCAGATGCTGGTGGCACCCGACCTCTTCGAGTTGAAGCAGCGCGCTGCCAATGGTCCGCACTCGATGTTTCCGGTGCGCCAGGGCATGGAGCCGAACTTCGATATCCGCGGTCCGAACGATTTCGCCCTCGGGCAAGTATCCTTCTCGCAGATGCTGCGCGAGGCCTACCCGGGCGCGATCTACCTCTACAAGGCCCAGGCATGGCGCGTGCGGCGAGTAGACACCGCCAAGGGTCGAATTTCGGTGACGCGAGAGCGCCGCGGCGAGACCCGGGCGACGAAGCAGTCGAAGGTGTTCCCGGCGTTTGCTGGCGCGACGCAGCTCCGGCGGGGCGACCTGGGGTTTGTCGCCGAGGCCCCGGTGCAGGTGAGTGAGCGGGTGCTGGGCTTCAGTGAGGGCAGGACCGTCTACGAGTACGGCCCGACGTCGCCGTTCTCACAACGGCCGCTGAACCACTTCTTTCCGACCACCGGGGTGTGCTGGTACTTCCCGGCGAAGGCGGCACTCACCGAGGATATTGCGGAGGCGGTCCGCGCGGCGTTCTGCGAGCTCTTCAGCGTCCAGACGAGCGACGTGGGCATCGGAACCTTCCACGCGAAGGCCTCTCCGTTGGGGCCGCAGACCTGCCAGGGCGTGTGCCTCTATGACGCAGTGCATGGCAGTCTGCGGCTGACCCAGCGGCTGTCGGAGCACTTCGCAGACGTCGTCGGCCTCGCGCTCGACCGCGCGGTGCGGGAGGAGCAGTCCACCCGCATTGCCGGTCTCACCGCGCTGGCGGACTACGTGGCCACCACCCGACCGATGGCGACCCCGGGGGGTGCGTCGGCGCCGGTCACCGTCGAGGAGGGCGACTGGATGGAGGTGATCGCCGCGGGCGAGACGGCGATGTTCACCCACGGTGGGAGCGCGCGGGAGGTGATGGTGATTGGGTTCCGATACACCGGGCGCGGGCCGCTCTACGAGGTGACGCCGGACGTGCCGGGGGTTCGGCAGTGGGTGGCGCTGGGGGCGGTGCAGCCGATCCACGGGCAGACCCGGGTCGAGCGGCGCAACCTGCTCACGGACGAAGTTGCGTGAGGAAAGTGTCGGTGGGCCAGTCATGAACGGGACGTGGTAGTCGCCGTAGAGTTGAGCATTCGCCACATCTCATCGGATCGCTTGTTTCCTCGACGATTGCGTGGATCGTAGCCTGACGGGTTGCGTTTCGTCGGAAGAGAGCTCCACGCTGTGAATGAGCCACCTTTTCCATCGCTCGGCGATTCTCGCGCCTGGGCAGCCGCAACGGTTTCGGGCAATTCCCTTGGGGACGAGCGCAACACCCGGCGCCTCGTGAAGATCGCGGAGGCCGTCGCCAGAGGATAGGCGATCCAACGCCCCAGCCCTTCTGGCACGAATCCGCCAGAGTTTACATAACTCCCTTATATGCGAAGTTCTCCTGTGAGTCCAAAGTGAAAATGTCGGGTTTCTCCAAAGTAGAAATGTCGGGTTCGGGGTACCGGACCGGCCATGACGCCTGGGTGCCTGACCATGAGCAAACGCGAGCTGGACCGAACGGAATGGATGCGGGAGATCGGCGAACGTCGCGCGACGCAAGCGCACGTGGCCGAGCGACTGGGCGTAAGCGTGCG
>CANJUR010000159.1 GCA_947477565.1 Deltaproteobacteria bacterium
ACCCCCTCTCCCAAGAGGGAGAGGGGGCTAAAAAGCATGATTTTATGGCATTTCCTCTCGATCCGAGCCCCCTCTCCCTTTTGGGAGAGGGGGTTGGGGGTGAGGTCTCCATCGTCCCGCACAGCGGCGAATCGGAGCAACGCTCCGCCCACCACGAAGGTGGTCCACGCCTCCGCGGTCTCACCCCAGGACTTGCAGGTACTCCGCGAGCAGGGTTTTCGTCGCGCCGAGGTTGGGGAAGTAGACTTCCACTTTGAGTTCGGCGCCGGTAAACACGGTCTTCACAGTGCCAGTGCCAAACTTCATGTGCCGCACCCGCATCCCGCGCTGCCATCCCACGGCGGGGTTGTCGCGCACCAGCACCGGCCCGTCGTGCGCGGCCTCTTCCGGCTCGCGCGCTCGCGGCGCAACCGGATCGCGTTCGATGCGATACCCTCCTCCACCTTCCCCGCCATAGCCGCTTTCCCGCGACGGCGTGCTCGCTTCGCCGAAGTGCCTTCGCGTGACCTTCCCGGACAACACCTCCGGCGGAATCTCCAACAGAAACCGCGACGGCGGATTGAGGCGCGTCTGTCCGAAGATCTGCCGGAATCGCGTGAACGACATCGTCAGTTGCTCCCGCGCGCGGGTGATTGCCACATACGCGAGGCGTCGTTCTTCCTCCATCTCTTCTGGGTCTGCGCCGAGTTCGGTTCCCTTGTAGGGAAACATCCCGTCTTCCATGGCGGCAATGAACACCGCGCGAAACTCCAGCCCCTTGGCCGAGTGCACGGTCATCATGGCCACCTTCGGGATGTCCTCCCCGGCGGGCGTCTCTTCGTTGAGCGTCACCCGCTCCAGGTATCCCGACAACGACGGCTCGTCGGCCTCCTGCGCATACTCGTGCATCGAGCCCAGTAGCTCCTGGATGTTCTCCATGCGCGTCTCGTTCTCGATGTCTTTGTTGTCGTCCAGCATTCGGGCATAACCCGTCTTCTGGAAGACCAGATTCCCTGCCTCCGCAGGGCGATCGAGCATCGTCGCAGCCTCCCGGCGAATCTCTCCCATCAACAGATAGAACCCCGACAGCGCCTTGCGCGCCGCGCTCCCGACGTCTTCCGGGAGGTCCCCGGAGGCGAGCAGCTTCCAGATGGAGGACTGCCGCGCGGTCGCGTGCGCAGTCACCCGGTCGAGTGTCGTCTTACCGATCTTCCTCGGTGGCGTGTTGACCACCCGCAGCAGGCTCACATCATCGTTGGGATTGAGCACCATGCGGAGATACCCGAGAATGTCTTTCACCTCCGCGCGCTCATAGAAGCGCATGCCCCCGTAGATCATGTACGGGATATTGGCCGCCCGCATCGCGTCTTCCAGCGGCCTGGACTGCGCGTGCACGCGGTAGAACACCGCGATCTCCTTTGCCGGAACTCCCCGCGCCAGGGTGGTCTTCACTCCATGGGCGATGAAGCGGGCCTCCTCGCGCTCGTCTTCACAGGGCAACAACTCAATCAGCGCGCCCTCGTCATTGCGAGTGAAGAGGGTCTTCCCCTCGCGCTGCTGGGCCTTGGAGATGACCGCGTTGGCGGCGCGCAGGATGCGCTGCGTGCTTCGGTAGTTCTGCTCGAGCTTGACCACCGGGGCGTCGGGAAAATCCCTCTTGAAATACTGGATATTGCGCACGTCGGCGCCGCGCCAGCGGTAGATCGCCTGGTCGTCGTCGCCCACCACGCACAGGTTGCGATGTTCATTGATCATCGCGCGCAGCATTCGATATTGCGCATTGTTGGTGTCTTGAAACTCATCGACCAGGAGGTATTGAAACTGCTCCTGGAGTTCTTTGCGCACGCTGGCGTCGCGCTCGAGCAGGCGGGTGAGCCGGGAGAGCAGGTCGCCGAAGTCTACCGCGCCGTTTTTCGTGAGGTGCTTCTCGTAGGACTCCCACGCGCGGGCGATGAGCGTGTCGTGCGGGGTCTTCGCGCGACCCAGCAGGTCTGCGGGTTCGAGAACCTCCTGTTTGGCGCGGTCGATGGCGCCGAGGGCGTTGCGCACCGAGAGAAACTTGTCGTCGATTTTCAGTTCGTCGAAGACCCGGTTCATCACCGAGCGCTGGTCGCCGTCGTCGTAGATGGCGAAGTCTTGACGCAGCCCCGCCCGCTCGTGAAAGCGCCGCAACAGCTTCGCCCCGAGGGCGTGGAAGGTCGAGATCCAGAGTCCGCGGGCGCGCTCGTGGCCGACGATGCGGTGCAGTCGCTCGCGCATCTCCTGGGCGGCTTTGTTGGTAAACGTCACCGCGAGAACGCGCCACGGGGGGACGTTTTTCTCGTCGAGAATGTGGGCGATGCGAAAGGTGATCACCCGTGTCTTGCCCGACCCTGCGCCCGCAAATACGAGCAGCGGACCCTCGGTGCGGAGTGCGGCTTCGAGCTGCGGGGGGTTGAGTTCGCGGGTGAGGGCGTCGCGGTCGATCAAGGAGTATCCCTCAAGGGGTGGTCGTCAAAGGGGAAGTCGTCCACGGGGGAGTGGGCGTCGGCGAGGGTCCAGAAGGCCCGAACCTCGTCGAGCGAGGAGAGCCGCGAGGCCGGCGGAAGCGAGTCGATGAGGGTCTTGCCGTAGCTGCGAGTGACGATTCGCCGGTCGAGAATCGCCACGATGCCGACGTCCCGCCGGGTGCGAATCAGGCGTCCGAAACCCTGCTTCAACGCAAGCGCCGCGGCGGGCACCTGAAGCGCCTCGAAAGGCTTGATTCCCTGCTCGATGAGCCGCGCGATGCGGGCGCCGGTGACCGGGTCGTTGGGCGCTTCGAAGGGCAGTTTGTCGATGATGACCAGGCGCAGCGCGCGCCCGGGGACATCGACGCCCTCCCAGAAGCTGGAGGTGGCGAAGAGCACGCCGTCGTGCGCGGCGCGAAAGCGGTCGAGTAGTACGCGTTTGGGCAGTTGGCCTTGCACCCAGGTTGGGTGCGGCCACGCCTCGCGCAGGGCTTCGTGCAGCGCGCGCATCACCCGAAGGCTGGTGCAGAGCACAAACGCCCCGCCGCCGGTGATGGCCACCAGCTTGCGAATCTCCGCGCAGGCGGCGTCCATCCAGCGTTCTTCGCGGGGCTCCGGGAGGTTGCGGGGGATGTAGAGACCCGCTTGTTCGCCGTAGTCGAAGGGTGACGGGAGGGAGTGCTCGGCGGTGTCTGCGGGCATCCCGAGGCGCTGACGGATGAAGGAGAAATCGCCACCCGTGGAGAGCGTCGCGGAGGCCAGGATGACGGCTCCCTTGCGGCTCCAGAGGCGCTCTTGCATGAGCGGACCGATCTCCACGGGAGAGGCTCCGATGGCTCCGCCGCCGCGCGCGTCGGGCTCAGCGAAGGCCACGTGGGTCTGCGATTCTTCATCGAGGACGGTTTGAAGGGAGTCCTTCAGCGTGGCGGCGCGGCGGGAGACGGCGAGGAGCGGGTCGCTTGATCCGACGAAGTCGCGGACGTGTCCGAGGAGGCTGTCGAGGCCTTCGAGGAGAAGCCGCGCGCCGTCGTCGAACTCACCGTGGCGCATGGAGGGTTGCAGAAGGAGGCGGCCGTGGGTGCGCGGGATGGAGGCGAAGAGTCGGAGTGCGCCGGAGGAGAGCTGCATCAGGGTGCGCAGCACGGATTGTTCGCGGGAGCGGTCGAGAAAGAACCCAGCGGTGCGCAGGGCTCGATCGGCATCGCGGACGAGGGTGTCGAAGCGCGTGCGGGTAAGCCGTACGCCGAAAAACTCCGTGGCGACGTCTTCGAGGGCGTGGGCTTCATCGAAGATGATGGCGTCGTAGTCAGGGAGGGCCTGTGCGCCGGAGAAGCCGTTGCGCAGCGCGAGGTCGGCGCAAAACAGGTGATGGTTGGTGACGATGATCTGCGAGGCTTCCGCGGCGCGGCGCATCTTCGTGACGAAGCATTCGTCGTAGAAGCGGCACTTTGCGCCGATACGGGTGTCCGAACTGGACGTCACCTCGCGCCAGACGGGTGCGTCTTCGGGGAGCGTGGGCAGGTCGCTGCGGTCGCCGGTTTCGGTGCGCTCGACCCATTCGAGGATGCGGTCGATGCCCTGCTCCGGGACCATGGCACCGGTGACGATGGCGTGCCGGTACTCCTCGAGGCGGCGCTTGCAGATGTAGTTGGAGAGGCCCTTCACGAGGGTGACATCGGGGTGCAGCCCGAGGCGGCGGATGGTGGGAATGTCCTTCTCGACGAGTTGTTCGCCGAGGGCCTTGGTGGCCGTGGAGATCACCACCCGCTGCGCGCTCTCCGCAGCCGGAACCAGATACGCCAACGACTTTCCCGTCCCCGTCCCCGCCTCGACGAGGAGCGTTGTTCCCTCGCGCAGGGCGTGCTCGACGGCATCGGCCATTCGAAGCTGCTCCTCGCGGGGTTCGTACCCGGGGAGCACCTTCGCGAGGGGGCCATTGCGGTCGAGCCTGTCGCGCGCTGCCATGATGAGGGATGCCCGGGGCCATACCATGTGCCTCGCGAGGCGCGATACCCGCGCACCCGATGGTGGTGACGGGATATGTCCAGCCTCTTCGTTGGCGCGCGGAAGCGACGTAGTGTGGCGCGCGATGCGACGGACTCTCTCGTGGATGATGGTGGCGCTTCTGCTGGGGTGTCGGTCGGAGCGTTCGCGGCCGACGGTGCGAGACGCGGCGGTGGTGGTGACTGCGCCGACGACGCCGGCAGGGTTGCTCGGGCGGGTGTCGCTGGCGCGGCCGCGTGCGACGGCGGAGGCACTGGGCGAGCGGGCGGGGGTGCGGGTTCCGATCGATCTGGTGCTGGCTGTGGGGGCGGGGATTCCGATGGCGGTGCTGGGGGCGGCGGACACGGCGCGGCCGCTGACGGCGTGCGCGGTGGAGCGTGGCGATGCCATGGGGTGGGTAATGGCGCTGACGCCGCGGAGTGCGGGGGAGGCGCGAGCGGCGCTGTCGTCGCGGTACCGACTGGTCGCGGTACCGGGCCTGGGCGAGCGGGTGGAGTCGCGGGAGGCCCACGCGGCGGAGGGGGTGGTGTGTGCGTTGGTTCCGGTGGCGGACGCGGTTGCGGCGCGGGTGGTGTGCGCGACGGACGCGGCGCTTTTGACGCAAGCGGGGCGCTGGCTGGCGTGGACGATGACCACCGGAGGGGGCGGGGCCGTGGAGGAGGATGACGTGTCGGCGACGCTGGGCGACGGGGCTGCGCCTCGGCTGCGGGCGCGGTGGCAGGCGGTGACGACGGCGCTGTTGACGGAGTGGACCGCGGCGGCCAGCGAGGCCCGACGGGAGCACGACCGGCCGCCGGACTACGGCGATCCGGAGGCGGCGCTGGTGGTGCTGGCGCGAGCAAGAGACGCGGTGGGTGCGGCGATTGGGGAGGTTCGCTCGCTGCGGGTGGGGCTGCGGTTGCGGGACGAGGGCGTGGCCGTGACGACGGTGGTGACGCTGCCGCGCGCGGGCACTTCGGGCGTGGCGGTAGATGCAGTGGCGCGAGCGGGCGCCGGGGCGGGCGGGGCCGCGGCGCTGGCGCGGTGGGTGGCGCCGGATGCGGACATACGTGCATGGGTAAACACGCCCGGCGGCGGGCATGGAGCGCTCTGGCGGAGCGCGGTGGACGCGGCGGTGCGCGTGCTTGGCGCGCGGTTGGGGGACGGCGTGGCGGCGCGGCGGACGCTGATGGCGCTGGGGGGAGAGAGCGGCGCGGAGGCGGCGCTGGGCGGTGTGGTGCGCGGCGCGGCGGGAGAGTGGACGCTGGTGGTGGGGCAGCGGGATGGGGGGCGATCGGCGCGGGCGGCGCTGGGGCAGTTGGCGACCGCGCCGTGGCTGCGAGCGCTGCGCTGGGGCGGACGAGCGGTGCATTGGACGGGCTGCGGCGTCGGGGTGTGGTGCGCGACGCTGAGCGATAACGGGGCGGGTGGGACGATGGTGCTGGCCGTGCGGGGCGAGGCGCTGGTGGCGATTGTTGGCGCTCGGGCGCGCGGGTCGCTCGATGGGCTGGACGCGCGGCTGCGGGCGGCGGCTGCAGACTCAGTGGCGGTGGCGGTGGCGGGACCGGAGAGCGCGGTGGTCACGATGCGTGGGGAGGGCGCGGCTGCGGGAGGGGCACAGGCGCGGGGGGCTTACGAAACCGCGCTGACGGAGGCGGATGGGGTGACCGTGACCGGGCGGGTGCTGTTGCCGTGGTGGGTGTTGGAGACGGTGCGGGGGGCGGTCGCGGCAGGAATACGTTGATAGGTAAAGATAGGGAGAATTCGCGGAATCGAGCGCGAGAACTGCGGGGTGATGAAGGATGGGTGAACAGAGTCGTTGACAGACGACCACGGGCGGCGGTAGCAGTGTCGCCCCCAACGAAGCCCAGATAGCTCAGTTGGTAGAGCAGGGGATTGAAAATCCCCGTGTCGGCGGTTCGACTCCGTCTCTGGGCACTGAAAACGATGTTTTTCCAGCGTTGGGCGTCTCTGCCGCTGGCGCCATGGGCGCCATAAACGCCGGTGATCGCCCCGAGGGTGATGCACTATTGATGCATCCGGGGTCGAGCTTGCGGGCGAGCGAATCCCGCAGGCTTTCAGTGGTCTGCCGCCCGTAGACGAGGTCGACCATCCGCGTCGAGCGGTGCCCGAGGCAGCGGGCGACCACCTGGTTGGGGACGTCGGCCTGGATCAGCCACGTCGCGTAGGTGCGCCGGAAGTCGTTGGGCGTGGCGACCATGATCCCGGCGTTCTTGCACGCGCGCTTCAGCACCACCGCCGGGGAGACCCACGGGGCGAAGAGCCGCCCCTCGGCGCCGACCGCCCACTTGAGGACGTACTCCAGCAGCGACCGGAAGAACTCCCCCACGATGGGCACCCGCCGCCAGCGGGCGGGGTTCTTCGAGCCACGCAGGAGGAGCTCGCCCTTCTCCAGATCGACGTCGCTGCGCAGGGAACGCTCGGTGGCCGACCACTCGGCGCCCGTCGCGCACATGAACGCCACCCGCGCGGCGCGGTCGGCTTCGAGCTTCGAGAGCAGCGCCTGAAGCTCGCTGACGATGAGCCACCGCTCGCGCGGCTTGTAGTCCGGCGAGAACCCGACCGGGATCAACGCCTTCGGGTCGCCCGCCCAAAGGCCCTCGGTGATCGCGCACCGCAGGGCCGAGCGCAGGGTGACGAGCTCCTTGGCGATGGTGGTGTCGCGTGCGCCCTCGACTCGTCGCTGCGTGATGTAGCGGCGCACCGTGACGGTCTTCATCTCGGTGAGCGGCAGGGGCACGTAGCGCTCTTGGTCGTCGTACTCCAGCACCCGCAGGAGGTGCCCGCCCTTGACCTTGTAGAACGCGAGCGTGCTCTCGGAGCGCCGAGACGCGGCGACCTCCTCGGCGCGTTGGTCGAGCAGCAGCTTCAGCGCGCCGGAGAGCGTCGCCTTGGACCGGGCCGCGTGATCGGGATCGGCGGCGTCTCGCTCCCATCCGACGACGACGGTTTCCGCCGCGCGCTTGTCGGTGCACTTGGTCGTGCGTTGGATGCGACGGCCACCTTCGTAGACGTAGCCGTACCAGGTCGTTCCGCGCTTTGTGAGTCGGGCCATCCGAACGTCTCCCAGTAGTATCGCCGCCAGATTTCTTCAGGAACCGCCAACAGGCCCCGCCGACCGACCGCGCGTCCCGCCGCCGCGCGGAGATGCCGGTATGCCGTGCGCTCCGAGCAGCCGAGCGTACGCTGTACATCCTCGACGCGCACTGCCATCGGCAGGTCGAGGACGCGCGCCATGGGAACAGAGCGGGGGATACGCTCGGCTCGATCCGGGGCGCTGGTCTCCGGGGGGTGCCCGTCGGTAATCTCCCCGAGGTGACGGTCGCGAGGGTCACCCACGGCGTACCTCGCGGCGGTCGGTCACGGTCTGCATGCCGCGGCGATGGAGTATGACTAGCCTGCCTCGGCACAGCTGCTGAAAGGCAACCGTGACACAAGCGCCGGTACGATCTGCCGCCGTCAAGCACGAGCGACGATCGGAACATCCGCTGCTCGACCGGTCGTGCGAGGTGGGAGGAACGTTCTCGGCGGCCACGGTGAAAGTGCTCGTAGCGGTCTGGCGGAAACCAAGACGTTCAAGAATTTATTCGGCCGATATCTGGCGCTTCCTCCCTCAGCACCGGCGACGCCATCGAGAGCGCCTGATGAGAATCACAGGGAGACCTGAACGGATCGGTCGATCCGCAGGTGGCACTCCCTGCCAGGGTGAAAACCTCCGGGCCGCCGCTGTCCGGGTCCTCGCGACAGCGAAAGGGCGACGTCATCCCGACGCTCCGCACCAGGCACGTCGACGACCACCATCGCGGCGACTGCGCTTGCCCCCACCACGTCATCGGTCGATGGCATCTTGGATTCGGTCGACCCCTCGCCGATGCACATCGCGCGCACCTGTGCGGTTGAACGCGCTCTCAGCGGCGGGTTCGTCATGCCCCACTTCGGCCGTTGCACAATATTCTCGCTCATCGACGGCGTCCTGCGGATCATCGGCGGCGGAGGTGCCAGGAACGCGATGGACAGAACCGTGCTTGATCAACTGCGCGACGTGCTGCGCTTGAGGCTCGACCCGGAGAATGCTCATCCGGGCGCATTGTCATTCCAGATCGTGAGGCTTCCGGGTGATGGCTCACCGCGGTGGCACCTTGAAATCGCAAGCTCCGTGACCGCCGACCCCGATGCCCTGCACGCCGAATCACGGCCAGCGGACGGGACGACGGAAACCACGAGGGTTGAACTGGGCCTGATCGAGTTCGTTGAGCTTCGTCGTGCCCTTGCACTCGCAGCAAGGCAATCGATTGAACTCCCGCCTACAGCAGTGCCCTATGAGGAGCAGCTTCGCTATGTGAAGCGGATGCTGGATCGATTCGAGGATATCTGCGACGAGGATCGGCTGAGGTCAGAGATCCCACTTCGCGCCTCCGCCGAGACGATCGACGAACCTGGAGCGATCGAGAACGAGGGTCGCGCTGATATCGATCAAATTGCCATTGAACTTGCTCTGCTGGAAGTGCTCGCAGGCGTGCAAGCCAAGGTCGTACCCAAAGCCACCCTGGATTCCGCTGAACTATGGAACATCCTAGCCAATCGGGCGTTCGCCGACCGTGGGTTTCGGAAGTTGGCGCGTGCGGGGTTCGTCAGGCAGAAACGAACACCGTTCGTACGGTTGCGCGCCCAAGAACTGGCACGCCTCGCGCTTGCGTATCCGACAATTGAGGCAGATCGGAGAGAGTTCGCGGAGGGTCTCATCGCGGCCTGGGAGGCCGGATGCGACGAGAAAGAAACTGTATACGAGTTCGTCAGGCAACGCGCCGTCTTCCCGGAAGTAGCCCGAGGAGTGCCGGCGCACGAGTACTTCTTTCCGGAGCGCGGTCTTGAAACGGACGCGATGCAGCAGGCCGGAGGACAGGCATCTGTCGCCATCCATTTCACGGTGCTGTGACAGTAGTCGGCACTGAAGACAACAGGAGACTACCCAGCATCTCGGAAGAGAGTGCAGTCGATCGAATGCGCAAGATCTGAGATTGCCCTGCGAGAGCTCCGGGAGGATACGGGACTCATGACGCCC
>CANJUR010000160.1 GCA_947477565.1 Deltaproteobacteria bacterium
CCCCAGCGAAAGCCCGCAGTGGGCTCCATCCCGGGTCCCACGGGGCAGCGCTTCTCCATAGGGACATCGTAGGAGCCCGGGTCTGCCCCGGGCTTCCACACCGTGCCGTGTGCTTCAGCACGCGGCACAGCGGGCCGAGGCGACGTACTCCGAATCCCCGAAGCTCCGCAGTTCCGTTGACTCTGATCGCCGACGCGTGATGCGATCGATCGCAGGAGGTCTCCCATGGGTGATGAGTTTCAATCGGCGCTGTACGTGACCGCGCCGCAGATCAATCTCGCCAGCGGCGTCGCACTCGCGATCGCGCTGCTCAACCACGTACCGCCGAAGCCCGGCGACAGCGCGCGAGCAGCGGCGCGCGAACTCGGCGCTGCGACCCGGCGGGTGCAGGGCCATTGGGCGGCGCAGAAGCCCGCCAAGAAGACCGACCAGCGCCCGTTCGACAACGCCGCGGATACCTCCTGGGGCGCCCTCTGCGCCCGCCTCGGCGCGCAGGCCGCCCTGCCCCACGACCGCCATCCCCGTGCCCTGCAGGCCGCGGCGGTGCTCGACGCGCTCGAACTCCGCGACATGTCGTGGCTGACGCTCAAGTACAACGAGCAGTGGGCGCAGGCGCAGCGACGCCTCGACCGCGTGGCATCCGATGACCTCCGCGACACGATCGCAGCGCTCGCGGGCGAAGGCTTTCTCGACGAAGTGGAGTTCGCCCACAAGGCCTACGGCGAGGCCCTCGGCATCACCAGCCGCCACGATCAGGCCGTCGACAACGTGGCGATGCTCGAGCCGCTGCGCGCCCTCTCCGCCGCCATCGCCGACTACGGGCTCCAGCTATGCGCGCTCTACCGCGGCGCCAGCGCCGAGATGCGGCGGGACATCGTGAAGGCGCTCCGCCCCATCGATCTGCACCGCGAGCGATATGCCCGCAGCACCGCGACGGCGGAGAGCGAGCCAGTCACGCCCGTCACCCCAGTCCCCGACCCCGCCTGAAAGCCCTCCAGGCCTTCCATCTTGATAACTTTCTCAAGATGGGAGGCCATTCGGTCTCTCCAGATGAGAACTTTCTCAACATAGAAGGCCATTCGGTCTCCCAAAACTAGAACTTTCTCACCATGGAAGGCCATTCGGTCTCTCCAACCGAAAACTTTCTCAACATCAGTGATGGCGGGGGCTTCGGCGACGGGTGGGATCCCGTCTCGGGAGGGCGTTACTCGCGGAAGTTGTTGTACTGCGCCTCGAAGGCGAGGTCGGCGGCCTTGAGCATCTTCATGGCGCTCTGCAGGTCGTCGCGGTTCTTCCCGGTGATGCGCACGGTGTCTTCGTGAATCGACGCCTGCACCTTCAGCTTCGACTCCTTCACGAGTTCGATCACCTTTTTGGCGTTCTCGCGGTCGATGCCCTCCTTGAACTTCACCAACTGCCGAAACGTCCGCTGCCCCGCCGGCTTCGCGTCCTGCGGATCCAACTGCTTCAACGACACGCCCCGCTTCACCATCTTGGCGAGCAGCACCTCGTAGGCCGCCTCGACGCGCCCTTCGCTGCTCGACACGATCACGATCCCCTCGGCGTTGCGCTCGATGCTGGTCCCGGTGTCGCGGAAATCGAAGCGCGTCAGAATCTCCTTCTGCGATTGCAGCAACGCGTTATCGACCTCGGGCTGATTGATCTTCGACACGACATCAAACGACGGCATCAGTCATCTCCTCGCGCCACGCGGCGGCGCGTTCCGTTGTCTACGCGCTCCCGATGGCGCGCAAGGTTTCTCCGGCGGTCCAGAGGTCGGCGAGGGCCGCGGTAGTAAGCATCACCCGGTCGATGCCGCGCTCGGCCTCGAGCACCCGCTGCCGCATCTCCGGGTCGGTCACGAAGCGATCCACCAGTCGCAGCGCCAGCCGCGACGAAGACAGCTCCGTCGGCACCGCAAACTCGAACTGCGGCCGCATCGCGCGCACCACGCGCATCACCGAGGCCAGGGTCGAAAGCATGGCCGTGCGCTCCACCGATGCCACCTCGCGGTCCTCGGGCTCCGCGATGACTGTCGCGGCCGCGCGACGGTACGGCGCAACGAAGTCGATCTCTGTGAGCCGCACCCGGAGCACTCCCTCCACGAGAATGTTGAATCGCCCATCGGGCAACCGCTGGTGGGCCACGATGCGCCCGGCCGTCGCCACCCCCACAAACGGTGGCACCTCCGCTTCGGGATCACCGATCACCGGACAGACCACCATCCAGCCGTCGGTTTCGAGCGCGTCGCGCACCATCGCCCGGTAGCGCGGCTCGAAGATGTGCAGCGGCATCCGTTGGTCGGGAAGCAACACCACCCCGGGGAGGGGAAGCACCGGCACGGCGTCCAGCGGGATCATCGACGTCCCGCGGTCGCGACGGCATCGAGAAACTCCCGACGCGCGCTCACGTCGTCGGCCCACGCTCCCGCGAAGGAGTGCGTCACCACCACCCCTTCGGTTTGCCGCTCGCCGCGCAGCGACAAGCACGCATGCCGCCCCTCCAGAACAACCCCCGCGGCGCGCGCCCCGAGGTGCTCGACCAGCGCGTCGGCCACCTGCCGCCCGAGGGTCTCCTGGAGCACCAGGCGGTGCGCGAAACACTCGACAAGCTGCACAAGCGCGCCGAGGCCCACGATGCGCCCGCCGGGGAGATACCCGAGCGTCGCCCGCCCCGCGCAGGGCAACAGGTGGTGCGGACACATCGTGGCGAAGGACACGTGCGCGAGCACCACCATCGACCGCTCGCTCGACGGCAGCGCGTCGGCCAGCACCGCAGCGGGCGAGTGGCGGTACCCGTCGAGAAACTCGTCGCGCCAGGCGCGCGCGGCCCGCTCCGGGGTGCCGGAGAGCTCTGGGTCGGAGTCCACTGGGAGCCCGAGGGACCGAAGGAATGTCCGCAGCGCCTGCGCCGCATCGTCGATGGTGTCAGCCATGGGTTTGGTTCACCGGGTGGATGCCGCAAGTGCACCGCCGCCGCAACCATCGTCCGCCGACGCGCGACACCACCGCCGAGACGCCGGTGCGCGGTTGCGGGGATGGTTCCCCGGGTCGTAGCGTGACGGCAGAGCGCAGAGAGGGATCATCGTCGTCGTGAGCAACATCAAGCCAACCGGCACCCATGCCAGCAGCCCGGTCGATCCGCTCGGTGACGCGACGCCCGCCGCGCCGAGCGCCGCAGCAACCACCGCCGGTGCCACCGCCGCCCCAGCGCCCCCCTCCGAGGCGATCGTCACGGCCCTTCGCGACGGCAAGGTCACCCCCGACGAGGCTGTTCGGCAGTTGACCACCCTCGCCCTGCAGCGCGCGGGCGTCCCCCCCACGATGCGCCCGCAGATCGAGTCGCGGCTCCGAGACCTCCTCGGCAGCGACCCCACTCTCGGCGGGCTGCTCCGCCGGATGGGTGCGTCTTTACCCGAAGAGTAAAGCCTCAGTTGCTGCGCGCGGCGGGCGGATCGAGCACATTCGCGTAGGCCGCCGCGCTGACCCGCACCTGCCCTGGAAACTCTTTTTCCGCCCCTCCCATCAGCCGATCGACCACGCTCTCAAGGACGTCGAAGCGCGTCGAGAGCAGGTAGTACTCGTCCTCCGGGAGCGTTCCGAGAACCTCCAGGGCGAGCACGAGGTGGCCGCGGTCTTCGTTGGTCACCCCGAAGCCTGCGCCGCCCTCCACGGCCTCGTGGCCGTCGATGGCCTCGAGCGCGAGCGCGATGGGGTTGAAGAACAAGAAACACGTCTCGAACTCGATACGCCACGCGGGGTGATCGCTCTCCGGCGCGTGCCACCGGGCGGGAAACGCCCTTCGCACGAGTTCGCCGAAGTACGCGCCCGCCGCCGGGGCGACCAGGCCGCGAATCTCGGGCTGGCTCGTGCCCACCGAGCGCAAATAGAAGTCGAGCAGCGGGAGCGTGTCGCTGGTGAAGTCGAGTTGCACGCCAGTCGCGCGCTCGACGAACTGCACGCACGCCACCGCAAGGTCGCGCACATGCTCGGGGGTGCCCTCCGGACGAAACTCCCTGAAGTCCATAGGCGCAGGCCCATACGACGCGCGCGGGCCGATCGCCAAGGCCCCCGAGGGCATGATACCCACCTCGACCCACAGGTGCAGATGGTCGCGCGTAGCTTTTCCCTCTCGGATCCGCCGTACACAGGAACCCTGGGATCGACCCGCCGCGAGGTGGTGTTCGTCCCGACGCAGGAGGGCGGCGCCCGGCGCGTCGAGATCCTGCGAGGCGTCAACGCAGTCACGGACCCGGCGCTCGCTCGCCAGGCGCAGGAGGGCACCTTGCACCGGCACGGCGAACACGACCTCGCGGTGCCGTTTGTGTTCCACGATCCGGGCGCGCGACGCTTCGCAATGGTGGTTCCGCCGAGTCTGGCGCACCAGGAGTTGAGCCTCCGGGCAGACCTGCTCACGCGCCTCTCGGCGGACACGACCGAGCCCATCCCGGCGTACGTGCGAGAGGCGCGCATGCTGCTGGGCGCTGCGGGCCTGCGTCGTTGGCTCGAGGAGCCTGACGAGCGCGCCGCCCGCGACGACCTCGCCGCCCGCGAAGAACGGGTGCGTCGTCGCGCGGAGGAAATTACCCGCCGAGAGAGCGACGTGCTCGTTCGCGAGGAGGCCCTGACGGCCCGCGAGGAGACTCTCGCGCAAGACGATCTGGCGATGCGCGCCAACATGGCCGCGCTCACTGCACGGGAGACCAAGCTACGCTTACGCGAAGAGGCCGCGAGCGAGCCCGAAGCTGCGGAGATCGTTGCGCCGATCGCGATCGAGCGCGAGGTCGCGCCCCGGAGCGCCGACTCGCACTCGGCCGAAGAAAGCCTTGAGCTGGAGCCTGACGAACTCACCGGGAGGCTCTCTCTGCCCGGCATCGAGGTCGCCGACGAGGCTGAGATCGAGCCTGAGCCCGACGACCTCGGCGTCGAAGAGGTCTCCCCGATCGAGGAGGTGGTCGTCCCGGAGGAGCCTGCGCGACCGGCTTCCCGCAGCACCATCCCATGGGCCGCAGTGGTTGATGGCGCGGTGCGCCTGTGGTGCCCGGGGACCAGCGAGGTCGCCGCGATCGTGAGCAGCAACGACGTCTCCGTGCGCCTGCAGGTGTCCGCCGAAGGCACGCAGCCGCTGGCGCTGCTGGCGCTGCTGCGGAAGGAAACGACCACCCTCGCGCGCGCCGTGCTCGACCTGCGGAGCCCCGAAGACCGTGCAGTGCTGGAGTCGCTTGGGCGGGTGTTTCGCCTGCGCGTCGAGGTGGTCAGCCCGACCGGGCGTTCGATCGGGAGCCATGTCATTGGCGCGCCGAGCGAGCCCGTGGCGCAGCGCGCGCTGGAGGTGCTGGCGACCCGCGTGGCGGACGACGAGAAGGCAGCCGCAGAGGCGGCGCTGATGCTGCGCGAAGGCGTATCGAGCGAGGTCGAAGCGAGCGCGGCGCTCCCCGATGACGAGCACGATCTGTCGTCGGCAGAAGGGGTGGCCCTCGCCCTGGAGGCTTATGCGCCGTTGCTCGACGCCGATCGCCTGGCGCGGACGTCCCTCAGCACCGGCATTCCGACGGCGCAGATCGAGGCGGCGGCGAAGCGGCTGATTCTCGCGGCGCTGCGGGTGGGGGCGACGCTCTCGCGGGCGTTCGTCGAGCGCGCGATCAAGGCAGGCATGGTGGCGGATGAAGCCACGCTGATTACCCGAGGCCTGCAGGCATACCGGCGCTCGGTAGACGCGGGCATCGCCACGATCGGGCGCAAGCGATCGGATGCCTCGGTCGCGTGGGGGCCGTTGCTCGACGCCGCGCGACGGCTGGAGTTGCCCATCGACGCGACGGTTCGCGCCGCGGTCGCGGCGGTGTGGGACCCCGATGACGCAACCTCCGTGGCGCCGCCGGATGACCGCATCGCTCCGTCTTCCATCGCCGCGATGGACCTCGGCGAGCGACTGAGTTGGATCACTCACCCGGCGGTGCGCTGGGACGTCGCCCGCTCCCTCGCCGGAACCGACGCGCCCGCGCACATTCCTGCGCTACGCCTCGCCTTTCATCGACTACCCGCCGCGGAGTGCGTGAGCCTTGCGGCAGAACTTCTCCCCCACGGCGACGCGCTCGCCGACCTGTGGGTCGAGTTGCTCTCGTCGCCGCGGCCGACCCTGGCGGGGGTGAGTGCAACCGTGGCGGGGCTGCTCCGTTTGCGCCGCGCGCTTACCCCGCTGGTGCAACGCGCTGTGTCCGCACAGGAAGAGGAGTGGCGGTTGATGGGCTGGGCTGCGGGGGGCTTTGGTCCGGCGCTGGTGCGGGCGGTGCGTAGCCCGGAGGGAGCCGCGGTCGATCGCCTCGCGTGGGCCCTTGCGCACGCGGTCGCCCAGGGTGGTGCGAAGGAGATGGAGCGGGCCCGACAGGGCGCCGATCCGACCTTCGAGCAGGCTGCGACCCGGGCGCTGGCTCTCCAGGACGACGTACAGCGCTGGACCGCGGCGCTGCGCGAATCGCACGGAGACACGGAGATCGAGCGGGCCGTTGCGCCGCTGCTACACCGGGCTTCGGAGTTCGCCGGACGCTAAGGATGTCACCGCCGTCGCAGTCGGCGATAGACACGCGCCCCACGGCTCCATAGGATGCGTCCCTTCCATTCATGCGCATTGGTATTTTTAGTGACGTACACGCGAACATCGAGGCCCTCTCCGCGGTAGTGGAAGCGCTTCGGCGTGAGTCGCCCGACGTGATGTACTGCCTGGGCGACGTGGTGGGCTACGGTGCTTCGCCCAACGAGTGCTCCGACCTGGTGCGCCGGGTCGCGAAGGTCACCATCCTCGGCAACCACGACGCCGCCGTCGCGGGCCGCATGGATTACAGTTACTACTACGAAGCCGCGCGTCGGGCTCTCGACCTGCACGCCTCGCTGCTCACCGCGGAAAACCTCGCCTGGCTCCGAGCGCTCCCGTACAAGCACGTGGTCGGCGACACGGGAGTACACCTCTGCCACGGCTCACCGGTGCGCATCGAGGAGTTCGACTACATCTTCGCCCCCGAGCAGGCGCGTGAGTGCCTGTCGATCTACCCCGAACTCGGGCACCTCACGCTGATCGGGCACTCGCACCTCTGCAAGGTCTTCGAGCTCTCGGCCGACGATGTGGTTGAGATCCCCGGGCCGCCGCGCAACTTCACTCTGCGCCCAGACCGCAAGTACATCATCTCTGTTGGCAGCGTGGGTCAGCCCCGCGACTATGACAACCGCGCCAGCTACGTGATCTACGACTCCGACGCGAAGAAGTTTGAGTTTCGTCGCGTCGAGTACGACATCGAGGGCGCGGCGCAAAAGATCTTCGAAGCCCGCCTTGAGCGCAACTTCGGGCATCGGCTCTTCATCGGCGTGTGAGCGTCGGCCCGCGGCTCCAGCCAAAGCTGGCGGCCACGGAGAAAGTCGTCGCGCCGATCTGTGTGAAGAAGTCGTGGCCTACGGTGACGTCGAGTTCGAACCACCGTAGCGGCCGCCACTGCGCGCCCAGGTCGAATGCGTAGACCCCACCGACAGCGCTGTACTCCCGGCCTTCACGGGTCGAACCCACCTCGGTGACGTTCATCAGCAGAGCGCCGACGCGCACGCCGGCGTTGAGAACCACCGATCCGAGCCGCAGCCGGGGCCCCGCGCTCACCCACGCCAACGTCGTGAAGCGCGCCCGTAAATCGTTCTCGTACTCGCCTCGAACCTGGGGAAACTCATAAATGTCCGCACCGACCCGGACATAAAACCAGCGCGCATCGAAGCCGATACCGGCGGTGAAGCCCGCGAGCGCCATCTCGCCGAAACCCAACTGCTTCCCCGTGAGGGCCTCGACCGGGACGCCGCTGTTGCGGAGGCGCGGGGCGCGCTGCGGCACGAAGCTCATCCCGCTCGGGTCGAAGCTACTGAGCACGAAACCAGCGCGCGCAAAGATGCCCGTCGCCAGCGGGTCAGCGACGGTCTGGGCCTGGGCCGTTTCGGACGCCAGCGACAGCGTGGCGAGGGCAATCGTCGCGACTCCGAATCGAGCGGTGCGGGGCATGGCCGAGAGTCTCAGCAATGGATGTTCCGCGCGGGGAGTCATGCGTTTGGAGGGAGGATCGGTCGATCGATGTGGAAGCTCGGCACGCCAGACTGGCCACCCGAGACGCCACCCCCGAAGGGTGGAGCGCCGACCTCAGGTGATCAGACGGGCTTGCGGGCCGGCGGCGGCGGCTCGGCGCTCGGCTCGTTGCCCTCGCGCAGGCCGCGCTTGAAATTACTGATTCCCTCACCCAGGCCGCGGCCCAGCTGCGGAATCTTCGTGGCGCCGAAGATCAACACCACCAAAAGCAGGATGACGACGAGCTCAGACGGTCCAAGACCCAACATTGGAGAAGCTCCTTCCGGGTTAGCGACATAGTTTCTACACCGCGGGGACGGTACCGGGCAACCCGACGTGCTCGGCGAGGGTGTCGAGGTCGAGCGCTTCATGGTGCACGCGCATCCGCGAAACCTTCGCCGCCACCGCGACGCGGTGCCCGGACGGAAGATCGATTCGGGCGAACCGCCAGAGCCGCGAATCGTCCCCAAGGGAGGCCTCGAAGTGCACCCGCGGCGGCGCGTCGTCCGGCGAGAACGAGAAGTCCCGCAGCGGCAACGCGAGCCCCATACCGCGCGCTTTGATGTAGGCCTCCTTGAGGGTCCAGAGCGCGAGAAACCGGTCGCGGTGCTGTTCAACGGGGAGCGCGCGTAGCCCGTCCACCTCGCGCGTCGAGAAGAAACGATCGGCAACTTCCAGCGGGCGGACGGAGCGATCGAGGCGCTCGACATCGACGCCGACAGAGGGATCGACGCCCAGCACCAGCACCACCATTCCGCGGGTGTGCGAGAGGTTGAAGTGCAGCGGCGACGGAGGCGCGTCGATGCTCGGACGCCCATAGGCGTTGAGCGCGAAACGCCACGCATGTTGATCAACCGACGCCCAGGTCGATAGCACCGCACGCAAAAGAGCACGCCCGCAAAGGAACTCCCCCGCCGCGCCGTCGTCGCCAAACCGTGCATGCCGCGCACATTCTTCGTCGGACAACGCGGCGCGCAGACGGGCCGTGAGCGAGGGCGCCAGACGCCGCGGAATGATTACACTGCACAGTACTATTTCACCGGACGGAGGCGGCGCGGTCAGTGAGAGGAGAGGCTTCACGGGGCGGTCCTGGTGTTGGGGGCGGGGAGCATGTGGGCGCCGCGCAGGCTGACACAGCCCGGCGCCTTAGCAGGGATGCGGGGAACGCTCGTAACTCTGCTGAAACACAGAGCCAGAAACCGTCGCACAAACGCGGTCCGAGGAAACTGAGCTTGCGCGCAGAACGCCGCTGGATCGAAGTCGGAGGCTCCCATTGGGTCGAGAAAGCCACCGCTCGCACCCGACGGCGGAAGTGACCGGTGGGGTTCGCGAGCCCCCACCCCCAGCCCCGCCCCCACAAGTGGGGGC
>CANJUR010000161.1 GCA_947477565.1 Deltaproteobacteria bacterium
CGGTGCAGGACTCCGCGCTGCGTGAGGCCTTCCCTCTGGAGGTGACGCCAGACCTGGTGCTGCGCGACGGGGCGCGCTGGATGGTGGTGGAGATTCAACGGCGGCGTGATCCGGAGAAGGCGCGGCGGTGGCCGCTGGCGATGGCCGCGATGAGCAATCGCTACGGACCCGATGGAGAACTCGTGGTGATCACGCACTCCGCGGCGGTGGCGCGATGGGCACTCCACGTGGCAGTGCGGCAGACGGGCGCGACGCGGTGGGGGGTGGTTCCGACGGTGGTGCTGTTGGGAAGGGCGGAGGCGGAGGCGATACTCGCGACCGCAGCGCCGGAGATGGCCGTATTTGCTGCGTGGGTGATGCAAGAGCGCTTCGGTCGCGTCGCCGCAGACCTGGCGCGGCGAGCACTGGAACGCGCGGAAACAGTGGCCGATGCGCGTTTGCGACGGGTGACGAAGGAAGGCATTCTGGCCGTGCTGCACCCGACATTGACGGAGAAACTGAGGAGCGCGCTGATGATCGACATCAATCAACTACCGAAGAACCCCGTACTGGAGCGATGGAAGGCCGAGCTGCGTGCGGAAGGGGTGGCGCTCGGGGAGGCCAGCGGTGAAGCGCGCATGCTTGTGCGCATCCTCCGCCGACGGGGCTTCGTGCTCAGCGCCGACCTCGCGGCCCGCGTACTCGCGACGACCGACATCGAACGCATCGAGCGCTGGGCCGACCGCGCGCTCGTCGCCGCCACGCTCGACGCTGTCTTCGTCGAAGACTGAATAGCCCGCCGCGATACACCGCCGCATCGGCGTTCGCACGGCGATCGAATCGTCATCCCCCGAAGCTCGCGACCAGCCTCGTCAGGGCCTCGCGTCCGCCCGTCGTGAGGGCCGCGCCGTCGCCCAGGAGCAGCACGTCGAAGTCCACCCCGGCGAGCGCCCGCAGGCTGGCGCGGAGCATCGCCGGGTCGTCGATCACCTTCTCCGGTAGCAGACCGCATGACCCCGCGGGGTTTCCCACGCACGCATCGCCCACCACCAGCATCCGCCGCTCGGGCCAGTGCAGCGCGACCTCGCCGGGAGACTTGCCGCGCGCGTCGAGCGCGACAAATGGACCCAACGCCTCGCCGAACGCGATCTCGCGGTCGATGGTCACGCCCTGCGCGCGGGCGTGCGCCGCATCGGCGGCGTGAATGGCTACCGGGGCTCCGGTTTGGTCGCGCACCCTCGCGCTGGCGCGGGTGTGGTTGCGGTTGGTCACAACGATGACCGACACACCCTCGCGCACGATCTGGTCGAGCACCGCGTCAGACATCTCCACCGGGTCGATGCAGACGTTGCCCCCGGGGGCGCGTACGAGATAACCGTTGAAATCATAGCCGTGGCGCTCGGAGAACCATGGCCACGTAAACACACCCGGAAGCAGCTCGCGCATGCCACGAGCGGGTATCACGGCCGCGAGGACGGCGCGATCCCAGTATGGAAAGCGTGGTAGGGGGAGCGCGTTCCTGAGGACGGCGCATCCGCGGCGGCGGGAACGGAGACACGCAGATGCTCACCCTCGGGATCGACCTCGCTTCACAGAACGAGAACACGGCGGCCTGCCTCGTCGATTGGTCCGGTGGGGTCGTCACCCTGCGCGAACTGCTCGACCGCGGCAGCGACGACGACCTCGTGGCGCGCATGCGGGCCGTCCGCGACGCCGGCGGCTGCATCGGCATCGACGCGCCCTTCGGCTGGCCAGAGCCGTTTCTCGCCGCGATGACCGCGTGGCGTGAAGAAGGCCGCTTCCCGGCCGCAGAATCCAAAGACCTCGCGTTTCGCGTCACCGACCGCAAGGAGTACCTCGCGAAGAAGCAGCCCCTGAGCGTGTCGTCGGACCGCATCGCCTATGTGGCCTGGCGCTGCGCCCGGCTGCTCTCGCGCTTCTTCGAGGGCGAGCCCGTGCAGCGCCTCGGGCCGACGGTCATCGAGGTGTACCCCGGCGCCGCCATGGCCACCTGGGGCCTCGGGTGCCAGGGCTACAAGCAGTCCGAGCCCGTGCGCAAAAAGCTGCTCGTCGAACTCAACCAAAAGGGGCTCGAGTGGAAATCCGACGAGGCGCAGCACTCGTCCCTCACCCGTAGCGAACACCTCTTCGACGCCTTCGTGGCGTCGCTGGCGGCGCGGGCGTTTCAGATCAAACGCTGCGACCCCATCCCCGCCGTGCACCACGAGGTCGCCGCCCGCGAAGGCTGGATCATGGTGCCTGGCACCTCGTCGCTGCCGAAGCTCGCCTGATCCGTCACGCCTTCGGCAGCACCGCCTCTAACTCCTTCTGCAGTCGGCCCATCTCCGCCGCCGCGCGGTGCTCCCCGCGCATCGACAGTGCCTTCGCGCGTGCCTCGACGAGCGGCGCCAACAGCCCCTCGTCCATGCCGGGGTAGGCCTCGCGTCGGTGTTGCACCCGCTTCCGGTCGTCGCCGAGCACCGCCCACGCGTCGGCCCCGCGCTGAACGATCTTCGCGGCCGTCGCAGGGTCGTGGGAGGTCCACCGTCCATCGGGCCCGTAGAGCGCGCGGAGGCGCTCCCACGTGGCGGTGATCTCCTCCGGGTCGGCGCTCCAGTGAACGCCCATCGCGACGAAGTGGTTGCCAGCCAGCATCGCCGCGAGCGTGCGTGCCATGTTTTCGACGGGGTCTTCGTGGTCCGCGAAGGTCGGTGCCGCCCATTGGAGGATGCCGTAGGCGTCGAGCAGCAGCACCAGGCGGTGCAGTGTCATGCGGCCGATGTACCCTTCGCCCAGCATCGTCGAGAGGCTGCGCGTGCCGTCGACGACGTGCTCGACCGCCCGGTATTCGGCCACCGGAAGTGCGAGCCTCTCGAGCCGCGCGCGTCGCTCGCCGAGAACCGACGGCGACTGCGCCATGCGCCCCGCGTACGCCTCGCTGAAGGCTGCGTCGTCGAAGGACCGCAGCCGCACCCGCAGCGCCGCTACCACGAAGGCCATCATCGGGATGCGGTGCTTGGTCACCACCGAAGGCAAGCGCTCCGCGCGCCACGCGAACTCCCCGCTCGACCACTCGGCGAGGCGTAGCGCACGCGGTCGTTCGCCGACGCTCACGCACACACCACCGCGGTCGATGGGGAGCGCGAGCACGTCGTCGCGAGAGCGAAGCGTGAGGGTTCCGCTCACCGCGCGAAGAAAGGCAAACTGGTTGAGCAGGGTGATCAGTGCGGGATGAACGAGGTCGGCGGGGGGCACCGGATGGACGAGGTCGAGGGCGCGCACAGCGTCGAGAGAGGGCAGTCCCAGGAAGGCGCCAGACGGCGGAATCGCTCCGGCCGCCACGCTCGCCGGGGCCATCGAAGGATACTCGCCGGCTCCCGGGGACTCGGGCTGCGACGGCGGCGCGTCGGCGGGGGCAGTGGCAGTGGCGGGGGCGGGCGTCGCGCTCGGCAGGGGCGGCGGGGCGCTGGAGAGGGTCGGCCTGGCGCGGCGCGGCCCGGGATGAAGGTGGGCGAGCGGGGGTTCGTGGAGGTCGTCCTCGAGAATCCACGGTGGAAGCACCCCGACGAGTCCGGCGGCGATGCGCGCAGCCCCACGGGCGATGGTCCCCGGCGCCGTCAACTCCGGCGGAACACCCCAAATAGACTCGACCCCGTGGGCCATGGACGGCTGTGCAAGACGTCGCCCGGTGGCCACCACCCGCTCGATGTCCCGCGAGTCGAGTCCGGCCTGCTCCGTGAGTCTCCGCCCCATCTCCGCGATCATCGGGAGCACTTCACCGAAACCCATCTCCGCGGCATCGAGTCCCGTGACGCAGTCCCGCGCGAGCACCCTGAGCATGCCGTTGGTGACCTCCGCCAGCGCGACCTCCAGTTTGTGGCTCCCGAGGTCAACCACGGCGCAGAGGCCCGCGAGAGATTCACCCTCGAGGGACGCGCCCACGACCAGCGCAGAGGTCTCCCGCACGAGGCGCAGGACGTTGAGCGTCGTGCGATCGAGCGCCACCTGAAGCGATCGGCGCGCGCGCTCACCCCACACCGAAGGCAGCGCCACCACGGTGGGTGCAGCCTCCCCGGCGGAATCCTCCAGGCCCGCGAAGAGTTGCCCCGCCGTCGCCACCGCGATCAGGTCGCCGTCGGCGGTGCCGAGCGACCACTTCCATGGCCGCGTGCTGGTGTGCGCGAATACTCCGTCGTGGTCGGCGAGATCGAGCGCCCCGAAGGTGTGCCCAGGGCCCATCGAGGCGACGGAGAAGCCCAGGGTGTGCAGTTCGAGTCCGATGAGGTGCGGCATGGCGGGTGACCCTCGGGAGCCGAGCGCGACACCGTTCGCCGCCCACTGGCGGAAAGCGCTCCCGCGGTTTCTATCTCCCCGATTCAACGCCACTCCGCCGTGCGGCACAACCTCCGCGGGCTGTCCCGGGCCTGGTGGGTCGCGCGCGGAAACACCGAGGGTGTGTCTCTTTGCGATAGGCTGCCCGGATGATGGCGCGACGATGGAATCCCGTGGCTGCGATGTTACTGACGTCTCTGCTGCTCGGCGGTTGCGAGGAGCCGTCAGCCCCCTGGGAGCCGGCCCCGCCGCAGTACGCGGTGAGCAGCGGGTTCGATTCGGGATCGTCTCTGCCGGAGTCGCGCATCAACCCGCGCGCTACCGCGGCCATGGTTTTCCTCTTCGTGGTGCTGCCGTGCGGCCTGATCGGCGCGTGGTCGCTCTTCTGGTGGCTGGAGCACCGACGGCGCGCGGCCGTCGAGCGGGCGTTCGATCCGCGGGCGCCCCTGGCCAACGGGCACGCGGTGATCGTCGGCCAGGTCGAACTGGACGAGGGAACGAGCGGCCCGGCGATCGCGGTGTCGATTCAGCAGCGGGGCCGGGAGTGGCAGGGCAAGAACAACTGGCTGCACGATTGGAGGGAGACGTCCCGCACGGTGCGAGTGCAGCCCTTCTGGGTGCGGCTGCTATCCGGGCAGCGTGTACGCGTCGAGCCCGACGAGCGCGTCGCCCTGCACGATGATCTCTCCCGCATCAAGCGCACCGAGTTCTTCGAGCGAGTGCGCTTCGCCGAGTTGACCGCGGGCGAGACGGTTCACGTATCGGGCTCCCTCTTCGGCGTCGATGCGCAGGACGCCGGCGGGGCGTACCGCACGATGGCCCGCGACCCGGTGCTCCGCCCGTCGCACCTCGTCCCGATGGTGGTGTCGACCGAGCGGCCCGGTGAGACCTCCGCGAAGCGCGCGGACTTTTACCGCTCATGGATCGTCGGCATCGCGGTGTTGGCGCTGGCTTTACCCATCATCGTATTCCCGACGGTGACCCAGCTCGCGCTGACCGGCGAGACGGTGTCCGCGGTGCCTGTCGAGACGCGCCACTGGCAGGTCTATCGCAAGCCCAAGAACCAGCCTGGCTACTTTGTGCAGCACTACGCCCTTAGCAGCGTGCGCACGGTGGGTGGGCGTAGGCAGTTGCTGACCGACGAGTGCAGCTTCACGGCGTGGTCGTGCGTGCTCTCGGGCGGATGTCCCACGGTGAGCTACACGGTCTCGGCGCTCTCCGACGACGTCGTTCAAATAGGGCTCGGTGGACAACTCTCCAACCTCCGCGCGGTGCTGCTGGCGGTCTTGGCGTTGTGTCTGCTGCTGGCCTTTCCGATCGCGGCCGTCAACTCGCGGCCCTGGTATCTCCGCCGCAAAATCGTCGATGGCGGCACAGGTAAACTGCCGAGACCCGAGCACTAGCGCTGCCCCGCGAGCGTCTCCTTCAGCCACGGCACGAGCGTCGTCGCCACGCCCTCCGCGAAGTCCCCCGTCCAGCGCGCGGCCATCGACGCTTCCGGCGTCGGGTGCGCCCGCCAGTCGTGATCGGCCCCCGAAACCTCTACGAAGCGCGCGCTGCCCGGTCGCGCGGCGTTGATCGCCGCCACCAGCGCGACGTGCTCATCCCGCTGCGCGAGCCAGTCGCTCGCTCCCCACATCGCCAGCAGCGGAACCTCCAGCGCCAGTAGCGGTGCCGCCACCGGGCACGCCTGCACCTCGCGCCAGTACTGCCCGGTGCGTCCGTGCAGCCGTCCCGCGCAATCGACGCCCAGCCATGGTCCGTCTTCTTCGATGCCCGCGAGCGCTGCGGTGGGCTCGTCTCCCCCGTGCAGTACCCGCGCGGAGAAGCGCGCCAGCACCCTCATCCGCGCCTCGATCTCGACCGGCCCCAGGTCGGTCATGGCAAGTACAAACCGCTGGTTGGCCAACAGGTACTCCGCCCAGCTGAGCCACCCGCTGCCGTAGAGCACCACGGCCTGCACCGCCGCCACGCCGAGCGCCAACCGCGGCGCGTGCAACCCTCCGAGGGAGTGCCCGAAGAGCGCCCCGGGCGCGCCCGCCACCGCGGCATCTTCGACGACCGCAGCCAGCGCCGCGCGCAGATCGGCGTGCTCGTCCTCGAAGCCCGCCGTCGCCGCCGGCGGACCTTCACTCCCACCGCCGCCCCGCTTCTCCGCGCGCACCGTCGCAAACCCCGCCGCGGTGAGCGCCTCCAGCAGACACCGCAGCGGATCCACGGTCTCCGCCGGGTAAAACGCCAGGCTCCCGGCGGCGTACCCGGGGAGGTACATCACCCACGGAAACGGTCCGCTCCCCGGGGGCAACGTCCAGCGCAGCCGGATTCTCCCAGCAGGCCCGTTGGCCCAGGAATCCCGGATGATCATCGCTTGCGAAACACCATCCGATGAATGGGAAGGCCGTCCGCGATGGCGCGCGCCTCACGGTTGGATCGGGCCGGAGCGAAGGGGCTCTCCGGGACAAACATACCTGCCACGGTATTCTCCAGCGCCGGACACGCCGCGAGGCGCTCGAAGTAGGCAAGCGCGCGGTCTTCCACGTCGGTCTGCACCAGCAGCAAGGCGCCCGGCGCCATCAGCCGCGCCAGCTCGGTGATGAACGCGTCTTGCACCACCAGGCGCTTGGCGTGGCGCTTCTTCCACCACGGATCGGGGAAGTGCACCGCTGCGCCCAGCACGCATCCGTCCGGACGCAAGCGGGGCAGCGCCAGCCCGGCGTCTTCGGCGAAGCAGCGGGCGAGGGGGAAGCCCTTCTTCTGCAGGCGCTCGTCGAGTTGCGCGGCGAGCTTGCGGCGAATCTCCAGTGCGACGAAGCGCGTCGTCGGGTGAAGCGCCGCGTAGCCCAGGGCGAAGCCGCCGCGGCCCGGTCCCACCTCCAGAAACACGCCGCCCTCGCCGGGAACGAGCGCGTCGAGGTCGATGATCTCCCCATCGGGGAGCCGCGGGGCGTGGTCGTACGTGGTGATGTGCATGGCGTCGTTACCCGCCGTGCTAGCGTGCCGTCGCCTGCGCGCGCAACGGCTTCCGACGGGCGATCTGCGCCGTCGCGAGCCTTCCTCCCCTCCGATGGTTCCCGTCCCCCAAAAGCAACTGCACACCCACGATGAGTGAACCGACCCCCGGGCCCGCCGTGATTCTCCATCCCCGCCCGACGGTGCTTGCCGTGATGCGCGAGCGCGTCGCCCTGGCCTGCGCGGTCTTCAGCGGCCTCGGGATATTCCTCGGCTTCGCCGGCAAGGAGATCTATCCGCTGGCGTTTGTCTCCCTGACGCCGCTGCTGGTGGCGCTGCGCGGGCGCACGGGATGGCGCGCGCTGCGGCTCGGATGGATCACCGGCTTCGTCGCCGTCGCCGGCGGCTTCAGTTGGATCGTCGGGATGCTCCAGACCTTCTCCGGCTTCCCTACTGCGCTTTGCGTGCTCTTCGCCTCGCTACTCTGGATCGCCCAGGGCTTGCAGTACGGCGTCCTCGCGTGGCTGGTGAGCAAGGCCGACGGGCGTCACCTGCCGCGCCTGCTCGCGGTTCCGTTGCTGGCGGCGGCGGTAGAACTCCTCTTCCCGCTGCTCTTCCCGTGGTACCTGGCCAACTCGCTGCACAACGCGCCGCTGCTCTACCAGACGGCTGACCTGGGCGGCGTTCTGTTGATCACCGCGGCGATGGTGCTGGGCCACACGGCGCTAGCGGAAGCGTGGGTGCGCTCCGGGTCCTGGGCCGAACGGCTGAAGCCGTTGGCGTGGCCGCTGGCGTTCTGGGCATTGGCGATACCGTATGGGCATTGGCGCATCGGGCAGGTGGACGCCGACAACGTGCACGCCCGCTCGCTGCGGGTGGGGGTGGTGCAGCAGAACCTCGGGCTGATGCAGAAGCGCCACGACCCGGTGGAGGCGCTCAATCGACACCTCGAGGCCTCGCGCGTCCTCGAACAACAAGGCATCGAGTGGATCGTCTGGAGCGAGAGCGCGGTCGCGTTTCGCATTCCCGAAAACGTCACCAACATTCGCGATTACATCCCTGAATGGGACCTTCATACGCCGGTATTGTTTGGTGCGTTGTCGGTTCGGAATGGCACTCTCGACCGGCCCAACCTGTACAACACGGCGTTCATGACCGACGCCGAGGGTCGCATTCGCGGCTCTTACGACAAGGTCTATCTGTTGGCCTTCGGTGAGTACATCCCATTGGGGGAGACCTTCCCGCAGATCTACGATCTCTCGCCGCACAGTGGACACTTCACTCGCGGAAGCACCCTCCGATCGCTCCCGGTGCCGGGCGGAACAGTCGCGCCGTTCATCTGTTACGAAGACATTCTCCCGCGGTTTGTGCGCACCTTTCAAAACCGTGTGAACCCCGACCTGATGGCGGTGATCCTCAACGACGCGTGGTTTGGGCACACCGCAGAGCCGTGGATTCACAACGCGTTGTCGAAGTTTCGCGCGGTGGAGCATCGCCGCGACCTGGTGCGCGCGGCCAACTCCGGGGTCTCATCGATCATCGATGGCGCTGGGCGCGTGGTGGCCGAGAGCCAGACGTTTACCCGAGAAAACGTAGTGGGAACGGTGCACCTCCGGCAGGGACGTACGCTGTACGGCCACACCGGCGACTGGGTCGGGTATGCGGGAGTGCTACTGGCACTTTACAGCGTCGTGCGACGGCGAACGCCGATCAAAGCGGGCTGATCCGCCGGGGGTTTCCAACGGGCGACGCGTTCATCACCGGTGATGTGGCATTCATCACCGGTGATGTGGCTTTCATCACCGGTGATGTGGCTTCCCGCTCAGCAGGGATGCGGGGAACGCTCGTAAATCTTCTGAAACACAGACCCGGAAACCGTCGCACAAGCGCGGGCCGAGGAAACTGAGCTTGCGCGCGGAACGCCGCTGGATCGAAGTCGGAGGCTCCCATTGGGTCGAGAAAGCCACCGCTCGTACCCGACGCCGGAAGTGACCGGTGGGGGCTCGCGAGCCCCATAGGCGTTAAGCTGCTATTTACTAGCATTTTCCGCATAGGCGTCGATCGTCTCCCGGAAAGTGTCGATTCGTCGTTTTCGGCATTGCTCATTGGATCGGCCGAGATGGTCGAGAAACCTGGGGAGCGCCGCCGCGACGTGTCGTA
>CANJUR010000162.1 GCA_947477565.1 Deltaproteobacteria bacterium
CGCCTCGGCCCGCTGTGCCGCGTGCGGAAGCACACGGCACGGTGTGGAAGCCCGGGGCAGACCCGGGCTCCTACGATGTCCCGATGGAGAAGCGCTGCCCCGTGGGACCCGGGATGGAGCCCGCTGCGGGCTTTCGCTGGGGTGCCGTGTGCATCAGCACGCGGCACAGCGGGCCGAGGCGACGTACTCCGAACCTCAGCTCTGGTGGACGACATTGCCCCGGGCGATCGCGGCGTGCGACGGTGCCCCGCGCCATGAACACGCCCGGCCGCGTCGGTCCGCTGCCTGCGACGTTGCCGTTGGAACGGACACCGTCGCCCGCCGCCCCCGCCCCGCGGCCACCCCTCGGAGCGCGCGGCGACACAGTGAGCATCGGAGCCATCCCGGTGCGCTCGGCCGAGCTGCTCGCATGGGTGCGGTCCCGCCTTGCGGAGCCGATGGCGCTGCCCGACCTGCGCGCGGTGCGTGTCCCGATTCCCGCGGCGGCCGCGGCCCTGCGCGCCGACCCCGCGATGCGGGCAGAACTCGGAAAGTGGCTCGCGACCCAGGGATGGAGCGAGCCCAGCTTCGAGGCCGCGCCGGATGGTTCGTGGGTGCTCCGCTCGACCCGCGCGCCGACCGCAGACCCGGTGCCGACCGCGGTCCCGACACCGAATGTAGAACCCACGGTGGTGGTGCGTGATTCGTCGCCCGCAGCGGCCGTGTCGCGGTGGATCGCCGATCGGGTGGCGACCCTGGTCGACCCGTCGCGCCCGCTGCTGGAGCTTCCGCTCTCGGGTCCGGCCGATCGGTCCATCGCGGTGCTGCTGCGTAGCGACGCCGGGCTGCGCGCGCATGCGCTCGACGCCCTGCTGGTGGCAGGCTTTCCGCGCGCCACGCTCGACGACCTCGACCTCCCTTCGCTGGCCCGTATCACCCTGCGTCACCCGGAGCGCGAGGTGCGGCGCGGCGGTTCGGACCCGGAGCGCGAGGTCGCCCAACACGCGGACACAGCGCACCCACGATCAACGACGCGAGAGGTGCTGTCGGAGAAGTCGGCGCGGCCCGATCTGCATGGGCTCACACCTCCGGCGTCCGCTTCGTTGTGGGATGGGACATCGGCGCGACTCCACCTCGCAGAGGTCTTCGCTTTCAGCCGCGCGCACGGGACGATGCTCCCGTTGCCCCGGTGGACCAGCGTCCCGCTCGGCATCGTGGTCGCCATCGCGTTGTGGTGGCTGCTCTCGTAGCGCGCCACGCGCTGCTCGCCGCAGTAGATCCGCACCGTCGCGCGGGTCGTTGCCTGCGGCGTAAACCAACGAGCCTCCGGGTCGCCCAAGGCGTGCAGATCAACGTCGGTGTTCTGGGGGTTCCAGCTGAGTTCGACGCGCGGGCTTACAGCGATCGCTTCGCAAGGGCGCGCAGCTTCGCGAGGTGCTCGCGTACGCGGGCCTCGGTGCCGTGCGTCGTGGGCTCGTACCAGGTGGCATCGCCTAACTCGTCGGGCAGGTAGCGCTCGGCCACGAAGCCGCCTTCGCCCGCGTGCGGATCGCGGTAGCCCTCGCCGTAGCCCCAGTCCTTCATCGCCGCGGTGGGGGCGTTGCGCAGGCGCATCGGCACCGGCAGCGTGCCGTGTCGCTGCACGGCCTCCTGCACCGCCCGCAGCGCGCGGTACGCGGCCTTCGACTTCGGCGCGACGGCCAGGTACGTCACGGCGTGCGCCAGCGGAATCAAGCCCTCGGGTGGTCCGAGGCGCTCGAACGCGCGGTCCGCAGCGACGGCGATCTCCAGGGCGCGGGAGTCCGCGAGGCCGATGTCCTCGGAGGCAAAGATGATCATCCGTCGCAGTACGAAGCGCGGGTCTTCGCCGCTCTCGATCATGCGTAGGCCCCAGTAGAGGGCGGCGTCGGGATCGCTCCCGCGCAGGCTCTTGATGAACGCGCTCGCGAGGTTGTAGTGCTCCTCGCCGGACTTGTCGTAGCGGAGATTTTTCGAGCGCGCAGCGGCCTCGACGTCTCCGAGGGTGAGCGCGACGATTCCGAGCGCGGCGCGCTCGCGGGCCATGTGGTCGAGGAGCGTGAGGGCTCGGCGCGCGTCGCCGTCGGCCCACACCGCGATGGAGTCCAGGGCCTCGGCGGTGGCGGTGAGTTCGAGCCGACCGAGGCCGCGCTCGCGGTCGTCGAGGGCGCGGCGCAGGACGATGACGAGGTCTTCCGGGCGCAGCGGGTCGAGGCGCACGACCTGGGCGCGAGAGAGCACCGCGGCGTTGACGGCGAAGGAGGGGTTCTCCGTGGTGGCGCCGACGAGGGTGACGACGCCGGCTTCGACGTGCGGGAGCAGTGCGTCCTGCTGCGCGCGGTTGAACCGGTGAATCTCGTCGATGAAGAGCACCGTGCGCCGCCCCATGGTGCGCTCGTGCTCGGCGCGGGCGATGACGGTGCGCACCTCGGCGACGCCGGAGAGCACGGCGGATAGCTGTGCGAAGCGAGCGCTGGAGTGCGCCGCGAGACAGCGGGCGAGGGTGGTCTTGCCGCAGCCGGGAGACCCCCAGAGGACGATGGAGGGCGCGCGGTCGGCGCGGATGGCGCGGCCGAGGGAGGTCTGCGGGCCGACGGCGGCGTCGTGGCCGACAAGTTCATCGAGGTTGCGCGGACGCATACGGTCGGCGAGCGGCGCATCCGGCGGGGGCGGCGGCTCGTCGGGCAGCGGAGGGACGGGCTTATGGCGGTCGAAGAGGTCCATCGGGGTTTAGGCGGGTGCGCGGAGTCCGCATCGGATGTGCACAGTGGCAAGCGCGGGGCTCTTCGCCGCTATCGCTTTTGACAGCATAACGGAGTAGCCCTGTGAGTCATCACAGGGCGGACGTTTGTGGGGAATCATGTCGTTCAAGTTTATGCACGCGGCGGACATCCATTTGGACAGTCCGTTGAGGGGGCTCGAGAGGTACCAGGGCGCGCCCGTCGAGGAGGTGCGGGGCGCCTCGCGGCGGGCTTTCATCCATCTGGTCAGCGAGTGCATCGCCCAGCCCGTGGCATTTCTGCTGCTCGTCGGCGATCTCTATGATGGCAAATGGAAGGACTACAACACCGGGCTCTTCCTGCTGCAGCAGATGGCGCGCCTCAAGGCGGCAGGCATCCCCGTTTACATCGTTCGCGGCAACCACGACGCCGAGAACGCGATGACGAAGTCACTCCGCTCTCTCGACAACATGCATGTGTTCTCGGCCACGAAGCCCGAGACCTTTCTGCTGGCAGCGCACCACGTCGCGCTCCACGGGCAGAGCTACGAGAAGGCGGAGACCACGGTTGACCTCTCGTTGAACTATCCGAAGCCCGTCCCCGGCGCGTTCAATATCGGGTTGCTGCACACGAGTGCCGATGGGAGTTCGTCCGAGCACGCGACGTACGCGCCGTGCTCCGTGCAGAAGCTGATCGAGCGCGGCTACGACTACTGGGCACTCGGCCATGTCCACAAGCGCCGTGAGCTCTCCGTCGATCCGCCGATTGTCTTCCCGGGAAATCTTCAAGGGAGACACATCCGCGAGACCGGCCCGAAGGGCGCGACGCTGGTCACGGTGCAAAACGGACGCACCACGCTGGAGCACCGGGACTTCGACGTGATGCGCTGGTTTGTGCAAGACGTCTCTGTGGCCGAAGCGCGCTCGGCGGAGGCGGCGATCGATCAGGTGCACGATGCGCTGGCGGCGCTTCGGCAGACCGAGGGCGACAAGCCGCTGGCGGTCAGGGTGCGTCTGCACGGCGCGAGCGAGGCACACAAAGATCTTCTCTCGGACATCGACCGCTGGACCAACGAGGTGCGCGCGCGAGGCACGGAGATCGCGGACGTCTGGGTGGAGAAGGTGATCTTCGAGACGCGCTCGCCCATCGATGTCGCGGCGATGCGACTGCGCGCGACGCCCCTCGGCGAGCTTCTGCGCACCCTCGACGCAGACCGCCACGACCCGATCGCGCTCGCCGAACTGGGCAAGGAACTCACGGGCCTGCAGGAGAAGTTTGGCAACGTCGATGATGTCGATCCCCCCGCTTACAACAGCGCGGAGTCCGTGTTCGCGATGCTCGATGACGTCGAGCAATTGCTCATTCCGCTGCTGCTCGAAGGGGGGGATTCCGCGTGAAGATTCTGCGACTTGACCTGCTTGCGTACGGCCCTTTCACGAACCGATCGCTCGTCCTACCGGCGAGCGGCCCCAACCTGCACATCATCTACGGCCTCAACGAGGCCGGGAAGAGCACCACGCTGCGCGCCATCAGCGGGCTCCTCTACGGCATCGAGAAGAACACCGGCGATGCCCACAAGCACACGATGTCCGAGCTTCGAGTCGGCGCGCGCCTGCTGCACTCTTCCGCGGGCGAGCGCAGCTTCGTTCGCAAGAAGGGCCTTCAGGGCACCCTGCTCGACGAGGCGGGCGCGGCGCTCGACGAGACCCTGCTGCGGTCGTGGCTGAGCGTCACCGATCGCAAGCAATTCGAGCTGATGTTTGGCCTCGATCACGAGCAGCTACGCGAGGCGGGGAAGGCGCTGACCAACCCGAAGACCACCCTCGGCGAGACCCTCTTCGGAGCCGCCCTCAACGGCACCGCGCTCCAGCGCACGCTGACCCAACTGGAGGAAAGCGCGAACAAGCTCCTCTCGACGAGCGGCAGCGCTGGGCTGATCCACAATGCCCTCAAGGGCTATCGCGAGCAGATCAAGCAGGCCAAGGATCGCGCCCTGCCCGTCAAGGAATGGAAGGACCTCCGCGACGCGATCGAGGTCGCGGAGGCGAAGCGCGCTGAGCTGTCTGCCAGGCTTGTGCAGATCCAGACCGAGCGCCACCGGCTGGAGCGACTGCAGCGGGCCCTGCCGTGGGTGCGCGCGCGCGCCGATGCCCGCAGCGAGCGGGCTGTTCTAGGCGACGTTCGGCTGCTCCCGCGTGACCTCGCGGCGCAGCGGTCGGAGATCGCCTTTGCAATGGAGAGCACCGAGCAACAGGAGCGGAAGGTCAGCGCCGATCTCGCGGCGACCGAGGCGGAGCGGGACGCGCTGGTGGTCCCGAACGCGCTGGTGGTCACGGAGGCGCGCATCAAGCAGTTCACCGAAGACCTCGGGAAGTACAAGACCGAGCTGCGGGACAAGCCCGGTCTGGTGAAGGAGATCGTGACCTACCGCAACCTTCAGCGAGTGCTGCTGCGTGAGCTGGGACAGCCGACGCTGGATTTCGCCGCGCTGGAGAGCATTCGTGTCGGCGAAGCTGCGGTGGAGCGGATTCACACGCTGCAGAAGAGCGGACTGCAGCTCCGGTCGGCCCTCACGCAGTTGCGGGAGCAGGCGGCCGTCCGCCGCGCGGGATGCACGCAGAAGACCGCCGAACTTGCGGGGCTCGGCGCAGCGCCCGATGTGGCTGTACTGCGCGCGACGCGCGATCTCCTGGCACCGGACCGCAAGCTCGAACAGACCGTGCGCGACGCCGAGATGCGCGTCGGCGAGCTGTCCGTGAAGGCCCAGCAGGCCTTCCGCGCGCTGGGCTTCTGGACCGGCTCGCTGGAGGCCATTCCGACGCTGGCGGTGCCCGCGGAGGAGACGATTCGGCGCTGCGAGCGGGAGTTCGACGAGGACGAGGACGCGCACCGACGGCTGACGTTGGAGCACAAAAAGAAGACCGTAGAGGTCACAGCGATCGAGCGGAAGATCGGCGAGAGCACCGACGCGGGCGCGCTCCCCTCGGAGGCGCAACTGGCAGAGGCGCGGGCGCGGCGTGACCAGGCGTGGGAGCGGGTGCAACGGTCGTGGACGAGCGGGGCGGACCCGGACTGCGTGGACGAGGAGATCGCGCCCGGCGTCTCGCTGCGCACCGCGTTGGGCGCCGCGATGCAGCGCGCGGACGACCTCGCGGATCGACTGCGACGGGAGTCCGATCGGGTCGCGACGCTGGTCGGGTTGCAGCGCGAGGAGGCTACCGCACGCGGGGTTCTTGCAGCCCTGACGAGCGAGCTAGCGGAGGCCGCGGTGCGGGCGGGCGCGCACCTCGCCGCGTGGAATGATCATTGGGTTCCGTGCGGGTTTACGCCGGACACGCCGCGGGAGATGGGCCCATGGCGACGACGTCACGCGGAGCTCGTGGCCGCGATCGGGCAGCGGGACGAGGCGGACGAGGCGTTCCGGCGGGCGCAGGCCACGCAGGCGGACCAGCGGCGATCACTGGCGGGTGCGCTGGCCCTCGCGGGCGTGGCGCTGCCGGCGGAGGCGTCCTGGCTGACCCTGTTGTTGCTTGTGGATCACACGCTCAAGACGGTCGCGGAGGCGTCAACCCGACAGGCGGCGCTACGCCAGGAGATCGACGCGGCGCAGCTCGAAGTGACCACGATGGAGTCGCAGATCACCGAGCGGGAGAGCGCGCTCGAGCGCTGGCGCAAGGAGTGGGGCGACGCGCTGACGATGGTGCGGCTGCCGCCGGAGGCGCTGCCCGAGGAGGCCGACGCGGTGCTGAAGAAGCTCGGCGATCTCTTCCGCGAGGAGGAGAAATGCGAGCGTCAGGAGGCGCGCCTGCGGGCCATCAACAAGCAGATGCATGCCTTCGAGGAGGGGTTGGTTCCGCTCGCGAAGACCCTGGGGGTGGCGCTGCCGGAGAAGGCCCCGATGGCAGACGCCGCGGACGAACTGATCGAGCGATACAGCGAAGGAGTGAAGAGCGCCGTGCGGCGACGCGCGCTCGAGGCGCAGGCGGAGAAGTGCCGACGCGACCGGCTGGACATCGAAGGACTTCACGCGGCGGCGCAGCGGCGGCTGGACGCGATGCTGCGCGCGACGGGCTGCGGTGACCTCGCGGAGCTGAAGGCAGCGGAGGAGGTGTCCACGGCGGCCCGCGCCTGCGACGAGCGTCAGACCGCGGCGGAGCACCGGCTCGTCGAGGTCTCCGAAGGCTGGGCACTGGAGGCCCTGGAGCAGGCGGCCGCGGAGACCGACAGCGATCGACTGGAGACCAGGATCGCCGAGCTGTCCGAGCTGCACACGCAGTGCGACACGGACAAGCAAGCGCAGGCGGAAGAGATCGGCAAGCTGCTCGAGAAGGAGCGGCAGTTCTCTGGTGGGGAAGGCGCCGCGGTGATGGTCGCGGAGGCGCAAGAGCACCTCGCCGTGGCGCGCTCGCACGCAGAACGCTGCGCGCGGCTGCGGCTCGCGACGGCGGTGCTACGTCGCGGTGTCGAGCGCTACCGGAAGAACAACGAAGGGGCGATTCTCCAGCGTGCGAGCCGCCTCTTCGAGCGCCTGACGCAGGGGCGCTACGAGCAGATCCAGGTGGTGTACGTGGACGACAAGGCGAAGCTCCGGTGCGTGCGGCGCGGGCAGCTCGTCGAGGTGGAGGAGGCCCTCAGCGACGGGACGCTCGACCAGCTCTTCCTGTCGCTTCGCCTCGCGAGCCTGGAGCAGCACCTCGACGCGCAGGAGCCGATGCCCCTCGTGCTCGACGACATCTTCATCCACTTCGACGACGAGCGCGCGAGCGCGGGACTCGAGGTGCTCGCGGAGTTTGCAGCGAAGACGCAAGTGTTGCTGCTCACGCACCACGCGCGCAACCTCGACCTCGCTCACCGGGTGCTCACGCCGGATCAGTGGACCGAGCATCGGCTCGGCGCCCCTCGGCCCGCGGAGCCGCTCACCGCGCCGTAGCCGCTGCCTCCGCCGCGCGCAGCACGGTCGCCCCTCCCTTGCGGTGGAAGTCCACCATCACGCCTCCGCGGCGGGCCGCCTCCGCGGCGAGATCTCCCCGTGTGAGGTCGTCCCCGAAGCGACGGCCGTTGAGAACGACCTCCAACGGACCCGGCGCCACCCGTGCGGCCTCGTCCATCGCCCACAAAATCGACTCCCAGATCAGCGCGATGGGGTTACCGAACACCCCGCCGCCGATGAGCGTGAGCACCACCACCCGACGCCCGGCTGCGATGGCCCCGAGCAGCGTGCCGAGGTAGGCCGCTCGAAGGAGCAGCCGACAGATCGCGCGGTACACACCGTGTGAAGCGTCCACGCGGCTGTAGATGCCCCCCGCAAAGGTCGAGGTGAAGACCTGGCCGATGCGATGCGGTGCCTCGACGGCGCCGTCCCAATTACCGCCAAGCACCACCTCGACGTCATCGTGCAGACCAACGCGCACGGTGTCGAAGCGAGCCTCGAGGGCCGCCGCGAACATCTGCGCATCACCGATTGCACCGCTGCGGAGGTAGCCGCTCTCGACGCGCGCCACGTCGGCCCCGCACACGTCGCCGAGCAGTTCGATTTGTTCGCCGTCGGTGGACTGGGTGAAGCGTCTCCCGTCCGTAGAGGGCGCGGCGTAGTGGCGAACGAACGTCGCGGGAAACGCCGACACGGATGCACGCGGGCCCTGCGTGGGGTCGCTGAAGTACTCCGCCACGGCGGTCACCCGCGGCCCCGGCGCTTCGAGGCAATTGAACTGCGAAGCCGCCTGGAAGAGCGTCCCGGCAGGCGCGGTGGCCTGGAGCGCGCCGATGTCCGTGGCGGGTCCCTCGCCGTCGAGAATCCAGAGCCGCGCGGTGCCCTCGCCGGGGTGTTTCGCGCGCTCCGCCGCGGCTCGATGCCGTAGCGATCCGAGGGTGGGGATCTCGAAGCGACCGCCGGACCAGGTGTGCCCGAGCACTTGCACCGTCGCGTGGCCGCGACCATCGAAGGAGAGGGTTTTGGCCGGGTCGGCCGCGATGGCGGACTCGACCGCACGCACCACCGAGCGGTCCCCGCGGCCGGCCGCGGCGCGCAGGCGCTCGGTGTGGGCGATCAAGCCGGCGAGGAGGTCGGACTCCGCTGCGGGGTCGGTTCCGAGCGAGAAAAGAAGGTCGAGCATCGTGGGCGCGAATCTGACGGGTCGATCGCGAACAGGGAAGGCAAAGCGTCCGCGGAAAGACCCGGAGCCGCGCGGGCTGACGCGTCGTGAGGATCTCGCCGCGGTGTCGCCGCTAAAGGCGCGGCTGAACAAGCAGACCAGCCCGTTAAGCAGGGATCCGTGGAAACGGCGGTCTACCGTCAGACTGAGGGGAAACACGCTGTAAATACCGTCACGTTTCGCGCGGACTGGCACCACCGACGAGCGGCCAGCAGTCTGAGCCCGCGCCGACGACGGGCACCCTCAGCACATGCCGACGGAAGTGCTCCGTGGGGTTCGCAAGGGTGGGGCTCGCGAGCCCCCACCCCCAGCCCCGCCCCCACAAGTGGGGGCAGGGTGCAGAAATACCTATTATAGAAGCGTTTTGTCGCTCCGAACTCCCTGCCCCCAC
>CANJUR010000163.1 GCA_947477565.1 Deltaproteobacteria bacterium
ACTCGATCTCGATCTCGATATGCGCATCGGGGCGCCGCGAGATCGGGAGCGTGACCGCGACGAATGCTGGCGTCGCAGGGGTCGAGGCGGTCGAGAGACGCTCACGCCAGTAGGCCAGTCGCCCTCGCGAGATGCCGCGTCGCGCGCAGAACTTGGCCGGGGTCAGCCCCGCGGTGGCGAAGTCGCCGAGGACGGCAGTCGCCTCAGTTTCGGTCCATTGGTGCCAGTGGCGGCGAGCGGGCGTCGGGACATCGGGACCTCCGCACGTAGGCGTAGGACGAGACCAGGGGAGCCCGAAAGACGCCCTTCGCCGAGGGGTTTCGCACCAGCAGCGTGAGCCCCTCCAGGTGCTTCACCGGGTGCTCGAGCGCCGCGAGCACGAAGGGAACTGCGTCGGCCTTCGCCGCGCAGAGCAAGTCAAAGGCGCCATGGAGTTCGTCGGGATCCGCATCGTCGCAAACGCGCCACACGAGCCACGAGAGCCCCGCGGCGCCCGTCTTGCGCCATTCGTCCATCAACTCAGCGCGTTCCTGCCTTGCCCGGTGTCCCCATGCGCGCCGGACCCGGGCCATCAGACCCTCGAAGGTCGGCGCGACAGTCGCGAACAGATCCACGCGCGCTCCTGTCGGGCGAGGCTTGATCGCGCGCGCCAATCGCGCGACGGCGCCCCGCGGGGCGTCGCATCGGATTGCAATCCAGGCGCGACCGCATGAAAGGTCCCCGAACGTTCGAACAATACGAACGGCGCCTGCGCGATCAGGCAAACCTGGATACCGCCGACCGCTTCGATGGCATCGACCATGACGCCTCGATGGAGCTGTTTGATGACGTCCGCTCCGGACACACCTTCCAGCGGACTCTCGCCGAGGGCAAGCGCCCGTAGCCACAACCCTCGCTCGCTCAACGAATCGACGACCCTGGTGCGCAGCAGTTCGTCACGCCGTGGATGTTCGGGAACGACCTCGTACGCCTGACGCTGGGCCTGTTCCGCTGCGTCGAGATCGCCCTGGACCGCATACGCTCGGATGAGCCGTGACCAGAACCACGCGTTCTCCGTCCATCCATCGAGTGAGTCCCGATATCCCGCGGCGGTGTCTGGCGGATAGGGCGTCCAATGGCCCATGGCCCCAGAAGCTCCCAGCGGACGTCCCGCCGAACGCCGCCTCCCATGGGGCGAGCCACCCCGGCGACCGATCACAAAATTACTACTTCATGTAAAATTTCTTATGTAAACTCAAGCAGTTAGCGGCTCACGATGGACATTACGTCGCTGAGTGGTCGCTGTGTGGAGTCGTTCCGCGACGGAGGCGTGCCGGGACCGACCGTCATCGGACGCGGGATGCGCCGGATGGAAGCCGCCGCATGCGCCATCAAGAATCTGCGGCAAATGCAGAGCGGAACGCAGATGTGACTAATGCTCAGGGTCCAGGCACCGGCTCCAGCGTCCAGGTCTGGGCGGGCGTGCCATTGCACTGATAGGGCTGAACACCTTGACCGTTGGCCGACACACCGCCGGCCACATCGAGGCATCGCCCGAGCACACTCCGAATGGTGCCGCCGGTGGTCGTCCAACGCTGCGCAATGGTCCGGTTGCACTCGTAGAGCTGGACCCGCTGCCCGTCCCGCCCCACCGCCCCTTCGACATCGAGGCACCGGCCCAGCGCGCTAATCGTCTCACCGCTGAAGGTCCACTCCTGGGCCGGGGTGCCGTTGCATTCGTAGAGCTGAACGCCCCGACCGTTGGCCGAGACCCCACCCGCGACATCAAGACACCGGCCCAGTGCGTGGAGGGTGTACCGACGCGCGCTCGGCGAGGGCTGCGAACTCCCGACCCTCGGCACCGCCACGCCCGATGAAACGACCAACGCGATGGTGACCACACTGACCCAACGTCCCGTCATCTGTACCTCCTGCGCCATCCATCGGCGCTTCAAACCGCAAAGACCGCAGCCCGGAAGCCTGTCTGTGGGCAACTTAAACGGACCCAGCCTGGCCAACTGAAACTGACCCACCGGGGATAAGCGATCCAACGCCCCAGCCCTTCAGGCTGTCCTCTGGTCTCAATTCGCCCGTGTCTTTCGCGTCTCTTTCGGCGGCCCGGTCGACTCCAGTGCCGCGATGGCGGTCGCCGCGGTCACGAGGCGCTCGAGCCCGCGGCGGAGGGTCGTGGGGGGGATAGGAAATCCAACGCGGCACCCTCCCTGGCGCGGATCCGCTCCAGTTTCCAGATCGCCCCTCACGCGTAGTACCCGGTCTCGCGAGCATTGGCGGGACCTCCTGGGGAACTCCCAGGACGACGCCAACGGATGCGAGGCAAACACCACCAGCGCGAGCAACTGCGGCGCGTGCGGCGTCGTGTGCCCGACCCGCCCCGGCGCCGCGCCGACCTGCACCGCAGGCACCTGCGAATCGACCTGCAGCTCCGGCTTCGGGGACTGCGACGGCAACCCCGACAACGGATGCAACAGCCTGCAAACCGACGCGCTCAACTGCGGCGGCTGCGGCGTGGCGTGCCCCGCCGGACCAGCCTGCAACGCAGGTTCATGCGCCGGCGCAGTGAGCTGCCGCACGATCAAGCAGGGCAACCCGGCAGCGCCGAGCGGCGTGTACCTGATCGACCCGGACGGCGCGGGGAGCGGAGCGGCCTTCAATGTCTACTGCGAGATGACCACCGACGGCGGCGGATGGACCGTGATGGCCTACCTCCGCGCAAACGCCCAGTGGGACATCGCCACGTTCACGAACTCCGGCATCGTCGGAAACACCGTCGGAGGCTTCACCGCGGGCGCCACGCTCTCCGCGAGCGCCGCGACCTTCAAGGAGCGGATCATCATCTATCGTCGGATGATCGAGCTCGGCGTCGATCTCGGCACGCAATGGATGGAGACCTACCGCCAGGATGGCCTCGCGACGCCGTACAGCGCTTTCAACGTGAGCACAGGCTGGAGCTACCGCGACAGCTTCGGCTACGCCGACGCCACGGTGAACAGCACCTGCTCGCACGGCTGCGCGACGTTTCGCACGTTGGGGATGTTTCACGATTCGGAGGTCGGCTTCGGGTACGCGGGCACCCAGGGCGGCAACAACATCTGCTGGATGCGGCGCAGCCTCGGCTACAACGTCGGCTCCCAGCGCTGCGCTCTGCTCTCCGGCGCCAACGAAGGCGTCATCTACGCCGGGCGCTGATCCCGCCGCATTCCTGTGCAGGAATCTCCAGATTCCTTTGCAGGAATGTCAGAGCCCTTCGCGACGGATGGCGATGTAGTTCGTTCCGACCGTTCGCAGGTTGTGAACGATGCCCGTGGCGCACCCGCGAGCCTCGAACAACCACAGGTTGCCCCACGGGTCTGCGCCGGACTCGAACAACACCATGTGCCCAGCGCCGTTGGTGTTGTACGTGAGCGCGTCGCCCGGCCGCAGCGTCGTGCGGTTGACCCGCGACCAGTGCGTCGTGCTGTTGACGAAGTTGTACGTCGAGTACGGGTGCCGGTCGGCAGTCACCGGCGAGGCCGTCGGAATCTGCCACGCCTTCGCGACGAAGCCCGAGCAGTCAGCGCCGTAAATTCCAGTGTGAGTGCAGCCGGGACAGCTTCCTGAGCATGATCCGGGGTTTCTGCCGTCGGTGCCCCAGGAGCCGTGGCCCCAGTAGTACGAGTAGCCCACCGCAGAGCGCGCCAGCGTGAACATCTGCGCCACCTCCGGGGGAGTGCCCGGCGTCGGCGCGGTGCCCGCGTCCGTCGTCGCAACGCCACCGCACACCGCGGAATCGAAGGCCGCGTCTGCAATCAGATAGGCGCCGGAGGCCCAGCCCGTGAAGGTGCCGGTGCGGATGTTCCACCATCCACTGGTGGGGCCGCCGACGACGGTCACGCGGGTGCCGCACGGCAGCTCCGTGAGAATCGGGTGGGTCGTACCGACGCCGCTGCGGAGGTTGAGCGACGTGGCCGTGACTCGCAGCGTTGCGCCCGTGGTCGGAGCGACAGGCTCGGCGTCCATCATGGGCGCGGCACCGTCGGGCGTGAGATCGGGCGTGAGATCGTCGCCGCTGTCAGGAACCCCGGCGTCCATCGCGACGGAAGGCACGTCTACGACCCGCGGGACGTCCGTCACCCGCGGCCGATCGGACACCCTCGGGACATCCGTCGTGACGACCTCGACGAGCGCCCCCTGGTCACCGCAAGCCGCCAACGAAACAAGCACGAGCGCGAGGCAGCCAGCGCGACGTCGGGTACGCATTTCGCGACCATAACGCAACGCCGCGAGAGTCAGGTCAATCCGCGAACGGGTATTCCACCAGCGCGAGCCCGTCAGGACCGGGCGACAACGCAAACACCTGGCCGTCGTCGTTGATGGCAATGGGTCGGAAAAGCTCGTCGGCCTCCGGGGAGGCCGGGAGACGGAGGGTTCCGTCGGGTGCTCCGGCGGAGTCGAAGCGAACCACGAGGACGTGCGCGTCGGTGAAGACACCCGCGCTCTCGCGGGCAACCACGGCGCCGACAAAGGCCCGACCGCGACGGTCGCCGTCGAGCAGTACGAGGTGCAACACCAGACCGTCGAGGGCGACGGTGCGCGACCAGTCCATCGCACCGGTCGCGCGCGACGCTGCGCTCACGGTGACAAGCCCGCGGAGACGGTCGGCGATGGCGGCGCGAAGGAGCGAACGGCCGTCGCGGGTAGGCCGACCCCAGAGGGTCGAACGCGCAGGGTCGGGTTCGCCGTGGGCGTCCGTGAGGCGGACGAGTTCGCGGTGCTCGCGCTCGACGTAGAGGCCATCGGCGGCGGCGAAGAGACCCGTGACGGCGCCGCCCTCGGTGATCGATCCGCCCACCAGGGGGACCGTGCGCGACGGACGACCGGCAGCGTCAAAGAGGGTGAGCGAGGGATCGCCCAGGCGATCGAGGACGGCGACGCGCCCGTCGGCAGTGGTGGCGACGTCCTGCGCGGCCTCGTTGGGAAGCGGGAGCGATCCGATGAAACGCCCGGCCCGGAAGCGCTGCACGCGGCGGTTGACCTGGTCGAGCACGGCGACGTCGCCCGCGGCATCGATGGCGAGCGCAGTGGGCGCCTCGGGGCTGCCCTCCTGCGCGGCGCGGCGACCAAACTGCCCCGGACCCTCGCCCCACGGGCCGCGGAGCACCACACGCGCTGATGCAACCTCTGCGGCCACCACGACCGACGCCACGGAGACAGGCACGTCGGCGACGGGCGCGGGCGGCGGGACAGGCACGGACGGCGACGGTGCAACCGGCACCACCACGGGAAGGGACGCGGACGCGGAGGGCTGGGATCGAGGGGCGACGGGAGGGGCCGCGGGCCAGACGATCCAGGCGATGGCCGCGGAGGCGAGAAGGGCGGCGAGGAGGGCCGCGCGACGGGCAGACAGGGAAGGTGTGGTCATCGGGGGGGTGCGAGGGGCCTACGGCGAGGGTGATGACGGAGGGCGCGGCGGTTGCGCGGGACTACAGGTATCCCTGCGCCGGGTCGACGGTTGACCCGTTGATGATGACCTCGAAGTGCAGGTGCGCGCCGGTCGAGTTGCCGGTGCTCCCGACGTAGCCGATGACCTCCCCCGCGGTGACGTGCTGGCCGACGCTCACCCCGAACCGCGACTGGTGCGCGTAGAGCGTCTGCATCCCGCCGCCGTGGTCGATGATGGTCGCGTTGCCGTAGCCGCCGTACCAGCTGGCGCGCACGACGGTTCCGCCGCGGCAGGCGAAGATGGGAGCGCCGTACCCCGCACCGAAATCGATGCCCGTGTGCAGCCGCCACAAGCCGGAGATGGGGTGCACCCGGTAGCCGTAGGGGTCTGTCACGCGACCGGCCACGGGGATGGCCATGCACGGCCCCGCGCTGTCGATCACCCGCACGGTGATGCTGCGCTCGGGGGAAGGCTGCGCGAGGTCGGCGCTGCCGCGGGTCACCACCCAGCGATAGGGATAGCTCCCGGCATCGCCGGGTGCGCGGATCGAGAAGGGCACGGTCGTCTGGAAGCCCGGTCCCACTTCGAAGGGGAAGGCAATGTTGCCCGCGCCCCAGCGCCCGTCGGAGGCCGGCGCGGCGGCGTTGATGCGGTACTCGGCATCCCAGACGTCGACGCCGCAGTTGGCGAAGGTGATGTCAACGTTGGCGGCCTCCCGCGGGTCCAGCGCGCTCGGGGCGGTCTGTCCGACGAAGCGCGACACCGGGCCCGCGCCGCGGCAGTCGGCCCGAGCCAACGCGGTGATGCGCACCTCGGGCGTTGCCTCGCCGAGGCGATCGGCGTTTTTCTGCATCACCCACGTGTAGCCGTAGCGCCCAGGCGTGGTGGGCGCGACGCCGTCGATGGTGAACGTCACCTCGGAGCCGAAGGGGACGTCGTTCGGCAGGACAACGCGCGTCGTGCGCCAGTTCGATCGCCCGTCGGGCAGCGCCGAGGCGAGGGCGAAACCCCCGTCCCGGGTCCAGGTCTCCGCGCCGCAGTTCGCGAGGGTGATCGTCCCGTGCACGGGATCGCCCAGCCCCACAAACACCGCAGGCGCCACCTGGCTTCGGAAGCGCGCGACAGGGCCCGCGACGGTGCAGTCCGCCGAGTTCTGGACCGTCACCCGCCCCGGCGGGGAGTACTCCTGGAGCGTCTCTGTTGCGTCCCGGGCGATGGCCCAGGAGTACGGGTACACCCCGTTCTCGAGCGGCGACTGCACCTCGAAGGGGATCGTCACCCGGCCACCTTCGGGCACGTCCGCGGTCAGCGGCACGCGCGACACGCCAAAGGTTCCCGCGGTTCCCGGCGCGGGGACGAGGGAGAACTCCCCCGCGCGCCACGGCCCGCCGGAGCAGTTGTCAAACGTCACGCTCACCTGCGCCCGGCCGCCCGGAAGCATGAACGCCGGGGGGATCACCTGCGCGCGAAACTGCGCCGACGCCAGACCCGCGGCGCAGGTCGCCCCGGCGTCGGCCGCGTCGGCCGCGACGTCGACGGCGGGCGGCGGGCCGCACGACACCGCGAGCGCGCCGAGCACCCACATCCTCCGTCGCACCCACGGCGCACCCACGATTCGCAGCATCATCGACTCCGCAGCAAGCAACGACGACATCGTTCGGCTACCAGGTCACCGAGACAGGCCCGTTGCGCTCGGTGACGTCGCCGACGCCGAGCGCGCCGCCCTCGTTGGTTCCCCAGCACTTCAAAGTGCGATCGGTGAGCCGCGCGCAGGAGGTCGCGCCCCCGGACTCCACGCCCTGAACGCCCTGCAGTGGATTGGTCGATGCAGAGCCGGGGGAGGCGATCACCGTCGTCAGCGCAGCGCCGCCCTCGTTCATGCGCCCGTTGCCCAGTTCGTAGGTGCGGTTGGTCCCCCAGCAACGCACCGTGCGGTCGCTGAGCGAGAGGCAACTGAACGCCCCACCCGCGGAGATCGACACCACCGTCGGTGCCTCCTCCGGGGCGGCGTTCTGGCCGGCGTCGATGGTGATCTGTACGTCCGGGGGCGTGACGTCCGCGGCGTCGGAGGAGGCGTCCCGGGCGGGGCCTGCGTCCCGCGGCGCGGAAACGTCGCTCGTCGCACCGTCGCGGGCGACCGCGTCGCTCGGCGCGGCGTCCAGCGGAGCACCCCCGTCGCCGCCGCCACCGTCCGGATCGACGCCCGTCGCGACGCCCTCGTAGCCGACGATCGGAACCGCCGTGGGGATGCACGCGTGCGCGCACGGCGCGAATCGCACGGGGATCGCCACGCCAAGCTGCCCCCGGTCGTGAAGGCCCCAGCAGAGGACGGCGCCGTCGGCGCGGCGCGCGCAGGTGTGCTGGCTCCCCGCCGCGAGCGAGAGGATTCCGCCGAGCGGCGAGAGGCCCAGCAGCACCGCCTGCGGCCGCGGAACAGGCGAAGCCCCCGCGCTCCCCGCTCCGAGTTGTCCGTCGGTGTTGTTGCCCCAGCAGGACACCCGTCCCCCGGTCGTGCGGACGCAGGTGTGGGCGTCGCCGACCACCACCTCGATCGCATCGGTGATGTCTGGGACCATCACCGGCGTGCGCGCGCAGGGGAGAATCGCCCCGTCCGTGCCGCACTGGTTGGGCACCACGTCGACGCCCAGCTGCCCGCGGTCGTTGGCGCCCCAGCAGTACAGTTGTCCTCCCTCGACGACCGCGCAGGTGTGGCCCGCGCCCGCGGCGAAGGAGACCACCCCATGCAGACCGATCACCGAAACGGGCGCGCGGCTCGGCAGCGCCGAACCAGTCCCGAGCTGCCCGCGGCTGTTGCCGCCCCAACAGCGAAGCTCGCCCGAGGTGAGCCGCGCGCAGGCGTGAGCACCGCCCGCGCTGACCGCGTCGGCGCCGGTGAGCCCGGTCACCTGCAGCGGGTACATGTGACACGCCACGGCGCGCGTCTGCCCGGTGGCGAGCCGCTCGGGGCAGAGGTCACCGGACTCGTAGCCGAGCTGTGCCTCGTCGTTGCGCCCCCAGCACCAGACGGTCTGGTCGCCGAGCACCGCGCAGCCGAAGCGCGCCCCGAGGGAGAGCCCGTCAACGCAGCGGCTGCGCCCCAGGCCGTCGCAGCCGGGCACCCCGGCGTCGGGCCCCACGGTGTCCACCAACACCAGGTTGCCCGCGCACGACGTGAGGGCGGCGAATACCAGACCGAACCCCGCAAATCTCCTGCAAAACCGCATCGTTTGCGACGCTAACAGATCACCAGAAGTGCTTCAATCACCCTTGGGGCGTACAGCATAAGCCGGGGCGCTGCGGTGCGTTTGTTTAGCGTGGAGATCACCGCTTCGTAAAACAGCCGCAGATCGCTGAGGTCGGTCGGCCAGCGGGGTGCAAGCGGCTGGCGGACTGGGGTTGGTCGCGTCTCGCGCCTGCACCCGCAGGCTAACGAATGCAGGCGCCCCGGACGGGGCTTTCGGAAGCGTTTCGCAACTCGATCCAGTTCGTTGGGATCGTCGAGGAATTCAGCTCCGCGGGCGAGTCGACGTCCTTCCAAAACAACGACCCGTTGGAGGGCTAAGGCCAGGCCCTCGAAGGATCGATCCCCGTTGCGAGACCTCACCCCCAACCCCCTCTCCCAAGAGGGAGAGGGGGCTAAAAAGCATGATTTCATGGCATTTCCTCTCGATCCGAGCCCCCTCTCCCAGGAGGGTTCACCTCGGGACACATCTCACGATTCGGCTGTAATTCACGTCGATGTATTCACTCGATGGGGTGTTGGCATTGGCGTTGGCATTGGCGTGGCCGCAGGGAGAGCGCCGGCTCCGTGATCGCG
>CANJUR010000164.1 GCA_947477565.1 Deltaproteobacteria bacterium
CCGAAGTGCGCGCCATCATCGCGGCGGACCAGCGCGTCCCGCACGGCCGTGTGGTGCACGTCATCGACCTCGTGCGCCGCGCGGGGGTGACTAAGTTCGCGATCCAGACACAGGCCGAGAGCACCACCGAGGCCACGCCGTGACGGTTGGCGGCGTCACGATCACTCCGCCGGAGGTCCCGCCGCGCCGGGTGCTGGCGCGCGTCGATTTGCCCCGCGCGATGCCTGGGTCTTTCGTCGGCGCGTTGGCTCTGCACGCGCTGTTGGCGGTTCTTCTCGTGGGGCTGAGCCACCTTGCGAAGCGAGAGGTCGTGCGTGCGCCCATCGTCTCGGACGTGGACATCGTGGTGCCGCCGCCACCGCCCGAAACACCGCCTCCGCCTCCGCCTCCGCCGCAGGCCGCCGAGCCTCCGCCGCCGGTCGCGCGCACCGCACCGACGGTGCGAGATCCCTCGCCGCCGCCGCCGCCGCCTCCCGCGCCGACCGCTCCGCCTCCGTTGATGGTCGCCGAGGAGCAGTCCAACGACACGTCTGGAGACACCGTTGCGACGGGTACCAACACCAACTTTCGCGGTGGTGACATCGCCAACAACGGCGTGGCCAACCAGGGTCCGGTGCGCAACGCCGACCCCAACGGCACCCCGGGCGCAACCGGCACTCAGCCCGCGCTTCCGTCGACGGTGCGCGACGTCGATTTGAGCGAGCGGCCGCGCATCGAGTGCGACGAAGACTCGCTGCGTAATTTCTTCCCTGAAGAGGCCCAGGAGCGCGGGCTGACGGGCATGCGGGTGCAGGTGCGGGTGAGCGTCGATGCGAGCGGCGCCATCACTCGCGCGCAGTCCATGGAAGACCCTGGCTTCGGCCTCGGTCGCGCCGCCGAGCGCGCCGTGATGAACGGCTGCCACGCCACCACGCCGCGGTCGCGCGACGGGCGAGCGGTCGCGACGGTGACGACCTTCCGGCTCAACTTCGAATTGGAATAGCGTCCCGTCGCCTCGACGGCGCCGCGATCGTTGGGGTGAGCCGCGCTGATGCTTGACACCGATCGGCCCGACGCGCTGTAACCTCGCGCAACGATGTACCTCGGTCGCGTGGTCGGAACCTGCGTCGCCACCCAACGGTCGCCCGGTCTGGAGGGCGTTCGGCTTTTGGTGGTCGAGCCCGTCGATGGCAGCGGGACGGTCACTGGCGCGCCCTTCATCGCCGCCGACACCGTCAGCGCCGGCCCCGGCGAGCTGGTCTTCCTGGTCGGCGCGCGCGAGGCGTCGCTAGCGCTAGAGCAGCCATTTGTCCCGATCGACGCGGCCATCGTGGGGCTCGTCGATGAGGTGCACCTGGCCAATGGCGCGAAGGGCTTCCTGCGCGGCCGTGACGACGTGCGAGGCGCGCAGTGAAGGTCGCTCGCGTGGTCGGCACTGTCACCGCGACGGTGCATCAGGCTTCTTATGATGGCCAGACGCTGCTTCTCTGCGCGCCGATCGATCCGCGCGGCGTGGTGGTGGGGGAGGCCTTCGTGGCGGTAGACCGGGCGCAGGCGGGCGTCGGAGACACGGTGCTGGTCAACGCCGAGGGCGGTGGGGCGCGGCTGGTATTCGGGCGCAAACTCACGGACCCGCTGGCGATCCAGGACGTGATCGTCGGCGTCGTCGATGCCTTCGACGAGGACTGACATGGAGACGCGAACGCGGGACGAGATGATCCGGGCGTGTGGGTACCTGGTGACCCGCGGTTGGGTGGCCAACCACGACGGCAACGTGTCGGTGAAGTCGTCGCCGCAGCGCTTCCTGTGCACCCCCGGGGCGACGCACAAGGGTGTCATCCGCGCGCAAGACCTGCTGGTGACGGACGCCGCGGGTAAGCAACTCTCCGGGCGGGGAAAAACCTTCTCCGAGTACGCGCTGCACCTCGCAGTTTACAAGTCACGTAAAGATGTGATGGCGGTGGTACACGCGCACCCGCCCTTCGCGACGGCGCTCGGGGCGAGCGGGCGCGAACTGGTGACGTTTCTCCCGGAGGCGGTGGTGTCGCTCGGGGCGAAGGTGCCGCTGGTGCCACTCGCGACGCCCGGGGGTGCAGCGGTCAAGGCGCTCGAGCCCTTCCTGGCGGGTTACGACGCGGTGCTCATCGCGGGCAACGGGGTATTTGCCTGGGGCGACGACGTCGAGCAGGCGCTGATGCGGCTCGAACTCGTCGAGCACCTCGCGACCATTGCGACGCACGCGCAGGCGTGGGGTGGTCCGCAGCCGTTGCCGCAAGACCTCACCGCGACCCTGCTTGAGGCGCGTAAGAAGGCGTTTCCCGGGCGAGGCTGACCGGCGTCAGCGCGGGTTTGCCTGCGCGATGAAGTTTCGGGCATCACAGCGTACCGATGACCGTCGTGCGCGACTGCCTGGAACTCCCTTTGCTGCGTGATGGAGTGATGGAGTGAAGAGACCTGGACTGGCCTCGGTGATCGGATGGATGGCGCTCGCAGGGTGCAACGCGGCGGGGTCGTCGGGCTTCGGATTCCTCGATGGCGGGGCCGAAGGCGGCGTGTTCGCGGACCTTGGAACCGGCTTCGACGTGTCCGCTGCGCCGGACGCGGGCGACGCGGCGGTGAAGACGCCCGATGTGCCGGTAGCGGTGGATGTTCCTGTGGTGAGCGACGTGCCGAAGGGTGCCGATGTCGCGCCCGGTCAGGACGGCGGCGTCATCGACGTGCCTCTGCTCGAGGACGTCCCCGTCGCAGTGGATGTCCCTGTCGCATTGGATGTTCTCGTCGCAGTCGACGTCCCCGTCGCCGTGGACGTCCCAGTTGCAGTGGACGTCCCAGTTGCAGTGGACGTCCCCGTCGCCGTGGATGTCCCCGTCGCAGTGGATGTCCCCGCGATCGACCCGTGCCTCGCGCCGGTCAACCTCAACCTCGCCGGAACCCTCTCCGGCACCACGACCCGCTACTCGGGCAACAATTCCCTGACCGTCGCCGCGACGGCATACACCGGCGCCTGCGGCCGACCCGGCCACGTGCTCGCGTTCTCGTACACGCCGCGCACCAGCACTCGACTGCGCATCTCCACTGACAACGCCGGCACGCCCGCCACGTTCGACACCGTCTTGTTCGCGCTGAGCCGCTGCGCCGCGACCGGCGCGACCACCCTGGGCTGCAACGACGACGCCAACGTTGGCACTCGCACTCGCGCGTCGGACTTCATCAGCACCGCCGTCACGGCGGGCACGCCACTCTTCATCTTCGTCGCGGGATACGAGCCCTCGACCGGCGTCACGTACACCTCCACGGGAGCGTTCGAACTCTCCGTCACCGAGATTCCGATCGTGCCTGTAGGGAGCGCCTGCGACTCCACCGGCGCGACCAACGCCTGCGCCGCCGGGTCGTCGTGTCGACTCTCTGGCTCCACCAGAGTCTGCCTTGCCGATGGGTCCATCAACGCCGCCTGCCGCGTCGCCACGCCCCGGTGCGATACGGCCCTGGAGTGCAACGCCTCCAACGTCTGCGTGAGCCCCGCGGGCACCAACGGCGCACTCTGCCGCACCACCGGAACCCCCTGCGACACAGCCCTCGCCTGCTCGACCATCACGGCGCGTTGCCGACCCGCGGTGGCCGACGGCGCGAGTTGCGACCCCGCCGGGCTGACCAACTCGTGCCTGGCCGCTGCGCAGTGTCTCAGCGGAACCTGCCGTAGATTCTGGTCCGAGACCGCGCTTGCCGCGCCGACCTTCCTCGACGCGTGCGCCGCGGGGACGCGCGTCGTGCTCGCCAGTGACAACCGCGACGACAACCACGCCCTGGCGGCCGTCACCCTCCCGTGGACGTTCAGCTTCTTCGGCGCGCCGCAGACGCAGCTATGGCCGAGCACCAACGGATTCATCCAGTTCGGCGCGACGGCGCCGACGAATCCCACCGGGGGCGCTGGCTCCATCCCCGCCGCCACGATGGGCGCGCTGGTCGGAATCTTCTGGGACGACCTCGTGCTCCGCGCTGCGCCCACGTCGGACCTCTGCGTCGCCACCGTCGGGGTCTCCCCCGATCGTCGCTTCATCGTCGAGTGGCTCGACACGTATCGCTACACCAGCGCCGACTCGCACCTCACGATGGAGATCATTCTCAACGAGCGCGGCAACGTCATCGACCTGATCTACAGCCGCCTCGAGGCGCCCGTCGGTTCGACCACGGTTGTCGATGGCAGCCGCGCCACCATCGGTCTCCAAAACGCCACGGGCACCCTCTCCATCGTGCACGCCGGCACCGTCTCTACCGCCGCCGGCATCCGCTTCACCCCGCTCTGAACCGCACGCACCCTCCGCATCGGCGGACCCATTTTTACTTCTTGAAGTAAACGCATCCTTCCTCCGTTCGGGGTCGCCGTGCTAGCGGAGTTGTCCATGGCGACGGATTCCCTCTTGACCGACTGCCCCTGGTGCAAGCTCCCTCGCACCCCCACCACGTGCTCGTGCCTCGGATGCGTCGATCTCTCGCCGCACTGCTCGTGCGACGAGGCGAGCGAAGACCTCCTCGCCTCCGAGGGCCTCTGTCCGGGCTGCCGCGCGGCTGGGTGCCTCGAGCGCTTCGCGGCGTTCGAGCGCTGCATCCGGCTCGCTCCGTAGGCGTCCGTGTTCACCCGCGCAGGTGAATCGGTTCACCCGCGCAGGTGAAACCTCGTCAGACCTTCCCTCGGGTCGGTCGGGCCAGCGCGGCCAGCAGCGCCCTCGCTCCGTCCGCGTCGAGGCCGTCCACAGCGAAGCGCGCTCCCGCGCCGGGCTTCGTCGCTCGCGCGGTGACGGTCACCTCGACGGCGCGCGCCGTCAGCGCCTTCGTCAGACGGGCGGCCAGCGCCACATCATCCTTCGCGACGCGGTTGCCACGACGATCGGCGGGCGCGCCCACCTCGGCCAGATGCGCGCGAACCTGCGCGGCCGCGGCATCGAGCGCCCGCGAACTCGCACCCTTCACCACGAGTCCGGGACCGCCCTCCCACAGCGAGATGGTCTTCTCCGCGAGAATCGCCTCGGTGTCATCGGCCGCGGTCGCATCCGCGAGACTGAGCATCGCATTGATGCGGGTGTGCCCGAGGCGCGCAAAGCACTCCGCGTCGACGGCGTCGGCGGCGCGTCGGAGCCGGTCGATGGTGCTCCGCGCGAGTCCGAGCTCCTGCTCGGCGGCTTCGTAGAGGGTGGCGTATCCGATGGCGGCGAGGAGCTTTGGCGCGTCGAGGTCGCGGAGCGCGAGCGCCATCTCGTAGAGCCCGCGCTCGGCCCCCTGCAGGGCGCCCTTCGCACGCGCGAGCGCGGAGCGTGCGGCCTTCCGATGCGTCGCGACGGAGGCGTCGTGGAGCGCCTTCGCGCGTGCGGCCAGCGCCGGAGGGAGAGCCTTCTTCGCGGGGGTCTTCTTCGCGGATGACATCGCCCGACGATCGCACTCTGTCGCCGGAGGTGGCTACGGGCTTTCCAGAGGACGGTGCGAGCGGTGGAACGGGTGGTGGCCGGTCTCTAGCGTCGCGTCGTGAAAATCAAGCGCTTCCGGGCGCGCGACTACCGCAGCCCCCGGGACGCCAACGTCGAAGCGCGCGGATCATTCGTGGTGTTTTATGATCCGGCCCACGTCTCGCTGGAATCGGCGACATCTGGCCTTCGGCAAAGGGGTCCGCAGCCGAAGGGCGATCCGGCGACGCGTTCGAGTGCGCTCGCGCAACTCTACGGAAGCATTGGGACTTCACGGTATCTGCTCGATCGAATGAGCGATCACCCGCGCAGGTGAATCCATTCACCTGCGCAGGTGACCCCGCGCCCCCCCCGTTCGGGGCTACGCGTCGTTGGCCGCCGCCATCATCGGCGGATCGGTGCTCTTCACCGCCACCGCCCGGATGGCGTCCCGCAGCCGCCCCCGCAGCGCGGCGTCACCGAGCAACCCTTCCCGGGCGCGCTCGCGGCCGTTGCCGAGGTGCTGCCCCCCGAAGGACATGTGCGTCCCGGACTTCTCGATCACCCCGCGCTCGACGCCGACGTCGATCAACTCCGCCACCGCGTCGATGCCCTGCCCGTAGCGCACGTCAAACTCTGCTTCGCGGAAGGGCGGCGCCAGCTTGTTCTTCACGATCTTTACCCGCGTGCGGTTGCCGTGCACCTCGTCGCCGCTCTTCAGCGTCCCGATGCGCCGGACGTCGAGCCGCACCGTCGCGTAGAACTTCAGCGCGTTGCCCCCGGTGGTCGTCTCCGTGCTCCCAAACACCACCCCGACCTTGTTGCGAATCTGGTTGATGAACATCACGCACGCGTTGTTCCGGTGCGCGACCGCCGTCAGCTTGCGCAGCGCCTGGCTCATCAACCGCGCCTGCAGGGCCATGTGCTGGTCGCCCATGTCGCCCTCGAGTTCCGCCTTCGGCACGAGCGCCGCGACGCTGTCGATCACCACCAGTTCGACCGCGCCTGAGCGCACCAGCGCGTCGGTGATCTCGAGCGCCTGCTCGCCGTTGTCCGGCTGCGAGATGAGCAGGGTCGACAGGTCGATGCCCAGCGCCTGCGCGTAGTTGACGTCGAGCGCGTGCTCGGCGTCGATGAAGGCCGCGACCCCGCCCGCCCGCTGCACCTCCGCGATGGCGTGCAGGGCGAGGGTGGTCTTGCCCGAACTCTCCGGGCCGAAGATCTCCACGATGCGCCCGCGGGGGTAGCCGCCCGCGCCGATGGCGAGGTCGATCGCCAGCGAGCCTGACGGGATCACCGCAACCGGCTCCCGTGCCTCTCCCTCTGCCAGGGTCATCACGGCCCCCTTTCCGAACTGCTTCTCCAGCATTCCGATCGCCGAACGAACCGCCCGAAGCTTCTCTGAAACGACCATCTTAGTCACCGTGTGCTTCCTTCCGACCGCCGCGAACTGCGGGAGTCGAAGGGAGCTATAGCGAGCGCTGTGCCACGGTAAAATGCCTTGAAAACAAGCATCGAGGGGGGTGGCGGGGGGTGGCGGCGGGGTGGCGGCGGGGGTGGCGACCGGACGCCTCACCTGAACATGCGAGGGTCCGCTCACGCGGGTGGGCGGCTCCTCTGTCCACGCCATCGCACCCAACCCTCTCGCCCCCATCGCCGCACCCCATCCCGTGACTGCCGCGCTCCTGCCCGTCCTGGACTCTCCGCAGGCCTTCGGCTGCTTCCGCCGGGTCGGCCGAAGCTGCGCGACACCCTCCGCTCGCTCACCGGACGCACCGCCCACCGGAGAGCCGGATGCGAGCTTTCCCCGGTCCGGTGTGGAGCGATGGGCGGCCGGGGTCACAACCGACCGTCCCTACCTCTCTCTACACTCCTCCCAGAACTCCGTTAGGGGAACTTCGCTGGCGAGACGGAGGTAGCCCGGTCCGCCTTCCAGGTGAACCGCGATGGGGGATTCCCCCGGCTCATCGGCATTTGTGTAGAGCAGCCAGCGGTCTGAGCCCGCGCCGACGACTGGCACCCTCAGCACATGCCGACGGAGGTGCTCCGTGGGGTTCGCAAGGGAGGGGGCTCGCGAGCCCCACCGGTCACTTCCGCCGTCGGGTACGAGCGGTGACTTTCTCAATCCAGTAGGAGCGTCCGACTTCGATCCAGCGGCGGTCCGCGCGCAAGCTCGGTTTCTTCGGACCGCGCTTGTGCGACGGTTTCCGGGTCTGTGTTTCAGCAGAGTTACGAGCGTTCCCCGCATCCCTGCTTCGTACATGCCTGTCAGCATTCAGAAACCCGCTCTCCTCCTGGGAGAGGGGCTGCGCGGTAGCGCGGGGTGAAATCGCGCGAGCTTCGTCGCAGCCACGGCCGGGCATGGACGCGCGGCCGGCATCACGACCGACTTCTCAGGTCAGGATTTCTGGACCCAGGACCGGTTGGCATCACGAGGAAGTTCTCAGGTCAGGATCTCTGGAGTCGGAGGGGCGTCCGTCCGGTCTGCGAGCACGCGGACGACGGCAGCACCGAGAATCTACCCGGCGCGTCGATGGCGAGCGCTGCGGCACATGGTCACGGTGCCCTCGACCTTTCCCGGGCCGTCGTTTCGCTTCCCGCATACTTTGACAAGAACCTCAGCGGTCAAACGCCCACGACCCCTTCAGCCCGTTCTTTCGCCGTCTTCGGCCGATGCATACAACGAGGTGAAGACTTCCTGAGTCCGCGGGCTACATTCGCGCGATGGACTGGCTCGTACCGCTCATCTCGCTCATCGCAATGGAGATCGTTCTCGGAATCGACAACATCGTATTCCTCTCGATTCTCGTCTCCTCGCTGCCTGAGAAACAGCAGAAGACCGCTCGAAATATCGGGCTCGTGTTGGCGCTGATGGCGCGGCTCGCGCTCCTCCTCGGCATCCGCTGGGTGATGGGCCTCTCGGCGGCGATCTTCCACTGGTCGTCGCTCGGGTTCGTCCCCGAGGTCTGGCTCCAGAACCACCACGTCGACGCGGTGACCGGCCGTGACGCCGTTCTGCTGCTCGGGGGAATGTTCCTGGTCGGAAAGACGACCGTGGAGATTCACACGCAGGCCGTCGGCGGCGAAGAGGATGAGATCGCAGCGAAGGCGAAGGGGGCGAGCTTCGGCAGCGTCCTCGCGCAGATCATCGTGCTCGACCTCGTCTTCTCTCTCGACTCGGTGATCTCGGCGATCGGGATGGTGCAGGAGGTGTGGATCATGTACGTCGCGACCATTGTGGCAGTGGCGTTCATGGCGGCGTTCGCGGGCAAGGTGTCCCGCTTCGTCGACGCAAACCCGACCTTCAAGGTGCTCGCGCTTTCGTTTCTCGTGCTTGTCGGTGTCATGCTCTTCGCCGAAGGGATCGGGACCCACGTCAGCAAGGGGTACCTCTACGCGGCGATGGCGTTCGCCCTCGTGGTCGAGATGATCAACATGCGCGTCCGCAAGAAGAAGCACCGCGCGAAGCACGAGCCCCACCCAGCCGCGGGCTGATGTTTGGCGGTTCCTTGTGGCTCGCCTGTGACCGGTGGGGTTCGCGAGCCCCCACCCCTAAGCCCCGCCTCCACAAGTGGGGGCAGGGAGTTCGGAGCGACAAAACGCTTCTGCAATAGGTATTTCTGCGCCCTGCCCCCACTTGTGGGGGCGGGGCTGGGGGTGGGGGCTCGCAAGCCCCCCCCACCTTGCGAACCCCACGGAGCACCTCCGTCGGCATGTGCTGAGGGTGCCAGTCGTCGGCGCGGGCTCAGACTGCTGGCCGCTCGTCGGTGCCAGTCCGCGCGAAACGCGACGGTTTCTC
>CANJUR010000165.1 GCA_947477565.1 Deltaproteobacteria bacterium
GCTGGTGGTGGTGAGCGCGGGCGATGAGGCGCTCGATCCGGACGGCGAGCCCGTGCGCGACGGCTGGGTCGCGATGAACATCGGGCGTCTCTGACGGCCCTCGTCAACGCGCGCAGCGCACCACTTGTGAGCCGACGAACGCGGTGATTCCCGAGAGGTCGCCGCTTCGCTACAGGGGATCGGACGGCGATGCGGGGGCGGAGTCGTAGGCGAGGTGGATACCCGCGCGGCGATGCGAGGGCGGAGTCGTGGACTGGGTGGATACCCGCGCGGCGATGCGAGGGCGGAGTCGTGGGTTGGGTGGATACCCGCGCGGCGATGCGGCGGCGGAGTCGTGGGTTGGGTGGATACCCGCGCGGCGATGCGGGGGCGGAAATGTAGAATTGTATGGGGGAAACGAGGGATTTCCCGCGGAGCCGCTGAATCAGTCGGCGGCGTGCACCACAAGCACGGCGCAACGCACCGCGAGCACCACCGCCTGCGCGTTGCTGCCGAGGATGCGCGTGGCCAGTCGCGGAAGGCTCGTACCGACGACCACCATCTCCGCGCCAGCGAGGCTCCTCCAGCGCGGTGAGCAGGTGCTCTCGACGGCGCGAACCAAGGGGAACCTCGCATATAGGGTGCTATGCAAACCCTAGCGGATTCGTGCCAGAAGGGCTGGGGCGTTGGATCGCCTATCCCCTCGGCGCCATCACGTCCCCCCAATCGCTCTGGAATCGACCGTCGTCGCGATGGGAATATCTCGTTCCCAAGGGGTCAACGCTGACGAGCGGACCTGAGGTTCGGAGTACGTCGCCTCGGCCCGCCGTGCCGCGTGCTGAAGCACACGGCACCCCAGCGAAAGCCCGCAGCGGGCTCCATCCCGGGTCCCACGGGGCAGCGCCTCTCCATCGGGACATCGTAGGAGCCCGGGTCTGCCCCGGGCTTCCACACCGTGCCGTGTGTTTCAGCACGCGGCACAGCGGGCCGAGGCGGCGTACTCCGAACCTCAGGGTACCCGAGGATCCCTTTACAGACCGACTTCGACTTCGTGTCGTCAGACCTGCTCATGCCCGACGAGGACGACGTCGCGGGCCTGTCGTCGAAGTGAGGCGGCACGATCGACTGCACCCCTCACCACGCCATCAGCGGACCCATCTCCCGAAGCCGTTGCCGCCGCGCTTCGTAGTCCGGCATCCACCGCGCGAGCGCCGCCCAGAACTCCGGCCCGTGCGCCCGATGCTCCAGGTGCACCAACTCGTGCACCAGCACGTAGTCGATGAGCGTCTGCGGGGCCTGGATGATCCGCCAGTTGATGCGCAGCACGCCCTCCGCGTCGCAGCTCCCCCATCGCTTGCGCTGCTCGCGCACCCGCATCTCCGGCGCCCGCACCGGCAGCCGCTCGCACACCGCGCCGAGCATCTCCGGCAGGCACGCCTCGGCATGCCCCTTCAGCGACCGCGCGAGCCCGCGCCGCACCTCGCGAGCGCGCACGTCACCGCGCAGCCCCGTCGTGATCGGCACCTCGTACCAGCCCGCCCACATCCGCGCGGTGGCCTCGTCGGTCGTCTCGATCACCCGCAGCCGCAGCTGTCGTCCGCGATAGAGCACCGTCTCGCCCGTCACGAACTCCCGCGTCGATGGCGGTGTCGGCAGCTCGGCGGCCCGGCGTAGACGCTCGACGACCCACGCGGCCTTGCGCCGCACCACGTCGTTCAAGCGAGCCAGCGGCACGCCCCTCGGCGCCGTGACCACGAGCTTCCCGTCGTCGACCGTGAGCGCGACGGTCTTCCGCCGGTCGCTGCGGTGCACCACGAACGGGATCGCCGTCAGACCCCACTGGATCTCCGATCGCTCGGTCACCGTCCGCTGCGCCGCTTCAGCAGGTCGACGACGCCCTCGGCCAGCGCCTCGATCGCCTCGGCCTCGTAGCCCGCCGCCCGCAACTGCCGCTTGATGAGCCGCCGCATCTCGCGCTGCACGTCGTCCTTGTGCACCCAGTCAACGATCGCCGCCTGCGGTTCGAGCTGCTCTTCCAACAGCGCCGCCAGCTCGCGCTTCGGCTCGTCGACCGCGCCGTACCCCGGCCCCGACGCCTCGCCGACCTTCAACGCCTTCGGCCGCGCGATCATCCCGTAGATGGCCAGGCCGGTCACCGTGAGCCCCATGCTCTCCGCCGCGTTCGCGCGCCCGCGCAGGTCGGCCTTCAACGCCTCGAAGAGTGTCATCTGCTGGGCGGCGTCGATGCGCTTCGTCTTGCGGTCCTCGACGATCTGTTCGAGCCGCTCGCGCAGCGACGTGAAGAACGCCGGGTCCTCGTCGAGCTTCACGTGAATCTCGTCCTTGATCGCGTGCTCCATCTCCGAGGCCCGCGCCTCGTCGGTCTTCAGCGCCTTCAGCTTCTCCTCGAACTCCGGCGTGAAGAGCGACACCTGCTTCACCAGTATCTGGATCCCCTCGGCGATCACCGACTCCTCGATGAGCTTGCGCACCTTCGCGCCGCAATCCGACACGTCGAGCCGGTTGTCCCGGTACTTCGCCCCCGCCGTCGAGCGGATCTTCCCGAGCCACCGCGCGTCGTTCTGGTACGGCAGCGCCCTCGGGTCGGGCAGCATCATGTCGAGCGACTGCGCAACCCGCTTGAACGCCACATCGAACTCCGACCGCACGTCCTCGGGTTCGAGCACCGTCACGCAGGCGTCGAGGTCATCCTTGTTCTTCACCCGCACGAACACACGCATCGCCGCCGCATGCCGCGTCTGCAAGCGCGGGAGCTCGTCTCCCTTCGGCTGCATCGCGCCGCGCACGTCCGACGGGGAGAAGATCGCCAGTGCCTCCTGCAAGGCCTCCGAGACGCCCCAGTAGTCGACGATGAGGCCGTAGGTCTTCGCGTCGGCGGTGCGGTTCACGCGGGCGATGGCCTGGAGCAGCGTGTGCTCCTTCAACGGCGAGTCGAGGTACATCACCTGCTCGATGGGCGCGTCGAAGCCCGTGAGCAGCATGTCGCACACCACCAGGATCGACAGCGGGTCGTCCTTCTTCAGGAAGCGCGCGACGAGGACCTTCCGCTCGTCCTCGCTCGTGTGGTGGCGCACGAGGCGCTCGTCGTCCTTGTTCGACGCGGAGATGATCACCGCCGACTGCGGGGCGTTCAGTCGGTCGAGGGTGTCTTTGTAGAGACACGCGACCTCGCGCGAGCACGCCACGACCTGGGCCTTGAAACCGTTGGGCCGGATGTACCGGGTGAAGTGCTCCACCAGGTCGAGCACGATCGACTCGATGCGCTTCGGCGCGCCCGCGATGGCCGACTCGGTGCCGAACTTCTTCTTGATCTCCTCGCGCTCCTCCTCGGTGCGGTCGGCGAAGACCCGGTCGAACACCGCGTCGAGCGTGTGGCCGAGGATGCGCAGCTCGGCGAGCCGGCCCTCGTAGAAGATCGGCACCGTGGCCCCGTCGGCGACCGCCTGCTCGATCGTGTACGTGTCGATGTACCCGCCGAAGGTCGTGAGGGTGCTGCGGTCCTGCTTGTCGATGGGCGTACCGGTGAAGCCGAAGAAGCAGGCGTTGGGCAGGGCCTTGCGCAGGTTCGCCGCGAGCCCGCCGTACTGCGTGCGATGGGCTTCATCCGCGAGCACGAAGACGTTCGTGGCCACGGAGAGCACCGGGTACTCCGTGCGCACCTTGCGCTTCTTGCCGTCGCTGCTCTCTTCGAGCTCCTGAAACTTCTGCACCGTCGTCAGGATGGTCTTGCCCGTCGGGCCCGAGAGCAGCTCGCGCAGACCCCGCACCCCTTCGGCCCGCTCGGGGTTGGGAAAGCCGCATGCGTGGAAGGTCTTCGTGATCTGCTGGTCGAGGTCCTTGCGGTCGGTGACCAGCACGATGGTTGGGTTGTCGTGCGCCGGGTCGCGCCGGAGCTTGAGCGCGAGCCAGAGCATCGTGAGGCTCTTGCCCGAGCCCTGCGTGTGCCAGACGACGCCGCCCCGGTCGGTGGCCTTCTTCGCCTTCGCGGCGCGGGCGATGGCCTTGTTCACGGCGGCAAACTGCTGGTAGCGGCAGACCTTGCGGATGGTCTTCCCGGTCGCCTCGTCGCGCTCGAAGACGATGAAGTTCTGCACGATGTCGAGCAGGTTCGTGGGTGGGAGCATGCCCTCGAAGAGCGCCTCCTGAGCGGATGGCGCGTGCCCGTACGCCTGTACGAAGGCGGGTTCGCTCGTGGGCCAGAGGGTCTTCCACTCGGCGTAGAAGCGGTGCGGGGTGGTGACGGTGCCGTAGGCCGCCGCGTGGCCGCAGGTGACGACGAGCAACTGCGCGGTCTCGAAGAGCCTCGGCGCGCCGAGCTCGCGGTAGCGGGCTTCGAGCTCCTGGTAGCGGCTGAGCTGATCGATGGCCTCGGCCTTCCACCCCTCGCCGAGCGTCGGGCTCTTGCACTCGATGACCACCAGCGGGATGCCGTTCACCAGCAGCACGAGGTCGGGGCGGATGTGCTTCTTCGCGCCCTGCACGGAGAACTGCTGGGTGACGACGAACTCGTTGCGCGTCGGGTTCTCGAAGTCGAAGAAGCGGACCGTTTGCCCCTTCTTGCCGTCGCCGCGATCCTGTTCGAGCGAGATGCCGTAGGTGAGCGTGGTGTAGAGCTTCTCGCTCACCTCGATCAGCGACGCGGCCTGCACGCTGGTGACGGCGCGCACGGCCTTCTGGACGTTGTCGTCGGAGAGCCACGGGTTCAGGCGGCGGAGGGCGGCGGCGAGGCGGCGGGTGACGACGACCTCGCGGGGGGACTCGCGCTCGGCGTCGAGGGCCTCCGGGGGGACGTACGTGTAGCCGAGGCGCCGGAGGTGAACGACGGCGGGGCGTTCGGAGAGGGTGGCTTCGTTCCAGTCCTGGCCGGGGCGGGTCATCGGGGCTGCTGCTCCGTTCGCGTCGCAAACGCGACGGCGCGCTTGACGAGGATGGCGGTGGGGCTCACGGTGCGCTTTACGGACTGGGAATGCTCGGTCGGTAGCTCGCCTCGGTGCATACCGGGGCGTTCTGCTATCGGGCCTACGGGTAACATTTCAGACCCCAGCCATCGATGACCCCACCCGGCGATTGGCGGAACTTCCGCTCGATGATGTCGTACGCGCGATTGGACTGCGCGGGGCGCAACACATGGACGCCGATGGGGCGCGCGACGAGGTCGGCCAGCTGGAGTCCGCAGTGGTTCGCCTGCTTCTGGACAAACAGGGGTTCCATGTCGAGTGGCACCCCGTTCAGACCGACATCGCAGACGCGGCGAAACTCCAGCTCCAACTCGTCGTCCTCCTTCTTCCCCCGGCTCTCGAAGACGACGTGCAGCTTGCCACAATCATTGAGACCCCGACGATGCATCTCGATCCGTTCGAGTCCGAATCGCATCGCGAGGTGATAGGGGTTCGGAGGCTCCGTGTGCCGCTCGCGGAGCCGCTCCTTCTGGATCACCGTGGCCACCAGCGAGAACGGAGAGGCCTCGACGAGGTCGTTGAGGTCCGCGAGGAACTCGTCGCGACGCGCGGCGACGCGGAGGAACTCGAAAGGCCGCTGGGACTTCCTGATCTCGCGCTCGTGCATCACCACGGCGTCGTGTCCGAAGTGCTTGAACTTCAGCCGATGCATGTTGGACGTCACCGTGTCCGCGTAGGCCTGCTTGTCGAAGATGCAGAACGCGAGCACGAACAGGGGGAACTCGGGAGAGACCGGGCCGTGGTCGCCGCTCTCGTCCACGTAGACGATGAGGCTGCTGAACAGGCCGGGCGCGGTCACGGCGCGGGCCCGTTGGGGGTGACGCGGAGTTCGCCACTGAGGAGAACCGACATGAGGGCGGATTTCGTGGCGGAAAGAGCGCGGGAGACCAGCACCTCGGAAGCTATCCGAACCTCTATAGAGTCGAGCAGGCCCGTAATCGCGCTCTGCTCGTCCATCGATGGCACCACGGAGTGCGACTCAACCAACTCCGGCCAGTGACCTTTGTACCCCGACGGAGTTAGGCGAGTCTGAAGGAGATAGTACAGGAATCGTGTCGTCACTCCCCGACTTCCCCGGAGAGGGAACACGTTCTGAATGACGGAGAAGGGTTGGTCCATCCATCGTACAGCACATGTGTGGTTTGCGAACGTAACGACCGGTTCCAGAACGGAGGCTCCGATACCGGCCTTGTCGTTGTGGAATCCAAGCAATCCCGTTTGGCTCTGGTCAAGCACAGGGATCGTTCCGTGCTCGCTGACCGTGCGCTTCTCGAAGCGTAGGCCGACATGAAGTTTGGCGAGTACATCGCCAGTAAGCACCACCTCCCAGTCCTCCGGCACCTCCCCGATCTCCGTCTGCTTGAACTCCGTGTGCCGCCCAGGCAGGCCGCGCGTCAGGAGCTCGGCCATCATCGCCTTCTTCACGACGCTGAGCTGATCGATGACCGCCTGCGTGGACTCGATGGCGTCGTCCACTGAGGAGAGAATGGCGGCGATCTTCCGCTGCTCGGCAAGGGGCGGGACTTCAATTGTGAACTTGCGAAACGTCTTCCAAGGGAGGCCCGTGATTGTACTGCCGGTTGCGTTGAGACCGACGAACTGCCGAAACGAGGAAGATTGCAGAACGTAGTAAAGGAAACGCGGTGTCAGCGATCCGTCCCGTGGGCGAAGAAGATAGAGATGGCTGTTGAGTGCCGCCGGCCCCGGCATCGTCGTCACGTACGCGACTTTCCCGATGGTGCCATCCTTCGTAAGCAGTACGTCGTTCGCCCGGACGATCACCTCCGGTGATTCGTCGTACCTCCATTGCGGTATCCGAAAACACTCGTTCCAGTTGACGGTGCCTTCATTCGAGAAGTGCATCCCAGTGATGAGGTAGGGGCCAATGGTTGTAAAGTCCGACTTGCTCAGGCCCTTCCAGCCAATCCGAGCAGTCGCGACTAACGCCTCCTCGACGGACAAGTGCTCCCACCCCTCAGGCGTCATAGCCGAGCTCCTTCAGATACCCATTCATCCGCGCCTCGGCCTCCGCCCGCTTGCCCTCCAGCTCCCGCAGCTTCGCGATCGCCGCCGCCACATCGACCTTCACGGCCGCATCCGCCGTCTCGACATATCGGCTGATGTTGAGGTTCCAGTCGTTCTTCTCGATCTCCGCGACGCCCACCACCCGCGCGTACTTTTCCACATCCTTGAAGGCATGGAACGTCGCCGCGATCTTCTTCACGTCGTCGGCCCGCAGGTAGTTCTGCGCCGACGCTTCGCGGAACTCCCGCGACCCTTCGATGAACAGCACCTTCCCCCGACGCTCGGGCTTCTTCGCCCGATTGAGCACCAGGACCGCCGCCGGAATCCCCGTCCCATAGAACAGGTTCGTCGGCAGGCCGACGACGGCCTCGACCAGATCCTGCTGCAAGATCCCCTTGCGAATCTCCCCCTCGGCGGCCCCACGGAACAGCACCCCGTGCGGCATCACCACGCCGACCATGCCGGTCTTGTTGGTCGTCGCGATCATGTGCTGCACGAACGCGAGATCCCCCTTCGTCTTCGGCGGAAGCCCGAACGCGAAGCGCCCATAGGGGTCGTTCTCGCCGATCTCGCGGCCCCACTCGTCGAGGGAGAACGGCGGATTGGCGATCACCCGATCGAAGAGCATCAGCTCACCGCCCTCGCGGAGCTTCGGGTCGCGGATGGTGTCGCCCTTCTCGATCCGCGCGTCGGGCAGGCCGTGCAGGAGCGTGTTCATCTTGCAGATGGCCCACGTCCCGAGGTTCTTCTCCTGGCCGTAGAGGGAGAGGTTCTTCGGGTTCTTCCCGTGCCGCTGGAGGTAGTGGGCGGCCTCGATCAGCATGCCGCCGGAGCCGCACGTCGGGTCGCACACCCGCATCTTCTCCGTGGGCGCGAGCATCTCGACGATCAGCTCGACGACCGTCTTCGGCGTGTAGAACTCCCCGCCCTTCTTGCCCGCGTCGTCGGCGAACTTCTCGATCAGGTACTCGTACGCGCGCCCGAGCATGTCGGGCTCGGCGAGGTTGGCGTTCTTGAGGGTGACCTTCGAGAAGTGCTGCACCAGGCGGCCGAGCACCACGTCGCGGTTGCGGGCGTCGCCGAGCTTGCGCTCGTCGTTGAAGTCGATGCCCGCGAGCACGCCTTCGAGCGAGGTGTTCGATCCTTCGAGCGCCGAGCACGCCTTGTTGAGCGCCTCGCCGACGTTCGTGGCCGTGCGCTGAATCTCCGCCCAGCGGGCGCGCTTCGGGACGAAGAACTGGTGGTTGTCGCGGTCCTCCGGGTCGTCGCCGTCGGCGACGAGGGCGTCGCACTCCTCGTCGAACCGATCAGAGAGGCGCTTCAGGAACAGCAGCCCGAAGATGAAGCCCTTGTAGTCGGACGAGTCGATGGAGCCGCGCAGGATGTCGGCGGCCGACCAGAGGTAGCGTTCGAGGGCGTCGACGGTGAGCCGCGCGCCGGGGGTGATCTCGACGGGCGCGGGGGCGGGGGCGGGAGGGGCCTTTGCGGCGGGCGTGCGCGGGGTGGCAGCGGCGGGCGTGGACCCGGCGAGACGCTCGACCATGGGGGCCTTCTCGCGCCCGGAATCGTCGAGGTGGAGGGCGCGGCAGAGTTCCTTGAGGCGGTCGCGGGGGTAGGTGCCGAGGATCTCCGGGAGGGTGGCGCGAGGCGACGCGTCGATGGTGTCGATGATGCCGTCCTTCGCGCGCCGATCGGGTGGCGTCAGACCGAAGCGATCGACGGCGGCGAGGAGCTCGTCGCGGGAGAGAAGGGCGAGGACGTCGCGCGGGGTGGGCATCGACGCGAAGGTATCGAACGGCGACGGTGTGCGGTAGGGCGCGACGGAGCGGATCGCCCGATGGCGACGCGGGGGGTGGAGAGACGGCGAGCGGGCGTTCCAGGCCGACGTCGCGGCGGACTACTCCTCCGCCCTGGTGCGCGGCACCACGCGCCAAGCGCGTGACGCGCGACGAGCCGCGCGGGCTCTGGGGCGCGCTCTTGACGGCGGCGAGCGCGCGGGTGGTGCAAGACCCCACGCTGGCGACGCCGTCGGTGCGGGTGGCGCGCTGGGGGGAGCTTCCTGCGTGGGCGCTGGCGACGGGCATCGCGCCGAC
>CANJUR010000166.1 GCA_947477565.1 Deltaproteobacteria bacterium
GAGCTCGAAGCCCTGCTTCGTCAGCCCTTTGGCCCCGGCGATGCCCGCGTTGTTCACCAGAACATGGAGCTTCTCGCCACGGGTCAAATAGGCCTCCGCGGCGGCGCGAACGGACGTGAGGTCTGCGAGATCGAGCGCCAGAAACTCCGCGTCGCCGCCCGCCGCGCGGATGGCCTCGACGACCGGACGGGTCTTCTCCTCCGAGCGTCCCGCGAGGTGTACACGCGCTCCGCGGCGACAGAGGTCTTCCGCCGTCACGCGACCGAGGCCGGTGTTGGCGCCGGTGACGATCATCGTGCGTCCGGCGAGGTCGTGGGTCTTGCTCATCGATCGGCTCTATCAGCTCGTCGCACCCGAGCAAACGGGAACAAACCCCTGATCAGGGTTGATGGGTGAGGCTCAAAAACCGGCAGCACCGGGGCTGCATGTTCAATCGCGCATGCGTCATACGGACAACGCCCGGGAAGATGCCCGCGGCCGACATCGAACTGCGCAACTCGATGAAATCCTTGCGCTTTCGCAAGGAGTTCGTGATGGCTCCGCGGGTGCCGACGGATTACTTGTCCGTCGGCAGCGACATCGCCCGGCGAACGATCGCCTGTTCGTAGAGTTCGGGCAGAACTTCCTCCCAGAGCGCGCGAGGATACTGAAACGCCAGCGCGAAGCTGTACCAGGCCTCCGGTGGCGGTCTGCCTCCACCCAGCGCAGTGCCGCCGTCTCCGCCGCGCACGCACGCGTCCTCGCCGAGCACCTCGACCTGGTACGGGTCGGTGCTCCGCTCGATGCCAAGGCGGTTTGCTTCGAGGTGTCCGCGGAAGCGGGTGAGTTCGGCGACGGGCTCGCCCGCGGGCCAGTCGTTGCCCCAGGGGAAAAATGTCGTCACGCCAGCGCGCGCCGCGTTCTCCCACTCGTCGCTATTGAGCATGCGAAACCCGCTCGATGCGACACCGTCCCGAACGCTCTTCTCCGGGTCTGCGCCGAGCTCAAACGTCGATGCGGCGACGCCGGTAAGTTCGACCAACATCGGTGCGAGCGACACGCTGCGCGCGGGCCCCATGAACGTGCGCAGGAAGTCCTCGAAGGAGCCCGCGAAGTCAGCGTGCTTCATCCAGAGGGCGCGGCGCTTAGGCTCGAGCGCGGTGCGGCGGCCGTCCCATCCGAGCGCGACCGCTCCTCCCGGGACGAGCGCGAGTCGGACGCCATCGACGACCACCACCGGGCCTACCCGCCCCCGTTCGACCGTCCCTCCGACTCGCTCCGCCGCTTCAGCCACAAGGTCCGCGCGAACCATCTCCGACGCCGCAAACCATCCGTCCCAGTCCAACCGATCAAGCTGCATGCCGACACTCTACCGTTGCGTTGACACGATCGCCGATGTTCTCCGCGATCGGCGGCGCTTCACCGCCGGCGGTCCTGCCGCCAGGGCATCTGCGGCCGCTCGAAAGCCACCCGCGGCGCCGGGGGTTTCGGAGTGCGAAACAAGAAAACCAATACGATTCCCGCGAGAAAACCACCGATGTGGGCCCAGTACGCGACGCCCCCGCCTACGGATCCGAGCGACCCGATGCCGGAGAAGAACTGCAGCCCAAACCACATCGCGATGAACACGTACGCCGGAATCTCCATGAACTGAATAAAGATGAAGATCGGCACCAGCGCCACGACGCGTGCGTGGGGATACAGCACCAGGTAAGCCGCGAGCACCCCGGCGATTGCCCCGGAGGCGCCCACCATCGGGACGCCGGAGGCGGGGTTCATCGCGATCTGCGCGCCGGCCGCGGCGAACCCGCAGAGCAAATAGAAAACCGCGAAGCGCGCGGGCCCCATGTTGTCCTCGACGTTGTCGCCGAACATCCGCAGAAACCACAGATTGCCGATCAAGTGCATCAGCCCCCCGTGCATGAACATCGACGTGAGCACGGTGACGAGCGCGCCGGGGTCATGCGCAAACATCAGCCGCCGTGGCACGAGTCCGTAGGCGAAGACAAAGTCCCGATCGACGCCCTCCGGCAGCACCGCCTGCCACAAGAAAACCAGCCCGCAAAGCAGGAGCAGCGTCCAGGTGATCCACGGCGTGTTGCGCGTCGGGTTGAGGTCTCGAATAGGAATCATCGGAGAGACATTCTTGGATCGCGACGGACACTGGTCAACAGCGCCTGCTCCGCGGCGTCGGCGTAGGTGCCGTGGCGTCGGATGCGCTCTCGCAGGGTCGAGCGCGCGAGGCCCGTGATGGCCGCCATGCGACTGAGATTGCCTTCGCACCAGCGGTGCAGCGCGGGCAGATCGCCGGGCGTCACCTGCTCGGGCCATCGCCCCGGAAGCGAGGGCGGCATCGGGGGCGGCGGCTCCGTTCGCACCCGCGGCGTCACCGCCCGCACGGTGGCTTCGAAGCGTAGTTCGCGAAGCCCGATGACCTCGCCGTCGCAGAGAAATACCGCCCGCTTCAGAACCATCAGCAGCTCGCGCACGTTGCCTGACCACGGGTGCAGCACCATCCGTCCGACCGCGCGCTCCTCGATGCGGCAGTGTCGGCCGGTCTCCGCCCCGATGCGCTGGAGCAGCGCTGTCACCAGCGCGGGAATGTCCCCCTGGCGCTCGCGCAGCGGCGGAACCGTCACGCGAAAGTCCGCCAGGCGAAAGAAGAGATCCTCCCGGAAGCTCCCGGCGGCCACCATCGAGCGCAGGTCGCGCAGCGTCGCGCTCACCACCCGCGGACGCGCGCGGATCGTCTGCTCGCCCCCCACCCGTCGCAGTTCGCCGGTCTCCAGGACGCGCAGTAGTTTTACCTGGAGTGCTAATGGAAGGTCGCCGATCTCGTCGAGGAAGAGGGTCCCTCCGTGGGCCTCTTCGAAGAGCCCGCGGCGGCGGCCGACGGCGCCGGTGAAGGCCCCGCGCTCGTGGCCGAAGAGCTCGCTCTCGATCACGTCCGGCGCGATGGCGGCGCAGTTCACCGTGACGAGCGGACCCTCCCGGTTCAGCCCCAGCCGGTGGATCTCCCGGGCGACCAGCTCCTTGCCGACTCCGCTCTCGCCCTCGACGAGCACTGGGTACGGCGCCGGGGCGAAGCGCGCGATGGCGGCGCGGACGCGGTCCATGACGGGGGAGGCGCCGACCAGGCTGGGAGCGACCACCGGGTCGACCGCCACGCTCTCGGGCACGCACTCGACGCGGGTGCGCCCAAGGGTGAGCGTCACGCCCGGAGCGAGTGCGGCGGCAGCGACGCGGGCGCCGCCGATCCAGACGCCGTTGGTGCTACCGAGGTCTGTGAGCATCCAGGTGTTGCCGACGCGGTGCACCTGCCCGTGACGCGCGCTCACGGCGGGGTCGGCGAGCACCACGTCGCTGCCTGGTGCGGTGCCGATCACCAGCGGTCGACCGCCGAGCGGGAAGCGCCGCCCATCGGGGAAGGCGAGCGCGAGCCGCGTGGTGCTGTGCAGGGTGAAGAGCGGGTCCGTGCGGGGGTCGTCGTCGGCCTCGACCTCAAGGCGCACAGTGAGTTCACCGAACTGAAAGACGTCGCCGGGTTCGAGCCGGGCGAGGGGCTGGTGGTGTTCGCCGTGGAGCAGCACCGCGGTGCCGGTGTCCTCGGGCACGACAAACCACGGGCGCGCCGCGGAGTCCGGATGGTGGTGGTCGTCGCGGTCGATCGGGATGCACAGTGGGCCGTCCACGCGGCGGGTGAGGGTGAGGGATGTTCCGCGGGCGATCTCTACACGCAGCATGGTGGGGGTGTCCTCCGGGCGGATGCCGGGAGGGCTCCGCCGCCGCGCGTATCGCGATCGGGAGCCACGGAGGTTGCGCTCGTCGTGCAGCCTCAGCGCTATTCGACGACGGTCGCGTGATGACGTCGGCGCGCGCGGCGCATCTGCAGGAGGTCGGCGGCCAGGCTTCGGAGCGTCAGCACATCGCGAACGTGGGCACGCAGTCTTCGGCGCGGCGGCCATGAAGGCGGCGGTTGACGCGGGCGCGCCCAGGGCCGCGGCGGTCGTCGGGTCCCCATCGACGCCAGATGGCACGGCTCTCGAGGTCCATGACGTCGAGGTGGATGACCGGCGCCGTGGGCGCGTCGGCGACCGCGAGGACGTAGAGAGCGAGCGTGTCGAGCTCCGCGAGGAGGTCGGAGTAGCGGAGATCAGGCGCGTCAGGATCGTTTGCGCCGAGAGGGCTGGTGCCGGGTTTCATGGCTGAAATCACCGTAGGATCCCGGCGCGCAAGGGGGCCAGTTTCCGGACCGCGGAGGCTTCGCCGTCACGTCGCGCGAGAGCTCTCGCCGAGGGACCATCGCTCCCTGGCGTCTACTTCTTCCGCTGCGGCTTCGTCGTGAGGTCGATGGCCGCTTGAATCCCCTGGCCGACCGCGAGTTCGATGACCTCCGCGGCCCGCGCGAGCACCGCGTCCAGCGTCATCGCCTCGTCCTTGTTAAACCCGCTCAACACATACGCGTCCACCGGACCCGCCACCGGGCGGCCGATGCCGATTCGCAGCCGCGCAAACTCCGCCCCGATGCACGCCGTGATGTCTCGCAGCCCGTTGTGCCCTGCGTGGCCGCCGCCCTGCTTCGCGCGCAGTTCGCCATAGGGAAGCTCGAGCTCGTCGTGAACCACGAGGATGTCCGTCGGCTTGAGCCCCATCGACTGCACGGTCTTCACCACCGCGCGGCCCGAGAGGTTCATGAACGACTGTGGCTTGAGCAGCACCACGTCGCGGCCGGCGATCATTGCGCGCCCCATCAGCCCGGAGTTCTTCTCGCGCCACTCGCTCCCAAGTTGGCGGCTGTGCAGTGCGTCGAGCGCCATGAAGCCAACGTTGTGACGGTGGTTGCGGTACGCGTTTCCTGGGTTGCCGAGGCCGACGACGAGCTTCATTGCGGGGCGCGCAGTGTGCCCGCGGCCCGCGGTATCGTCCACGCGATGCGCCCACTGGACCCCATCGACCTCGACGCCACTCTCGACCAGGCCCGCGACGCGTTCGTTCAGCTTCGCGGCGCGCGCATCTTCCTCACCGGCGCCACCGGCTTCTTCGGCGTGTGGCTGCTCGAGACCCTCGCGCATGCCCGCCGCGCCCTCGACCTCGACCTCCACGCGGTGGTGCTCTCGCGCGACCCGGCCCGCGTCGGCGCACGCCTCCCGCACCTCGACGGACATCCGTGGCTGCGCTTTCACCGCGGTGATGTGCGGGACTTCGTCGCCCCCGCGGGGAGCTTCTCGCACGTCGTTCATGCCGCGACGGCGACGAGCTACCCGCCCGGTGTGCTTGAAGACCCGCTCGATACCATCGACGTAGTGGTCGAAGGCACCCGGCGCGTGCTGGCGATGGCGCAGGAGAAGTCCGTCGGGCGGCTGCTCTTCACCAGTTCCGGGGCGGTGTACGGTCGACAGCCCGCCGCACTCACGCACCTCCCGGAAGACCACCCCGGCGCTCCAGATCCGATGGACCTCCGCAGCGCCTACGGCCACGCCAAGCGCCTTGCGGAGCACCTCTGCGCGCAGGCCCGCGGGGTCGAGGCGGTGATCGCACGGGGGTTTGCCTTCGTCGGGGCGCACCTGCCGCTGGATGTGCACTTCGCCATCGGGAATTTCCTCCGCGATGCCCTCGCAGGGAAGGCCATCGTGGTGTCGAGCGACGGCAGCCCGATGCGGTCGTACCTCTACGGCAGCGACCTCGCGGCGTGGCTATGGGTGATGCTCGCGCGGGGAGTCGGTTCGCGGCCGTACAACCTCGGGAGCGACGACGAGCACCCACTGGGCGACGTGGCAGGGCGCGTCGGGGCGCTGCTCAAGGTGCCGGTGGAGATCCGCGGGCAGAGCGATTCGACGGCGGCGCGGCATCGGTATGTTCCGAGCGTGTCCCGCGCGCGGGACGAACTCGGGCTGGACGTGACCGTCGGACTGGACGAGGCCATCACGCGCACGGCGCAGTGGTACCGCGGCGGTTGACAGCACTCGGAAGTGAGCACCATAGACCGCTCCCTATGGCCAATCGCATCTCACCGCAGGAGGCGCGCGACCTGGTCGCGACGCAGGGTTTCGTCTACGTCGATGTGCGCTCCGTGGCGGAGTTCGAGGGAGGGCACCCGACGGGGTCGTACAATGTTCCTTTCCTGGAGGTCGGCGCGGCAGGGATGGTCCCCAATGTGGACTTCGTGGCGATGATGGCGCGGGCGTTTGCGAAGGACGCGAAGCTGGTCATCGGGTGCCTCGCCGGCGGGCGCAGCGCGCGGGCTTGCGCCGAACTGGAGGCCGTCGGCTTCACCGGGCTGACCGATCAGCGCGCCGGCTGGGGCGGCGCAAAAGACCAGTTTGGTCGGCTGACCGAGCCTGGCTGGTCGGCCGCAGGACTGCCCAGCGTCGCAGGCCCGGACGCCGAGCGGGGCTACGCGGCCATCAAGTTGAAGTGACCGCGGAGGGCGGAGGTGAGCCACCGCTGTGAAGCACACCTCATGGTGGCGAATCGAAGCAACGCTCCGCCCGAGACGAAGGTGCACCTAACGCCGATGCCCCCCCCGGCGCTCACCCTGGCGGGAGCAACTGCAGGTCGAGCCCACCCGGGTACATGTACGACGTGTACCGCGCGGTTCCGTAGACCTTCACCCCCAACGGAACTCCCTCCGTCGTGCGCAGTCGGTGTGCGCCCGGCATGACCGGAGTCGAGAGCAGGTCCCACGCGCCGAGGTTGGTGCGCGTCACCGGGAGCACGGTGTCGTCGAGCAGCGCGCTCGCGCCGTGTGGCACCACGATGCCGAGGTAATTGCTGGTGTACGTGTCCGGCACCAGAAGGTCGTAGCGGTCGCGAAACTGCTGCGACGGAACCTCATAGACCATCGCCGGGTCGCCCGGGCTCCCGCTCGCGTCGCCCTGGCCCGCCATGAACTGCGCCACCAACACCGGCCGCGACGCCGTCATGTGGAAGCCCACCGCGGTCTGAAACTGCAGCACCTCGCGCTCGCCCAGGCGCACCGAACGCTGCACCGACGGCGGATCGAAGCGCAGCACGGCGCCCTCGAAGGGCGACACGACGCGCACGAGCGAGGCCACGCCCGGGCGGTCGATGAGAGGCGTCACGACGAAGTCGCGGCCGAGGGTCTCGAGCGGCGCGACCTGCTCTTCCAGGTGGTCGCACGCAGGGCGCGAGGTCGGGACGTTGGTGCAGTCGTGGCCCGCGAAGACCGCCACCGGCGCGCTCGCCTCGACGATGGCGCCGCTCAGGTCGCCCGCCTCGCCGCCCACCAACACAAACACGTCGCCAGGGGTGAGGTTGTCGCGCTGGATGGTTCCGGTTTCGCCGACGATGCCGGCGTTGCGCGGGAGCCGGATGGTCACCGAGGTGGTCTCCCCTGCCACCGCCGTGACCGCGATAAACCCACCGAGCACGAGGCCCCGCGCGGGCACCCAGTGGGGCGCCGTCAGCACGATGTACCGCTGCGTGAGCGACCGCTGCGAAAACAGCAGCGACGCGTCGTTGGAGTACGAACTGAACCCACCCGCCCGCTCAAACTGCAGTGGATTGAACTGGTACGCCGCCACCGGCGCCGACGCCTCGATGTGGTACGCGCCGCCCACCACCGTCGCCGACGTCGCAGGCGGCCACCCCCGACAGGCGGTGCGCGGCGGGCAGCCTGTGTTGGCCGCGGAGGATTGCACCAGTTCAGGCACCCACGGGAGCGGAACCGCACGCACCGCCCCCGGCTCGAGCACCTCCGTGCGCATCTCCGTCAGCCGTCCACCGGAGAGGTGCACCGTCACCGGAAACGACTGCGGGTTGGCCAGCGCCACCGCGAAGGAAAACGCCGGATCAAGCTGGCTGTTGGGCGTCTGCGTCGCCCAGTACTCGCACCCGAGGTATCCCCGTGATCCGTCGGGCACCGCGCACGGATCGCCGCAGCGCCCGTCCGTGCAGCGCTCGCCCGCAGCTTCGTTGCACGCCGCGAGCGTCGTCCAGCGGCTGCCGTCGTCGGCGCAGCGCTCGGGCTGCGAGGGGTGATCGGGGTCGCAGCGCATCGCCGCGGGCGGGCACGCCACGCACCCACCGGCGACGCAAAACGGCCGCGCACCAGTGCAGTGTGGGAGGGTCTCGCGCCCACCATTGGCGCTGCACCGGTACGGGGTCTGGCCGTCACACACCACGCCCGTAAACGAGCACACCTCCGCGGCGATGGGCGGTCCAGCGTCCGCGGTGGGGAAGCCCATCGAACCGATGGGCGGCGGACGATCGTTCGATCCGCACTGCGCGAGACATCCCATCCCCAGGAGCCACCACCGTTGATGCATCGCCTGGAATGATCGCACGCGGTCGGTCCAGCCCACGTTTCGCACGGATCTTTTGGGCCCCTGGGTTTTCCACCAGGGCGCGACCCGCTGGAGCACCGGTAGTCGAGGGCGCCTTGAATTCGAGAGGAGTTGGAGACCGTGGACGCGCCGCCATCCGTGCGGAAGCCGGTGGGTGAAAAGTGCCTGGGGAAAGTCGGTCGTGTTGCATCCGAGGTGGAGTTCGGCGGCGTGCTGCGACGAACCTGATCGACCCGTTCGCTGGGACTCCCCCGCGGAGTGACGGCTACGAAGGCTTCGGCTCTCCGCTGCTCCCGCTCTTCTTCCCGCCGCGCCGCGCTGCGGGAAAGAACCTCTCCGCGTAGCCCCGTGGTTCGTCGTGTTCGGTGGCGTAGGTGGTCAGGGCTGCGTGCACGGTTCGCCGCGCCTTGTTGACCCCTTCTCGCCACGCCGCGCCTGCGAGCGACGCCCGCGTTGCACCCAGCGAAGCCTCGAGCCGCTGCGCCAGGGCAGCCTCGCCCGACGCCATCGCGGTGTGTACGGCGACGCCTCGAGCCGCGAGCGTCTTCGACGGCGGGTGCGCCTTCGCGGCCTCGTGGAAGTGTTGCAACGCCGCGATCTCGGCCTCCAGGGCGAGGTCGATGATGTCGCTGGGAGCGCC
>CANJUR010000167.1 GCA_947477565.1 Deltaproteobacteria bacterium
CACGGCACCCCAGCGAAAGCCCGCAGCGGGCTCCATCCCGGGTCCCACGGGGCAGCGCTTCTCCATCGGGACATCGTAGGAGCCCGGGTCTGCCCCGGGCTTCCACACCGTGCCGTGTGCTTCCGCACGCGGCACAGCGGGCCGAGGCGACGTACTCCGAACCTCAGCCAGCCTCAGTCCCCCTTGACGCCGTCGCGCCAGACCAGCCACCAATGCGCCCATGCGCACGCTTCGCTGGCTCCTCGCGGTCTGCCCTGCCCTGGTCCTGTCCTGCACTGATTCGCCCGCTGCTCCGTCGGATGCGAGCCCGGACGTCGCTCGGCTCGATGGGAGCAATGACCTGGGCACGGACGCCCCTGGCCCGTCGGACGCCAACGACAGCGGCCTGCCGAGCGCGTTTCCCTCGGTGCCCGTCACCGAGCACTGGGACATCCCAGGCCTCACCGGCGAGGTGCACATCCTCCGCACCGCCGGAAACATCCCCCACCTCTACGCCCGCAACCGCGTCGATCTCGCCCGCGCACACGGCTTCGTCGTCGCCCGCGACCGGTTCTTCTTCCTCGACCTCGCGCGGCGCTACGCCAACGGCACCCTCGCCGCCCTCCTCGGATCCGCCGCGCTGCGCACCGACCAGCAGAACCTCGGCGTCGGGATGGGCTTCGTCACCGACGGCATCCTGCGGCTCCTCAACGACGAGCAGCGGGCCATCTTCCAGGGCTTCGCCGACGGCATCAACGCGTACATCGCCCAGGCTCAGGACGGCACCCTGTCGTCGCCGAGCGAGTTCACCCTCGCGGCACCGCTGCTCGGCCGCCGCCGCGCGTCAGACCTCCTCGAGCGCTTCACCGTGCGCGACGTCGCCGCGATGAACACCACCTTTCTCTACCAATCAGGCTTCGAAACCGCCGACGTCGATCGCGACCGCGCACAGCGCAACCTCCCCGGTGACTTCACCGGCCAGGCCCTCGCCGACCTCCGCGCCGCCGGCGTGCTCCCCGAACTCTGGAACCCGCTCCATCAGCCCGTCGCCTCACGCTCCGCCGACGGCTGGGGCCTCGAGACCGCCACGATGGCCGCCGCCCGCCGCGGTGCACCCCGCCGCCGCGACGCCCGCCCGAGCGCGCCCACCCGCACGGCACGGATGGCAGTTCCGCGGCCTTCCCTCGACCGGCTCGCGGGCAACCTCGACGAGATTCAAGCGCGGCTCATGCGCGACAACGAGGTGGGCTACGGCTCCAACAGTTGGGCCGTGATGGGCAGCCGCACCCGCGACGGCAACGCACTGCTCGCCGCAGACGGACACCTCCCGCTCACCATCCCCGCGCTCTTCTACCAGATCGGACTCGACACGCAGACCCTCGGCGGCGGGGACATCCACCAGGTGGGCATCGCGCTCACGTTTCTCCCGGCCACGGCCATGGGCACCAACGGACGCGTCGCCTGGGGCTTCACGCAACTCGGCGGAGACATCACCGACTGGTACCGCGAAGAACTCATCCTCGACGCTGCAGGCAACCCATCGGGCACGCGATTCATGGGCACCACGCGCCCGCTCACGCGCACCGCGGAGAGCGTCGTGGTGGCCAACGTGCCCGCCCTCATGAGCGTCGGGCGCACCGAGCGCTGGAACCGTTACACCACCTTCGACGGCCGCTGGATCACCCAGATCGAAGGCCGCCGCGTGCTTCCGACGGACCCCGCCGCGCCCGGCGAGGTGCGGGTGCTGCTGCTCGGCGACCTGGTGGTCCCGGGGGACACGGACGGCGACGGGGTGATCACCGCGGTGAGCTTCGATTACGTGGGCCTCGACGCAGGCAACGCCTTCCGCGCCTACGAGGGCTACGGCAAGGCGAACAACGTGCGGGAGTTTCGCGAGGCGAGCCGCTCGATGCTGGCCACGTCGCTCAACCAGGTCGCGTCGGACGCCGACGGCTCGGTCTACTACGCCGGCTGGCAGGCGGTGCCGTGCCGCGAGTACCTCCCGCGCAACACCGACCGCACCTGGGCGACCGGGGCCGACCCGCGCTCGCTCCTCGACGGAACGCGCTTCGGCGGGTTTCGCATCCCCCTGCGCGACGGGGTCATCGACGAGTCCATGGGCGCGGCAGACCCGTATCAGTGCGTGGTTCCGCTCGACCGGACGCCCGCAGCGCTGGACCCCGCGCGCGGATACGTCATGACCGCCAACAACGAGCCCGGCAACATCACCAGCGACGACTCCGTCAGCAACGACCCGGTCTACATCGGCGGCCCCTGGCACGACGGCTTTCGCGGGGCGCGCATCGACACCGTACTGACCGCCGGCGTCGCGGCGCGCACCCTCGACGGCGACGCGATGGCGACGCTCCAGGCAGACGCGCACTCCAACCTGGGCGAGGTGCTCGTCCCGGCGCTGCTCGAGGCCATCGCGAGCGCCCGCACCGCCGCCGCCGCCACGCCCGCCGCGGGCACCCCGGAGTCCCGCCTCGCCGCCGCGTGGCGCGCCCACCAGGCCGACTACGAGAGCGTCGAGCGGCGTCTCACGGCGTGGCGCGCTGCGGGCTACCCCGCCCTCTCCGGCGTCGAGACCTTCTACCACCCGCTCGTCGCCAACGAGCGCGACCTCGCCGTCGCGACCTCGATCTTCAACGCCTGGATGGGTCGCTTCTTCCAGGGGGTCTTCGACGACGAGCGCTTCCCCGCAGGGGTGTTCGAGAACGGCGGCGGCGACAGCGTCGGGCGCGTTCGCACGCTGCTGCGGATGCTGCGCGGCCGCGGGGCGAGCAACCCGGAGAGGCTCGCGTCGTTCAATCCCGCCACGCAGGAGAGCGCGTACTTCGACGTGCTGGGTACGGCCACCGTGGAGACCAGTCGCGAGGTGGCGCTCGGCGCGCTCGACGGCGCGCTCACCTTCCTGCGCACACCGCCGACGGCCCCGGGCAGCGGCGGATACGGCACCACGGACATGGACCAGTGGATCTGGGGCCTTCGCCACACGGTGAAGTTCGAGTCGATTCTCTCCACTTTCCTCGACGGGGGATCGTCGCTGTCGGCGCTGGTGTCGGGCTTCTCCATCAGCCCGACGCGGCTGCCGCTGGCGATGAACCTCGCGCCGACAGACCCGCGCGCCACGCTGCCAGGCTTTCCCCGGCCGGGCGATCAGTGGGGCGTCGACGCGGCCAACTCGGGCTTCGGCGGCACTTCGTTTACCTATGGTTCGGGGCCGAACTACCGGATGGTGGTCACCCTGCACCGCGGTGCGCCGGATGCGATGGAGGGGCGCAACGTGATTCCCGGGGGGCAGTCGGGGCTCAACAACAACGGGTTCTTCGACGACCAGGCGCGGCTCTGGCTGGGCAACCGCACGCTGCCGATGCTGCTCGCAGCGGACGCCGTCGCGGCCGCGGCAACGGGTCACGAGGTGCTCTCTCCCGCCCCCGTGCGCGCAGGCGGAACCGACTGATGCACCGCGCACTGACGGTGGCGTTTGCGGCGGCGCTCGGGTGCCGCGGCGGGGCGACGACGCCGGTCGCGGTGGCCTCGCGGGCAGACGGAGCGTTGCCCACGGTGACAGCGCCGTGGGTGACCGGCGCCATGCGCTGGGACGGTCGATTGAACGAGGCCGCGTGGGCGACGGCGCGGCGCATCGGTGGGTTCGTGCAGCCGGGGACGGGGCAGCCGGAGCCGCGCTCGCAGGTCAACGGCGACGCGCGCGTGGCGTGGAGCGACGCGGGCCTGATGGTGGCGTTTGAAGTGCGCGACCGGGCGGCGGAGAGCGCGCTGCCGCCGACCGGGCGGGACGTGCATGTGTGGGAGAGCGCGTCGGGCGTGGAGGTGATGCTCCAGCCGGGGAATTTCACCGACAATCGGGAGTATTTCGAGGTGCAGGTCGGGGTCCATGGCGCGCGCTGGACCACGCGCTTCGACGACTACAATCGGCCGGTGGAGCGCGACGCGAGCGGGGCGATGCACTTCGGTCACGAAGACTGGGAGCCCGCGATGGAGTGCGGCACCGCGCGGACGGCGGACGGATACGTGGTGGAGATGCGCATCCCGTGGGCGGCGCTGGCGACGTCGCGGGTGACGGCGACGCCGCGCGCGGGCGAGGCGTGGCGGATGAACCTGTACACGTTCCGCGATGGGCAGCGCGACGCGCTCGCGTGGTCGCCGCTACTGGGACAGGGGAACTTCCACCGGGCCGCGCGCTTCGGCCGGGTGGTCTTCGGCGGGTGAGCGCAGCGCCCGCGCGCAAAACACCAGCCACGGCGGCGTGAAGAGCGCCGCCCACAGCACCATCGCGGCGTCCGCCCGGCTCGCGAGCAGCACCGCGAAGAAGCCCGTCGCCGCCGCGCGTGGCAGCAGTTCGCGCCACGGGAGCCGCGCGCCGGTCTTCAGCACCGCGACGGTGTAGATCGTCGCGACGAAGGCCAGCGCCGGGGCCGTCGTGGCGAGCGGCAGCTCCGCACGCCATACCCAATGGAGTAATCCCCACCAGAGACCGAGCACCAGCGCGTGCGAGCCCAGCAGCGCCAGCGGAATCATCGCCCAGCGCCGCGCGGGCGGCAGCGCTGCGAGGAGCCACACCGCCGCGAAGGCGTAGCAGCCCCAGCCGACGATGCCGATCACGGGGACGGTCATCACGCCGGGCTGGGTCCAGTGCCAGAGGCCCGCGCGCACGGCGATGGGCTCGATGAGCGCCGCGTCGAAGGTCACGAGCGCGCCGGTGAGCGCGGCCTCCTTCCAGGCGGGCGCTGCGGTGGAGCGCAAGAGCGCGCGGGCGACGGCGCGGGCAGAGAGCACCACCGGCGCCCAGATGGTCGGGATGAGCAGCGGAACGCGATCGACGGGCAGGTGCCACCCCGGGGCGTACGCGTAGAAGCCGTACGCGCGAATCATGGTGTCCTCGCCGATGAGCGCGCCGAGGCCGAGCAGGGCGGCGTCGCGGAGAAGCGCGGGTTGCCGACGGTGGGCGACGAAGTACGCCGCGAGGATGGCGAGACACGCGATTTCGAGGGCGATCATCGAAGGGCGCGCAGGATCGCACGACCGGAGGGGTCTAGAGTCCGCGCGTGAACGACCTCGCCTCGGCGCTGCGGCTGCACATCGTGGCCATCGCGGTCTGCGCCACCGTGACCTTCGGCTACCTCTTCATGGGCGCGTACCCCGTCGGGCTCGCGCTGCTCTGCGGCTTCGATTGGTGCATCGTCAACCTGCTCAACCGCGCCACGGACGTCGATGAAGATCGCCTCAACGGCATCGCGGCGACGGAGTTTGTCGCGAGCCACGCGAGGGCCCTGGTGGCGGGCTGCCTCGTCGCCCTGGTGGCGTCCCTCGCCTACGGTTTCATCGCCCTCCCGATCTCGCTCGCGATCGTGCGCGTGGTCTTCCACGCCATGGGCCTCGGGTACAGCTTTCGCGTCGTCCCCACACCGAAGGGATGGCGTCGCTTCAAGGACCTCTACCTCTTCAAGAACTCCATGAGCGCGGTGATGTTCGTGCTCAGCGTGGGGCTCTATCCGCTGCTGGGGGTGCAGCACGCGAGGTTGATGTCACTGCCCGGCATCGCGGCGGTGATGGGGTTTTTCTTCTTCTTCGAGCACACCTTCGAGGTGCTCTACGACCTGCGCGACGTCGATGGCGACCGCGCAGTGGGCGTGCCCACCTACCCCGTGGCGCACGGATCGAAGACCAGCGCGGCCATCGTGTTCGCCCTCTGCGCGGCGTCCGTGGCGGTGCTCGTCGGCGCACGCGTCGCACACGCGGTCACCACCCGCGAACTGTTGATGGTCGCCGCGCCGCTCGCGCAGGCGGCGTTCTTGCGGCGTCGCGGTCCTGACGGGATCACCCGCGCGGACTGCATCGCCGTCACCTACGGGGGTGCGGCGCTGCTGCTCTTCTTCCTCGCGGGCACGTCGCTCTGGCAGCGCGCAGGGCTGCCGACGGACTTCTGAATCGCTTGCCATCGACACCCTTTCGGCGGTCGCGACCGGCTCCCGGCCGAGGTCTTCGCAGCGATGGAGTTATCCCTCGGCTCCCTCCATGGGCCTGCTAGTGAAGTTGCACCTACCGACGTCGGAGGGGGACGCCCCATCGACATCGCGCACGAAGCTCGCGACCGCGCGCGACCGTCGACGGGACTGCGGGGTTCTGATACCCACAGCGTCGCCATGGCATCGACGCTCCTGCTGGAAATTGGTTGCGAAGAACTCCCCACGTCCTTCCTCGACGGAGCGCTCGAACAGCTCGCGACGCTGGTGCCCGAAGAGCTCACCCGCGCCCGCGTGACCTTCGGCGCCGTTCGCGTGCTCGGTACCCCGCGGAGGCTGTCGGTGCTCGTGCACGACGTCGCGGACTCCGTGAGCGCCCGCGAGGAAGAGCTGCTCGGCCCCGCGGAGAGCGCGGCGAAAACGCCCGCCGGGGGGTGGTCCAGGGCCGCCGAGGGGTTTGCCCGCAAGAACGACCTCGACCTCGACGCGCTCTCCATCATCGAGACGCCGAAGGGACGTTACCTCCGCGCGGTGAAGCGCACCCCCGGCGCCGAGGCCCGCGCGCTGCTGCCGGACGTTCTCGGGACCGTCTGCCGCCGCATCACCTTCGCCAAGAGCATGCGCTGGGCGGACGGCGACGCGACCTTCGGACGCCCGGTGCAATGGATCGTCGCGCTCCTCGGCGACGCGGTGATGCCCTTCGCGTTCGCGGGCGTGACGGCGGGGCGCACAACGCGCGGGCATCGGTTTCTCGCGCCGGCGACCTTTGATCTCGCGCGGGCCGACGGGTACGTCGAGGCGCTCGCGGCGGCGCACGTGCAGGTCGACACCGACGCGCGGCGCATCGGGATGATGGCAGCGCTTCACGAGGCCGCGGCGCAGGCAGACGGGACGCTCCGCGAGGACGCCTTCCTCGAGCGCGAGGTGACTGGCCTCGTGGAGGAGGCCTTCGTGGTGCTCGGGCGCTTCGACGAGGCGTTTCTCCAGCTGCCCGACGCGCTGATCGAGAGCGTGATGCGCGGGCACCAGCGGTACTTCGCGGTGCAGCGCCCGGACGCGACGAAGGCCGAGGGCAACGGGCGGCTGCGGCCGGCGTTTCTGACGGTGGTAAACACCGCGCTCGACGAGGCCACCATCCGTCGCGGCAACGAGCGGGTGATGCGCGCGCGGCTCTCGGACGCTGCGTTTTTCGTCGGGCAGGACCGCAAGCAGCCGCTCGCTGCGCGGGTCGCCGACCTCGACGGGGTGGTGTTTCACGCGAAGCTCGGGAGCTACGGCGACAAGGCGCGGCGACTCGGACATCTCGCGCCCTCGCTGGCTGCGGCGTTCGGAGTGGATGCGACGGAGTGCGCGCGCGCTGCCACGCTGGCGAAGGCCGACCTGGTGACGCTCACGGTGGGGGAATTCCCCGAGCTTCAGGGGGAGATGGGCGCCTACCACGCGCGCCTCGATGGCGAGCCCGGCGCGGTCGCGGACGCCATCGGCGAGCACTACCAGCCGAAGGGCGCAACCGACGACGTTGCGCCGTCAGCGATGGGCGCTGTGGTGGCCATCGCCGACCGGGTGGATACCCTCGTGGGCTGCCTCGCCATCGGGCTGCGACCGACGGGGAGCGAAGATCCTTTCGGACTGCGACGCCTCGCGGGCGGCGTGGTGCGCACGCTGCTGCATCACGGGGTGCGGCTGTCGCTCACCACGCTGGCGGGCGCTGCGTGGGATGTGTATGCGGCGGAAAACGGCAAGATGCTCGCCGCGGCCACGGGCGCGAAGACCACGCGCGAGGCGCTGATCGCGACGGTGGTGGAGTTTTGCGCAGAGCGCCTGCGGGTACTGTTGGAGGCGCGCTTCGGGCGCGACCCGGTGGCGGCGTGCATGGCCGCGGGCAAGGACGACCCGGTGGACGTGGCCGAGCGCGTGGAGGCCCTGGCGACGTTTTGGAAGACGCCCGCGGCGGCAGATCTGGGCGTGGCCTTCAAGCGGGTGTTCAACATTTCGCGCGAGGCCCCGGCGGGCGAGCTGACGACAGATGACCTCGGGCGCCTCACGCAGCCCGCGGAGACGGCGCTGCTCGAGGCTTTCGGGCGTACGCGCGCGGAGCTCGAGCCGCTCTGGGAGGCGCGGAAGTACACCGACGCGCTCGACCTCATCGCGCGCTCGCTGCGGGCACCCGTGGATCGCCTCTTCACGGAGGTCTTCGTGATGGACAAGGACGAAGCCATGCGTGCGTCGCGGCTGCGCCTGCTGGGCCGCATCGCGGACGCCGTCGCGGTGTTCGCCCGCTTCGACGCGCTCGAGGGGTAGCGCGGTTTCCGCCTGGTTCTGGGACGCCCTGGTCCACCGTGGCGTACAGCATAAGCAGGGGCACTCCGGTGCGTTTGTTCAGCGTGGAGATCACCGCTTCGTACGACAGCCGCAGATCGCTGAGGTCGGTCGGCCAGCGGGGTGCAAGCGCCTGGCGGACTGGGGCTGGTCGCGTCTGGCGCCTGCACCCGCAGGCTAACGAAAGCAGGCGCCCCTGGCGGGGCTATCGGAAGCGATGAACGACTCGATCTCGTTCGTTGGGAGTTCGAGGACGGCGGCAAAGCGTCGAGGGATTGAGCGTTGCGGACGAATCGACGTTCTTCCGAACAACCGCCCGCTGGCGGGCTAAGGACCGGCCCCGGAAGGATCGATCCCCGTTGCGAGACCTCACCCGCAACCCCCTCTACCAAGAGGGAGAGGGGGCTAAAAAGCATGATTTCATGGCATTTCCTCTCGATCCGAGCCCCCTCTCCCTTTTGGGTTCACCTCGGGACACATCTCACGATTCGGCTGTAATTCAGCTTGATTCGTGCGCTCGATGGGTGGTTGGCGTGGCCGTCTACAGAGCGCCGGCTCCGTGATCGCGGACGGGCCTCCGGCCCTGCGATCACTGAAGCCGGGGCTCTCCCTCCGGCCGCCAAGCACCCCACCAA
>CANJUR010000168.1 GCA_947477565.1 Deltaproteobacteria bacterium
AGGCTCCGGCTTTAGTGATCGCAGGGCCGAAGGCCCGTCCGCGATCACGGAGCCGGCGCTCTCCCTCCGCCAACGCCAAAAACCCATCGAGCGCACGAATCAGCATGGATTACAGCCGAATCGTGAGATGTGTCCCGAGGTGAACCCTCCTGGGAGAGGGGTTGGGGGTGAGGTCTCGCGAGGGGAATCGACCCTTCCGGGGCCTGTCCCTGGCCCTCCAACGGGTCGTTGATCGGAAACCGCCCTGCCTCGTGGCCTCGCCGTTGCGGTCACTCCGCCGAGTTCGTGCAGCGAACGCTGCCGTTTTGGACCGCTGATCCCCTGCACGGCGGCGCTCGGATCGTCGTTTCCCTTGCGTCGCACCTCTGCCGCGACGGCCGCGGGCATCACGGCCTCTCCGCAGACCGCGTGGAGGAGCTTGAGCTGTCTACCGCGGGTAAAGAAGAGGCAGCGTCACGGTGGTCATCGCGGCGAAACGTGGCATCCCCGCGCCTCGCCTGAGAGGTGGCAGGGGCCTGCACGCTCCCGCTCCGCCCGGCTGACGGAAAGTCGTCCCCGTCCATCGCTCCTGAGGGTTGACGTCCTCTACGGGGACCGGGTGGTGCGGTAGTGCGGGCGGGAACGCGAGCACCCGCTCCCCGAAGATGAGGTCAACCCGCCACGACGATCACCGTCATGGCGGTTGCCGCGGGGATCGGGAGCGTCAAGCCGGAGCGAGCAGGGCGTCCCAGCATTCGGACCACTGGGGGAGCGCGACGAGGGTGACGTTCGCGGGGCCGGTGGCGAGGTGCGTTTTGGTCGCGTCGCCGCGAAGCACGAACGTCGCAGGACGCTGCTCGGGCGGAAGCCGCGCGTGGTTTCGCGCCCGCTGGTGAAGCGCCCACCACACGTCCACCTCGGACACCTCCAGGCTCGTGCCCAGGAACGCGAGGTCTGCGCTTGCGAAGAGGTCCATGACCCCGAGGCCGCGCTGAGCGAGCATCGCGTGCGGCGCGCGCCGGGCGTGTTGCCACCTCGCGTGGTGCGCCGGCGTCCATTGCCCGTCGCCGGGGTTCTGCCTGAGCCAGCGGCGCTCGGCGTCCTTGGCCGATGCAAAGCCATCGACAAGCTTCGCCGCCGCCCGGCCGTAGACGCTCGTGCCCAGCACGATGGACCGTGGACGTCGCACGCTGCCGTGCATCTGCCAGATGCGCACGGTGCGCTCACCGCGGCGCCAGGCCGTGACTTCGCCGGTCCGCTCGTGCGGGGAGTCGTCCGTCTCGACGCGGCGAGCCCGGGTACAGCGGAGCGCCCGCTGGAGCGTGTCGTCGAAGTTCAGCGAGATGACATCGCGGTGCGCGAACAGGCTATCGCCGAGACTGGCGAGCACCGTGTCGGCGCCGTCGGGCGTCTAAAGCGCCGGCACCAGCTGATCCCGAAGGAGCCGGGCCTCGACCTTCGACGCTGCGGCGACCGGGTCCCGGTGCGTGGCTGTGAGGACGAGGTCGTCCCACAGCATCGGCGCATCGGCGTGCGCGGGCAGCGCGGTGTCCATGGACCGTGCGACCCTGGCGAGGAGCGTGTCCCAACCGTGGAGGGCCTTCCAGCGCGGGTCGCCGGTGAGGTACGCGAGGTGAAGGTGCAAGCCCGATCCGAGGACCGGAACGAGCTTGCGTTGTCCATCGTCGAAGCGGCGCGCGAGGGCGGCGTGAAGCCGCTCCGTGCTCATCGGCAGATCCCCGACATGCAGGTTGTGCCGGTGGGGCAGACGTTGCCGCAGCGGCCGCAGTTGAAGTTCAGATTGATTGACGTAACGCAGTAGGTTTGCGTGCCGCTGCCGGTCGATGGACACGTGGTCGCGGTGCCGCAACTAGAAGCACAGCCGCCGAGAAGACAAACAGAAGGGGACATGCAAATTGTTGGGCCAGTGCAGCGGTTTGGCCCGACTACAGAAGTGCAGTTGCGGTCTGCTCCGACACCCGTTCCGGCCGGATTCACACCGTTTACCGCACCGTCGCAACTGCATCGTCCGGCGGAACAAATCGTTCGCGGACCGCTTCCGCATCGCATCGCACATGCGCCGCAATTGTTGACGTCCGCGCTGGTGTTCAACTCGCACCCGTTCGCGGCGAGTCCGTCACAGTCGGCATAGCCGGTGTTGCAGGTGAATCCGCACGTCCCAGCCTGACAGGCGGGCGTCGCGTTGGCGAAGGTGCCGCCGCAGGCCATTCCGCAGGCGCCGCAGTTTGCTGCAGTGGTCTGGAGGTCGACGCAGACGCCATTGCAGAGCGTCTGACCGGTCGGGCAGGTGCAGGTGCCTCCGCTGCAGGTGCCGCCGGTGCAGGTGCGGCCGCACGCGCCGCAGTTCGTGGCGGTGTTGGTGCTGGTCTCGCAGCCGTTGCCGGTGTTGCTGTCACAGTCGGCGAAGCCCGTGTTGCAGGCCATCCCGCACACGCCGTTGGTGCAACCTGGCCGCCCGTTGGCGAAGGTGCCGCTGCAGGCGACACCACATCCACCGCAGTTCGCGGGGTCGGTGGCGAGATCGCGGCAGGCCATCGCGCGGGTGCAGAACTCACCGCGCACGCCGGGGCACTGGCAGCGGCCCGCGACGCAGACCTCCGTCGCGCGGCAAGCCGCACCGCAGGCTCCGCAGTGGGCGGTGTTGGCTGCGAGGTCGACGCAGGCGCCGCCACAGGTAGCGGAGGTCGGATCGGTCGCTCCGTCGCAGTTGTCGTCGATGCCATTGCAGGCAATCTCGGTGCTCGATGTGAGCGTGCACGCGCAGGTGGGCGAGGCGCCGATGCCCGCACGACACGACCAGTTCGAGCCCGTGGGGCAATCGTCGACGCTCCGGCATCCCGTTGTGCACCGCGAGAAGGTTTCGCATCGCCCGACCGCGACGTTAATAATCCGGAACAAGCTGTCGCGCAGCGCGTACACGCATCCCGATGCGCAGGTCGGGGGACTCACTGGCCTGATGGTGCTCGAATCGACGGTGGCTCCCGCACCGTTGAGCAGTCGCACCCAGCAGTAACCGTCGCGGCGAGACTCGCGCACGAGCGTGATTCCCCCGAGGAGGAGTGTCATCGCGGGCGTAGGGCACGCGCCCAAGGTGCTCCGCACCCACCCCATCGCGTCGGGCGGATCGAACGCGCAAGTGTCGCCCACCATCGCGCAGAGACCCGAAGCGCAGGTTGCGCCCGTCGTGCAGGTAGTCCCGATTCCACCGAGCATCGATGGCGCATCGGGCGCGTCCATCGTGACGGGCGCGTCCATCGTGACGGGCACGTCCATCGTGACCGGCACGTCCATCGGGGCCGGCACGTCCATCGGGGCCGCGATATCTATCGGGGCTGCGATGTCTACTCCGACGCCGCCTGCATCGATCGTCGGCACGTCGACGATGCCTCCTCCTGTGTCCGGCGGGCCGCTGTCGACCACATCGGCGCCGCTCGGCACGTCGAGACTCGCGACGTCGACCGCGGGAGCGTCGGTGGCTGCGGGCGCGTCGGCGATCGCGACCTCGGAGCCATCAGCATCGGCACCGCGCGCGTCGGGCATCGGGAGCATGCTCTGCTCCGACCCGCACGCCGTGAGAAGCGCGGAGAGCACCCATCCCGCGGCGCCACGGGTGACGCTCAGGCGCCGCGCGTCGAGCCTTTCCATGTCATGTGCGTAGGGGGGGGGCATGTAGGCAAAAGTGGGATCTTCAAGGCGTAGTCACTCTCTGCCGCGGCGTGCGGCCTTCGGGGGTGTCGGGAGGATCGCGCGAGGCGGAGCCTACCCATCTCTTCGTTTGGCGTCCGCGTCCGTCGCGCATTACGGATTCGTGCGCCGTGGCGGCATCGTCGCCCTCACTGCCCCGCGTCGTCACCGCGCGGACGCACAGCGGTGCGACGGATCGGTGCTCCCCGGCGCGGCGACGGTGGAAACGCACGCCGCGTGACCGTCGGCCGCCGCCGTCGGCGAGCGCGCTCCCCTCCCGAAAAGATGAGAGCAACGATGAGCTCTCGCGGAGGAGGAGCGCACAGGTCGAAGGGCTACCGGGCGATGGGTTCGCGGGCGTGGTGGTGCACGCGCAGCACGTCGAGCATGCCGGGCTTTCGGCGGTAGTAAATCACCACCGGGTGCACGAGATGGCGTCGGCAACTCACACCGGAACGCAGCGTGACCGGCGCGCCTTCGAGATGCGGCGTCGGCGCTGCGAGCAACACGAACGCGGCGTCGATCTCGGAGGCGAGCTTGCGCGTCGCGCGGGGGTTTCCGTCGGCGATGAAAGTCAGCGGTTCGTCGAGGTCGATTCGCGCTTCGGGCGCGATGTCGATGCGGTCGGCCGGTGCGGTCATCGATCGGGATACGCGGCGAGCTTCGCGGCGAGTTCTGCCTTCACCGTCGCCCACGGAACCGACCGTCCAGCGTCGGCAGAGCGGATCGCCGCCTCGATGCCGGCCTCTTGCTCCGGCGTGAGTTCGTCGCCGTCATCGTCGGTGACGGCTTGCAGACGGTAGCGCCCCGGCGGCAGTTCTGCCAGAGCCTCGGCGATGTCCGTCGGCACGTCGGTGCCGTTCCAGTCGATGACTTTGGCTGCGTCGCCCATGGCCGAAAGGTGCACCGCGGGAGCGGGGCGGGGCAAGGCGCGGCGCTCCGGACGTCACGCACGCAAGGGGAAGAAGACCCCCGGCGCTGGAAAGAAGACCCCCGGCGATGCGGGCTCAGCACCCGGCGCAACGATCAAAAAGCTCCGGCGCAACCATCGAAAAGCTCCGGCGCATCCTTCCAAAGCTCCGGCGCATCCTTCCAAAGCTCCGGCACATCCCTCCAAAGCTCCGGCGCATCCCTCCAAAGCCTCGGTGGTCTGTGGTCCGAAGGCGCTCGCCACGGTTGACGCCAACGCCGTCACCAACCCGACGATGCTGGTGGAGGTTCTCTCGGACTCGACGGAGTCCTACGACCGTGGGAAGAAGTTTCGGGCGTACCGTCAGCTCCCGTCGCTCCAGCATTACCTCCTGGCAAGCCAGGACGAGGCGCGCCTGGAGCACTACCGCCGCAACGACGACGGCACGTGGACGCTCACCATCGCCGAGGCCGGGGCCAGGGTGGCGCTGCCCGACCTGGGTGGTGACCTCCAGGTAGACGAGATCTACGCGGGCGTGGAGTTCGCGTCGGGTTGATCTCATCAGCGTGGCCGCGGTGGTCCGCGCCGAGCAGCGATCGGCGGGTGACACACCGGTCGCCCGCGCCCACCCGACGGCCGGGTGCGCCCACGAGGTGGACCAACGCCGTGGAGGTCGGTGCATGCGAGGCGGGTGGATCCGGTCAACGATCCACGGAGCGCCACGACGAAATTCGAGTGGGTCGGAGTTCGGTCGCCCGCCGCGGGCAGGTGCCTGCGGGGGTGCCACAAGCGGCGAGGACTTGGCGGATAGGACATCCAACGGTTCAGGGCGTGAGGAGTCGCCGCCCAACCGGACGTCGTCGCGGTCCCGTCGACGGTGCGATCAGCGGGTCCACGGATGACTACTTGGCGTAATAATCCATCGGTAAAATCCGGTATTTATACGGGATGAAGGCCATGAGGGGGACGGCTCGCAGGCTGGAGGGTCGTCTGCGTGAGCAGAACGTCGCGACCGACGATGGGGTCCTCCGCGACGCGGGGCCAGCCCTTCAGGCCGAGGCGCGTGGAGACGCGGCCCTCGTGCATCTGCGCGCCCGCGGTAAGCACATGGTCTTCGGCGTGCTGCACCACCACGAGGCACAAAGGTGCGGGCGTCCTCGAGCGCGCGGCGCATCACGCCCGCGTCGGTGGCGCAGCGCCCGTCGTCGCTCACGGCCACGCAGCCGGCGTCGCGCAGGTTGACGAGACCACGCGACTTCCCCTTCGCGACCATCATCTCGGTGATCGCGCGGTGGTCGTTGACGGGCTTCGTGTTGGGCATTGCGCACACGCTGGTGAACCCGCCGCCGCGGCTGCGCGGGTGCCCGACGCAGTCGATGATCACCGTGTCGCGCTCGTGGTCCTTCACCGCCGTGGTCGCCATCGGCTCGACGGCGACGACGCGCTCGCCCTCGATGATGCCGTTCGCGATCTCGTCACGACCCGTCGAGGGGTCGATCCCCCGTCCACCGCGCAGCACCATCCTGGTCACGGGGCGGCGCTCGGGACGCGGAGACGGCCCGGAGGTTCAGTCGCGCGACGCCTCGATGGCCGACCGCGCGGGCGTGCGTGACGGCTCCCAGTGCGTCGCGCGTCGCAGCGCCCAGAGCCACCCGCGCAGCGCGCCGAACTGCCGCAGCCAGAGGTAGCCGAGCGCCTCGGTGAGCACGGTGAGCGCCCCCACCACCGGGCCCGGCGAGACCGCCGCCGAGGCTGCTGCGTCGCCCAGATGCGACGACGCCCGCCGGGCCAGGGCGTACGTCCCGACGTCGAATGCCGCCCGCAGCACCAGCAGCGCGAGGGCCGCCCGCGACGCGCCGAGCGAGGCCGCGCTCAGGCCCGTGAGCAGCGTGACCCAGGTGAGCACGGGCAGCGTGGCCTCCGCGAGCTTGAGCGGCAGCCGCACGAGGCCGAAGGCCCCCGCCCGACGCTCGCCGACGAGCCACCGAAACCGCGCGAGGGTGCTCAGAAACCCCGCGAACCATCGTGTGCGCTGGCGCACGAAGCCCGCGAGGGTGCGCGGCGCCTCGGTGAACACCTGCGCCCCGGGCACCGCGGCCACCACCGGTACGACGCCGTCGCGGACGCCGCGCGCGATCAGTCGATACGTGAGTTCGTAATCCTCCGTGAGCGAGTCCGTCGGGAATCCCCCGGCGGCGGCGAAGGCGTCGGCGCGCACCCCGGTGAACGCGCCCGGCACCTGCTCGAGGGCTCCGAGGGCCGCCCAGCCGATGCGCACGAAGGCGGTGCGCAGGTACTCCGTCGACTGGTGCCGCAGCAGCCAGCCGCCGCGGGCATCGCGCACGGTGACGACGCCGGCGGCGCAGGTCACCGCGGGGTCGTCGAAGGCCGCCGCGAGGCGCGCGAGGGCGTGCGGGGCCGGGAGCGTGTCGGCATCCACGGTGACGAGCACCGGATACCGCGCGTGCGCCGCGAGGGCGTTGAGCGTGGCGCCCTTGCCGGCGTGGGGGAGACGCAGCACCGAGAGCGGTTGTCCCTCGGCGGCGCCGCGCCAGAGCGCGCCGTCGACGGGGCTCAGGTCGAAGGCCGCGCGGAGGAGGTCGAAGGTGGCGTCGTGGGAGCCGTCGTCGCCGACGAGGATCTCGAAGGCCACGCCGGTCTGCGCGGAGAGGGCGCGCACGGTCGGCACGATGTGCTCCGCCTCATCGTAGGCCGCGACGAGCACCGACAGCGCGGGCGGGGCGCTCACCGTGGGAAGCGCCGTACGGAGCCGCCACGCGACGGCCACCGCGAGCACGGCCGTGATGCCGAGGTCGTACGCGATCCAGGCGGCGCCGGCGTGGAGCCAGCCCGCGGGCGGCGCGCCTCCGACGAGGTGCAGCACGCCCTCGATCGCCGCGAGAGCGACGAGCACGCCCGTGACGAGCGCAAACCACGCGCCGAGCTGACCGATCACGGGACGATGAAGCGCGCGGACGTCGGCGGACTCGGGCATGGGGGCGGGGCGATGCCACGGGGGCCGGGGTTGGTCCAGACGCCGCGGGAGGTTTCGCGGACGAGGTGACTGGCACACCCGGCCGTGGGCCGAGCGGAAGCGAGGAAACATCTCGCTGTACTGGCCCCGCGCGACGAGGGCGTCATCGGACACACGCTGCGTGGTGAGCGCCGGAAACGCCGACGTCTGCGTCCGGCGGTGTCCGTGGTCGTTGCGCTCGGAGCCGCGCTTCGCGTGGCCCGACACCGTGACGTACGCCTCGCGACCGCGCCGTTTACCCTGCGGCTCTTGTCCTTCGTGGAGGTCCAGCAGTCGATGCCGACGACGGACAAAGGGAGCGGATAGGACATCCAACGTCCAGGGGGTGAAGAGTCCCCGCCGGACGCCGCCCAACCGGACGTCGTCGCGGTCCCGTCGACGGTGCGGTCAGCGGGTCCACGGATTACTGATTTGCGTAATAATTACTCGGTAAAATCAGGTATTTAGACAAGATGATGGCCATGATGGGGACGGCTCGGACGCTGGATGGCAGACAGATCGGAGTTGAACTTCAAGCGCGCGAAGTCCATCGCAGGGCGGAGGCCGGTGGTTGAAACTCCCCTGCGTACAGCATAGGCCGGGGTAGTCGGGTGCGTTTGTTCAGCGTGGAGATGCCGCTTCGTACGACAGCCGCAGATCGCTGAGGTCGGTCAGCCAGGGGGGGGCAAGCGGTTGGCGGACTGGGGTTGGTCGCGTCTCGCGCCTGCACCCGCAGGCTAACGAATGCAGGCGCCCCTGCCGGGGCTTTCGAAAGGACGTCGACTCGCCCGCGGAGCTGAATTCCTCGACGCTCCCAAGGAACTGGATCGAGTCGCTTCTCGCTTTCGAAAGCCCCGGCAGGGGCGCCTGCATTCGTTAGCCTGCGGGTGCAGGCGCGAGACGCGACCAAACCCAGTCCGCCAGCCGCTTGCACCCCTCGGCCGACCGACATCAGCGATCTGCAGCTGTCGTACGAAGCGGGATCTCCACGCTGAACAAATGCACCTGAGTGCCCCGGCTTATGCTGTACGCCAAACTCCCCTGCGCGGGTGATACGGCGGCGGGGCGGGTGGACTGCACGACGCCGCCTCGCCCCCTCCGAACAGGTGGACTAACTCAAGTGGGACCATGTCGACCTGAGGTTCGGAGTACGTCGCCTCGGCCCGCTGTGCCGCGTGCTGAAGCACACGGCACGGTGTGGAAGCCCGGGGCAGACCCGGGCTCCTACGATGTCCCGATGGAGAAGCGCTGCCCCGTGGGACCCGGGATGGAGCCCGCTGCGGG
>CANJUR010000169.1 GCA_947477565.1 Deltaproteobacteria bacterium
CCCCACAAGTGGGGGCAGGGAGTTCGGAGCGAAAAAACACTTCTGCAATAGGTATTTCTGCACCCTGCCCCCACTGGTGGGGGCGGGGCTGGGGGTGGGGGCTCGCGAGCCCCACCCTTGCGAACCCCCACCCTTGCGAACCCCACGGAGCACCTCCGTCGGCCTGGGCTGAGGGTGCCAGTCGTCGGCGCGGGCTCAGACTGCTGGCCGCTCGTCGGTGCCAGTCCGCGCGAAACGCGACGGTTTCTCACGCTTGTTTCCCTGCAGTCTGACGGTAGACCGCCGTTTCCCCGGATTCCTGCTTAGGCGAAGCTACTCACTCCGGCCCTGTCGCCTCTACACCTCTCGGCCGCGGTGCTGCCCCGGGCGTCAGGTGGCTCGCTGAGCCCGACGGATCGCGTCGCAAAGATGTGTGGAACCCGAAGCGTTTGACGCTGGGGTGAGCGCGTTGGCGCACGGAGGGTCATTCACACGTTCGCGACCGTCGCCAGCACCCTCGCGGAGGTGATTTCCACGTTCGCGACCGTCGCCAGCACCCTCGCGGAGGTGATTCACACGTTCGCGACCGTCGCCAGCACCCTCGCGGAGGTGATTCACACGTTCGCGACCGTCGCCAGCACCCTCGCGGAGGTGATTTCCACGTTCGCGACCGTCTCCAGCACCCTCGCGGAGGTGATTTCCACGTTCGCGACCGTCGCCAGCACCCTCCGGGAGGGTCATTCACACGTTCGCGACCGTCTCCAGCACCCTCCGGGAGGGTCAGTTCCAGGCCATGAGCCGTGAGCCCGCGCGAGCGCACCCCGCGCTGCCGTGCGCCCCCTCTCCCAGGAAGCTGATGGTACCCCTGCGGAGCGATGATTCCGAAGATGCTCTGGCGCGTGGCTGCGTGGCCCATGGGTGCGTTGCTGTGGTCGTGGAGCCGCTTCGTCCTTGGCACCGCGCGCATCCACGTCATCGGGCCACTCGACGCCGCTCCGGCGATCTACGTGCACTGGCACCAGCACCTGCCGCTGCTCATGCCGCTGCTCGGTCGTCGCCGTTGCTGGATCATGATCAGCGGCGCGCCGTACATGGCACCCATCGCGCTCTGGGCGCAGCTCACGGGTCTGCGGCTCGTGCGCGGTGCGTCCGGTGACGGCGGGCGCGTGGCACTGGGTCTGCTCGCAGACGCGGTGCGCACCGGCGCATGCGTGCAGCTCGCCGTCGATGGCCCCGCGGGCCCGCCCTTCGTCGCAAAACCGGGGTGCGTCGATCTCGCGCTCGCCACCGGGGCGCCGATCATCGCGCTGGGCTATCGCAGCGCCCGCGCCGCCGTGATGCCGAGGCGCTGGGACGATCAGATTCTGATTCCGCCGTTTGCGGTGCTGACGGTGGTGGCGACGCCGGTGCCCGCACTGCCCGGCGACACTCGCGAGACGCTGCTCGCCCGGGTGCAGTCCGCGCTCGAAGCACTGCGCGTCGGGCGCTGAGACTCACGCCACCTGCGCGTCCGGGCGCAGCGGGGCGAGGCCGCTGCGGGCGCTGGCGCGGGCGGCGAGCAGGCGCTCCTCGGGGGTGGCGTAGTCGCGATCCCAGGCCTGCACCTTCGGCGTCATGAAGTGGTGCCAGAGCGGCGGAATCATCGCGACCACCAGCGTCGTGAGGTAGCCGTTGATCATCATCGGCGCGTCGGCGTAGGGGCGCAGGTCCTGGTAGGGCACCTCCCCCTGCGCGTGGTGATGCGAGTGCCGCGTCAGGTTGAACATGCTCCACGAACTGATGCGGCGGTTGGTGTTCCAGGAGTGTCGCGGCTGCACTGGCGTCGCGGGGTTTCGCACCATGCCGTAGTGCTCCATGTAGTTGACGATCTCGAGCAGCGCCTTGCCCCACAGGGCGCACGCCGCGAAGAACGCCGCCGCCCGCCATCCGCCCATCGCCCACGCCCCCGCCACCAGAAGCACGCTCATCATGTGGCCGCGAATCACCGCGTTGCGCCACGACCACACCGCGTGGCGCTTCTTCTCCAGGCGCTCGCGCTCGATCTTCCAGGCGCTGATGTTGCCCTTGATCGTAGAGGCCACGATGTGGAAGTACACGTTGCGCCCACGCGGCGCCGTGGCGGGATCGCCTTCCGTGGAGACGTAACGGTGGTGGCCGTACACGTGCTCGATCGCGAAGGTCGTGTCGAAGCTGAAGGCCAGCAGCCAGCGGCCGACAAACATCGAGACGCGATCCCAGGTGCGGTGCGTGAGTTCGTGCGCGGGGATGGTTCCGACCATGCCGATCATGAGACCGGTGATGACGCAGGCCGAGACGTGGTGGACGAACGTGGTCGCCGCGCGGGCCGCGAGCACGTCGTGGTGCGTGACCCGGGTGATCCATTGGCCGAAGCCGAGAGGGTCGCCGGGGCAGACGCTCCACACGGCTGCGAATACCATCAGGGAGAGCAGCGGAAGCGCGAGCCAGAGTTGCGCGGTGAGGATGCCCGGGTGGCGAAACGTGGGCGTGGAGGTGTCGTCACCGCAGACGGCATCGCCGACCATGTACAGCGCCAGAATCGACACGAGGCCGGCGGTGATGAAGGGTCCGCCGGTGACCAGGGCCGCGGTGGCGAGCAGCCCGACGCCGTGAAAGAGGGAGAATTTCAGGTAGTGCAGCGCGTCCCAGGGCGACGGTGCTGACGGTTCGGCGGCGGCGGGGGGCAGCGCTGCGTCGTGCTGCGTGGTGAAGCGGTCGAAGTGGATGTGCTCACGCGCGACGCCACGCTCGACGAGGCGCGCGACGGCGGCATCGACCATCGCGGGCGGACCGCACAGGTAGGCGTGCGCACCCTCCGCAGTGAGCGCAGGAATCTGCTCGGTGACGTGGCCCCGCGCGCCCGTCCACGCCGCGGTGTCGTCCGCCGCGGAGAGCACCGGAACAAACCGAAACACCCCGCGCCACTGCCTCGCGATCGCCTCGATGTCGTCGTGGGCGTAGAGGTCTTCCGCGGTGCGTGCGCCGAACAGGAGCGTGGCGTCGCGAGACACCCCGGACGCCACGGCCTCCTGCAACATCGCGAGGATGGGCGCGAGGCCGCTGCCGCCCGCGACAAAGAGCAGCGGGGCCTCCGCCGGCCGCAGCCAGAACGCGCCCGACGGGCCCGTGACGTGCACCGTCAGGCCGAGCACATCGTGGTCGTGGATCCGCGACGAGAGCTTCCCTCCGGGCACTTTGCGCACGAAGAAGCTCACCTCCCCATCGGCGCTCGCGGGCGCGGCAAACGAGTAGTTTCGCTCGACTCCGTCGAGGTCCAGCCGGGCGAACTGACCGGCCCGGTAGGGCAGCGGCTCGTCGAGTTGCACCCGCAGGCGTGTGATGTCGTGGGTGATTCGCTCTTGTCTGACGATGCGTCCGGGGATGCGACGGTGAGTGGCGTTGGGCGCGAGGTCTACCTCGATGCGGACGTCCGACTGCGGCACGCTCTGGCAGGCCAGGATGTACCCCTGATCGATCTCCTCGCCGGACAGGAGGTAGGCCGTCTCGGTGAGTTCTTTCACGGTGCCTTCGGTCAATCGGCACTTGCACGCGCCGCAGCCGCCGACGCGACAGCTGGACGGGAAATCGATGCCGCTCCGAAGGGCTGCCTGCAGCACCGTCTCTCGCGGCTCGACGAGCACTGGAAGGGCGTTGATGTGCGCAGTGATCGGACGTCGGGGGGACCGCAAGGTGGCCATATGCTCTCCAGGTTATGGAATGCCGCTCTGAAACCGTCATAACCATAGAAGCGGAGCCCACCCGACGGAGAGGTCCGGCGTTGACAATGAGGGGTCATTTACTGACAGTCGGTGGCCGTTTCGACGGAGCCCAATGCGCGACCAGGCCTTCACGCTTCCGGTGCTGTACCTCCGGCACCTCGCCGAGCAGATCGAAGCTCTCGGGGGCGACGTTCGGCAATGGCTCGAACGCAGCCAGTTGCGCGAGGCGCAGCTTCACGACCCGGCGTTGAGCATCGCGCTGCCGGTGTTTCATCAGCTTGTGCTCGACGCCCTGTTGCTGGCGAACGAGCCCGCACTGGGTCTGCTTGTCGGTGAGCGTCTGGGCGTCAACACCCACGGCATCCTCGGGTACGCCGCGCTCCACAGCGGAACGATTCGCGAGGCCCTGGCGCTGGTCGAGCGCTACCTGGGGTTGCGTCTCTCGCTGGTGTCCATCGCGCACGAGATCCACCCGGGGGAGGTGCGCATCGTGTTTGCGGAGACGTATCCGCTCGGCGAGATTCGTCGTCCGCTGCTCGAGGCCGTGGTGCTGAGCATCAAGAACATCCTCGACTCCATCTCCATGGGCGTCTGTCGCGTGGGCGAGGTGGTCTTCCCTTTCGATGCGCCCGGGTATGCCGATCTCGCCCTCGACCTGTTCGGGACGCCGGTGCGGTACGGGCAGCGGTGGGCGGGGTTTACGTTGCCGCCTCAGGCCCTCGATGTGCCGCTGAAGATGGCCGACCCCGAGGCGTTTCGGGAGGCCGCGGAGATCTGTCAACGCGAGCTGGACAAGCTCACGGCCAACGAGTCCGTGGCGGCCCGCGTGCGACGCCTGCTGCTGGAAAAGCAGCGTGGGTTCCCTTCGCTGCAGGTGACCGCGCGGCTGTTCTCCATGACCCCGCGAACCCTCCACCGTCGCTTGCTGGAAGAGGGCACGTCGTTTCGCGGGCTGCTCGAAGAGGTGCGCCACACGCTGGCCGCGGAGCACCTGAAGTCCGGGCGCTTCACCGTGGACGAGATCGCTTACACCCTTGGGTACTCCGACCTGGCGAACTTTCGTCGGGCCTTCAAGCGATGGGAGTCCATCGCGCCGTCGGAGTACCGCGCCCGGCACGCCGCTCCGCGCAAGGCCGGGTAGAAGCGTGGACGCCCTCAGGTCGAAGGACCCGAGCACTCCCCGGACTTCAGCCGAGCGCCACGCACGGGCGCAGTGCCTTCCTCCTCGGATTTCGCAACCGCCAAGATCAGTCGCACGGGAAATCGCGTTCCCTTCGAAATCCACGTTGACAATGCCCGAAAGCTGTTTTGGAATGAGCACGGCGCAATGAAAACAATCACTGCATCCGAGCCTGTTTCGAGAATTGCTCCGGTACGCACTCTCACCGCCGAGGAGCGCAACACTGCGCTTGACGCGGTCAAGCGGCGGCGGGAAGCCAACGAGCAAGTGGTGATGGTTGTGCGCATCGCTGCGCAAGCCAGAATTGCGGCGCAGCGAGCCATAGAGTCCCGCGATCGGAACGCGGGTACGACCGATCCAGCCCTGCTCAATCTCAAGTCGACCGACCTGATCGGCGATGTCAAACCCGAAGGCCCCGGGGCTTTGACGATCTCTGACCCTCGGGTGGTCGCGAGTCCTTCTCGAGCTTTTAAGACGATCAATCCTGCACTGTCCGCGGTCAACGCGGCGGAGGTGCGGTTGCCGACGTCCATTTCCGATCCGTCCAATATCAAGCTGGTCGGAGCGTCCGGCGAGCGATCCCAGCGATTTTATTCGAACGGCGCCCGACCGGATCCGACGTTGAGCGTGTACGCCTGACATTCGTCTGTTTGGGCAGGCGCCCGTCGATTCGCACCGGCAACCGTCCACCTGCCCAGTGGCCAATAGGCCAACCAACGCGGCACCCTCCCTGGCACAAAACCGCCGGACTTTCCCACACTTTCCCGGTGCGAGAATTTCGTCTTTGGGGCACAACTCCCGCCGGGGCGTGAGGTCGATCATCGCTTCGCACGCCATGCGACCGACCTCGTACCCGTAGGCCCTCGCATCGCCCGCGCGGAGGCTCCGCGGCTTCCTCCAGGCGCGCCCAGGCGAAGCGCCCGACGCCGCGTGGTGGACGGTCACCCGCTCGCGGTGGCGCTTCGCCAAACTGCGATCTCTTCGGTCAACACGGGCGGATCCGTGCCCGAAGAGACAGGGAGCTGGATCGCTTCTTCCCCATTGACGGGGCGGCGAATCGGGCGCGTGGTGATTTCATGCAGCGACGGAGGATTTGGGTGCGCGCGGTTGGTGTGATTTCCCTGGTGTGCTCACTCGGGGCCGTCGCGTGTAGCGCGGCAGAGGACACGGTCATCGCCCCCGGACCGGTAGACGCGGGCGTTCGCGACGCGGGTCGGGCCGACGCCGGAGCGCGGGACCCGGCCGCGGACGTCGGGGCCGCCGCGGACGTCGGGGCTGGCACCGCGGACGTCGGGGCTGGCACCGCGGACGGGTCCGCGGGCGATGGCGGCGGGCGCGAGGTGTGCGCCAACGGCCTCGACGATGACGGAAACGGTTTGGTGGACGATGGCTGCCCCTGCGTGCCCGGGACTTCGCAGTCGTGCTACCCCCGCGCGGGAGCCGAGGTGGGTCGGGGGCCGTGCGCGCAGGGCACCCAGGGCTGCGAGGGCGAAGGGGAGTTCGGGGCGTGGTCCGAGTGCGTGGGCGCGGTGACGCCGACCGCGGAGGTCTGCGGCGACGGGGTCGACCAGGACTGCACCGGGGTGCCCGACGATGGCGACGCGTGCCTGTGCCGGCCGGGAGCGACGGAGCCCTGCTACACGGGCCCGCGCGGGACCGTGGCGGTAGGCATCTGCCGCGCGGGGGCCCGCACCTGCGATGCGACGGGCCGCACGTGGGGGACGTGCCTCGACGAGGTGCTCCCGCGGGCGGAACTCTGCAGCAACCGCGTCGACGACGACTGCGACGGCGTGGTCGACAACGGGCCAGGCTGCGCGTGCGCCCCCAGCACCACGCGAAACTGCTACCCCGGCCCGGCGACGGAGGTCAACGTAGGCATCTGCCGCGCGGGCACGCAGCGCTGCAACGTCGGCGGCACCGCGTGGGACGCCTGCGCCGGCGCGGTGGGGCCGTCTTCCGAGGTGTGCGGCAACATGCTCGACGACGACTGCGACGGCACGCCCGACGACGGATGCCCCGTGATGCGGGTGTGCAACGTGACGGTCAACCTCAACGGCGACTGCCTCACCGCGCGCTGCCCAAGCGACTGCCCGTACCCCATCGGGTGCGCGATCATCATGAGCGGCGACGACCCGCGCGGTTGCGTCGCAAGCCGCTCGGACAACCCGGTGGTGTACTTCCAGGAGGGCAACGCCTGCGGGCAGGGGCGCGTCACCGGCACGCTCCGCTGCAGCAACGTCCGCGGCGCCGGGCTCAGCAGGTCCAACTGCAGTATCAACAAGTCGCAGCGGTTCTACCCCACCGACCGCTCGGGCTGCCCGGACACCTGAGCGCCGCGCCGTCGCCGGGAGCCCCACCACCGCCGCTTCCGGCGCCACGATCACGTCGTATGCGATGGACTCCAGCACCCATTCCGACGTCGCAAGGCTCGTGTACGCGAGGTCGTCCGCGCGCACCGTCATCACCACCCGCGCTCTCGCCCCGGGGTTATCCGTAGGAGAAGGCCCGCCGTCGCGGGCCTCGTCACTGTGCTCAGGGCGTCGCGTCGTCGCCGCCGACCGCCGTCGCGCGGTCGCCGTAGAACTGCCGCGCCCACCGGCGGTAGCGCCCGATGGGACCGTCGCCGTCGGCGAGCGCCGGGCGGGACTCGTAGCGCTTGTTCTTCCAGTAGACGAAGTCCTGCTCGACGTCGTGGGCGTAGAGGGCGATGGCCCCCGGGGCGAGCAGGGTCTCGATGGCCACCTGGGGCATGAGGGCCACGGGCCGCCATGAGTCGTCGCCGCGCATGCTGATAGCCGCGCAGAGATCGATCTCGCCGCCGCCCGTCGGCGTCACAGCGACGAGGTTGCGCGCACGAAACCCGAGGCTCGCCACGGTCACGTCGACGAGGGTGCACCCAAGGCCCCAGACCTCCGCCGCGATCTCGATTTTCAGCCGGGCCGCGCCGATGCTTGTGAGCCCCGGCACCGCGCGCTCGAACTCGTACCACACGCTCAAGCACGCGCCGTTTGCCTCGGGGGGACGGGTCGCGCGCACGGCGTCGTACCCGTGCACCCAGCTGAAGTGACCGAGGTCGACGGAGTTCTCGGCGATGTCCTGTGGGTGCGTCGGAAGCTGCCACGAGGTTGCGCGCCACGTGCTCCACCCGGCGTCGTCGAGCGTCGGCAGCGACCAGTCCGGGGTCGACCCCGCGGGGTCGTACCAGGTGAACACCTGCCCGAAAGTCTCGCGCACCAGCCAGGGTCGGAGCTTCGACGTCGGCGGCGGCCGCGTGTTGTAGCCCGTCTCGACGCATTGCCCCTCGCGGTCGAAGCACATGCCGTGAAACCCGCAGCGCAGGCGCTCGCCCTCGACCTTGCCGCAGTGCCCGAGGTGCGCCCCGAGGTGCGGGCACCATGCGCTCGCGACGTGCACCTCCCCCGCGGCGCTGCGGTACACGACCAGCTCGTGGCCGTCGACGCGCGCCGGGCGCACGGCCCCGACCGGAAGATCGCGCAGACTCGCGACTCGAAACCAACCCTTCGGGACAGGCAAACTCCAGGCTTCCGTCATCGCGACTCTCCTCGCGCGTAACCAATCACGAAACGCACTCCCACGGGTGGTCAAGATGCTCCGAAGCCGCGGACAGACTCTGGGCCACGTCTCCCCCGCCCCTCCGAGGGCCGAACCCGTACTCCCGCGTGGCAGTCCGCATTCGCCGCGGTCACCGTGAGAAGCAGGTCGACGTGTACACGTCGGGAGGCTCAGCAGGGATCCGGGGAAACGGCGGTCTACCGTCAGATTGCAGGGAAACAAGCGTGAGAAACCGTCGCGTTTCGCGCGGACTGGCACCGACGAGCGGCCAGCAGTCTGAGCCCGCGCCGACGACTGGCACCCTCAGCACATGCCGACGGAGGTGCTCCGTGGGGTTCGCATGGTGGGGGGGGCTCGCGAGGGTGGGGTTCGCGAGCCCCC
>CANJUR010000170.1 GCA_947477565.1 Deltaproteobacteria bacterium
GCAGGGTGCAGAAATACCTATTGCAGAAGCGTTTTGTCGCTCCGAACTCCCTGCCCCCACTTGTGGGGGCGGGGCTTGGGGGTGGGGGCTCGCGAACCCCACCGGTCACTTCCGCCGTCGGGTACGAGCGGTGGCTTTCTCGACCCAATGGGAGCCTCCGACTTCGATCCAGCGGCGTTCCGCGCGCAAGCTCGGTTTCCTCGGCCCGCGCTTGTGCGACGGTTTCCGGGTCTGTGTTTCAGCAGAGTTACGAGCGTTCCCCGCATCCCTGGTTAGCGATTGCACTGCAGACGTGGGAGACCTGCCCCGCCCCGCGGGGGTACAGGGCGCTCGTGCAAACACCGATGCGCCTCAATGAAAAACGAGGGGATTCCTCGGGGTCGCGCGAGCTTCGTCGCAGCCGCGGCCGGGCCGCGTGGCATCACCACCGACTTCTCAGGTCAGAATCTCTGGCTCGCGGAGCTTCTCCGACAACTCATCAACATTGTTTGCCATATGGACCTTCGCAACCCGCGCAGGGATCACCGCCCCTCGCGCACACTGCCTTGTCGGTCATGAACTGCGGTGGCGCTCGACACCTGCACCCGGCTTGCACCATCATCCCGCGCCTCTCATGCGATACACACTCCTCGCCCCCGTCGTCGCCGTCGCGTTTCTTGGTTGTGGCTCCGATCCCCAACCTGCAAACCCCCTCGACGCGGGCATCGATGCAGGGGCGCTCGATGTCCCTGCCGTCGATGTGCGGCCCGTGGACGTAGTGCGCACCTCGCCCGACGTGCTGCCGCCGTTGGAGTGCAACTCCATCGAAATCGAAGACCTCGCCGAACTCGGCTCCCTCGACGGGGAAATCACCCGACTCAGCAGTGACAACCGTGGGCGAGCCAACAGCGCCACCACCGGCCTCCAGCCACCCGCCGCGTTTACCGCCGCTTGTAACTTCCGCACCACCTACCAGCGGGTCTTCCGCTACGTGATGCGCCGCGCCGGATCGCTTCGCGTGAGCACCGCCAACCCGGGCACCGCAGCCACCTTCGACACCACCCTCGCGGTGATCGCCATGCGCGCCTGCGTGGCCAACCCGCGCGACTTCTTCTGTAACAACGACGACCCCACCGCCACCGCCGCGAGCCGCAACCGATTCGCCTCGCGCGTCGCGACGACGGTGCTCCCGGCCGGCGCCGTGGTGCACATCGCCGTCGGTGGCCTCGCCTCCACCGCCGCGCTCCCCGGCCGCGTCGTGCAGGGGGCCTTCGAGCTTTCCGTCGAGGAGGTCGCGGCCATTGCCGAGAACGCCCCGTGCGACCGCCGCCAACTCACCGGAGCGTGCGCCCCGTCACTCTCCTGCGTCGGCGCCTCCCCCAGCGCAGTAGACGGAACCTGCCGCCGCGCCGGCACCGCTCCCGGCACACCCTGCGTCGCCGACGCCTGCGGCGCGGGCCTCACCTGCGACACCAGCACCAACCTCTGCTTCCGCACGCAGGCCGCCGACGCCCCCTGTGAGTCCGGCGCCACCGCCTGGAACCGCTGCTCCGCCGCCGCTTCGTGCGTCACCCAGCCCGGTGGCGTGGGCGTCTGCCGCGCCCTCGGAACCGTCGCCAACGCCGCCTGCGCAGCCGCCAACCGTTGCACCGGCGATGGCCTCGCCTGCGAGGCCAGCACCTCCACATGCCGCGTCACCGTGGCCCGCGACGGCGCGTGCAACCTCACCGACTCCGCGTGCCCCACGGGCCAGGCGTGCCAGCTCGCACACGGCCTGCAGTCCGTCGGGCGCTGCACCGACGTCGCAACCTCGCCAGGCATGGCCTGCGCGGCCGGCAACATCTGCACCGGCGTCGGGATCACCTGCAACACCAACGTCAACCCCGCGCGCTGCTACGGCCCCGCCGCCGCGCCCGGTGAGACGTGCACCGCCTTTGTCCCATGCATGACCGGAAGCTCTTGTTTCCTCGTTGATCCGACGGACCGCACCCGCGGCCGTTGCTTCACCGAGGGCCTCGAGGCCGGCCGCTGTCGTGCCACCGGCGCCCCCTGCGACGCTGGGCTCGTGTGCACCAACCCCACCACACCCGCTTCCGGGCGCTGCTCCCGCGTCGCCACCGTTGGCGAGCCCTGCGACCTCTTCGTCGCCGGCGTTCTCTGCGCTACCGGCACCACTTGCGCGCGCGACGCAGGCTCCGCCACCGTCGGTCACTGCCGCGCTGACGGCACCGCCGCGGGCACCGCTTGTCGTACGCCCACACCCCGCTGTGACACGGGTCTCACCTGCAGCGCCGCCGGCGCGGGCGTCTGTCAGGCCGCCGACGCGATGGGCGCATGCGACCCTCGCACGCTCTCGCTGAGTTGCCCTGCAGGGCAGCTCTGCCACGCGACGGGGTTCAACTCCGGGCGCTGCGCGACCCCCGTCGCGGAGGTCGAGCCCAACGATCGCTTGAGCCTCGCGCAGCCGCTCACGGGCACCGCTTCGACGGTGCGCGGGAGCCTCGCCGTGGGTGACATCGACTGCGTCTCCGTCGTGGCCACCGCGGGCGCTCGCCTCGTCGCACGGGCCGTCGGCACCAACGGCCTCTGCCCCAATACGTCGCTCGTTCTCGACCTCTTCGACCCCGACGGCCGACTGCTCGCGACGGTCAACGCCAACGGACCCTTCGGCTGCCCCCTCCTCGACGGAACCCTCTCGGACAACCCCGGCTTCTCCGTCGCCCGCGATCTTCGTGCGGGGCGATACACCGTCTGCCAGCGCAGCGCGAACAACAGCGACGTGGGCGAAGACGTCCTCGACGTCGAGGTTGTCTCGGCCCCGTGAGCGACCCCGCTCTCCCCGACGGGGTGCTCGTGGTGCGCCGCGGCCCCGGTGCCAACTGCTCGTCCATCGGCAGTGCCGTGGAGATGCTCTTCCTGTCGGCCACCCTGGGCACGGCCATCCTCGCCGCGGTGGCCGCCGCGCTCGACCCAAACGACGACTCCGACCCGGACGACCCCGCCGCCCCGCCGTCCGCCCCCGCCACAGCCCCGTGAACACCCTCGTCACCCGCGCGCGCCGCGAGCCCTTCGGCGCCTGGATTCGCCTCGGCGACGACACCCTCGTCGCCCTCGATGGCCCCCGCGCCGACCGCCTTGGCCTCGCGCCCGCGGACTTCGCGCCCGACCACGTCTCGGCCCCGCTCGAGGTGCACGTCGCCGTCACCGCGCGCTGCCCGGTCGACTGCGCGGGCTGCTACCAGTCCGCCACGCACGACGGCGACCATGTGCCGTTTACACAACTACGTAAAACACTGCACGACCTGCACGCCGCTGGGGTCTTCACGGTGGCCTTCGGGGGCGGCGAGCCGCTCCTCCGCGACGACCTCGGCGCACTCGCGGAGGAGGCCCGCGCGCTCGGCCTCACGCCCGTGGTTACCACCAGCGGCTACGGACTCACCGTCGCTCGCGCCCGCGCGCTCACCGCCTTCGCGCAGGTAAACGTCTCCCACGACGGCGTTCACGGCGGCTACGCGGCGGTGCGTGGCTTCGACGGCGTCGCGGTGGCCGAGCGCGCCATCGCCACGCTGCGCGCGCAGGGCATTGCGGTCGGCATCAACCATGTTCTCACCCGGCAAAACGTGGACGGCGTCGCGGCCACCATCGAGCACGTGCGCTCGCTCGGTGCGCGCGAACTCCAACTGCTGCGCTACAAGCCCGCGGGGCGCGCGGCCTCGCTGGAGTACCTCGCCCGCCGGCTCACCCTCGCGCAGTGCGACGCCCTCGGCGAGACACTGCGCACGCTCGCTCCTACGCTGGGCGAGGGGTTCTCCGTGCGGGTGGACTGCGCGCTGGTTCCGTTGGTCTCTCGCGCGCTCCCGGACGCTGCGACGCTGGCTCGCTTCGGGGTGTTCGGCTGCGAGGCGGGAGGCCACCTCGGATCGGTTCGTCGGGACGGCACCGCAGGTGGGTGCAGCTTCGACGACGCGCCCGGCGCAGAGGGCATCGCGGGCTTCCGGGCCTTCGTCGCCGCCCCGCCGGAGCCGTGCGCGTCGTGCCCGTTGCGCACCGTCTGCCGCGGCGGCTGCAAGGTCGTGAGCCGCCATCTCGGGCAGGGATTCGCGCCGGACCCGGAGTGCCCACGGGTGATCGCCGCGCAGGCGGGCGTCGCCGCACCGTGAGCGCGCGGGCCTGGTCCGTGGGCGTCTCCCTCGCACTGGCCATCGCCCCGACGACGCGCTCGCTGGTGGCACTGATCGAGCGGACCACGCACCCCGAACCCGACCCCGCAGCGGTGATCTGGGCCGAGCGCTCGCCCTTCCTCGACCGCGCGCTGGTGACCGCCTACCTCACCGCAGCGCTGGCCGTGATGCTCACCGCCCTCGTCGGCCGCGTGCGGTCGCTGCGCAGCGAGCGGAACTTCCACATTGCTCTTGCGCTCGGTGCGGTCGGCGCGCTGGCAGATCTTTACCGATGAGTGTAATCCCGCTGCTCCCGACGGTGGCTCTGCTGGTCGCGGGCGCACTCGCTCTGCGACTCCCCGGGCGCGGGTCGCGGGCGGTGGCGGTGCTCGCGGCGGTGGCGGTGCTCACGGCGCTTCTGTGGACGCGGGCGGCCTGGGAGGCGGACGTGCGGCGGGCGGTCTTCATCGCGTCGCAGTCGAAGGGCCGGTGGCTCGACCGCTCCGTCGATCTGCTGCTTGCGTCGAGCGCGCTCACGCTCGCGGCGGCACTGCGAAGTTCGCGCGCTGGCCATGCGCTGGCGCTGGCGCTGTCCGCCGGGGCGCTGCTCTGCGGGTGGGCGGCGCGCTAGATCGTCTCTCCTCTTCGCTGTTTCCTGACCGTCACCCGGATCTTGTACGGTGCTCCCCCATGCGCTCGCGTCGTCTCCCGAGGCTCCTCCCCTTCCTCGTCCTCCATGGTCTCCTGGCCTGCTCACAGGATGCCCCGACGCCTCCCGCGGACGTCCCTGTTGCGCCCGCGGACGCACCCGACGCCGTGGACGCGCCGCCGCCGGTAGACGTCCCCGAGGCCCCATCGTGCTTTACCGATGCAGGTATTCCCGAGGCCGGCGTCGGTCGATGCACGGCGCGCATCCACGAGCCCGGGCTGCGCCGCGCCAACGAGATGGACGGCGATGCTCTTGTCATTCCGGGCGGTCAGCGCGTGCGTCGGGCGGCTTCCCGTCTCGCGCTTCCGGGCTTCCCGATGGCGCTGCTACCGCTGCCGGGGAGCCGACGCGTGGTGGTCATCGACGGCGGCATCGCTACGCAGCGCCTGCGCGTGATCGACCTCTCCGGTCCGACGCCGACGGTGGTGCCGGGCAGCCTCCAGGAGTTTCGCCGCGACGGCAGCAGCCAGGAGCCATCGACCTTCCAGGGCCTCGCGCTCTCCCGCGACGGGCGACGACTCTACGTCTCCGGCGGCGGCGGCAATCGCATCTACGTCTACACGGTGTCCGAGACCGGCGCGCTCACGCCGGATCTCACTCGCACGCTCGACCTGCAGCGCGAAGACCCGGGCATCACCTCTGCCGCGCAGGGCTACGTCTCCGGCCTTGCTCTCTCCGCGGACGACTCCCGGATCTTCATCACTTATCAACTTGGCAATGCGCTCTCCATTCGCGACACGGTGTCGGGAGCGGAGGTCCGCCGGGTGGTTTTCAGTCCGATGGACTCCTACCCCGCGACTCCCTACGCGGTGGTCACTCGGCCGGGCGATGTCCGACATGTCTATGTGTCTTTGTGGGGTATTCGTCAGGTGGCGGAGGTTGACCTCGACGCCGGCGCCGTCTCGCGCACCTGGGCCGTCGGCAAGAACCCCGAAGAGATGCTCTTCTCCGCGGACGGTGCGGCGCTCTACGTGGCCGCGTCGGACAGCGATTCGGTCTCCGTCATCGACCTCACCACCCCGATGGGAACCGTTCGCCAGAACTTCCTCGGCGGCGGCGCGACGGCTCCGCGGGGCATTTCCCCTTCCGCGCTGGCCTGGGGCCCCAACGGTCGATTGTATGTCACCGAGGCCAACGAAAACGCCATTGCCGTGTTCGATGTGAATACCGGTTTCACGCAGGTGGGTCGCATCCCGACGGAGTGGTACCCCACGGACGTCGAGGTGCTCTCCGATGGGACCGTCGTTTCGCTCACCGGGAAGGGCGTCGGACTCGGCCCCAACAATGATCCTTCCAACATCGACATTCTCAACCTGATGGCAGGCTCGATTGCCACTTATGCACCGCAGACTGACCCTGATCTCGCGACCGGGCACACCCTCGCCTCGACCTACCACGACGTCACCCGCGGCTTCTCCGAGGTGACCTGCCCGGACGGCGCGGACTATGACTTTCCGGTGCCGCGACCGGGCATGGGACCGAGCACGAAGATTCGCCGGGTGGTGTTCATCGTGCGGGAAAACAAGACCTACGACGCGCTCCTGGGGGACATGCCGGAGGGGCTCGGCGAGCCGCGGTTCACCATCGTCCCGAGCGAGCGGATGGAGCGTACCTTCCCCAATTTCCGCGGTCTTACCCGTGCGTTCGCGGGCGGCGACAACTTCTACTCCGGCGCCGAGCAGTCGCTCCAGGGCCACGTCTGGACCTCCCAGGGCCGCACGACAGACTTCACCGAGCGCGCCTGGCTCACCACCTGGGGGCGCGCCCAGCGCGGCACTCCCCCCATCGGCACCACGGAGATCGGCATTCCCGAAGAGGGAACCATCTTCGATGCCATGGGCTCTGCCAACGTGCGCACGGAAAACTGGGGCGAACCCGTGGCCCGCGCGCGTTTCAGCGTTCCCTTGCAGCGCTACGGCAGCATTCCGCAGGACATGCGTTATCCCGAGATTCGCCGTGCGCACAACTTCATCGACTGGACGGTGGACAACTGTCGACTCGCGAACTTTACCTACATCGTATTGCCCAATGACCACACCGCGGGCGGTCGTGCGGGATACCCCACGCCGGTGAGCATGTATCAGGACAACGACGAGGCCACGGGGTACATCATCGACGCCCTGTCGCACTCGACGTTCTGGCACGAGACGCTGGTCGCGGTGATCGAGGACGACCCACAGGACGGCGGCGATCGGGTAGACAACCACCGATCCGTGGTGCTGCTCGCGGGGCCGTGGGTGCGCCGCCGTTACATGTCTCATGTGCATTACGACAACGCGTCGCTGCACCACACCATCGAGGCCATTCTCGGGGTGCAGGCGCACAATCGCACGGTGGCGGATTCCGGGGTGATGTACGACTTCTTCACCGCCACTCCGGACTTCACTCCCTACACGTACATTCCGCGCATGGATCCGGTGGCGATGAACCCAGCGACTGGCATGTACGCCGAGGCGTCCGAGCGGTGGGACTGGTCGAAGGTGGACAACCAGCCTGGGTTGTCGCGCATGGTCTGGCAGATGACCCACGGCGGCACCGAACCCCCATGGCATCAGATCGAAGAGCTCGACCTCGACGGCGATGGAGATTGACTGATGAAGATTTCGTTATCGGCAATGGTTCTTGGTCTCATTGGATATGGCGCCAGTGCGACGGCGCAGACCGACAGGCCGTTTCTCTTCGCACACGACACGCGCACTCCGGGAACGCTCGAGACCCTGGCGACGTATCGCGTCACCTGGGGTGCGGCGGGCAACGGTGCGCTTCGTCCCATCGGGGCGGCGGCGCTCGGGCAGGCGGGCTTTCTCCACGAGGTTGGCGGCGAAATCGGCCTCAACGCGCGGCTCTCGCTGCGGATGTACGGGGTGATCAGCGACCCGTCGGCGGTGGGCCTCGCGGGTGCAGTGTCGGGCACCGTCGGGGGCGAGGTTCGCGGTCGCCTCTGGAACACCGCCGACCAACGGCACCAGCTCACCGTCGCAGTGGGCGCGCTGCGCGAACTATCCGGGGCGCTGGCATTTCAAGCGCGGGTGATCGGCACGATGCGCTTCGGCCATCTTCGCCTGGTGGGCGACCTCCTGGTCGAGCGCTCGACCCGGCGCGCCGCCGATGGGCTCGACGTGGTGATCGTGACCGGGGCGTCGTACGCGATACGCCCGTGGCTGCGCGCGGGCGTCGAGTACGTCGGGCAGGACCTCGAAGCCCTGTGGGACTCCGCGGAGATCGAGGGCGCGCGGCACATGGCGGGCCCGGTGTTGGCGCTGGTGAGCGAGAGGCACGGCTTGCAGATGGTGGCCGGTCCGGCGTTTGGGCTGTCGGCCACATCGCCCGGGCTGATCGTGCGGGCGGGAGTGCAGTACGCCTTTCGGTGAGGGGGGCTTTGACAATGTAGAGATTCGTGCCCGGACACGGACCTCGGGGCGGCGATCGAAGAGGAGTTTCGAGTCCTCTCCGAGGTCGTGAACGAAGGTACGTGCGGCGGATCAGAAGCAGTATGCGACGGGCCGGAAGATCAGCGACGAGGAGATGGAGGCGCTGCTGATCACTCGGGGTGAGGCCATGCGTCGAAGCTCGCGCGACCTCACCCCGCGCTGCTGCGCAGCCCCTCTCCCAGGACTGATGGTTGACCTCATCTCCACCAGGTCATTCTCCTTCGATTTCCCCTGTCTTTCCGGCGGCATGGAGCCGCTTCGCACGTCGCTTCACCCCGCGGAGATACGCGGTCACTTCGCCCCATCCTCGGAC
>CANJUR010000171.1 GCA_947477565.1 Deltaproteobacteria bacterium
AGGACGCGACTGCGCTCTATGTGACGGCGGACCGGGGCGGCAGCAACGGCTCACGAAACCGCTTGTGGAAGAGCGAGTTGCAGCGTCTGGCAGATGACACCGGGTTGACGATCCAGGTCAGTCACCTGCCGCCCGGTACCAGCAAGTGGAACAAAATCGAGCATCGGCTCTTCGGCCAGATCACGACGAACTGGCGGGGCAAACCACTGGTCACGCTCGAGACCGTCGTCGGGCTCATCGCGAACACCACCAGGACGGGATTGAAGGTCCGCGCGGTTGCCGACCCGAAGAGCTACCGGACTGGACGGAAGATCACTGACGAGGAGATGGCTGCGCTCGCGCTCACTCGCAGTGCCTTTTACGAGGACTGGAACTACTCTATCAAACCACGAGTGAGGGCTTCGAAAAAGTGATAAAGTTATTCTTCGGTGCGTCCTAACAGGCAATCGGTCTGCTTTCAGGGAGCGCGGCCAATGCAGCGACGGGCCGCTCGGCCGCCTGCGTTGCTCAGCGACCCGGCGGGCCACGCGAGGACGAAGTTGAAGCACATCTCGTCTTCGGTGCGCTCGCCGAAGTAGACGGTCTGGTTGGTGGTGTTGTTGTAGCGGCACGTGGTGCGTAGCGTGTCGCCCGGCATCAACACCATCTCCGAGGGGTGGCTCACCTGCGAGTCGAAGCTGTAGCTCGGCACGTCCATCAAGGGCTCCATGCGGGCCGTGTTGCCGCCGCGGAAGACCTCCGTGCGCATCGCGACGCCGAGGCGATGCATGTGCGCGGTGCTGCCGAGGACGTGCACGGGCTCGGTGTTTTCCGGCGTACACCCGCCGACCACCTCGACGCCCTGCGCGCGCGGCGGGATCGCCAGGTTGAGCGACCCCAGCGTGTGCACGGAGGCGGCGTGCAGTCGCGGCGTGTCGGTAATGCACATCTCCATGCCCGATCCGTCGTCGGCGACGTCGGGGGTGGTGTTCCAGTAGTGCACCTGGAGGATGAACCAGCCGGTGCTGTCGGGCAGCTCCAGGCCGACGTCTTGCGGCAGCACCGAGCCCTCGTTGCCGGGCGCCCAGCCCGCGATGAAGCGCGCGTCGCGTGGCATGTTGCCGTCGCAGTCGAAGACCTCGCCCGCGCCGGGCTGCGCGTCCGTAGCGAAGAGGATGAGGTGGTGCAGCACCCGGCTCTGGTCGACGCGCGCCGCGAAGGCCGTCGCCTGCTGACCCGCGCGGAAGCTCGAACGAAACGCGAAGCACTTGTTGACGTTGCCCGACGCTCCCGGAACGCGGAAGCGGTTGGTCGACCCGGCCGCGTGGGAGACGAACACCGCGCGCGAGCCCGGCGCGCACGGCAGGCGTGACGCGGGTGAGGTGGCGGTGGGGTCGGTGGTGACGGTTCCGCACGAGGAACCCGTGCAGCCGGGCGCGCCGGCAGCCACCCACCGGTCGATGATGGCGAGCTCGTCGTCGGGCAGGCGGGTCGCGGGCATCGGTCGCACCGGGTCGTGAACGCGCTCTCCCATCAACTGCCACACGGGTCGCGTGGGGGTCGAGGCGGCCATGGCTTGCGTCGCTGCATAGGTAGTGAGGGCCATCGGCGCGCCGTACATGGTCGTCGCGGAGTGGCAGGTCACGCAGCGGGTCTGGAGTACCCGCGCGACGTCTGTCGGGAGCGAGAGACCGGAGGTGGTGGTGTCGACGGTCGCGGCGGGCTCGTTACCACAGCCTGCGGCCGCGAGCGCGACGAGGAGCGGAGCGAGGCCGTGACGAGGCTGCGTGGTGCGCATGGCGGAGGCTCCCAGTCGGTGGATGGTTTTCAAGGGACCCGTTGGAGATCGAACACAAGGGTGGCTGCCCCGGCGGCGCCCGCGAGGGTGACGAACAGCCGGGCGCGCTCGGCGCTGTCGCGGGAGAACCCGAGACGGTTGCCGGGCATCATGCCGTTGCTGCTGGAGCACTCCGGCGTGAGCGCGAGCGCACCGCCCGCGGCGGCGGTGAAGGTGCCGCGGCTGGCGAGCGTGGACGGGCGCACCACGACGCCCGCGGCGGTCGAGTCGACGCGCAGGATGAGGTCGGTGGAGAGGCGGTAGTTGCTGCCGTCGATGACGACCCACCCGGTGCCCTCGATGCCGCCGCCCTCGGGGCGGAGCTGCCCGCTCGCGATGGCGGGCCAGTACATCGTGGCGGTCGACATGACCCAGTGCCCGGCCGGGTCGCCGCCGCTCGGGGTCGGGGTCGCTCCGCCGTCGCCACCTACGATCACCATGGAGCCACGGATCGCGGGGAGTGCGGAGGCGGCCACAGGCGGAGCGCCCACATCGCAGGTGGCTGGAACATCGGACGCAACCGGCGTGTCGGTCGTGGCGGCGTCGACGCCGAGGTCGGCGGTTACGGACGCGTCGACGGTCGCAGGTGCGGGGTCGTCACCACAACCGACGATTGCGACTGCCACTGCCAACAGACACCGCGCGATGACCTTCATTTTAGCGACATAACACAAGAGCCGTGCCTCGCTCGATAGCTCGTAGATCTCCCGACGGATCGTTGGCGGGGGTGACGTCGGCAGTCCCAGAGTGTCGACGATGGGCGACACCTGGTCATGGGTCGAAGCGCGTGGTCGACACGCCGTGCCCGGGGCCATCGTCACGAATAGGGACGCTGCGAGTCTCGACGGACTGAGCGACGAAGCAAAACCTCGATCTGTGGTTCGAGTCCTTCTCGGACCCACGCATCGCGGTCGCGGTCTGTGCGGCCGGAGGCATCGATGTCTCAAGGTCGTTCGGAATGCAGCCGCCCACGATCGGAGGTGGTCTCGGCGACAGGTTCGACGTCGTCACCCACGCCAGCGAGGCTCCTCCAGCGCGGTGAGCGGGTGCTCTCGACGGCGCAAACCAGAGGGTGTCGGTACCATCGAATCGCCGACGATCGAGGCGCGCGCGGCTGCGTCCAACCGACGAAATCGCGCTCGCGAAGGAATCCCGTTCCGGCTCTCTGAGCATCTCAACGCTTTACCGACTGCGATGTCTTTGCATGGAGTTGTTGAGTGACCCCACGATCCGCCGCCCTGTGCTCGCTTGCGATGTTGCTCGCGGCGCGGGTCTCCCCGGCGCAGCCGCTCAGCACGTTCTTGTCGGCGGCTCCGCGCGGCGCGGAGGTGCGCGAGGCCGAGGCGCTGGTTCGGCAACGCGAGGCTGAGGGCACGCAGGCCCTGGGGCGGCTCTTGCCCGCGGTCAGCGCGCGAGGCGGGTACACCCGCAACCAGTTCGAGGTGGGCGTGACGCTCCCGGCGATGGCCGGCGCCAATCCGTCGCGAGCGGTGATCACGCCGCAAGACCAGCTCGAGGCGTCGGTGTCGCTGGAGGTTCCGCTGGTCGACCTCGGGGCGTGGGCGAGCCTCGGGGCGGCGCGGCACACCACCGCGTCGGCGCAGCAGCGGGTGGCGGTGGCCGCCGACGACGTGCGGCGCTCGGTGGCGAGGCAGTGGTTCACATGGGTGGCGGCGGCGGCGCTGCGCGACTCGGCGACGCAGGCCCTCGCGGTCGCCGAGCGCTCGGTCGCGCGCACCCGCAACCGCCTCGAGGCCGGCGCCGCAGGGCCGCTCGACGTGCAGCGCGCCGAGGCGGCCGCGGCGGGCGCCCGGCAGAACGTCACCGACGCTACGCTGGCAATGGAGGGCGCCGCCCGAACGCTGCGCAGCCTCACGGGCGTCGACGCATCGACGGCTCCGGCGCTGCGGCGCGACGCGCTCGTCGACGAGGGTCCGTTCGAGGCGTGGGAAGTCGGCGCGATGGACACCCCGGCGGTGCGCGCGGCCCTCAGCGACGAGCGGGTGAGCGTGGCGCAGGCGCGGGCGGCGTGGATGGCCCTCGTCCCGACGCTGAGCGGCTCGGCCACGCAGCGATGGACCAACGCCGCTGGCTTCGGTCCGACGGCTTCGTGGGCGGCCGGACTGGTCGTCGCGTGGCGGCTCGACGTCGGAACCGTCGCGCGGGCGCGGGCCTCCGAGGCGGCGGGCGAGGCGTCGGCGGCGCGGGTCGACCGGGTGCTGCGCGACGCCCGCGACGCCGTCTTCGCAGCGTGGAACCAGGTGCGCGGAGGCGCCGCACGAACCACGGCGGCGCGCGCCCAGGAGGAGTCGGCGGAGGCCGCGGCGCGCACGGCCCACGAGCGGCTGACCCATGGGGCGGGCACCGAGCTCGAGGCCCTGCTGGCCGACCGCGACGCCTTCGCCGCGCGCGTCGCGAGGGTGCAGGCCGACGCCGACCTTGGCTACGCGCGGGTGCTGCTGCGCCTGGCCGCGGCTCGTCCGCTCGACGCGGCGGTGGCACCGTGACGGCCCCGACGCGGGCGATGGCGGCGCCGATTCGGTCTCAGGCGAGCGTGCCGGGGCGCGTCCGAATCATGGCGGCCGTGGGCCTGCGGATGATGCTCCATGACCGGCTGAAGACGATGGGCACGATGCTCGGCGTGGTCTTCGCCACGGTGCTGTCGGCCCAGCAGCTCGGCACCTTCATGGGCCTGCTGCAGAAGAACACGATGCTGGCCGACAACGTGGTGGCCGACCTCTGGGTGCTGCCCCGCGGCCTGCCCACGTTGCAGGACACGGCCCCGATGTCGATGAGCGTGGTGCACCGCGCGCGCACGACGCCGGGCGTGGCGTGGGCCGAGCCGCTGCTCTACGGAGGCGCGGCGGTGAAGGTCGACGGCGGCACGACCGAGCCCATCACCGTCCTCGGTACCCGCCTCCCCCGCGGCGCCGGCGGCCCCTGGAACATCATCGCCGGTGACCCCGCCGCCCTCGGCCGCCCCGACGCCATGTTCTTCGACGACAACCTCCGCCCGAAGCTCAACGGACTCAACCTCGGCTCGGTGCGCGAGGTCAACGGCCACCGCGTGCGCGCCGTCGGCTTCACCTGGGGCCTCCAACCCTTCGGTCCGCCCTACGCGTTCGCGGAGTTCGATACCGCGCGCTCGCTGCTCAACATCGCCTCCGACCAGACCCACTTCGCCCTCGTCGGCCTGCTCCCCGGCGCCGATGCCGCCCGCACCCAGCGCGATCTCCAGGCCCGCCTGCCCGACGCGCTGGTGCTCACCCGGCCGCAGCTGCAGTCGAAGATCGTTCGCTACCTCCTCACCCAGAGCGCGCTCGGCATCTCGTTTGGCACCAGCACCGCGTTCGCGCTCATCGTGGGCTTCGTCATCGTCGGCTTGACCATGTTCTCCGCGGTCGTCGACAACCTCCGCGAGTTCGGCACGCTCAAGGCCCTCGGCGCCACCAACGTCGACCTCGCCGTGGTGCTCCTCGTGCAGTCCGTGCTCTTCGCCCTCGCCGGATCGCTCGTCGGTCTCTTCCTCGCGACCCGCATGGCCGCGGGCATCCGCTCGGCCGACCTCGCGCTCGTGCTCCCGCCGTGGCTCTTCGGCGCCACCGTGCTGGCGATGGTCGCGATGTGCGTCACGGCGTCATCGCTGGCGCTGCTGAGGGTTCGCAGCGTCGAGCCGGGGATGGTGTTTCGATGAGCGACTGGGCGATCGAGGCGCGCGGCGTGCGCAAGGTCTACGGGGAGGGCGACATCGCGTACCAGGCCCTGCGCGGGGTCGACTTCCGGGTGGCCCGCGGCGAGTTCGTGATGCTGTCGGGCCCGTCGGGTTCGGGCAAGACCACGCTGCTCTCCATCCTCGGATGTGTGCTGCGCGCAACCGAGGGAAGCGTGCGGCTCTACGGCACCGACATCACCGCCGCGAAGGAGCGCGACCTGCCGTCGCTCCGGATGTCCCACGTCGGGTTCATCTTCCAGGGACACAACCTCATCGCGTCGCTGTCCGTGGCCGACAACGTGGGGCTGCTACTCGAGCTGCGCGGCTGGTCTCGCCGCGACGCCCGCGCCGAGTCCCTGCGCCTGCTTGCCGACGTGGGCCTCGCTGACCTCGGCGACCGCCCGCCCAGAGACCTCTCCGGCGGCCAGCGACAGCGCGTCGCCATCGCCCGCGCGCTCGCCGGGTCGCCCCCGGTCATCCTCGCCGACGAGCCCACGGCGAGCCTCGACGCCCAGTCGGGGATGAAGGTCACCGAGACCCTCAAGGCCCTCGCCACCGAGCGCGGGCACACGGTCATCGTGGTGACCCACGACAACCGCATCTACCACCTCGCCGACCGCATCGTGCGCATCGAGGACGGCCGCATCGTCGACGAGCCCCACCCGTGAAAACCACCATGAAGAACATCCCCTGGAAGACGGCCGCCGCGGGCGTCGCCGCCGCTTTCATGCTCACAAGCGTGGTGCGTGCGGTCACCGCGCAGCCCTCGACCCAGCCCGACGCGCGCGACATTCAGAACGGCGCCCGTGTCGAGCGACCGCCGGCGGGGCGCAGCGATCCGCGCGACGAGGTTCCGCGCGGCGACCTCATCGCGGGCAACGGGGTGGTCGAGCCCGCCGACCGCGAGACCCGCGTCGCGGCCTCCGTCCCGGGGCGCCTCGCCCGCGTCGCCGTGCGCGAGGGCGACCGCGTGCACGCGGGTGACGTGCTCGCCGAGCTGGTGAGCGAGCCCGAACAGGCCGCGCTCGCCGCCGCCGAGGCAGAGGTCGCCGTCTCGGCCGCCGAGCTCGCCCGCGCCCGCCGCGGCACGCGCATCGAGGACGTCGACGCCGCCAACGCCGAGGCCGAGGCCGCCCGCGCCCGAGCATCGCTTTCGACCGACCTGCTCGCCCGCTCGACCGCCCTCGCCCGCACGGGCGACGCCACGCAGGACGAGCTCGACCGCGCGCGGCGCCAGTCCGAGGCCGACCAGGCCACGGTGCGCCAGCTCGACGCCCGCCGTCGCCTCGCCGTCAACGGAACCCGCCGTGAAGACATCGACGTCGCCGCCGCCCGCGTGCGCGCCGCTGCCGCCCGCCGCGACCAGGCCCGGGCCAACGTCGACCGGCTCTCGGTGCGCTCGCCCATCGACGCCGAGGTGCTCTTCGTCCGCTGCCGCGCCGGCGAGTACTACGTCCCCGGCTCCGAGGCGCTGATGATCCTCGGCGACACCCGCACCCTGCGGGCGCGCCTCGACATCGACGAGCGCGAGATCGCACGCGTGCGGGTCGGCGCCGCGGCCTTCGTCACCGCCGACGCCTTCCCCGGCCGACGGCTTGCGGGTCGCGTCGTCGACGTGGCGCGCCGCTTCGGCCGCCGCAACGTGCGCACCGACGACCCCTCCGAGCGCATCGACACCAAGGTTCTCGAGGTGGTCGTCGAGCTCACCCAGCGCGACGGCCTCGTGCCCGGCCAGCGCGTCGTGGGTTACCTCTCGCCGTAGTGCTTCGGGGGCGAAGACAAAGGCAGGAGCGAAGAGGCGGGCGGTCGCACCCCCGACGCAGAGCAAGCCGAGGGACGCCGCCGCTCAACCCGCCGTGGCCTTCTTCGGCCGACCCGCCGTTCGTTTCGCCATCGGCGCGGCGGGCGCGAGCAGGGCAACCACCTCGACGCCGAACCCCACGCACAGCCTCCGCAGCGTCGTCGCCGTGAGGTTGCCCTGCGCAGTCTCGATCATCTGGAGCGTGCGCGTCGGCATCTCGCATTTTTCGGCCGCGGCCTCCTGCGAGAGACCCGTCGCGTCCCGTAGGCGGCGGGTGTTGGGAACAACGCCTGCCGCGCGCTCACCACGGACAACAACAACTGCGACGCATGCGGCCGGGTGTGCCCCGCCGGGCAGACCCACTGCTCGGGCGTGTGCCGCGACCTCCAGGCGGACAGCGCCCACTGCGGAACCTGCACCACCTCCTGCACCGGCGGCAGCGGAAGCCTCCGGGCGATGGCGCGGTGGTGTTGAGAAGACCCGCCGCGCGTCTCCCCCCCCTCCGCGAGGGTGCTGCCAGGCTCTCCCTGCGACGGGAATCGCAGCGCCCATAGCCTGCTCACCCGTCGGACGACCCTGCTCACCCGTCGGACGACCCTGCTCACCCGTCGGACGACCCTGCTCACCCGTCGGACGACCCTGCTCACCGCCATTTTCTCGGGTTTTTGCGATGAAGCCGTCCGTGCGCGGCGCCGACCTCGCACGCCAACCCCTTGATTTCAGCCGTTTCGGCGGTTGAACAGGGTGTCCCCGGCGATGAGCAGGGTCGCCGGGCCGTTGAACAGGGTGTCCCCGGCGCTGAGCAGGGCCGCCGGGCCGCTGAACAAGCGGTGGGGGAGGAGGCATGGGCGTCAGCCGCACTTCGGGGAGCCCGTTCGGCAACAACGACCCGCTGGAGGGCTAAGGACAGGCCCCCCGAAGGATCGATCCCCCTTGCGAGACCTCACCCCCAACCCCCTCTCCCAAGAGGGTTCACCTCGGGACACATCTCACGATTCGGCTGTAATTCACGTCGATGTATTCACTCGATGGGGTGTTGGCATTGGCGTTGGCATTGGCGTGGCCGCAGGGAGAGCGCCGGCTCCG
>CANJUR010000172.1 GCA_947477565.1 Deltaproteobacteria bacterium
CCCGGTCGCCGAGGTACCCCCCCGGTCCTGTCCGGCCCCCTCCCCCGGTCACCGAGGTGCCCCCCCGGTTCTGTCCGACCCCCTCCCCCGGTCACCGCCGACGGGGGGCCGAAGCGCCCGGTCAGCCGTCGCTCCCGGCGCGTCTCTCCATTGCGAGACCTCACCCCCAACCCCCTCTCCCAAGAGGGAGAGGGGGCTAAAAAGCATGATTTCATGGCATTTCCTCTCGATCCGAGCCCCCTCTCCCTCCTGGGAGAGGGGGTTGGGGGTGAGGTCTCGCAACGGGGATCAATCCTTCGAGGGCCTGGCCTTAGCCCTCCAGCGGGCGGTTAATCTGCATGAGCGTCGGTCGCGGGAGCGACCGCCGGAAGGATGTAGGCAGCCGCTCGGGGAACTGCATACCGGGCACCTATTCCCACCCGTCGAGTGCCGAGCACTCGACGCTCATGCAGATAGCCCGGCGCAGGCCGGGCGGTCCATCCCAGGCTCCGGCTTTAGTGATCGCAGGGCCGAAGGCCCGTCCGCGATCACGGAGCCGGCGCTCTCCCTCCCTCCCTCCGGCCACGCCAATGCCAGGCACCCCATCGAGCGAACACATCGGCCTTAATTACAGACGAATCGCGAGATGTGTCCCCAGGTGAACCCTCCTGGGAGAGGGGGCTGGGGGTGAGGTCTCGCAATGGGCATCAATCCTTCAGGAGCCGGTCCTTAGCCCTCCAGCGGGTCGTTGCTGCAAATCGCAGGGGCCCAACAGATCCCAGTGAACCGTGAGCCCGACGAAGCTCATGAACACCGATGCGTCCACCGCGCGCCCTCCCGTTCAGATCCCGTTAACCTCTTCCGGGTACACCCCCCGGCCATGCACCTCGCGCCCCGTCGCCCGGGCGTCCGCCGCGGCCCCTTCGCCTTCCTCTTCGCCCTCCTCACCCTCCTCTCGGCGTGTCATCGCGCCACCAGGGAGTCCCCGGAAACCCCCGTGGTCCTCGCGGTGCAATGCACGGAAGGCTCCGTCCAGCGCTTGATTCGCACGGTGCACCTCCGCGGCGTCGTCGAGATCGCCCCCGGCCACCAGGCCCTCGTCGCGCCGCAGATCGCCGGCCGCCTGCTCGCCGTCGCCGTCCGCGAAGGCGACCCCGTCCGCCGCAACGCCATCCTCGCCCAGCTCGACGCCCGCCAGGCCCACGACGCCGTCACCCAGGCCCAGGCCACCCTCGCCGGCGCCGACGCCGCCGTGCAAAACGCCACCCTCACCGCCGATCGCACCCGCCGCCTCTTCGAGCACGGCATCGCCGCCCGCCAGGAACTCGACGACGCCACCGCCCGCCTCGCCTCCGCCCGCTCCATCGCCACCGCCGCCCGCGCCTCGCTCAACAGCGTCGGCCGCAACCTCGCCTTCGCCACCATGCGCGCCCCCCTCGACGGCGTCGTCCTGCGCGTCCTCCGCGCCCCGGGCGACCTCGTAGACGGAACCCCCAGCACGCCCGTCGTCGAGGTCGGCGACCCCGGCGTGCTCGACCTGCTCGCCAGCGCCATCCCCGCCGACCTCGTGCGACTCGCGCCAGACCAGCCCGGAACCGCCCGCTTCGAAGCCCTCCCGGGGCGCAACTACCCCGTCACCGTGCGCTCCATCTCCCCCACCATCGACCCCGCCGCGGGCGTCGGAACGGTGCGCCTCGCCCTCGCCCCCGGCGCCGGCGCGCCCCCCATCGGCCTCGCCGGCGAAGCGGCCATCACCGTCGGCGCGCAGGACGGCGTCCGCATGATTCCCACCACCGCCCTGCGCGGAACCACCACCGGCGGCAGCGAGGTTCTCCTCTGCGACCACGGCCACTTGCGCGCAACCGAGGTGCACCTCGGGGCCCGCGAAGACACCCGCGTCGAGGTGCTCGACGGCCTCGCGCCCGGCGCAAAGGTCGTCGTCGCCAACGTGCTCGGCCTCGCCGACGGCGCAGCCTACCGGGAGTCCCCGTGAACGTCGGCGCCTTCGCACTGCGCCACGCCAGGGTGCTCGTCGCCGCGCTCCTCGTCGCCGCCCTCGGCGGGGTCTTCGCCGCCCGATCGCTCGCCAGCGGCATCTACCCCGAGGTGGACTTCCCGCGCATCGTCGTGGTGGCCCGCGGCGGCGACGACCCCGCGGACGTCTTCGAAACACAGGTCACCCGCCCGCTCGAACAATCCCTCGTGACCGTCCTCGGCGTGCGCCGCGTGCAGGCTCGCACCATCCGCGGCAGCGCGGAGATCTCCCTGCAATTCGTCGCCGGGTCGGACATGTGGCGCTCGCTCCAGTTTGTGCAGGCGCAGGTGAACAACACCCGCAGCGCGCTCCCGGCGGGCCTCGAGGTCGAGGTCGAGCGCCTCACGCCCACCACCTTCCCCGTGGTCACGTTCAACCTCTCGGGCAACATCGACCCGCGCGATCTCCACGACCTCGGCGAACTTGTCCTCCGACCCGCACTCGCGCGCGTTCCGGGCGTCGGACAGGTGCGCGTGCTCGGCGGCGATGTGCGCGAAATCGAGGTGATCGTCGATCCCGCCCGGGCCGCCGCCGCGCGCCTCCGCCCGACGGACATCGCCGCCCGCGTCCGCGACGCCGTGGCCTTTGGCGCAGTCGGCCGCCTCCGCCAGGACCGCCTCCTCGTCACCGCCCTCGCCTCCGGCGAGGTGCGCTCCGCCGAAGAACTCGGCGCCATCCCCATCACCCTCGCCGCCAACGGAACACCCATCGCCCTCGCCGCCCTCGCCACGGTCACCGAAGGCGCCGTAGACCGCACAAGCTCTGTCGGCGGTCCGCGCGGCGAGACCGTGCTCGTCTCCGTGTCCCGCGTCGAGGGAGCGAGCACCCCGGACGTCGTGCGCGCCGTGCAGCAGGCCGCCCGCGACGTCGCCCGAAGCCTCCCCCCGGGCGTCTCCATCGAGTCCGTCTACGACCAGGCCACGCTCGTCGAAGACAGCACCGCCAGCGTGCGCGACGCCATCCTCGTCGGCGTGCTGCTCTGCCTCCTCGTGCTGGGCTTCTCCCTCAAGGACGCCCGCGCGGGCCTCGTCGCCGCCGCCTCTGTGCCACTCGTGCTCGCGACCACCTTCCTGGTGATGAAGACCCTGCACCAGACGCTCAACCTGATGTCCCTCGGAGGCATGGCCGTCTCCATCGGGCTCGTCATCGACGACTCCATCATCGTCGTGGAGGCCATCGCGCACCGCCTCGAGCGCGGCGAAACTCCCGCAGAGGCCGCCGCCGCAGGCACCACCGACCTCGCCGCCGCGGTCGTCGGCACCACCCTCACCACGGTGATCGTGTTCGTGCCGCTGGCCTTCGTCGCAGGCCTCGTCGGGGACTTCTTCTCCGCCCTCGCCGGAACCCTCTCCGCCGCCGTCCTCCTCTCCCTGGTCGTGTCGCTCACGGTGGTTCCGGTCTTCGCCGCGCGCTGGATGCGCCAGCGCCCCGCGCGCACCGATGTACCCGCCCTGCAGCGCTTCTACGGCCGCGTCGCCGACTGGGGCGCGCGCCGCGCCTGGGTGGGCCCGCTCTGCATCGCCGTCGCCGTGGCAGGAACCGCCCTCGCAGCCCGGGTGGTCCCGTCGGGGTTTCTCCCCACCATGGACGAAGGCGCATTCGTCCTCGACTATTTCCTCCCCGCCGGAACCTCCCTCGAAGAGACCGTCACCCGCGCCCAACAGATCGAGCGCGTGCTCGCCCGGCACCCCGACGTGCGCACCTTCTCCCGACGCACCGGCGCCGAACTCGGCCCCGTCGCCGCCACCCTCCTCAGCCGCGGCGACATCATGGTGCGCCTGAAAGACCACCGCTCGCGCGACATCGAGGCCGTCATCGAAGAGCTGCGCGGACAGCTGGAAGAAGAGGTCCCCGCGGCGCGCTACGAGTTCGTCCAGGTGCTCCAGGACGTCCTCAACGACCTCTCCGGCGCACCGCACCCTGTAGAGATCAAGTTCTTTGGCGCAGACCGCGCGGCGCTCGAAGTCCTCGCCCGCGAGGCCGCCCGGCGCATCGAGCCCGTCCACGGCCTCGCAGACCTCTACGACGGCATCGAGCCCGCCACGCCGACGCTCGTCTTCCGCGTACAGCGCGACGCCGCCGCGCGCCTCGGGCGCAGCTCCCGAGACGTCCTCGACGAGCTTCACGCCTGCCTCGCCGGCGCCCCCGCGGGCACCCTCCGCCGCTTCGACCGCCTCGTGGACATCCGCGTGCGCTACCCCGACGCGGTGCGCTTCGACCCCGAGCGCGTCGCCACGCTTCCGCTCCTCTTCGGCACGCCCACCTCCCCAGGCGCGACGCCGAGTGTGACGCCTGCGGCAAGCGGGGTCGTTCCCATCTCCGCTGCGGCGCGCCCGGAGCGGCAGTCGGTGCCCGCGGTGCTGGTGCGCGAGGGATTGCAGCCCGTGGTGATCGTGACGGCGGACTACGAGGGCGGCGACCTCGGCGCGGTGATGCGCGACGTGCAATCGGCCCTGCGCGGAATGGCCATCCCGGCGGGCTACCGCATGGAGATCGGCGGGCTGCACGCCTCGCAGCTGGAGACCTTCGGCAACCTCGCGCAGGTGGCCCTCTTCGGCGTGGTGCTCACGCTGCTGGTGCTCATCGCGCAGTTTCGCCGCGTGCGGCCCGCCGTCGCAGTGCTGCTCACGGTCCCCTTCGCCCTCTTCGGCGCGATGGTGACGCTCTGGGCCACCGGAACGCCGCTCAACGCCTCGTCGCTGATGGGGTGCGTGCTGCTCGTCGGCCTCGAAGTGAAGTCCGGCATCCTGCTGCTCGAGGTCGCCGAGGAGCACGCTGCGGAAGGCATGGACTACATCGCCGCCCTCGCCGTCGCCGCGCGCCGACGCATCCGACCGATCATGCTGACCACCACGGCGACGATGTTCGGCGTGCTGCCGTTGGCGCTGGGCATCGGGGCGGGGGCGGAGATTCAGCGACCGCTCGCCGTCGCGGTGCTGGGCGGAATCGTCCTGTCGAAGTTCATGAACCTCGTCGCCCTCCCCTCGCTCGCCGCCGCCCTCGCGCCGCGGCGTCGGAGTTCGCCATGAGCCAACCGTCCCCGCTCCGTGCGCTCGCGCTCGCGGTGTTTCTCGTCGCCTCCGCGGTCGCCGCGCAGGTGCCCTCGCCCACCACCTCGCACACGGTTCCGCCGCCGTCGCTCACCTTCGGCACGTACCTCTCGACCGTGGCGCGGGCCAACGTCGATCTCGCCGCGCAGCGCGCCAACGTGCCCGTGGCCGAGGCGCAGATCGTCATTGCGCGCATCTTCCCGGACCCGGTGCTCACCGTGGGCCTCGCCTCCCTCGACGTCTCCGGCGTCGGCGCGCAAAATAACGCCGCGGTGGGCGTCACGATTCCGTTGGAGTGGCCGACGAAGCGCCCGGCGCGCGTGGCCGTCGCGCAGGCCGAGCGCGAGGTGGTCCACGCCGACCTCGAAGACTTCGCCCGCACGCTGCGGGCCGCCGCGGCCAACGCTTACGTCGACGCCCTGCTCGCGCAGCGGGTGTTGCTCCGGCGGCAGCAGGCGTTCGCGAGCCTCACCGCCGTCGAAACCGCCAACGCCGAGCGCGAGCGCGAGGGCGCCATCGCGGAGATCGTGGTGCTCCAGGCGCGCATCGAGGCGAGGCGCTACCGCGGCGACGTGATCACCGCGGAGGGGGACGCCCGCGCTTCGCGCTTCGCCCTGGCGAGCCAGATGGGACTGCAAGGGGTCGGTCCGGAGCGCCTCCCGACGACCGTGGACGGCGAGCTACGGGTGCCGCCGCAGACGTTCACGGACGCGGCGCTCATCACGCACGCACTGGCGACGCGGCCCGACCTACGGGCGCGGCAGCGGGGCATCCGGGCGGCGCAGGCGCGGGTGGACCTCGCGCACGCCAACCGGGGCATCGACGTCGCGCTCAGCCTGGGCTGGCTCTACTACACGGAGGGCCAGGAGGGGTCGGCTTACCAGGGGCCGGCGTATCACACGGTGAACGCGCTGGTGTCGGTTCCGTTGCCGTTGTCGCGGGTGCTCAACGGGGAGGTGCAGGCGGCGGAGGCGGGGCGCACGCAGGCGGAGTTGCAGCGGTCGGCGGCGGAGCTTCGGGTGGCGGCGGAGGTGCGGGCGGCGCTGGCGCGCTACGACGCCGCGCGCGACCGACTGGCCGAGTACGACGCGACGCTGCTGGCGGACAACGACCGGCTGCTGGAGATGGCGCGGTACGCGTTCGCACAAGGGGCGTCGCGGCTCATCGAGCTGCTCGCCGCGCAGCGAACCTGGACCGACACGTACATCGCCTACGAGACGGCGCTCGCCGACCACGCGCACGCGCTCATCGCTCTGGAAACCGCCGCGGGCACCTGGGACCTCGCGTTGTAATCCCCCGTACACTCGCGGGATGTACATGGTGACGCTGCTCCGTGCGCCGGACCCGCTCGATCGCGCTGCGGTGGCGCTCGGCGTCCGGCAGGGAATCTCCACCTACGAGGCGCGAACGCGGCTGGCAGGGGACTATCCACGGGTGGTCGCGGTGCTGGCCGACCGCGCGCAGGCAGACGCGCAGGCGCAGGGGTTGCGGGCCGACGGGATGGCCGCGGCGGTGCTCGACGGCGCGGACGTACTGCACGACCGGCAGCGGGACATCGCGGCGACGCTGGCGTTGGGTCCGACCGTGGTGGTCGCGACGATGCGCGACGGACGCACGAGGGAGGTGGCGTACGAGAACGTGGGGATGTTGATCCACGGGGTGCGCACCGGGGTGGCGACGAGCACCGAGGAGTCGACGGTGAAGTCGTTTAGCGCGGGGCGGGCGATTCTCACCGGCGGGCTCTCGATGCGAAGCTCGAAGACCGTGGTGACCACCAGGACCACCGAGCAGCGGGAGACGTTTGTGTACGTGCGGGAGCGCGGCAGCAAGACGGCCCTCGCCGTGTACGAGCGCGGGATGAACTACGGCTTCCTCGGCGCTGCGCTGGCGCCGTCGAGCCTCGCGAACTTCACCACCGTGCTGACAACCCTGCGCGGGCGCTGCGCGGGTGCGCGGTACGAAGCGCGGATGACGCGAGCGGGGGGGTTCGGGGTGGTTCCGCTGTGTCCGTCGGGCATGGACCCGGCGGCGTGGAAGAGCGACGTGGCCGCGGCGCTCATCGCCCTCGAGGGGTGAAGCGCCGGGTCAGCGCGGCGTCCAGGCGAGGCCCGTCTCGCAGTCGATGTGACGCATCGACACCCCCGTCGGGGTCACCTCGATCACCCCGAACACGATCGGCAACTGAAACCTCCGCGGCCCCACGGAGCCGGGGTTGAACAACGTCAGCCCGCGGTCGTGCGCCGCAAACGGAACGTGCGAGTGCCCGCACACCACCAGCCCTGCCCCGTTGGCGCGCGCGAGTCGGCCGACGTCTGCGCGCACCCGCGTGCGGTCCACCGCGATGTGCGTGAGCAGCAGCTTGACCAGCACTCCCGTCGCGCTCCGCACCTCCACGTGGACGACGTCCGGGAGGTCCGTCGCGCGAGCGTCGATGTTGCCGCGCACCGCGGTCACCGGCGCGACCTGCGCGAGCGTGGCGAGCACCGCGCGATCGCCGATGTCCCCCGCGTGCAGGATGCGATGCGGCGCAACGGCGGTGAGGTGGCGGGCGAGGTCGGGGTGCGCGTGGCTGTGCGTGTCGGCCACCACCGCGAGGCGCAGCGAGCCATCGACCAGGGCGAAGATCTCGCTCGTCTCGAGCAGCGGAGCGGCGGCGGAGGGCTTCACGGCGACGAGCACTCGCGCGCACCGACCGCCGCCGTCAAGCGCAGCGACGCCACCGCACCTGCACCCGTTGCAGATGGCAATGCGTCCGACGCACCCGCCCCTGCACCCGTTGCAGATGGCAATGAGTCCGACACCACCGCCCCTGCACCCGTTGCCGATGGCAATGCGTCCGTCACCACGGCGGAAACTCCCGCAGGCGCACCGTCGCCGCCGCCCCAACCCTGAGGCATCCCCTCGTTTTTCATCGAATAGTGTGGGTGTTTGCACGAGCCCCCTTCCCCGCTGCCGCGCGCCCTGTACCCCGCGAGCGGCTCCGTTCGCCACACATCTCATGATCTCGCTCGTTTTCTCGGCTCTCCGGGTGCTGGTTTGTCGGGCAACTCTGCGGGCGAAGCGTTTCGTGCGAAGTGCACCAGTTGCCAGTAGTCCAGCAGTCGTCGCCAGCCTCGCCAGAGGACCAACCACCCCGGCGTTCGATCGGGACGGTGCTCGTAGCCGCCGAGTGCGGCCAGCCGCAGCACGACGTCTTTGATCGTCCACTCGCGGCGTGGCAGCGGGAGTTCGTAGTAGCGGCAGGCGGACTTGAGCGCGACGAGCACATCCGCAGGGACCTGCGTTCGCGCGAG
>CANJUR010000173.1 GCA_947477565.1 Deltaproteobacteria bacterium
AAGGCCCGTCCGCGATCACGGAGCCGGCGCTCTCCCTGCGGCCACGCCAATGCCAACGCCAATGCCAACACCCCATCGAGTGAATACATCGACGTGAATTACAGCCGAATCGTGAGATGTGTCCCGAGGTGAACCCAAAAGGGAGAGAGGGCTCGGATCGAGAGAAAATGCCATAAAATCAGGCTTTTAGCCCCCTCTCCCTCTTGGGAGAGGGGGTTGGGGGTGAGGTCTCGCAAGGGGGTCAATCCCTCGGGGGCCTGTCCCTGGCCCTCCAGCGGGCCGTTGTCGCGCTACCCTGCGCCGCCCGCATGAGCCTCGCCCTCTGGACCCCACTTTTCTCCGCACTCATCGCGTTTGCGATGGCCACCAAGGTGCTGCTCCGCTCGCGAAAGCGGCGACCGCACTGGCTGTTCATCATGTTCGCGACCAACGTCGCCGTCTGGTACCTCGCGACCTTCCTCGAGGCCCGCACCGGCGGTGGCCTCCTCTCGCGCTTCGCCGGTCTCATGGCGGTGCTCCTCCCGCAGACGGGCGTTCGTTTTCTCCGCGGGTTCAGCCTCGACGCGCCCGATCAGCCGTCCTCTCTGGACCGCTGGGCCACGCGCCTTCTGGTCCCGATGCTGTTCCTCGTGGCCTCGCCCTGGTTCACCCAGAAGCTCACCGGAACCATCATTCGCGCGGTGCTCCTCGCCTACGTCGTCGGCCTGCTCATCGCCGCTGTCAGCGCCCTGTCCACCCGCGGCCGCGCCGTCGCCTCGCAGCAGGAACGTCGCCGCGCCCGCTACCTCGTCGGCGTCGGGGTTCTCGCCACGCTGGTCACCACCGCCGACCTCGTGCCGTTCATGGTCAACCGGGTCATCGCAGCCAACCTCCCGCCCATCGGGTCGATCCTGGTGCTCGCGGTGCTTTACATGTTCTCCGAGGTCATCGAGCGGCGTCGCGTGATCGACCTCTACGAACTCGCCGGGCGCTTCGTGGTGCTCACCGCGCTTGCCCTCGTCCTCGCGGGAATTTATTACCGCCTCGTCGACTGGCAGGTGCTCACCGACCGCGAGCATCGCCACGAGGGGCCGTACTTCCTCAACGCCATCGTCGCGTCGCTGGTGATCCTCATCCTGTTTGATCCGCTGCGCGACAAGATGGAGGCCCAGATCGCGCGCTTCTTCTTCGGCGAGCGCCACGATTTCGAGACCTCCATCAACGAGTTGCGCCGGCGTCTCGCGCACGCCCTGGAGCCCGACGAGATGGGCCGCGTTCTCATGGACGGCCTCCTTCGGTCGCGGCGCGTCACCGCCGCCGCCCTCTACCTCGTGGACGAAGATCGCAAGGGACTCGACCTCCTCGCGCAGCTCGGCGACACGGCGGTGCTGCGCATCGATCTGGCATCGCTTCGGGCGCTCGTGGACCACGTTCGCGCGCACGGCATCACGGTGAAGGAGCACCTCGATCGCGACGCCGACGACCGCCGCGAACTGGGCGAGACGCGAGAGTGCGAGTCCCTGACCGAGCTTTCGCACGCGATGGAGTCGCTCAATGCGTCCGTGGTGCTGCCGCTCGAGGGCGACGGCAACGACCTGCTCGGGCTGCTCACGGTGCGCGACGACCGCGTGCGCGACGCCTACGCCGGGGATGAGTTTCCCATCTTGAAGGGACTCGCCGCGCAGGTGGCCATCGTGGTGGAAAACACACGGTTGTACGCGCGCATCAAGGAGCGCGACCGCCTGGCTGCGCTGGGCGAGATGGCGGCCGGCCTCGCACACGAGATTCGCAACCCGCTCGGAGCGATCAAGGGCGCGGCGCAGTGGATGGAATCGACGATGCCCGTCGAGAGCGACCACCGGGAGTTCATCGGGATCATCGTCGAGGAGGTCGGTCGGCTCGACCGGGTGGTGAGTTCGTTTCTCGACTACGCGCGGCCATACCGGGGAAATCCGTCGTTGTTGGATGTGACCAACGTGGTCGAGCGCACGCTTCAACTGGTGCGCAACGACATCCCCGCGGAGCTGGTCTTGTCCCATGAACCCGGGGACGATCTACCCCCCGTACGCATGGACCCGGAACACCTCCGACAGGTGCTCTTGAACCTCATTCGCAACGCGATGGAGGCCATGAAGGCGACGGGCAGCATTGTCGTGCGTACCCGTGCGCGCGGGACTTTCGTCGAGGTTCTGGTGCAGGACAGCGGCCCCGGCATCGACGCGGCGATGCGCCCGAACCTCTTCATTCCGTTTTCCACCACGAAGACCCAGGGCACGGGGCTCGGGCTGGCCATTTCCCAGCGGCTGATGCAGTCCGCGGGCGGTCGCATCGAGCTTCGCGCCACGAGCGATCGGGGCACTGCCTTCGCGTTGGTTCTCCCTTCCGCCGCGAGCACTTCGGCGTCTGCGAGCACTCCCCCGGTGCGCGTTGCGACCGAGGCGGAGGCCGTGCGAGTGTCCGCGCACCCCATCGGATGAGCACCTCCCCAACGACCTCCGACCCGCTCCTGGGCCTGGGCTGGACGGCCGATCTCGCGCGCGAAATCAGCCCTGACGAGTCCCACCTGCAGCCCGCCCGCGTGGCCGCCTCGCACGGCATCGCGGTCACCCTCTGGACCCGCGAGGGTGTCCGCAACGGTCCGCTCGCGCAGGCGCTGACGGAGCCGCCGGCGGTGGGCGACTGGGTGCTTGCTGTTCCTTCCGCGGCGTCGGGTCCGTGGGCGGTGCAGCGGCTGCTCCCGCGCCGGACGCAGTTTGTCCGTCACGCCTCGGGGCAGGAGACGCGTCCGCAGGTGATCGCCGCCAACGTCGATCGCGTGCTGGTGGCGACGGGCCTTGACGGTGATTTCAGCCACCGGCGATTGGAGCGTTACCTCCTCGCGCTGGCCACGAGCGGCGCCGGGGCGACGCTGCTTCTCACCAAGTCCGATCAGTGCGCCGACGTGGCGACGTACCGTGCGCAGGCTGAAGCGCTGGCGCCGACGGTGGTGGTGAGCGCGCGGACGGGCGAGGGGATGGATGCGCTGCGGGCGCTGATTCCACCGGGCGCGACGGTGGCGCTGGTGGGCTCCTCGGGGGTGGGCAAGAGCACATTGGTCAACGCGCTGATGGGGGCGGAGCAGGCCTCCACCGGGGCAGTGCGCGCATTTGACAACAAAGGGCGACACACGACGACGCACCGGGAGATGTTCGTGGTTCCGGGGGGCGGTGTGGTGGTGGACACGCCGGGGATGCGCGGGCTCGAGCCGTGGGCCGACGACGGGACGCTGGCCGCGCTCGACGGGATGTTTCGCGAGGTGAGCGCGGCGGCGGTGGGGTGTCGATTTACCGACTGCAACCACGACGACTCGCCGGACTGCGCGCTGCAGGGCGGGCTGGCGGCGGGGGTGTTGTCCGTCGAGCGGGTGCGGTCGTGGGTGACGCTGCGCGCAGAGTTGGCCGAGCAGGCGGTGCTGCGAGAAGAGCGCGCAGAGAAGCTGGCGTTGAAGGCGAAGAAGGGTCGGCGGGGTTAAACAGGGATGCGGGGAACGCTCGTAACTCTGCTGAAACACAGACTCGGACACCGTCGCACAATCGCGGTCCGAGGAAGCTGAGCTTGCGCGCGAAACGCCGCTGGATCGAAGTCGGAGGCTCCCATTGGGTCGAGAAAGCCACCGCTCGTACCCGACGGCGGAAGTGACCGGTGGGGGCGCGCGAGCCCCACCCTTGCGAGCCCCCACCCTTGCGAACCCCACGGAGCACTTCCGTCGGCATGTGCTGAGGGTGCCAGTCGTCGGCGCGGGCTCAGACTGCTGGGTTCGCGAGCCCCCACTCTTGCCCTCCCCCACGAGTGGGGGAGGGTGCAGAAATACCTATTGCAGAAGCGTTTTGTCGCTCCGAACTCCCTGCCCCCACTTGTGGGGGCGGGGCTGGGGGTGGGGGCTCGCGAAGGGCGCGCGGCAGCGGCCTCGTGCAAACACCGACGTTCTTCGATGAAAAACGAGGGGATGCCTCAGATTTGAGCCTCCTCTCCTCCTGGGAGAGGGGGCGCGGGGCAGCGCGGGCTTCGACGCATCGCCCCCACTTCCACCGCCTCGCGCTCGCGATGTCCAACGACCACGGCATGGTTTCGGCGCGGGCTTCAATCCTCCATTGACACCGCTGGCCTCTGCCGTGCAGTCCTTCGTCTGCATATGAAATCTTCCTCCCGGTGGCTGGCGATCGCGGGCGCCTCTTCGCTCTTCTCTCTCCTGCCCGCGGTCGCGTGGGCGCAGCAAGGCCCGGCCGAGGCGCTGCCGCCGCCGCCGCCGGCAGAAGCTCCGGCGCTGCAGTGCCCGTCGTGTGAGCCCGCCGCGGACGAGCGCGTGGTCATCGACGCGGCCATCGAACACCTGGCCAGCGGGCGTGCCGCGGAGGCCCAGCGGGTGTTGCAACCTCGACTCACTGGTCAAAACCCCTGGGGCCACTCGTACGGCTCTCTCGCAGTACTCGACCGACTCGCCACTCGCATGGTCGCCCACCCCGCGCCCGCGACGACGCCCGTGGCCATCGAAGATGCCAACCAGGCGCGCGGCAGCCTCGAGGCCGTGTCGCTCTACGCGTCCGCCATCACGCTCGGCCTCGGCACCGGGGTCTGGCTCGACGTGATGCTCGGCATCGGAGACTCGCGCGCGATCGTGGCGTTGCCGCTGGTCATGGGCGGCCTCGGGGCGGGCGCTCTCTACCTTGCCGAACGCAACGGCGGGCCCATCCGCCGGGGCCGCGGAACGGCCGCGAGCAACGGCTTCACCCTCGGCATCATTGGCGGCACCTTGCTGGGCATCTACGGCGCCGACCGTGGGCGATGGGGCGGCCGCGCCGTCGCCAGCACCATCTGGGGCGGCGCGGTGCTCGGCGTGGGCCTCGGGTACGCCATCGGAGCGCTGGCCGAGTCGCGCCCCGCGTCGGCGTCTTTCGTGGGCTCCGGCGGTGTGTGGGGGGCGGTCTTCGGCATGACCACCGTGGGGTTGTTTCGCTCCAACAGCAGCGGCAGCACGATTCCCATCGCGGGCATGGTCGGCGAGCTTGTTGGCGCGGGCACCGCGGCGGCCCTTGCGGGCACCTTGCATCCCGCGGAGGCGCAGGTCCGGTGGATGGACCTCGGCATCTTCTCCGGCGGCCTCGTGGGCGTCGGTCTTGCGGTGCTCATCTTCGCCAACACGTCCGGCGAATCGCTCGCCGGCCCGGCGCTCCTCGTCGAGGCCGGCATGGTCGGCGGCGGCGTGCTTGGCTACGTGCTGGGCCGTCCGGCCTCCGCGGCCGCGCCTCGGCCCACGGCGTCCCGCGACCGCTTCGCGATGTCGCCCTCCATCGGTCCGACCGCGGGCGGAGCGCAGGTGCTGCTGTCCATGCCCAACCTGCTCTGACACTCTCTGGATTTCAGCGAAGTGCGACCTACGCCTCGGGGTCGATGATCTGCTAGCTTGCGCGCCGCCATGAGCCTGACGCTGGCCTCCGCGGACGACCCGATGTTCGGCCTTTTTCGTGTTTTGACCGACGATGGGGGCGTCTCGCGCGACTCCGGGGTCGATGACGCGACGCTTCGGCGGATGTACCGCGAGCTTCGTCGGCTGCGCACGCTCGACGAGAAGATGCTCATCGTGCAGCGGCAGGGGCGCATCGGGTTTTACGGTGAGGTCAAGGGACAGGAGGCGACTCCCGTGGCCACGGGGTTTGCATTGCGCGCCGACGACTGGGTGTTTCCAGGGCTGCGCGAGGGTGCGGTGATGCTCGTGCGGGGGTTTCCGCTGGCCACGTACGTCGCGCAGTGCTGGGGAAACGGGCTCGACGTGCAGAAGGGGCGGCAGATGCCGTCGCACTTCTCCGGCCGCGCGGTAAACCAGGTCTCCTGGGGTAGCTGCATCGGGCCGCAGATTCCGCAGGCCGTCGGAACCGCGTGGGCGATGCGGCGTCAGGGAAAAGACTCCGTCGCAGTGGCATTTTTCGGCGACGGCGCGACGTCACAGCCGGACTTCCACAATGCGCTCAACCTCGCGGGCGTGTGGAAGGCCCCGGTGGTGTTTGTCTGTCAAAACAACCACTGGGCGATCTCGATTCCGTCGAGCGCGCAGACCGCCGCGCCGACCTTCGCGAGCAAGGCCATCGCGTACGGGATGCCGGGCGTGCGGGTCGATGGCAACGACGTGCTCGCGGTGTACTGCGCCGTGCGCGACGCGGCCGAGCGGGCCCGCAGGGGAGAGGGTCCGACGCTCATCGAGTGCGTCACGTACCGCATCGGGGCGCATTCCTCGAGCGACGATCCGACGCGTTACCGAGACGCTGCGGAGGTCGAGGCGTGGGTGAAGAAAGACCCGCTCGAGCGCTTCAAGCGCTTCCTGGTGGCGCGCGGGCTGCACGACGAGGCGCAGGAGGTCGCGCTGCAGGCCGACATCGACGCGGAGATTCGCGCGGCCATCGCGGAGGCCGAGGCGGCCCCGGCGGTGCAGCGGGCTACGCTCCTCGAGGACGTGTACGCCGACCTTCCGTGGCATCTGCGCGAGCAGGCCGAGGCGCTGGCCCGCGCGCCCGTGGCCCCGGCGCACGACGCCGGCGGACACTAGAAACGACCCCGCGGAGGCCGACTGGCCTCTCCGATTGATCCAGTGGAGTGAGACAGGGAATCCCAATGAGCACAACGAAGACCTATGACGCAATCGTGATTGGTGGCGGTCCCGGCGGGTACGTGGCGGCGATCCGCTGCGGTCAGCTGAAGCTGAAGACCCTGGTGATCGAGAAGGAGTCCTGGGGCGGCGTGTGCCTCAACTGGGGTTGCATCCCGTCGAAGGCCCTCATCGCGGCGGCGAACTTCGTCGAGCGCTCCAAGCACGTTGGAGTGATGGGCGTGACCGTGAGCGGCGTCGCCGTGGACTCCGCGAAGATGCAAGAGTGGAAAGACGGCATCGTGAAGAAGCTCACCACGGGCGTTCAGGGCCTGGTGAAGGGCAACGGCTCGGAGCTTCTCAAAGGCAACGCGCGCTTCATTGACGCCAGGACCCTGGAGGTCGAGACCGCGGACGGCATCCAGACGGTCACCGCCACCAAGGGGATCATCATCGCGACGGGCTGTCGCCCGGTGGAGATTCCCGCGTTCAAGTACGACGGAAAGCAGATCATTTCGGCCAAGGAGGGCGTGAGCATCAATCCGCTGCCGAAGCGGCTGATGATCATCGGCGGCGGCATCATCGGGATGGAGCTTGGCGGAGTTTATTCCAAGCTGGGAGTCGATACGACGGTGGTGGAATTCCTGCCGAAGGTGCTTGCCACGATGGACGACGACCTCGTCGCGGTGGTGACCAGGGCGATGGGCAAGTCGGGGTGTAAGTTCATTACCGGCGCGAAGGCGCAGGGGTATGAGAAGAACGCCGATGGTTCATTGAAGGTGACGCTCGACGTCAACGGTGTCGCGCAGTCGATGGACACCGACACGGTCCTGGTGGCGGTGGGCATGCGGCCCAACCACGAGGGCAACGGCTTCGAGAAGATCGGCCTCGCGCAGGACAAGCGCGGCCACGTGATCATCAACGACCGCTTCGAGACCAACGTCCCGGGCGTGTACGCCATCGGCGACGTGGCGGGGGGCCCGTACCTCGCGCACAAGGCCAGCAAGGAGGGCGAAATCGCCGCGGAGGTCATCGCCGGGATGAAGAGCGCGCGCGACTGGCGGGCCATGCCGGCGGCGACGTTTACGCACCCGGAGATCGCCTCCGTGGGTCTCTTCGAGCACGAGGCGAAGGCGCAGGGGCTCGATTACAAGGTCGGTAAGTTTCCGTTCTCCGCGAGCGGTCGCGCGATGGCGGTGATGGAGACCGAGGGCTTCGTGAAGGTCATTGGCGAGAAGACCGGTCCGCACCACAATGACTACAAGGTCATCGGGGTGCACATCGTCGGCCCGGAGGCCGCCGACCTCATCAGCGAAGGCGCTCTCGCCATGGAAATGGATGCCTTCGTGGAAGACATCGGACTGACCATCCATCCGCACCCGACGCTGGGCGAGACCATCATGGAGGCCGCCAAGGCCACCATCGGCGAGGCCGTCCACATGCTCAATCGCTGAAGCGAATCTCCCCCTTTTCAGGGATCCGGGGAAACGGCGGTCTACCGTCAGACTGCAGGGAAACAAGCGTGAGAAACCGTCGCGTTTCGCGCGGACTGGCACCGACGAGCGGCCAGCAGTCTGAGCCCGCGCCGACGACTGGCGCCCTCAGCACATGCCGACGGAGGTGCTCCGTGGGGTTCGCAAGGTGGGGGGGGGC
>CANJUR010000174.1 GCA_947477565.1 Deltaproteobacteria bacterium
GCTACGACACGTCGCGGCGGCGCTCCCCAGGTTTCTCGACCATCTCGGCCGATCCAATGAGCAATGCCGAAAACGACGAATCGACACTTTCCGGGAGACGATCGACGCCTATGCGGAAAATGCTAGTAACTAGCAGCTTAACGCCTATGTTGGATACCCCTGTCTCCCGCCAACGACGAGCTCTTGTCGATTGTTGAGCGGCACTGATCCATTGAATGTTGTCGCGCAGCCGCCCAGGAGAAGCGTTCCTACGAATGCCACAAGGCACCTTATCAGCATGTTTTCCTCACCGTTCCCTGAGTGATCGGAGCCATCGCCATCAAGGAGATCACCCCTCCCACCCACCATCGCTACGTCCGCCTATTGTGAATAATCATCCATTGGATCTAACCGTCAAGCACCATTTCCCGACCGTGGACCCTCGGGAGGGGGAACCAGTCACTGCGCCGCCGGGTCGATCCCGGACCCGGGAGAGGCGAACGGCCCCAACCCTGAACTGCGGGGCGAAGGTCCGTCGCTGACGGGCATCCTTGCGATGCTTGCGCTGCTTCTCCATGGATCACTCGTCGACCATTCTCGGGTCATCCTGGGGTGTCTACGGAATCGGGGGAGGCTCACGTCCCCCAAACGACGCCACCCTCCACTCCGAATCCCGGCGCCCACGACACCCCTCGCCGCGCGCCCCCCGATTGCGTTACTCCTCTTTCCCATCCATGGGTTTTCGCTTCTCCAGGAGCCTCAAACTCCCCGGCGGTTTTCGCCTCAACGTCGGCACCCGAGGCGTCGGCGTCTCCTGGGGCGTCCGTGGGTTTCGCGTCGGCGTCGGCCCCGCAGGCGCCCGCTACACCGCTTCCGTTCCCGGCACTGGCATCTCGTGGTCGGGCCCTCTCGGTAGCGCTCCTGCACCCGCCTCTCGCACCCTCGGCACACCGCACGCCGCTCCGGTCGATGCCGCCGCCGCAGTCGCCGCACACGATGCCCTCGTCCAGCAGCTCGTCTCCCTCCACCGCGTCGCGCCCGCCATCTGGGACTGGAACGCCCTCGCCGCCGCCCCCGCCCCGCCGCCTCCGGTCGCCGCGCAAGATGCTGCCGCCGTCGAGGCGTGGCGCGCCGCGCAAGCCCGCTGGCAGTGGTTTCACGACGTCGCGCTCGGGGTGCGCGCGGGCAACGTCGACGCCTGCGAAGCGGTGTTGCAACACCTCGGGCCCTTCCAGCGACTTCGCGAACTCGGCGGATCGATTCGCGTCTCCGTGCAGCAGGACTGGTGCGTCGAGGCATGGCTCCTCGCCAACAGCGCAGAGGTCGTCCCCTGCGATCAGCCGGTGCTCACCGCGAAGGGAAACCTCAGCCGCCGGAAAATGCCCGCTGCGCGCCGCGTCGAGCTCTTCCTGGACCACGTCTGCAGCGCCGCACTTCGAATCGCCCGGGAGACCTTCGCGCTGCTCCCGATTCCCGTGGTGTTCGTCCACGTGGCGGAGGTGCGAACAGACCCCGCAACCGGGCACCCGGCTTTCGTCCCGGTGCTCTCCGTCGCGTTCGACCGCGAATCGTTTGCGGCGCTCAACCTCGACGGCGTCGACCCCTCGAGCGCTGTCGTCTCGTTCGATCACGTCATGGCCTGGAAGAAGTCCGTGGGTTTCGCGGAGATTGTTCCGCTCGACCCAAACCAGCACTCGCCCGACGACGACTGAACCCGCCACGTGAAGGATTCTCCTCCCCAGGGTCATATTCACCCCTGGCATGCACTTTCCTCGGTACGGTATCCCGTACTCCTTCCCTCAATGATCGCTCCCTCCCCGGCGCTCTCGGAGCCGGGCTGGCACTCGCGCTGGTGGTGGCGATGGCCGCCTGAGGGAGTCCCGTGCGCTACCCCGTCGTCTCGCGCCTGCGCGACGGAACTGCACACCCCCGCAATCGTCGATGTCGCATGGCCTGCAGACGAGCCTGTATTTGCGGTGAGCGCTGGAGACTTCGGCGGCCGCCGCCGGGGGACGCGTGGTGGCGCTCGTCGGCAACCACGAGGCGGAGTTTCTGGCCGATCCGCTGAACTCCAAAGCCGACGCAGACGACGGCATCGACCCCGAGTTGCGCGCCCAGCACGTCGATCCGATGAGCGTGGCCAACGGCAGCGAGGCCCGCGGCCGATGGCTGCGAACGCTCGCGTTCGGAGCGCGCATCGGGGGGTGGTTCTTCTCGCACGCGGGTAATACGGCGGGGCGCACGCTACCGGCATTGGAAGCGGCGCTGCGGGCCGCAGTGAGCGCCGACGACTACGCGGGCGCGGAGGTCATCGGCGCCGATTCGATCCTGGAAGCACGAGACTGGTGGACTTCCGCTCCGGGCGTCGTCGCCACCAACGCGCGGGCCCTCGGCTTGGAGCACTTCGTCTTCGGCCACACGCCCTCCGCGCTGGGCGCCCGAGGAGCGATCGCGCTCAACGGCGAGGCGGCGCTCGCGCGCATCGACTGCGGCATGTCCCCGGGCGTCGACGACAGCCACGGCGCGCTCCTGCGAATCCGCCTCGAGGGCGGCCTCACGATCGCCGAGGCGCTCACGGCGGACGGACACGTCCGGGTGCTCCGGCGCGCCCCCTGACCGCCGCAATGACACCGTTCTCGATTGATTTTGGTGCAGTTTGCGGCGCTGACCGCGCAATCATCGCGTGCCGACGCGAAGCGCGCGTCGCCCCCCCCGAGAAGAATAGGGAGACAGACGAATGAAGACCCCCAGGCGTTGGACGATGGCGGCCCTGCTCGCCGGTGGATGGATGACGGCGTGCAGCAGCGCCGACACCCCGAACCCGAACCCAGACGACGCCGGAGTGACCGTGGACGCACCGCGCACAGACGTTCCGCGCACGGACGGCCCGCGCTCGGACGTACCGATGGCCAACCCCTGTACCGGCGCTCGTGATCTCACCGGGATGACCCCCGGCGCGGACGGCGCGATTCACGTCACGGGCGACAACAGCACGGCCCCGGGGGTAAGTCTCGGCACGCTCCCGATGTCCTGCGTCAACGGCGCGAAGGGCAGCGTGGTGGTCTTCCAGTACACGATGCGCGCCTCGGCGCTGCTGCGCGTGAGCACCGACAACGCGGGCACCGCCGCCGACCTCGACTCCGTGGTCGCGGTGCTCCCGACCTGCTCGGCCACCGCGGCCTCGCTCGCGTGCAACGACGACGCATCGAGCGCCAACCTGCGCTCCACCGCCACCACCGCCGCCAACGTCGCCGCCGGAACACGCGTCTTCGTCGTCGTCGGTGGCTTCGGCATGGACGCCGCATCGGCCTCCACCGGAGCCTTCGAGTTGACCGTCCGCGAGATCACCCCAGTGGCCTCCGGGCAGGCGTGCACCGCCACCGACGTCTGCGCCACGGGCAGCCACTGCCTCGCCTCGCCGACCGCGCCGACCACGCGCATCTGCGTCCCCGATGGCACCTCCGGAGGCGCCTGCAACCCCGGCGCGACCTGCAGCGCCGGTCTTGCCTGCGCCGCGAACGGCGTCTGCCGCGCTCCGCTCGCCGCCAACGCGGTGTGTATGCCCACGGACTCCTGCGCGGCGGGTGCGCACTGCGTCGCGGTCAACCCCGACGGCTCGTTGCGCCGCTGCCTCGCCGACGGCGGAGCAGGCGCGGCCTGCCGCGTGATGGGCACCGCCTGTGACGCGACGCTCACCTGCTCGGCCACGATGCCCACCGCTACTGCGCCAGGCATCTGCCGCGCCGTGGTCGCGGTGGGTGCGGCCTGTGACACGGCGCGCTCCTGCCCCGCGAGCGCACACTGTCTCAGCGTCGCAGCCAACCCTACGATGCTCACCTGCCAGGTCGACGGCGCCGTGGGCACCCTCTGCCGCGCGACCGCCACGCCCTGCGACGCCGGGCTCACCTGCTCAGCCGCTGATCCCATCATGGCGGCCGGCGTGTGCCGAACCACCGTGGCGGGAACCGGCGCGTGCGACCTCCGGGGCCGCACCTCGACCTGTGCGGGTACGAGCGAGTGCGCCCCCAACGCGGCCTTCACCGCGGGCACTTGCGCCGCGCCAGGCACCGCCGCAGGCATCTCCTGCCGCAGCACCGGCGCCGCCTGTGACGCCGGGCTCGCGTGCTCGGATATGACCCCGACGGCGGACGCCCCGGGCTATTGCCAGCGAGCCGTCGCCGCGGGCGCAGCGTGCGACTACCAGTACGGTGCCACCACCTGCATGGGCAGCGCGGTGTGCGCGCCGTCGAGCACCGCGGCCGGAACCTGCGCCGCCGCCCGCGCCGAGACCGAGCCCAACAACACGACCGCGACCGCGCAGACGCCCGTCACGGCGAGCACGGTCTTCTCCGCGGCGATCACCCCTGGCACCGACACTGATTGCTTCGCGGTGACGGTTCCTGCCAACGCGTCGCTCTTCCTGCTCACGAGCGACGGTCACGACGGCTGCCCCGCGATGGCCGACACCATCGTCACGCTCTCCACGTCCGCGGGCGTGCAGATCGGCAGCAACGACGACGGCGGCGCGGGCCTCTGCTCGCTGCTCAATGGTCCGTTGGCGGGCCCGGCGCACCGCCTCGCGGCGGGCACCTACGTCGCTTGCGTGAACTCCTACGGCGGCGCCGCCGGCCCGGCAGCCATCGCGCAGTACTTCCTCACCATCGGCATCGTCCCCGCCCCGTAGTAACGACCCCCCACCGACGCCTCGCCCGCGGGTCACACCGACATCCCGCGGGCGGAATCCCTCGCGTGCTGTCAGCCCGTGTTGCCCAGCCCCGCCGCGCGCTTCGTCCCCTGCGAGCTCGGCTCCCTCGGGGTACGCCGTGGTGAGCGAAGCGTGGAGAACGCCGCCTGCGACGATCTGCAGGTTGCGCTCGGCGATGGCCGGGAGGGCTCGTGCGTGGCGCGCTCGCGGAGTTCGGGGGTCAGCTCCGGGTGCCGCGCCTCGTCCGCGGCGATGGCGGCCAGCAACTCGACCGAACCGGGCACCGCGCGGGTGCTCTTCGAGAGAACGTCGCCGAGGCCCGCGACCTCTCGCGCATGGATCTACCCCTGCCCGCTCGCGATGGAAGAGAAGCGCACCATGCCCTCCCTCGCATTGTATTTATCAGCTTCACAATGCCGCGCCGAACATATCGTTTTACGCGCCACGCCATCGCCCGCAACGACGGCTGTGATGGTCTCGGTTGTCGCCCAGTGCCAACTTTTTTGGGGGTCGAAGTCTGCTGGCCGTGTGCGGCGCTCGGTAGTACATCCGCCGCCGCCATGCCAATCCGTTCATCCTCTGGTTGGGCTTCCGCCCTCGTCCTGCTGTCGATCAGTTGTTCGGGCAGCACCCACACTGCGGCCCCGACGCCCGCGGCCGAACCCACGGTGAGCACCGTCGCCGGCGAGGCCGACGCGGGCGCTCCGGTCGCAGCCGACGTGCCAGTGGCAACCGTGGTCGTGACCGAAGACGCAGGCGCGCCCGTCGCTGAAGCACCGATGCCGCCGATGCCGACGGGGTTGCACGGACCGGCCCGCCCGTGGGCCCGCATGACCGCCCGCGAGCGCGACCACTACATGGAGGAGGCCATCCTGCCCGCGATGACCGCGCTGCTCCAGGCGTACGACCCTGTCCACTACGCTCGCGTCACCTGCGCGACCTGTCACGGCTCCAACGCCCGCGCGGTGCACTTCCACATGCCCAACACGCTCGAGGCACTGCCCATGTTCGGCACGCCCGCGTCGCAGCAGTTGATGTCCGCCGAGCACCGGATGTTCGAGTTCATGGGCACGCGCATGGTGCCCGCGATGGCGCAGCTTCTCGGCAAGCAGCCCTTCAACCCGGCAACGCACCAGGGCTTCGGCTGCTTCGACTGCCACCCGCACGAAGGCGCCGCCACGCACTGATCTCTGGTCCTTCGCGCCGTCGACGCTCCAAACCGCTGGGGTGCGCAGTGGCTTCAGGCTCGACGGCGTTGTTCGCCAAACCAATCGCAGCGCTTGAAACTGGTTCTGTGTCGGTTTCGATGATGATGACCTGGCGCCGTACGCGCGCTCAGGGCCGACGCGGAGGCAGTCCGGGGCTGGTTCGACACACGGAGCAAAGCTGGCCGGATGTTCGGTCGATGGTGCGCGTGACGCCGTGCGCGGCGGTCATCAGGCACGACGGGTTGGCGCAGTGGGCGAGGCCGAGGGAGTGCCCGATCACGTGCAAAGAGCCGGTCACCAGTCGGAAGTGCACCTGAGGGACCGTGGGTGCGTGGAGGCGACAGCGCGCGAGGGAGATCACCCCGCCTCGCGGGTCCACGTCTCCGAGGCCCCAGTTGCAGTGCGCCGGTGCCGTGGGAGCGACATCCTCGTCGAGCACCGCGAGGAAGCGCGTCGCCGGGGAGATTAGAAACCGCCGCGCGATCTCGAAGAGGTCCTCGGTGTCGTAGCGGTCATGGGGCACGGTCCACGTCGGGTTCGGAAGGCCCACCGCGAGGCTCGTCACTACCTCGACGCCGAAGCCAGCACGCAGCCCCGCCGCGATGTCCTGCAGAGCCTCCGTAGCGAAGCCACCGAAGGGCACCAGGGCGATCGTCACGGGGGCTAACGCCGCGCTCTGGGCCCGCGCGACAGATCCCGCGACCGCGGTCGCCGCGCCGGCCAGCAGCGCTCTTGTGAACTGACGTCGATGCATGCGAGCAGTGTCGCGCAGGTGGGCCGAGGGTTCTAGCGTAGTTCTGGTGCCCGGGATTCGGAGTACGCAGTAGCGTCTTCGGTGCCCGACGGGATAATAGTCTCCCCTCCGCGTGAGGCCTGATGGTGGACCTGCTCCTCGGGGTCGCAGGTGGTCGCGTTCGCGCCTGCTGCACCCGGCCAGCGCCCTCAGGATGAAGCACCGGGGCTACCCATAGGTGAAAGCCCGCCGTCGCGGGCCTTTCCGCCTTGATCGGCCGACTGCATCGTTGGCGGCGAGCGCTCTCCCCGGTCCATCGACGCCAACCTCGAACGAGCCCAGTCAACCATCAGGGGTGAGGAGTGCTGGCGTGGTCATCCCTGAACCGAACGGATACCGCCCTGGCGCCCCGCCGCAGGCGTGTGCGAATGGCACACAGCTATTGTGCACTGTCCTCACATTGATGAGATTAATCAGTATTTGCGGTAATTTTGAAGGATTTCGCGTGAGTTCGGAGCGGCCCCAGCGGGACAAGACCGTGCCCTTCAAGCCACACTGACTCTCATCGGTGCATCTCATTCACTACCGTTTTGTGAATGGCGCTGACATTTGAATGGCGATATAAAATACGACGTTTAGACCGTCGTCCGTTCGGGCGATCTCCCATCGATTCATCCCACCGGCGAGCGATGCCGGGACAAAACCACTTCAGGAGCATTCATGCACACCCAGACCACCGCTCGCTCCCAACCGCTCACCCTTCCTCGTCGGCTCGCCCTGGGCGGCATGGCCGCGATGCTCGCCGTAGGCTGCGGCGCCACGTCCGACGGACCAGGCCCGGATCTCAACACCGCAGGGTACTCCGGCCCGGTCAGTGTGCGGCTCGACAAGTTCAAGGATAGCGAGGTCCGCAATGAGTCCTTTGACTCCGACAGGGAGATCGACTCGGAGCCCGGCAACCCCTACGCGGACTTTCTCCGCAGCGCCAGCACCGTGCTCGGCCGCTCCCCGGCGGCGGTCGTGCTCGATCGGGTGACGTTCACCCTCGGCAGCGACACCCGCGGAGTCACCGCGTTCGAGCAGATCTTCACCGGTTCGGTGGTCGTCTACTTCGCCACGTCGTCGGTCACGGTCAACGTCGGCACCGTCGCGCGTCCCACCGGCGCGGGGCCCGTCACGGTGCAGATCACCGCAACCCGCAGCGACCTCGCGCCCATCAACGCCGCGCTGCTCTCAGGGCACTTCAAGGTTGGGATGCGCGTTCCTGCCGCGCCGGGACGCCCTGCGTCCTTCGATGCTCGGGTTTCCACCACGCTCTACTTCCGCGCCCTCGCGCTCTAAGCAGGTGATGCGGGGAACGCTCGTAACTCTGCTGAAACACAGACCCGGAAACCGTCGCACAAGCGCGGGCCGAGGAAACTGAGCTTGCGCGCGCAACGCCGCTGGATCGAAGTCGGAGGCTCTACTGGGTCGAGAAAGCCACCGCTCGTACCCGACGGCGGAAGTGACCGGTTGGGTTCGCGAGCCCCCACCCCCAGCCCCGCCCCCACAAGTGGGGGCAGGGAGTTCGGAGCGACAAAA
>CANJUR010000175.1 GCA_947477565.1 Deltaproteobacteria bacterium
AAACACGGGAACCCCGAGGCGGGAGCCCTGCCTCTTCGCTCGGGGGTCCTGGGGGCAGAGCCCCCGGGCGACATGCGCATTTCCCTGTGAAAGAGCGGCGCTCGCCCGTCAGGGTCAAATTCATGCGGAAGTGGCTGGCCGTCTACACTGTCGGCGATGATGACTTCAATCGACACGGTCGAACTCGTGATCGTCGAGGTCGTGGTTGATCACCGCGACCTTCATGCGACCGAGTTCATCGATCATCGCCAGACGGCTCATCCCGGCGACCTCGGCGGCCTGACCCAACGAGACGCGACCGAGTTCAAAGAGCTTCACCGCGAGGAGTAGGCGCAACTCGCGGTCCATCTCCTCGGCGGTGCGTCCGGAGGTGAGCATCATGCGGTCGAACAACGGAACCTCGATTGCGTGCATCGGACGACTCCTCCAGACGAACCGTACCACCGCCTCTCCCGTCTGGCTCCATTCAGCGTCCGAGCCGTCCTCCTCATGGCCTTCATCCATGGTAAATACTCGATTTTACGGAATAATTATTACGCGAAGTAGTAATCCGTGGACCCCCTGATCGCACCGGTTACGGGACCGCGACGACGTCTGGTTGGGCGGCGTCCGGGGGGGACTCCTCACGCCCTGGACCGGTGGATGTCCTATTCGATCTGCTAGCGTCGGCGGCGATGGCGACCAGCGACGAGTGGCGGGAGGTGGCGGAGGAGATTGCCGAGGCCGCCACTCCTGAACGCAGCCCCGCGCTGCCGCGCCTCTATCGCTACGCCGTGGAAGCGGCCCGACTCGCGCTGAGAAGATTCCCCGCGGCAGTGCCTGAGCAGGGCGACGACCTGGTGCACGACAAGCTCCACGAAAAGCTCCGCTCGATCGTCGACGCGGCGAACCCACGCGCCTTCTTCGTCACGGCGATTCACCGGGCCGCGATCGACCTCCTCCGACGGCAGAAGAAGTTCGCTCCGCAGGACGAGCTCGACGCGGCCCCCCCGGCGAACGACGCAGTACTGGCGCCGGATGAGGCAGCATCGCTTCACATCGAGGCGGTGCGCGTTCTGGCGATGCTCGACGGCCGCGAGCAGCAGATCTTCGGCGGCATCATGGTCGGTGAAGACCGCGACGACATCGCGGCCGCACTGGGCACCTCCCGGGCGAACATCGACCAGATCGTGAGTCGCACGCGACGACGAATGGGAGGCGGGTCATGACCGACCTCCCGGGCACCTCCGTCACGCCGCTCCGGTCGTCGCGCGGAAGAAACCCGATCGCGCTGTCAGAACACTGCCTCCTCGCTCGTCCGTGGTGCGACCGTCATGGAAACTGATCCCCTGCGCGTAACCCTGTTGCGATCAATCCGCGGCGACCTCGAGGGAGCCGGCGCGGCGCTCGCCGAACGTCCGTCCGATCCTGCGCGGTACCTCCCCGGCTTGCGTGCGCTGGGCGATGCGCTCCGCGCGACGCTGCCGATTCCGCCAACGCTGCGCCGTTGGCTCAGCGGCGTCCCCGACGACGCGCTCGTCGCGCCGATGCGTGCGCTCATCGAGGAGTCGGCGCTCCGGAAGCCCAACCCCCGGGATCCCGCGTTCGCCCTCGCGCTTCGGCGACGGGACGAGGCAGAGAGCATTCGGGCGGCGGTCGCCTGGCGTTCCGTGACGACCCCGCCCGGAGTCGAACTCCGTGAGGGTCTCGACGCGCTCGACGCCACGCTCGAAACCTTCGATACCGCACTCGCCCATCAGTCGTCCCGGGCCGACGTGGATGCACTGCTGGGCGAACGCGCTGTTCTCAACGATCGCGGATGGCGCGCGGTACTGCCCGACGATCGCGCCGAATCCATGGTGGAGATCGCCGGCATCGAACCCGGTGACGAGATCCTCGACGCGTGGCTGCGCGAGGGGCGCTTTCACCGCTACGTCGAGGGCCACGCGGTCGCCGACCCGATCTTCGGCGAGGACCTGCTGCGACTGGTCGATGAAGCCCTGCAGGACTTCCGCGCCGACCGCACGCTGCCCGTCGGCTTCGTCGCCCAGCGTTGGCGACAGAAGACGCGGGGCACGGCTCACGTCACGATCGCGGCGCCGAGCTTCACGGGGCATCGGCTGGCTGCGTCCACGGAGTCCTCGAGCGCACCTCGGGTGTCCGTCGATCTCGGACTGCTGGCGCCGCTCTCAGCAAGCGCACGCATCGACTGCGAGGGAGGCACCGCGACGCTCCACGTGTACGCCGACCCGGGCGCTGTCTCCCGCGTCACCTGGGGCGGGCGCGAGGCGACGAACTCCGAGCCGGGGGTCTGGAGCACTTCGGTCGCGGTCGGTGATGAGCCAGTGCCTGCCGTCGTTGTTGCGAGCGACGGGACGCGCCAGGAGTTCGACGTAAACCTCTCGATCGCACTGGACGGGTAATGGCCCGCCAGGAGATCGAACTCTCACTGCGCGCGCTCCGGCACGGCGCGCCGGGCCCTCTCGCGCGTGCGCACGTCGAAAGGCTCCGCGGGGCGCTCGCAGCCCCGTGGATGGAAGGCGCGATGGCTGGGCGCATCCTCGCGGCGCTGTCGAGCGCCGGCATCGCTGCGTCGTGGGAGGCGCCGCCGCTCCGGGTGGGCGAGACGTGGCTGCTGGTCGGCGACGCGGCGAGGCAGCGCGGGGAGGTGCTCCGCTGGCGGGCGACGGAGGTGCCTTCCGCGGCGGCTTTCAGCGCCGAGTGCGAGGACGCGCTGGCGCGTGCCTGGCTGGGGCTCACGGCCACCCTCGCAGAAGCGCACCACACGCTGCCGGTGGACGTCGCGCCGGGCGGCTTCGAGGTGCCCGGACTCGCGCAGACGGAGCGCATCGACGGTGCCTCTCTGGGCGTTGCGGCGTGCCTCGGCTGGCTGTCTCGCGCGCTCGGAACACCGCCGCGCGAGACCGTTGCCGCGAGCGCGACGGTGCGCTCGGACGGGACTCTCGGACCCGTCACCATGCTGCCCGAGAAGGTTGCCGCGCTCGGCGTGAGCGCACCCGGAGTGACGCATCTCCTCGTTGCCCGGAGTCAGACCTTCGACGAAGACCTCCCCGCGACGGTGACGGTCGTCCACTGCGCCACGCTCGCGGAGGCGATCGCACGGGCGGGCTTCGCGCTCGACTCGCTCCCCGATCGCACCATCGAAGAGCAGGTCGCGATGGTCGAGCAGTTCAGGGTCGAGAATACCCGGCAGCATGGCGTCGAGCGCTGGCGCGCGTTGTCGGCGGAGGCGTGGGCCGTGGGGCGTGCACTGCTCCGTGACCCGTGGGAGCGCGTCCACGCGGCCCAGGCAATGACATGGTCGGCGCTCTTCGCCCTGCACGCGGGAGACGACGTTGCCGCGCGCGAGCTGGTGCAGTCGATCGAGGCGCCGGACGATCCGATGGTGCGGCTTTGGAAGGCCGTCGTGGGCGCCGCGGTGAAGATCGATCGGGACCGCTGCGACGAGGCGGTCGCCGACATGGACGCTGCGCTCGGCGAGGTCCATCGCCTGGGCGAGGTGCACCGGTGGATCGAGGGCCACGCCCGGGGCACCCGCGGGCGCGCGCTGATGCACGGCGGCCGGCACGCCGAAGCGTGGACGGCGCTCGACGAGACCGTGCGGTGGTTTCACGACCAGCGGATGCCCTGGGAGGCGGCGCGAACGGCGAACGGCGCCGCGACGTGCCTGCGCCTGATGGGCCGCGCCGCGGAGGCGCTGAGGGTCGTCGATCGGGCGCTCGAGGACCTCACGACGGCGGCGCGGGGGCGCGCGGTGTCGGTGAAGACGAGCGACTACCTGAGGCTCGAACGCGGTCGATGTCTGCTCGCGCTCGGTCGCCCCGCCGAGGCGCTCGAGGGCTTTGAGCGTGTGCTGGCCACCCAGAACCGGGACCACGACTACCCTCGACTGGGCGCGCTGCGCGGGATGGTCGTCGCGCGTCGTCGACTGGGGCAGACGGTCGACGCGGAACGGGGTCTCGACCGCTGTCGCGCGGTGGCGCTCGCGTGTCCGGTGGGCTCGGTGCTGGGCCGCGTGGCCGCGATGGCGACGGCGGAGGCGCTGGTCGATGACGACCGGGTGGGCTTCCAACGAACGCTCGATGCGTGGGCGCGGCATCGCGAGGAGCGCGACGATGCGGCGGTGCGGGCGGTGCTCGGACGCGAGGTGTACTGATCGTCGAGTGGGATGGGGCGCGAGACCCGGGAGCCCCCGTGACCTGCTGACCGGTCGGTTACTGCGCGTTCCTTCGAGCTGACGAGTGGCTCCCGGGACGCTCCGCAGCGCGGCGTCCGATGGATGGGCGCCTGCGGTCGAGCGCGCGGGCCTCACGGTACGCGTCTATCCCCATCTCCTGCGCCACGCCGTCGCGACCCACCTGCTGGAGATCGGAACCGACCTGCGCACCGTGCAGATCCTGCTGGGGCATCGCTCGCTCCAAAGCACGACCCGCGACCCGCGACGGACGCCCCGTAGCCGTGGCCGCGTCGTCGCTGCGCGGTGCGATGAACCACCGCGCCTGGAGCACCTGCGCAGCTACTCCCGAGTATCTCCAGAGCTACTCCCGAGTACCTCCAGAGCTACTCCGCCACGCGGATGCGCTGCGGGGGATCTCTGCGCTCACGAGCGCGCAGCATGTGGTGCTCGTGGCGCTCGCCCGCTGCCGCACCGCTGCGCTCGATGGCGACCTCGCGGTCTGCGACACCTGCGGCCACGCGACGCCGGTCGATCACTTGTGCCGTGACCGGCACTGCCCGACGTGCTGCGCGTGACTCGGCGCACTGCCTTCCATCACGAGGGGGGGCTCATCCGCCGGTCTCCTCCCAGATCTCCTGAGAGACCTCGCTGACTGGATCGGCGTCGACTTGTGATCGACGCGGGCCGCGGGAACCACCGTGCGAACCGTCTGCGATGACTTCACGCGATAAGCCCCGCGGCCCGGCATCTCGACCACCTCCGCGCGAACGATCCGGCGCCGGCACCGGCACCCGTGGGCGTCAACGACGCGGAGGAGGACCGCCAACCGGCGATTCCCTCGCGTCGACCTACCGCAGCGACCCGGCCGCCGCATCCCAGCAGCGCGGGGCGCTCACGCCGAGCCACACGCACGCGCCGTTCGAGCGATGTTCGGCCTCCGGATCACGGCTCTGCAGCGTGCCCACGCGACGCAGCGACCCATTGGCGTCGACCACGAAGAACTCCCGCCACGCGCTGGAGTCCCCGGGCGACGCGCCGAAGCGCGACCCCTCGACCACGAGCACGCGACGCCCGCCGAGCCACAGCGGGCTGCCCCAGTGGACGTTCGAGCGCCCACTCACGGGCAACACCTCGGCCTCGGAGAGCGTCCAGCGCGAGCCGGTCCAGACGAGGGTCATGAGGCTGCCAGGGTCGTCCGTGCCGGAGAGGGTCAGCAGCATGGTGCCGTGCTCGCCGGCCTGCGCGGGAAGGCCCTGCGCGTCCTGCACTTCGCCGGGCAGCGCCGGGGCGCCGATGGCGGTCCAGATCACCGCGCCGACGAGGTGCGCGAGGGCCTCGTCGAGCGAGCCCGGATCGGCGCTGGCCGGCGTGGCAACACTCAGGGCGGCGAGAAAACCGAGGCACTGGAAGATCGAGACTCGACGAAACTGCGTCATGGCGGACACCTCACTGGCATCGACGCCCGTCATGGGTGCCATCTGACACCGCCCGCGCATTTGGTTCCGACCGTGGCCGCTCAGCGCCGGCAGCAGCCCCATCGACGCGCCCGCGGGCAACGCGTGCAGACCGCGGTGCAGTCCTGCCAGGCCTCAGCGCAGATGCGCGGCACCCCGCCGACGATGCGCGCCCGGAGTTCGTACCACCCCTCCATCGGCGAGCAGCCGAGGCCGACCGTGTCTTCATCCCCCGGATTGCGCGCAGCGAGTCGCAGCACGAGCAGCTCGGGCCCGTCGGCCGCGACCTGACAGGTGCTCGGCATCGCACCCCCGGCGTCGATCCACCACACCGACTCGCTTGCGTTGTAGTCGAACCCGCCCCACGTGCGACCGAGGCGGACCCGCTCCCGCCAATGCCCGGCGAGTCGCGCGCGGTCCATCGCGCCGCCGTGGTTGACCGGGTCGGTGTAGAGCGCGGCCCAGTCGGCGTCACCGAGCGTGTCGGCGCGGCGAACCCCGTCGGCCCAGCGGGTGAGCCACGTCGACAGCGTGGGGTGCGCGTTGAGCGGTGCAGGGTTCTCACGGGTCGGGCGCTGCAGAAACCACGGTGGTGGCCGTGGCGACGGCGACGGTGTGACTTCGATGGTGGGCTCCGCGCGGGGCGACGACGCGAACGCCCACAACCCCGTGAGCGCGGCGATGGCCAGCGCGCCGCCGACCAAGAGCGGCCACCAACGCGCGGCGGGCCTCTCCTGCGCCGGTGCGCCGAGCGCACGCTCGAAAGCGGCGAACGCAGCGCTCGCGTCGGCGAAGCGCCGCGACGGATCGATGGCGACACAGCGCGCGAACCAGGCGTCGACGTCCCCCGGGAGACGACCGCCGCGGCCCAGCGCGGCAGCGCGCGCGCTCGCGGTCGGGAGCGCCGCGCCGACCATCGTGTGCTCATCGAAGTAGCTGCGCCCGACGAGCATCTCGAAGGCGAGCAGCCCGAAGGCCCACACGTCCGACGCGGGGGATACGCTCATGCCGGGGATGCCCTGCTCCGGGGCCATCCATCCCGGGGTGCCGCCGACGAGGGTGGGGCCGGCGCCGGTGCGCGCGGCGCTGAGCACGCTGGCGATGCCAAAATCGAGGAGCTTCACCGTCGCCTGAACGTCGGCGCGGCGCGCGCGTGCGATGAACACGTTGGCGGGCTTGAGGTCGCGGTGCACCACCGACGCGTGGTGGGCCGCGCCGAGCCCGTGGGCGACCTGACGCAACAGCGCGAGCGCCTCCGCGCGGTCGAGCGGACCGCGGCGCGCGAGGTACGCGTCGAGGGTCTCGCCGTCGAGGAGTTCCATGACGAGCCACGGGGTGCCGTCGGCCTCGACGCCGGCGTCGGTGACCCGCACGACGTGCTCGCTCTCGATGCGGGCGCCCACCCGGGCCTCCTGCACGAACTTCTTCCGCAGCGCGGGTTCGACCAGGGCGTCGGCGAGGAGCAGCTTCAGCGCCCCGGTCGCGCCGGTCGAGACGTGCCGCACGCGGTACACCGTGGCCATGCCGCCCCGGGCCATGGGCGCCTCGACGACGTAGCGCTCGGCGACCACCTCCCCAGGCATCAGCGTGTCGCGCGCCACGGCGCGAAGGGTGACAGCGAAGCCCGGACGAGATCAAGCGCGCCCGGATGGTACCGTCGCCCGCGTGGACCCGTTCGCCGATGACCCCGCGCTGCACCTCCTCGCACTCGTGCGGCGTCTCGAGCGGGAGCGGGCGCGATCGCCGGGGACTCCGGCCACCGAGGCGATCGGCGGTTGGACCCAGATCGGCGTGCAGGTCGAGCGGCTGCTACGGGCGCACCTCGCGGCGGCGGGCGCACGATTCGGTCGATCGCCGGAAGAGATCTTCCGCGCCGTCGCACGGGACGGGTGGGCGCTCGATCGGGCCAGCGCGGGACAGATCCTTCGCGCGTGGCAGGCCGTCGATCCGTCGGGCTCGGCGGCGCTCGCGTCGGTGCTCGCGCGCCTCATCGAGCGGCGCAACGTGGTGGTGCACGGCCGCGGTGACCTCGACCCCGCGGCGCGCGCCGACATCGACGCCGCGCTGGCGGCGCTCTCGGCCCGCCCGTACTAAACGATCCCAGGGCGCCCGCTGCAGGCCAGACGGTGCACACGCTGGACGTGCTCCGCCGGCACGAGGTCGGGTGGCTGCTCGCGGCCAGCTACGGGGGCGCGAGCGTCGTGCGCGCCGAGACCTTCGACGCCGTGGAGATCAGCCTCGCGTGCCTCTGGATCGACGGACCGGCGGCGCTCCGTCAGGGATCGTGCGAGGCCCCCTAAGCCGTCGCAGGTCACCATCGCGCCACCGGGCCCGCAGCCTGCAGGAGCACCCGATGACCGGGCGCGGTGCTAGCGTCGAGCGCATGAGCGACGGCCATATCAAGTACCAACGGGGTCCGTTTCGCGCCGTGCAGTTGCGTTCGGGGGATCCGTACGAGTTGTCGCAGGGCCACCCGATTTTCTGCGCACCGACGGGGCGCGACGGCAGCGGCCCCAACGGGCTGGGCTTCAGCGTGCTCGACAGCGACCCGGCGGTGCGCACGGCGGGCGTC
>CANJUR010000176.1 GCA_947477565.1 Deltaproteobacteria bacterium
AGGATCGCGCGGGACGGGGCGCGGTGGGGGCAGAGGATCGCGCGGGGCGGGGCGCGGTGGGGGCAGAGGATCGCGCGGGACGGGGCGCGGTGGGGGCAGAGGATCGCGCGGGGCGGGGCGCGGTGGGGGCAGAGGATCGCGCGGGACGGGGCGCGGTGGGGGAAGGGCGCCCGCTGAAGCGGGGACCTGGGATGGACCGCCCCGCCGCCGCGGGGCTATCTGCAGGAGGGTCGAGCGCCGGGGCGCTCGACCGGGGGTGTGTCGAAGACCTTTTGGGGCGAAGGGAACACCTCATGGGGCGACGAGACGACACCGCAGGATGCTTCACCGCCACATCGAGTTGTACCTGCACATCATCTGGTCGACGTGGGATCGGGTTCCGTGGATCAAGGAGGGTATTCGCCCCCGGCTGTACGGGGTCGTGATCGCGAAGGCACGCGAACACAACTGCACCCTCGTTGTCGTCGGTGGCGTCCGCGATCACGTCCACGTCCTGGTGCGCGCACCGCCAACCCTGCGCCCCTGCGACCTGATTGGAGCCCTCAAAGGCGTCTCCTCCCGCTTCGCCCACGCCGAGCTCGGAGTCGTCCCGACGATGAGTTGGAGCGAGGGCTATGCACTCTTCAGCGTCGACGCCGACAGGGCCGACGAACTCACCACATACATCCGCGATCAACCCCGCCACCACGACGAAAATACAACCCTCGCGGCGCGCGAACTCCCCCAATAACTCCCCCAATAACTCCCCCATACCCGCCATCGAGCGCCCCGCGCTCGATGCTCCTGCAGATAGCCCCGCGGCGGCGGGGCGGTCCATCCCAGGCCCCCGCTTCAGCGGGCGGCCATCGTCGCTTCGCAACCCACCGCCCCCACCGACAACCCTCACGCGGCCATCGTCGCTTCGCAACCCACCGCCCCCACCGACAACCCTCACGCGGCCATGGTCGTTTCGCAACCAACCATGCCTATCCGGTTGACGGGTACGCTCCGCGCCGCGATTTTCGCGCCATAACACGTGCCGTTACCGTCGACCGCGCTGCTTTTGCCAGGCGACTTCATCGGTGATCCGGTCGAACTCCTGGGCCGCGTACGGCCCCAGGTGGCGACGGACGATCGCACGGGTAGCTACTTCGTCGACGAGCCCGTCCTGCGCGAGCAGGAACTTGAGGTCGAGCGTGTCCTTGTCGCGCCCGGCGGCCATCTTCATCGCGACCAGGTAGTTCGGAGGTACGACGCGCACCCCGAATGCCGTCGCTAAGGGCGAGACGTTCATCGCTTCCTGGTAGAGCAGTCGGTAGTCGTCATTGCGAACGATGAAGTCCACGGGGACGCCGCTCGGTGTCGTGGTCTGCACGCCCCCGAACGTGAGCTCTCGGATCGGCGGGAGCGCGTCGAGCGTCGCCCCTGCGGCGAAGTCCAGGTCGCCGGTCAGCCGATCCGAGCCGTAGAGTTGCATTGCGAGGCCGCCAACCAGCACGACTTCGACCCCCTCCTCGCGGGCCAGCGCAATCACCTCCGCCACTCCCGCGAGAAGCTGCTCGGGGGAGAGAAAGCGCGAAGCGTTGTAGCCGACGTATGGCGGGGCCGGTGCGGCCGGGGCGTTCAATGCGCCACGCGCGGGTCGCTTCTTCGCAGGTGCCTTCCGGGCGGGCTTTGGCTTGGCAGTGGGCGGTGCAGGCTTCCGTGATGGCATCAGGTTCTCCCGCGGCACGATACGTTTCGACCGCGTGCTCTCATCGACTGTGGGGCCGCGTTCGAGGGTCGCCGGCGCCTCGGTGCGACAGAGTGTGGACATTGCCGCATCGGGCCGCGGCCGCGTACCAGCCAACCGGATAGGCATGGAACCCACCGCCCCCACCGACATCCCCCACGCGTCCATGGTCGCTTCGGGTGCAGCCCATCACACCATCCGTACGCGGGTGCCCTGATCGAGCAGCGGACCGATCCGATCTTCGATCTCCTTGAGCATCACGGTGAGTTGCTCGCGGCTGGCGATCTCCCGTCCGCGGAGCTGCGCCTCGAACTTCACGACCTGCCCTTCGGTCTCCTTGCCAAGCTCGTCGTCGAGCCGGTCGTTGGCCATCTCCTCGGCGTCGTGGATGCGGCGGGCGAAGCGGTCGCGCATTTCCACCAGCGTCGGCGCGAGGGCGTCCGGCGTGGTGTCTACCATCGCCTCGGTGATCGCCCGCAGCACCCGGTGCGACTGATCGGCGTCGAGCGTCGCAAAGCCCGGCCGCGTCTTTACTCTCCCGCGGGCCTTCTCGGCTTCGACGTTCTGCTGGTTGATGAGCGCGCGGCGCACCTCGACGAAGCGCGCGCGGATGCGCTCGATCGCGGGCGTGAGCTGCAGGGCCTCGCGCCACGGTCGATCGGCGGTGAGGTGCCCCGTGAGGACGCTCGCGTCGTCTTCGAGCCCGGCAAGCGCCTCCATCGAGCGCAACTGCACCAGCTCGTGATCGCGCACGCGGGCGCCCTTGCCGAGCACCTGGAGGGCCTCCGGGGTGAGCTCGGCGCTGCAGACTCCGAGGCTCTCGAGGCCATCGCGGAGCGCGTCGAGGCAGCGCTTCACCTCGACGACGGTCTTGTGCACGAGGCGCGAGCGGCAGCAGTCTTCGAGCGCGCGTCCGAGCTTCAGCAGCGCGGGCGGAAGGTCCGGTCGGCCGGGGAGCGCATCGAAGCGTCGCTCGAGGTCGCGCAGCCGCTCGCGGAGCGGCGGGAGGTACTGGAAGGCCGCGTCGGCGATGGGCTCGTCTTCGGGCTCAAGGTCCACCTGCAGGTACGTCTGGAAAAGCTTGCGAATGGCGATGCGGTCACGCGGTGTGACCTCGCCTTCGGTGGCGGGGAAGAACTCCGCCCGGCGGAAGTCGCGATCTTTGGAAAAGAGGTCACGGACGCCGGGGTCCTGGTAGGAGGTGATGTCGTCGCCGTGGTCGGGGCGAATGCGAACCTTCTTCCCGCGCAAAAGCCCTGCGCAGCAGGCCTTCACGAGGTCTGGGGCGTAGCCGTACGGTGGGCTGACGAAGGTCGCGACGAGGGTCTGTCCCGAGAGTCCGCCGTGCTGTTCGATCTCCTGCGCGATGCGGGTGGGGTGGAGTCCCGTGCAGGTCGCGACGTACTTCCCGGCGTCGAGCGCGAGGATGCCGAGGCCGCCATCCATGAACTTGGTAGACGGCCCGCTGAGCTCTTTTTCGAGCAGTTGGGTGAGTTCGGACGGCGAAATCGCAAGCTCGAAGAAGTGCGGATAGAGTTCCGGCAAGACGCGTGTGGCCATGGTCGAGAGGGCCGGACCGAAGGCGCTCCCGAGGTCCCGCGGCCGAATCTGCGCGCCGCGAAAGTAGGTCGTCCCTTCCATGAACGACTCGGCGACGGCGGTGCGCACACGCCCTTCGAGTTCATCGAAGCGGGCTTCTTCCTCGATGAGCAGGCGTTGCTTCTCGCGGGTGAGTGACTCTCGTCGCGGGCGATACCGCTCGAGCATGCGCGCCGAGCGATCAAGCTGCCGCGCGTGCTCCTCGATGGCGACAGACTCTCCGACGACCCAGATCAGGCGGTTGCGGAGTTGTTCCTGGTCGCTCTTCGCGACCCAGGCGACGGCGGCGCGGTCTTCTTTCCGTCCGAGATAGCGGAAGTCCACGGCGACGGTGGAGTCCTCGCGGGTGTCTTGCAGCTTCACGTCGTGGCACTGCCGTCCGTCCGAAAACCAGAGCGTCCACGGGAAGGTGCGACCCTTCCAGCGCGGGCGTTCCTGCATCGAGCCGACGAGGTTCTTGAGGGCGTCCTGGGCGAGCTTGCTGATCTGCTCCTGGGTGACGCCGATGTCGTCGCGCTCGCGCTGCCACTCCTGCCCCGCCGAGCTCTGGATCTTGAACCCCTGCTTCTCGGAGTACGACACGAGGCTGAGCGAGCGGAGTTTCTCGAGTGCGTCGGTGACGGCCTGCTCGCGATTGCCCTCGCCGAGGCGCGCGTAGAGGCACTGGGTGACGAGCGTGGGCGTGGTGGGGGTCTGCTCCTGGATGAGTTCGAGCAGGGCGACGGCCTTCGCGACGCGCTGGGCGAGCAGGTCATCACGCACCTGCGCGTCGTTGAAGATGCGGGCCAGGGTGGTCTGCACGTCGGCGTCGAGGGCCGAGTGCTGCACCTCGAAGATGGCGTCGAGGGTGACCAGCGAGCCGACCTCGCCGTCGGCCAGCTTCTGCTCGCGAAAGAGCTCGCCGAGTAGTTGAAGCAGGCCGCGGATGGCGTGGTCGTCGCCCTGCACGCGGGTCGAGCGCGAGCGGAGGTTGGAGGTGATCTGCATGAGCAGGTCGATGTGCCCGGGGAGCATCGGGTAGACCTCGACGAAGTCCTCTTCGGTGATCTCCTCGCAGCCGTAACCGTAGAGCTTCAGGTCGCCGCGGTGCTTCTGGAAGAGGTCACGGAGCACGCTCTCCTGGTCGCGCTTCTTCTTGAGCAGGCGCTTGTGAACGACGTCGCGGATGTTGGTCGTCCCGAGGTGAACGCGAAGGTGGCTCGGGAAGCGGTCTTTGAGTTTGCCGAGGTTGTTGGTCTCGGACTGGTCTTCGAGCTTCTGCTGGCCGGTCGCGAAGAGCCAGACGCGGCCCTTGAGACGTTGCCCGAGTTCGGAGACGAACGACTGGAGCTTGAGCATCCGTCCGTCGTCCTGATGGATGTACTGGCTCACCTCATCGACGACGATGAACAGGGTCGAGTTTTCCGCGCGAATATGGATCATCGCGTCGATGGCCGCGACGACCTCGCTCGCGCTCGATCCGGTGCCGGTGCGTGATCCCGCGCGGCTGTCGATCCAGCTTGTGGGCTCGGGGTAGCGATCGGGTTTCATCCCGTGGAGGACGTGGGAGAAATGATCGTCGGCCTGCTCTTCTTCGCGCGCGACCGCCCACTCCTTGCCGAGGATCTTTCGCGCGGTCTGCACGAAGATTTCCCACTCTCCGTCGCGTTCGAGTCGCAGCTCGAAGTCGGCGACGAGGTTGCTTTTGGAGCAGTAGCCGAGGCGGGCCTGCACGAGTCGCAGCACGGCGGAGTGGATGTGCTCGTTGTCGCGGGCGACGCCGCCGATGTCGAAGACGACCGCCATGGGCTGCACGCGCTGCGTGAGTTCGCCCCAGGCGGCGACGAGTTCTTGCTGCCTGGGCGAGTCGTCGCGAGCGAGGAGGGCCTGCGCGAGCAGCGTCCCGTCGGGGAGCTTGATGCCATCGAGAGCGAGTCCGAGGAGCTTGGCGAAGCTGGATTTTCCCGACCCGAAGAAGCCTGAGATCCACGACGCGGGCAGCTCCGGGCCGCCCTTCTTCGAGAGCTCGTGGACGACCCCGCGAAGCAGGTGGACAAACTGCTCATGGATGCCCGATTTGACGCGTCGGCTGCGCGGATCGTCGGCGGGATAGCCGCCGGTGACGATGTACTCGCTGACCTCCGCGTGGAGCCGGGCGGGGCTTTGTTCGTGGAAGTACACGACCGGCGGGATGTCGCGGGTCACGTCGGCAACGAACAGGTCGCGGATCATCATGGCGGGGTGTGGCCTTACGGGTAGATGCGGGGGCGGTAGTCGCGATCGGCGTCGAGTTCGCCCATGAAGGAGAGGGCGGTCGTGTCTTTGCGTTCGCCGGGGTAGAGCAGGACGACGGGGATATTCCGGGTCTTTCCGTCGATGTGCTTGAGCAGCGCGGACGATCGGAAGAAGGGGTAGAGCGCCCCGGCCCGCCCGAGGAGCACGAGGGTGCGGTCGGTGCGATCGGGGTGGGCTTCGGCGAAGTCGTTGATGAGTCGCGCGACGTCGGCGGCGATGCCGTCGGGGCCTTCGATGTGCGGGGCGATCTTGTCGCGCAGGTGTGCGAGCGCGCGGTCGGGGTCTTTGTCGAAGAGGCGTTTTTCGCGGGCGATGAGCGACTCGACGTTGCCCTCGCCGGTCGCGCGAACGCGGTCGAGGAGAATCTTCTGGAGCGAGATCGGCAGCACGCCCCATCCCTCGCGGCAGAGTTCATCGGTGAGTCGCCGCATGAGTTGCCGGAGCTTGAACTCATCCTTCGGGCGGTACGGCAGGATGGCGAAGCGGTAGTTGCGCATCGTGCTGATCTGCGGCCCGGCGGGGGCGAGGAGATCTTTACGTAGCGCGGTAAAAGCTTCCGTGAGCGAGTCTTCGGCGAAGAGCGGTTCAGTCATCGTGCGGTCTCTGCCCAGGCGGTGAGCGAGGGCGCGTCCCACTCGAACTCGGTGAGCTGCGCCATCCGGCGGAAGGTGACCCCGGGGAGCGCGCGGAGGCGTTGGTCGAGGACGCCCTCCACGAGGCCGACGGAGGCGAGGTAGGGGTTATCGATGAGGGTTCCGTCGAAGTCGATGCCGCGCAGGAGTTGGAGGAGATACGCGAGGGCGACGTCGGGAACGCGGGGCAGCGGGAGGGTGCGCGGGTCACGGCGCGGCGACAGGAGCCCGGCCTCGGAGGCGGCGGAGAGAAGCTTGCTCGCGTACTGCACGCAGGTGGCCTCGGCCCAGCGACCGGGGAACTCATTTTTCACCCAGCGGAGCACGACATCGCGATCGATTTTCGGGTCGCGGAGGGCGCGCCGCTGGACGAGGAGGGTTCCGGTGAAGCGTCGGTAGAGCGGATCGGAGAACTGCAGGTGCCAGTGGCAGACGAGGTGTCGGGTGCTGGCGTCGAGGGAGGTCCAGCGACGGAGGGCGGCGAGGGCTTCGGGGACGGCGTCGTAGCGTGTGGCGAAGGCGGCGAGGAGGAAGCGAACGCGCTCGAGGCTCTTGTTGCCAAACCACCGCTGCTCGAAGGCGGCGAGCGGTCGGCGGGCGGCAGGGATGGTCGGATCGACGTGTTCCCAGTACGAGCGGGACTCTTCGACGCCGAGGGCGAGACTCTTGAGGCGCGCATGGACGACGGTTGCCTCGGCGGGGCGCGGCGCGGGGTCGGTCGGTGGGTCGGAGCCGGCGGTGGGCACGCCGTCACCCCTGGAGCTTGAAGAAGGGCAGCGGATACTGGTCGGAGAGGGGGGCGAGTGCGGCGGCGAGCTGGGCGATCATGGCCTCGGGCGCGGCGGGAGGGCGGCCTTTCAGTTGGCGCCCACCGGGGAGGACGGTGAAAGCAGCGTCACCGCGGTGGAGGGCTGCGAGGAGCTGGTCGCGCGAGAAGTCAGCGGTCAGCGGCAGCGGGAGCGAGAGGGCGGCGGCGGGGGCCTGGCCGGTGTGTTTGAGCGAGGCGAGGCGGTCGCTGAGCTGCTCGTCGAGTTCGAAGCCGAGGAAGAAGAGGGAGCGCACCTGGTCGGGGTCGGCCATCTTGCTGCGGGCGCGCGCATCGGCCTGCCGGGCGGCCTCACGGACGGCGTCGAGGGCGGCCCAGGCGTGGGTCTGCGGGAGCAGCCGGGCGAGGAGGTCGCCGCCGCCGTCAGCGTCGATGAGGTCGGTGTCCCACCACCCGAGGCGACGGGGGGAGCAGCGGCCCTCCCCGGCCCAGGCGACGGTGAACTGCAGGGCGAGGATCGCGTCGAGGGCTGCTTCGGAGAGAGGTGCGGGCATGCGTGGGGCGGAGGCTACGTCGGCGGCGGAGAGGGGATCAACCAGCGATGGTAGCGGTCGGCGATGCGGTCTCCGCGGTATTCGGACGACGACCGGCGCGGCGAGCCCAAAGGGGACATCGCAACCACACTCCGTTCTGACTGCCGCATTCGACACATTCGCCGATTTTCTGCATACACCATAGATTCGATATCAACGACTGCTCGCCGTGGTCGAAATGAACCGCTCCTGGGCAATCGGTGAAACTGAATTGTCGGTGATGCGTCGAAGCCCTCGCGACCTCACCCCTCGCTGCCGCGCAGCCCCTCTCCCCGGAGGCTGATGGTTGACCTGATCTCTGCGGGAAGGGAGCGCCCACTCCACGGTTGCGGACACGCCCGCGCGCGGGCCTGCAACCGCTGAAGTGGGAGCCTGGGATTGAGCGACCCGCCTGCGCGGGACTTTAGCAGGGATGCGGGGAACGCTCGTAACTCTGCTGAAACACAGACCCGGAAACCGTCGCACAAGCGCGGGCCGAGGAAACCGAGCTTGCGCGCGGACCGCCGCTGGATCGAAGTCGGAGGCTTCCATTGGGTCGAGAAAGCCACCGCTCGTACCCGACGCCGGAAGTGACCGGTGGGGTTCGCGAGCCCCC
>CANJUR010000177.1 GCA_947477565.1 Deltaproteobacteria bacterium
AATCGCGAACCTGTCAGCACCCTGAGCCCTGCCCCCACTTGTGGGGGTAGGGCGCGCGGCAGCGGGGAAGGGGGCTCGTGCAAACACCGACGCTCCTCGATGAAAAACGAGGGGACTCCTCAGTGGGAACTCTGCCGCGCAAGACCCTCCGTGCCCCTCTGCGATTGCACTCGCGACAACGAGGGTGTCAGGAGGTCAGAGGCTAGCGAAAGCAGGCGCCCGATCCGCGGGCGATCGGAAGCAACGACCCGCTGGAGGGCTATGGAGAGGCCCCGGAAGGATCGATCCCCCCTGCGAGACCTCACCCCAACCCCCTTGGAGCGGATGGTTGACCTCATCTCTGGGGGTCCGGGAGGTCACGTTACCGCCTGCACCACCTGCGCGGGGAGGCGAACACACGAACCCCGAACATGGGGTCGACCCTCAGGCTTCAGCCCGACGGGCCACACAGGCGGAGTTGGCCGGGTTTATGATCAGGGCCCACGCTCGCTTCCGGGCGCGGCGCACCGCGCAACCCGCCGCTGCCGGTGTTTCCGCAGGCGTGCTCGCAGGGCGAGATGCTCGGCTACCGCCACCTCGGGGTGATGACCGAGCGCGGAACAGCCATCGCGCTCGACCTGCCAGCGGCGGCGCTGTTTCGTCAGGCGTGCGCAGGCTGTGATCACCTCGCGCGAATGTGCCGGGGCGGCGTGACCGTCGCGTGCGATTCGCGCTGACCGAGGGGTAGTACGTGGGGGGCGTTGGGTCACCCCGAGCGGGGGCCGTGCCCGAAACGTCGGGGCTGCTTATCGCGTGGTGAGCAGCGAGCGCGCCCGCGGTGTGTGGGGCGCGCTCACGGGACGGTGGGACTCAGGGCGTGGTGATCAATGCGGGCGCGTGCGTGATGCCGTCGAGGCCCGCCGCGAGGAGCGAGTTGTCGCCCGTCCAGCCCCAGCAATAGAGTTGTCCGCCGGTGTCGATCGCGCAGGTGGGGCCGTACGCGTTGGGGCTCACACGGATGGTGGTGAAGCGCTCGCCGCCGACGACGGTAGCCGTGCCCGAGTAGGGCGTCGTGCCGCTGCCGATGAGGCCGAACTCACCGTAGTCGGTACACGTGGTAACCCGCGCGCCGGCCACCGTGCGGATGGTGCAAGTGCCGTAGCCGGAGTTGGTGCTGAACGCGCTGAACGCCGCCCAACCGGCATCGACGCGCGCGCGATTGCCGCCGTAGCCGTAGCCCCACTCCCAGAATTCAGTGGTGCCGACGCCGCGCGCCACGCAGTGCGCCGGGCCGCAGAACGACAGCGCCGTGATGCCCGCGAGCAGCACCGGCATCGTCACCGTGGAGGCCGTGGTGGTCACCGGGCCGGGGAGGTAGCGGTTGGTGCTGCTCCCGTCTGCGAGCTGGCCCTCGATGTTGCGCCCCCAGCAGTGCACCTGACCCGACGCGAGCCGCGCGCAGCCGTAGTTGTTGCCTACCCAGAGTTCGCGCGCGTTGGTGCCGAGTGCGGCGATGCGGGTGGGCGCGCTGCGCTGGAGCTGGTCGTTTTGCCCGAGCTCGCCGTAGTAGTTGTAGCCCCAGCACCAGACTGAGCCGTCGTTGAGGCGCGCGCAGGTGTGGATGCCGTCGGTATGGATCTCCGCCACGCCGACGAGACCCATCACAGGCGTCGGCACGGCGCGGTTGACCGTCGTCCCGTCGCCGAGCTGGCCGTAGTTGTTCAGTCCCCAGCACACCGCCGTCTGGTCGGCGCGCACCGCGCAAACGACAGAGCCCGCCACGGAGATGCGCGTCGCGTTGTTGAGCCCCGTGACCGCCACCGGCTGCGTGTGCGTAACCGTCGTCCCGTCCCCGAGTTGCCCGGAGGCGTTGCCCTGCGAGGCCGATCCCCAGCACGCCACGGCCCCGGTGCGGCGCAACACGCAGCGCCAACTTGTTCCTGCGCCGGTGGCGAGGTTTGCCCCGGCCCCCTGCGCAACATCGACCGCGTCGGCGATGCCCGTGATGGCGATCGGCGTCGAGCGCAGTTCGGTTCCGCCGCCTGCCTGGCCGTAGGGGTTGTAGCCCCAGCAGCGCACGAGGCTATCGACCCCGAGCCCGCACGAGTGCGACGCATAGAGCGCCATCGCGCGCTGCGGCCCGAGCCCGACCACCGCCGTGGAGACCGAGCGGTTGACCTGCGTTGCGTCGCCAAGCTGGCCGGCGGTGTTCTCTCCCCAGCAGCGCATCTGGCCCCCGGTGCCGATGGCGCACGCGTGGCGCAGGCCCGCGCGCAGCGTCGTCGCCCCCGCGAGGCCCATCACCTCGACGGCGTTCGGGCGGTTGGTCATCGAGGCGTCGCCGAGCTGCCCCGACTGGTTGCGGCCCCAGCACACCACCGCGCCAGTGCGCCGACGCGCGCAGGCGAAGTGCTCGCCCGCGGTCACCGACACAGCATCCGTGAGCCCCGTCACCACCACAGGGACGGTAGCGCTGGTCGTCAGCGTTCCGTTGCCCAGCTGACCGTAGGTGTTGGCGCCCCAGCACGCCACCGCGCCGGTTGCCCGCAGCGCGCAGTTGAACCCGACCCCGACGGCGACCTGCGTCGCGTCCGTGAGCCCCGCGACCGGCGCGCCGATCGCCAGCGTCGTGGACGGCCAGCACACCACCGCGCCGCCCGTGACGCCGCAGAACGCCGTGGCGCGGCCGCTCACATCGGTGACGTTCGCGAGGCCTGGCACGGTGGTCACTGCGAGGCCGCTGCCCCAGCAGCGCACCGTGGCCGTGGAGCGACGCGCACACATCGCGCTGGCCGAGCCAGCGAGTTGCACGACGTTATCGAGCGGAGCACCGATGCTGTCGATCACCTGCACCGGCGTCGGGTTGTGTCCGTACGATCCGCCGCTGCGGTTGATGCCGCCGTTGTACCCCCAGCAGAAGACGCGCCCGGAGGTGTAGAGCGCGCAGTTGTTGTCCTGCGCTGCCTCGATGTCGATGATCGTAGAGCAGCGGCCGGTCACGCAGCCGGTGAGGCAGGTCGTGCCGCAAGCGCCGCAGTTGCCTGGGTCGCGCGTGAGGTCCACGCAGAGGCCCGCGCAGGCCACCTGTGGGGTCGGGCACACGAGGGTGCAAGCTCCCGCGACGCAGTGCTCGGCCGCGGTGCACGCGTGCCCGCAGACGTTGCAGTTGGCGTTGTCCGTCTGCAGGTTGGCGCAGGTGCGTCCGCACGCCACGGTGCCCGTCTGGCAGGTGAGCACGCACGACCCTGCGGTGCACTGGTAGCCCGTGTCGCATCGGTTGCCGCACGCGCCGCAGTGGGTGTTGTCCGTCGCCGCGGTGACGCACGCCCCGGAGCACACCACCTGGCCCGCCGAGCACGTGTTCACGCAGGCGCCACTTCCGCAGAGGAGCCCGGTGCCGCACGGGCGGCCGCACGCGCCGCAGTTCGCAGGGTCGTTGGCGGTGTTGGTGCACACCCCGCCGCACCGGGACTGCCCCGGCGGGCACGGAACGCTGCACACGCTGTCCGCGCACACCTGCCCGCTCGGGCACACGGTGCCGCACGCGCGGCAGTTGGCGGAGTTGGCCCGCACGTCGATCTCGCAGCCGTTGGTGCTGGTGTGGTCGCAGTCCGCGAAGCCCGCCGTGCACGTCCCGACGGCGCAGCGGCTGGCGATGCAGGCCACGGTCGCGTTGGACAGCATCGAGCAGGCGGTGCCGCACGCGCCGCAGTGCTGCGACGAGGTGATGAGGTCCACCTCGCAGCCGTTGGTCGGGTCGCCGTCACAGTCGCCGAAGCCCATGCGGCAGGCGAACCCGCAAGTGGCTGCCGTGCAGGTGGGCTCGGCGTTGGCGACCGCGGGGCAGCCCATGCCGCACGCGCCGCAGTGGGTCGCGGTCACGCGGATGTCCGTCTCGCAGCCGTTGTTCGGATCGCCGTCGCAGTCGCCGAAGCCGCCCGCGCAGATGCCGACGCCGCAGGTGCCCATGCGGCACGCAGGAGTGGCGCTCGGCGGAACCGGGCACGCGCGACCGCACGCACCGCAGTTGCCGAGGTCTGTCGCGATGGAGACCTCGCATCCGTTTGCGCTGAGCATGTCGCAATCGGCGTAGCCGGCGTTGCAGGTCCCGACGGCGCAGGCGCCTGCACGGCAGACGGGCTCGGCGTTGGCGAACGCGCAGCCGCGCCCGCACATCCCGCAGTTGCCGGGGTTGGTGCTGACATCGACGCAGCCGCCGCCGCAGCAGGTGTCGCCCCCGGGGCACGCGCGGGTCGCGTCGCAGCCGCGCACGCACATGTTGCCGGCGCACACGTTGCCGGGCGGACAGTGGTTGTTGGTCACGCACTCGACGCAGCGGTGCACGGCGATGTCGCAGCGGTTCGTGGCCGCGCCGCCGTCCGGAGCGCCCGCGTCGGAGGTGATCGGCGCGCATCCCTCGTCGGAGCGGCAGCCCGGCGCGCACTCGTAGGTCGTCGGGTCGCAGTGCTGCGAGGCCGGGCAGCGGTCGCGCTCGCCAGGAACGCAGCGCACGCAGTGATGGAGAATCGGATCGCAGTACGGTTCGTTGCTGCCGGCGCCACACTGCTCGTCGGAGGTACAGACGGCAGGGCCGATGTCGGCGGCGGGCACGTCCACCACGTCGGTCGCGGGCGTTGCGTCGATGATGTCCATCGCCGCGGCGTCGATGATGTCCATCACCGAGGTGTCTGCGGGGACGTCATCGACCGCGGCGTCCACCTGGCCGCCCACCACCGAAGCGCCGGTGCACGCCAGTAGCGCACAAGCCGTCAACAAAAGGATCCATGGCGGACCCCAGGACCGATTCAAGCGCTCACGCATTCCAAATGACTCCCGTGTGATTCGCCGCAGGAACAGTCCCCTGCGTGCGTGACGCGAAATGTCGCACGCGCGAGGTTTGTTCGGATAGCTCTGTCTGCGTCGGCGGGAGTCGGTCGTTGGTCACATGTGGGGCAGCACTGCGACGCCGCGCACGCAGAGCGTGCCCGCGAGGATGTGGGACATGTTGTTGGCGGAGTCCGTCCCGAGGTTGCACGAGCCTCCGTTGACGTAGAGGTCGTTCCATCCCCCGGTGGTGCTGTTTGCGTTGAACGACGACACGTAGAGGTCGCCGTGCGCATCCGGGGTGCAGCCGCCGCGGCGCTTCTGCCCGGTGCGGATGTAGTTGGTGTCTCCGCTCGTCGCGAGGGCGCGGTACCAGGTGAAGAACGCCGCCGACTGATCCGGCGTGGGCATCAAGAGGCGGAGGGAGCTCACGAGGTCGAAGGTCGGCGGGGTGAAGCCCGCTGCGCACATCGCGGCGTTCTGGTCGTACGTGGTGATGTTGGCGGTGTGCACGCAGGCCCAGAGCCCGGGCACGATCTCCATGCGAAACGCCGCGGCGTCGCTGCATCCCTGGCTCGCGAGCAGGCAGGCCCCGGCGACGCAGATCTGCCCCGTCGCGCATCCGTGCCCGCACGACCCGCAGTGGGCGGCGGCGGTGGTGAGGTCAACCTCGCAGCCGTTGGCGGCTGCGTTGTCGCAGTTGCCGCGGTTGGCGGCGCAGGTGAAGCTGCATGCGCCGAGGGTGCACACCGCCGCGCTCGTTCCGTCCGGCCGGGCGCAGGCGTTGTTGCAGCGGCCGCAGTGGGCCGGATCGCCCAGTACGTTGACCTCGCACCCATCCGTGGCGGTGGCGTTGCAGTCCGCCGAGCCGCTGTTGCAGGCGTAGCCGCAGGCGCTTGCTGCGCAGGTCGGGCTCGCGTTCGCGCGCACCGGGCAGGCGTTGCCGCAACCGGCGCAGTTGGCCGGGTCGCGCGAGGTGAATACGCACGCTCCGCTGCACGCCACCTGCCCCGACGGGCACGAGAGAGCGCACGCCCCCGCGGCGCAAACCTCCCCGGTGGCGCAAGGGCGGCCGCAGGTTCCGCAGTTGGCGCGGTCGGCCTGGAGGTCGCGGCACGCGCCCGAGCAGTTGGTCTGTCCCGACGCGCAGGAGAGCAGGCAGGTGCCGCCCGCGCAGATCTGTCCGCTCCCGCAGGGGTTGCCGCACGCGCCGCAGTTCGACCGGTCGGTCTGCGTGTCACGGCAGGTGCTCCCGCAGGCCGCGAGTCCGCTCCCGCAGGAGACCACGCAAGCGCCGGCCTCGCAGATCTGTCCGGCGCCGCACGCGTGATCACAGGCGCCGCAGTGCGCCCGGTCGGTCTGCGTGTCGCGGCAGGCGCCGCCGCAGTGGGTGCTCCCGGACGCGCAGGAGAGGGCGCAGCGGCCGGCCTCGCAGATCTGCCCGGCGGCGCAGAAGGTGCCGCACGCGCCGCAGTTGGCGCGGTCGTTTTGCAGGTCGGTGCAGTACCCGATGGAGGTCATTCCCCCCGGCACGCACGCGGTAAATCCGGCCGTGCACGAGAGCGCGCAGGCTCCACCGGAGCAGCTCTGCCCGGCGGCGCACCGCGTACCGCACGCGCCGCAGTTGGTGTTGTCGCTGACGAGCACGCGACAGACGCCTGAGCATTGGGTGGTTCCTTCTCCGCACGACACTCGGCACGTCCCCGCCGAGCACAGTTGCCCGCTCGGGCACGCCATGCCGCATGCGCCGCAGTTGTTGTTGTCGCTTTGCACGTCCCGGCACACCCCGTCGCAGTGGGTGGTGCCTGCTCCGCACGACACGCGGCACACTCCACCGGAGCAGAGTTGTCCGCTCGCGCACGTGGTTCCGCACGCACCGCAGCTGTGGTTGTCGCTCTGGAGGTCGCGGCACGTCCCGTCGCAGTCGGTGGTGCCTGCTCCGCACGACACTCGGCACACTCCACCGGAGCACAGCTGCCCGCTCGGGCACGCCATGCCGCATGCGCCGCAGTGGGCGTTGTCGGTGTCCGTGTTGCGGCAGATCCCGTCGCATTGGGTGGTGTCGGCGCCACACGAGACGCGGCACGTCCCGACGGAGCAGATCTGGCCCGTCGGGCAGACCCTTCCGCACGCGCCGCAGTGGGCGTTGTCCGCGGCGGTGTCCACGCAGCGCCCGTCGCATACCGTCTGCCCGGTCGAGCAGGTGGTGACGCACGCCCCGCGCTCGCAGCGCTGTCCGCTCGGGCAAGCGTTGTTGCATGCGCCGCAGTGGACCGGGTCGGTCTGCGTGTTGGCGCAGTAGCGCGCGGCTCCTGCGTCGGCGCCGGCGTCCGTCGCGCCGCCCGGGCTCACGCACGTCGCGAGGCTCGCGCCGCACTCGAGTGAACACTGCCCGCTGGCGCACACGAGGCCCTGTTCGCATCGTGTGCCGCAGTTGCCGCAGTGGGTGCGATCGACGCTCACGTCGATGCAGTGACCATCACAGAGCGCCTGTCCTGCCGGGCACTGGAGCGTGCAGCGCCCCGTCACGCAGGCCTCCGCGCGCAGGCACGCGGTGCCGCAGTTGCCACAGTGGTTGGGGTCCGTCTGCGGGTCGATGCAGCTCGTCCCGCATGCGATTTGCGGTGCCGCGCATTGAACGTCGGGGGTGGCGTCCATTCGCCCGGCGTCGCTTCCGCCGACGATGGTCGTGCCATCACAGCCTGACAGAGCCAGCAGCAGCGTCACACTCATCGAGGAAACAAGTCGCTTGAGCATCGAAGGCCTCCACGGGTGGGAGTGCGCTCCCCCGGCTCGGTGCGTCAAGCACGATGGACAGGGGTCGGCTCCGCTGGAGTTCGGAGCAGGCGACGTCGCTCTTTGTGCTGTCCGGCACCGAAGACGCTGCGAAGTACTCCGAATCCCAGGTTCCAGGAGGGAGTAAGGGGGTGCGCGGCAGCGCGGCGTGAGGTCGCGTGACCCTTCCACCCTCCCCCGCCGCCTGATCAGCGCCGCGACGACCCTGCGCAGCGCCCGGGACACCCTGTTCAACCGCCGCGACGGCCGAAATCAAGGGGTTTTCGTGCGAGGCCGACGCCGCGAACGGACGGTGTCGTCGCAAAAACACCGAGAGAATGGCCGTGAGCAGGGCTGTCGGACGGGTGAGCAGGGTTGTCGGACGGGTGAGCAGGGTTGTCGGACGGGTGAGCAGGGTTGTCGGACGGGTGAGCAGGGCTGTCGGACGGGTGAGCAGGGTTGTCGGACGGGTGAGCAGGGTTGTCGGACGGGTGAGCCTCGGACCTCCTGACACCGCCGATCGCAATGGCTTGTTTTCCCT
>CANJUR010000178.1 GCA_947477565.1 Deltaproteobacteria bacterium
CCTCGCGGCAGAGGTGCCTGTCCAATTTCCACATAGTGGCTCTGGACCCGAAATCTGCTGTCATCACGAAGGGTTGACTCGCATTCTGGTCCGTTGCCCTGCGTGACGTGCCACTGGGTGGGGTCTGCCCGCGGCTTCGTTCAACCGCGACTTGGCGAAGCGCCTGATGCCGCTTGGTTGACTGCCACTCGACCGCGGTGGCGCTTCGCCAAATCGCTATCTCTTATGTAAACTCTAGCGGATCCGTGCCAGAAGGGCTGGGGCGTTGAAACGCCTATCCCCCCAGCAGTCGGTGCCGTCATCAACTTAGATCGGCACACACCATGCCTGGCTGAGGACCAAGGTAGAGAACATGTCGAGGAATCGATGGCTGATCAACTGTCGAGTAAGCCGTCGCGCCAATCGAGGATCGGCGCGATCGGATTCTCGCCATGGCTGATAGACCGCATGCCTTCGTAACAGCGCGCATGAAGACGGATCACGAACTTGATCGAACACTGCGTCTGTTGAAGATCCACAGTCGGGGCCGCGCGGTCCCATCCAGCCGGTCCTTCGTGATCTGTGTGATCCACAACATGCGTGTAGTGATAGATGGTAGTCTTGGGTACATCGCGGAATGTTGTCAAAGGGTCGTCGCACCAGAAGAGTTCGTAGTCACCCTCCGTTACGGGGTGCGCGATGACCAGGGCATAGCGATGCCCCGCGCCGGGTAGTTGGCGTGCGAGGTCGACCTGAAGGCTAGACCAGTGAAACGAGCCGTTGCGCTGCGCGACGTGCTTCAGTTCGATGTGGAATTCAGCGCCACTCCACCGAATCACGAAGTCTGATTGTCCACGGCCGAAGCGGGCGACGTTTTGCGATACTCGGTCGGGTCCAAACTCAGTAACGAGATGGGCGTGTAGCCAGTCTTCCACTGCGTAACCGGCTCGTGGGTTGCCGCGAAGGGCCGGAGAGAGGAAGTCGCCGGGATCCGGAGCGTTTGCGCCCGAGCCCGGAACCTCTGGAATCGACGTGATCGCCACCACGCTCGGCGACGTGATCGGAGCCGCACACGCACCGCAATGACGGCTTCCAAGGGGCCATGTTGCTCGACAGGACATGCACACGACACAGTCGACCTCTGGTTCGGCAGCCTGTCCTCCCTTGGGATCATCTCCCCTGCGACTATCGGGATTCGGGTGGGCGGAGGTATCCGGGGGACCCTCGTCCGAAGTGGGGCCGTTGCTTTCGCTCAAGGGGGACCCGCGTGGAGGGGCCGCGCTCTTAGTCGGTTCCGGCCCATCGGAGTCCGGTGGGATTCCAATCGCATTGCCGCAACCTCCGCAATAGCGACTGCCTTCCGGCAGTACTTCACTGCAGACATTGCAGGCCACCATCCCGGAGTTGCTCAGTAGTTCGCGCGCGGCGCCGACGTCAGGCTCTTTGATCCCTGCAAGCCTTCCCGCGAGGATCTCCTCGGGAACACCTAGGAATGGAGCCACAAGTTCGAGCACCTGTCTTTCCCGCTCACTGACCCGCTCGTCGGCCAGCACAACACGTAGGAGGTGGTCCATCTCCTCTGCGCCCCGGTCACTCGAAATGCCTTCCCCGAGGCGGGTCGCAGCCTCGCGAATGTCGTCATCCGTTATGGCCGAGACAGACAGTGGAGGAAAAGCTTCCTTACCGAAGAGGAGGCCGCACGAAATGTCGATGATCTTGGTTTCGCGGGAATGGCCGTCGGCATCGCGCGGTAGGAGCGCAAAGGCGATCGTCGAAAAATCACGAGCATCCTGCTCGAAGCTTCGGGTCGCAATCGTGTTGGCGGGGGGCTCTTCCACCAGTTGGAGTCGCTGGAGTTCAAGTCCGACGGACGCAAGTACAGTCGCGCAGGCCTCTACCCCTCCGAATACGGCCTCCAGATCACTCCGAAGAAACGTGTCGGTCAGGAGAAAAGCGTGCCATTCATCGTATGACCAGTCTGGGTGCTGGTTGACCATTGCGACAATGCGCTCGGCCAGGAACACCTCATTCTGATCGATGGGAGCCGATGTCGCCTCGACAAGCTCCGGTTCATGGCCGTGCATCCGGTACGAGGTCCAGGCAGCCGTCCACTCATCAAAACGCAGCGCTCCAAGGACATCGAGTTCGATTCCTTCGGCATCCATTCGCTCGAAGTTTTCTCCGGCCCTCGCGGTCCGGAGGCGCTGCAGGGCAGCCTCGACGTGGCCGCGCGTCTCGAGGAAGACGGCCGCCGATCCAGGCTCCTGCCCGTCCAACCCCCGCCAGCGCAACTCGCCCCAAAGCGTGTAGGCGGACGGCGTGAAGCCTCGAAGCAGCAGCCGCAGCGCAGCATCAGCCCGGCGAGGAGCCGACACACCCAAACGCGGCTCAGGTGGGGACGTTGTCGTGGTCGTCTGCGAGCCCGCTCCCGGTGTGGCGACTACATCATCGACCTGACGCACCGCCTCCTCAAGTTCTTTCGCAACCTCGATTCCAGCACTTTCAAAACCATGTAGTTGGAAGTTGTCGACGCAGTCGATCACATAGAAGACGGTCTTCCCCTGAACGGTGTTCGGTCCGCGCGCGCGCCCCGACCGATCATCTGCATATAAAGGGACCGGCTGAGCGTGGGACGAGCCAGAAGTACCGTTTTGGTGTCGGGGACGTTTGTGCCCTCCGTGAGAATCCCCACGTTCACCAGAACCCGCGTCGTGCCCTCCTTGAAGTTGTGAAGGATGCGCCGACGGTGTTCCGGGGGTTGGCGACTGTGTCGTGATTCGGCTAGGACACCACGTACCTTGAACGTCCTTGCGAGCCGATCTGCGTGTTCGATGTCACAAGCGAAGGCAATCGTCTTGCCAAACTGGTTCTGCTGGGAGCACCAGTGCGTGACGATCTCGCTATCCCGCTCTCCGTGCCTCGCGAGCGCGGCGAGGACCTCTGGCGTGAAGTCGCCGGCACGTCGCGTGTCCTTCGCGTTGGCCTCAGAAAGCTTGAACTTCTCGGTCGACCGCATGCTCTGCCGGAGAAAAACAGGCCGCGCGAGAAAACCGACTTGAAGAAGTTCGCGGAAGGACTGGAAGTAAGCTGGCTTTCCAAGCACACGCTCCAGCAGTTCTGTCTCCCGGGGATCCTTTCGATAGGGCGTCGCAGTCAGTCCAAGGAGAGCACGGTCGCCTTGAAGTAGGCGTTGGATTGCATTCCAGGTACTTTCGGCGACGAGCCGGTGTGCCTCATCATAGACGACGACTGCCAGTGACTTGTCGCGGTTCAGCGCGGCCAGCACCTCCTCGTTGCGAACGAGAGTCATCGAGGAGGCGAGGATCACGTCACCAGACACGTTCGTCGCCCCGCCGTAGACATGAGACACGCGGACGTAGGGCCGTCGACGAGAGATCAGCCAAAGAGTCTCGCGAACCTCCTCATGAACCTGATCGAGGAGATCGAGACGGTGGGTCACCCACAGAACCTTTCTTCCCTCGGCGACATACTTCGTCAGCAGAAGATGGAGCGCGGTGCGAGTCTTTCCGCCTCCCGTCGGAAGGCAAAGCAGAGCCCGACGGCGTCCGTTTTCGAGTCGTCGGGTTAGCTTGTTAACTGCATCCTGCTGAAACTGAGCGAGATTCTTCTGAGTGCCCTCAACCAGCGAGTCGCCCGCAGTGGGTATGTCCTCGTAGTCAGAACGCTCTTCCTCGGGCGATTCCTCTTCCCCGTCGGCGAGGAAAGATAACTGCTCCTCAACTGCGTCGATGCCGTCCACGAGAATTGAGGTGACGACGCCTCCAGCGACCACCCGATCACCGTCTCGGGAAGGACGCCAGTTTTCCACCCACAGTCGGTGCGCAGTAGCACGCAGTTCGGCGACGTTCGCACCCAACAAGTTGGTAAAGTAGAAGGTGCCGAGTGTTGTGTCGCAGTGCCAGTCTTTGAGGCACTGACGTAAGTCATGGAGGAGAAGGCTATCCACCACGGCAACCGGTCGACGCGCGTATCGTGAGGCGATCGCCTCCACCAGCTCCGCCTTGGTGCGTGCTTGAATCTCAAGCTTACCGGCGAGTCGCCGAACGGCCTCCGCATTGAGCGGCTTCAAGATCTGTCGAAGCTCTTCGATCTTCATGTCGTCTCCCCTGGGTCGTAATGATCCTCGACTTGGTTTCTGAGAGTAAGAGCTTACGGAGTGGCGTATCGGCTTTGGTGGTATCGGCTTCGTGACCCACCCGGCGGCCTCCCTCAGCGCTCCGCTACGACGTACTCGCACCCGCCCGTGGGTGTCGGCTGTTTGGCGGAAGAAGTCCCGACAAGCACCCGTGATCCACCCCGTGGGAGCGGCTCGATACCCATGCCCCCGCACGAGGCGCGCGGAGGGTCTACGGCCAGGCGTGCCGCGCCCACCGTGACAAAGAACTCGTGCGTCGCGGACGCGCCCTGATCTCTACGAGGCCCGCGAGGACAAGCGCCTGCATCTGCAGGATCACCGCGCCACCGCCCGCACCCCTGGCTCGGCCTCTGAGAACCCCCCCCGACGCACCAGGTTACGGGCGAACCTCCGCGACAGCCGCCCCAACGTCGTCCCGAAGGTGATAGCGTCCGCCGCGTATCGTCTGTCGTCGGAGGTGGGGGGGATTCATGGGTCGAAGTTGGGGGAGTATCTGGTGGTCGGCCGCGCCCGTGATCGTGAGTGCCTGCGCCGCTGGCGTCGACCCTTCGTTGACGGTTGCCAACGGCGACGCGGGAGGGAATGACGCGGTCGCTCGGCCGGACAGTGGCGCCGTCGGCCGCTTCGATGCGCCGCCGCCCACGCGGGACGGAGCCTCGGGGACAGCCCGCGATCGTCCGCTGGTCGACACTGCAGCATCCGTCGACGTGCCGGCGCCGGAGGACGGAGCGCTACCGACCGCCGACGCCAGCACGGTAGACGCTCCTGCTTCCGACGACACGCTCACCCCTGCGGACACGGGACTGGCTGAGACCGATGCCCGCGCCTCCTGCGAGATCGTTCCGCTCGGGTCGGTCGTCGGGACGGGCGTTGCGAGTGGTTCGACCGTGGGCAGGTCAGGCCTGCTGGACACCGCGGCGTGCGGCGTTCCTGCGGGTCACGTGCGGGGTGGCACCGACGCGGCAGAGGTCGTCTACCGCTGGACCGCGCCCCGCACGGGGACCTACGTGTTTGATACCGCCGGGTCGGCATTCAACACGCTGCTGTACCTGCGCGAGGGCACTTGCGACGGTCGCGACCTCGCGTGCAACGATGACATCGGCACTCCTCCGTCGGCGATACAGTCGTCGATCTCCGTCGGCCTTGCCGCTGGCCAGCGAGGCGCGGTGAGCGGGTGCTCTCGACGGCGCGAACCAAGGGGAACTTCGCATATAAGGGAGTTATGTAAACTCTGGCGGATTCGTGCCAGAAGGGCTGGGGCGTTGGAACGCCTATCCCCCGCGGAGAACTACGCGGCAGGCGCGGCTCGAAGCGCCGCGAGGTGTGAATTCAGGATCTTCGCAGCGGACTGCGCGCGCTCCGCCACGCGGAGGCGGGTCACGATGACATGCGGCACGCCATCGATGAGCGCGACGACGTTGTACGAGACGCGCCTGCGCGTCACACGCTGAGCACGCGGCTCGATGGACGTGATCCGGGCCGTGTCGAGCGTGATGGATCCGAACGAGGGCAAGGGGCCGGTCCTCACTTCGAGCGTGCGCCCCAGCGTCACCGTGTCGTGGTTCACAACCGACGTCAGCCCCATGTACACGAACGCGAAGAGCGGCAGCGAGAGGGCGGCCGCGACGGCGGGTGCCTGCTGGACAATAGGAAGAGGGATCGCGAGCAAAAAGAGAGAACACAGGGAGTTCACGACAGTGTCGAACGATCGGCGGCGAATCGAAACGACCAGCGTGTTTCCGTCGAGCCTCGTCGTGACACCGCCGGGTGCGGGGTTCGTCATGCGGGCGACGGTATGCTCGCCACAGCAGTCGCAGCAAGTCGATACGCCCGCTGCGGCCGCGCGCTCGTTGCGCCGACCTTGCTCTCCGCGGGTGCTCATAGGCCCCTGCCGCCCCGAGGGGATGAGTAGTCCAACGGCCTCAGCCCGTGCGCACGGCACTCTCTACGCAGGGCCCACTTCGGCGGCCGTGCACCTTTGGGCCGGTGCGTGCACACGCCGACGACTTCGGAACACGCGCAATGCCCGCACGGCGCGCGCGCCGAGCTCGCGGCCGTTCACGCACACGCGCCTCGTGGCGAGTCGCTCCTCGGCGGCGGGAGCCAGGCGCTCCGGCGGCGTGGGCGCTCTCCGGCAACGCCGCGCTGCGCGGCTGCTGGTCGTCGCGCGGGGGGGCTTTGTCGCGCGAAGCAGCGCTGCCACCCATGTTGCCGACGTGCTGCCGCATCGACGACGCGGTTGGGATGCCATCTTTCAAGCCGAGCAGCCACCGCGCAGGGCTGCGCGATGCGACCTTCGCCCCCATTGCTCGATCGCGCAGGGCCGCGTGATGCGACCTTCGCCCCCATCACTCGATCGCGCAGGGCTGCGCGATGCGTACTTCGATGCCACCGCGCGATCGCGCAGGCAGCGGCGCGCTCATTTGCGGTCGCTCCGCGCAAAGTCGATGGCTCTCCGATCGTCGCAGCGGGTATTTTCTCGGTGATGGCAGCCGCAGCACGACCGCTCAGCATCGCCTTGGGCTCGCTCCGCGACGAGCTCACCTTCACCGAGAGCCGCCTCCTGGTGGCCGACGACGAGCGCATCGCGGCGCTCACCAAAGGCTTCAAGCCGCTCCTCGCGCGGTGGGACGAGATTTCGAGGCAGCAGAACGCGCTGTGGGACGCGCAGGTGCCCCTCCACGATCGCTTCGCGGAGTAAATGTTCGGTCCTCGCTCGCGGTACAACTCCCCCTTCGCTGTCGTGGCCCGTCGCTCACCGTGTGCGATAGACTTGGCGAAAGGCAAGCGGCTCAGGAGGAGACGCGACGCTTGACGATGTCTGCGACTTGTCCGCCAACCGCGCCCACGACGAAGATCAACATTCCGACGGGGAAGCTCCAAAGAATCGCGCTGAACATTCCTCCGACTGCTACGCACATCCCGAGGGTCGGCCCGAAGCGTAACAAAAGGCGGCGTGGGGTCAGGCGCGGGGTAATGCCGATGGAGAGCTGCTGGCGCTCCTCGGCGTTGAGGTCGCCCGTGTCGTGCTCGGCCAGCCAGAGCGCGAGCTCCTCCTCGCGTGTCCGTTCGCGCTGTGGCAGCGGCGCAGTCCCGGGGAACAGCATTCGCGATCGCGCGAAATCATCCCAGCTACCGTTCGGAAACGCGGTCTTGTAGTCGATGTACTCGGCTTCCCTGCCGAGTCCGCGGCAACCAGGCGGAATCTCGTTGAGCCAGTCCGAAAGCATTGGCCGATTGTAAAACGACGGCTCGTTCATCCGCCACTGACCTTTTGGGGGACACGCAGTCCAACGGCCCTGCCCGTCGCGCCACCCCGGAGGATAGGCGAACCAACGCGGCACCCTCACTGGCACGGATCCGCTCCAGTTACCGGAACGCCTATGATCAGCAGGACACCGTCCCGCGAGCGCTGCCAGAAGCTCCCGGGACGCCGCCTTGGCTCGCCGGGGACCGTGACAGCCCGGTCGCGATGGTGGCGACGGCGCCCGCCAGGGAGCGCGACGGCCCGGCGCTGCATAGGCTCCCTCGTCCGCGCGGGAGGTACGCGTCGGTCGTCGGCGTGGCGCCAGCGAGCTCCTCCAGCGCGGTGAGCGGGTGCTCTCGACGGCGCGAACCAAGGGGAACTTCGCATATAAGGGAGTTGATAGGGGTAGGGACGGCCGGTTGTGACCCCGGCCGCCCCTCCCTCCGAACCGGACTGGCGGATTGCCCGCATCCGGCTCTCCGGTTGGTGGTTTACCCGCGAGGGGGGTGCGCGACTTCGGCCAGGGCTCCGGCCAACGAGAAGA
>CANJUR010000179.1 GCA_947477565.1 Deltaproteobacteria bacterium
GGATTCATGCCAGAAGGGCTTTGGGGCGTTGGGTCGCTTATCCCCTCGCGGGTGCTCTCGACGGCGCGAACCAGGGGGATCCGGCGCTGCGGAGAAGACCCCCGGCACCGCGGGCTGAGCACCCGGCGCAACGATCAAAAAGCTCCGGCGCAACGATCAAAAAGCTCCGGCGCAACCCTCCAAAGCTCCGGCGCAACGATCAAAAAGCTCCGGCGCAACCCTCCAAAGCTCCGGCACAACCCTCCAAAGTGTAGACGGCCATCATTTTCCGCATGAGTTTGACCACCACGGGCGGTTCGAAATGCTCACGACGGTGCTTCGTGGGACTTGCGCGAGCTGTTCGGATCACCCAGGCCGACGGCCGGCATCGCTGCCCTCCGCGGCGGCGCGCTCGACGACCACCGCCGGGCGCACCCGGTAGCCCGCGTCGAAGCGCTCGATGACGTCCCGCAGCCCGAGTCGGCGCAGCGCATACACCGCCGCGTAGACGCGGTTGGAGCCTGACTCCGGGTCGGGCTGCTCGCCAGGCCACCCGGCCTCGAGGAGCGTCCAGACGTCGAGGGCGTCGCCGGGGCGCGCCTCGTGCGAGGCCAGCAGCCGCAGCATGATGCGCCGGAGCGCCGCCCGCGAGGCGATGCGCTGCGGCGGGCCCGCGCCCAGCGCGAACCAGCTCCCGTCGTCGGCTACCCGCAGCCGATCGGCCCCGGCGCTGCTCTCGCGCGTCATCACCTGCGCGACGAAGCGGGCGTGGGCGAGCGCGTCCGGCGTCACACGCAGGATACGCAGCATCGTCCGGAACGCAGTGTCGAGCGTCCCGAGCGAGGGCCGCAGCGCCGGCGGCAGGCTCCAGACCGACGCGTTGGCCGACCGCACGAAGTCCGCCACGGCGCCGTCTTCGGCGTGCGAGGCACCGCGCAGCACGCGAGACACGGCCGCGGGCAGCTCGACGAAGGGCACCATCGTCCGCATGAACGCGGCCAGCGCGAACACGTCGGACGCCGGCGACGGATGCTCGCCGAGGGCGAGTTCGGGCGCGGCGAGGGGCGCGTAGGGGCCCATTGCGGCAGCGAGGAAGCCGTCGCCGAAACCGAGCAGCCACGGCCGTCCCTCGTCGGAGAAAAGCAGGCTGGTGAGGGAGAGGGAGCCGACGGCGTGGGGCCGCCCGGACGGCGCGGCGGTGCCGTGGGCGCGCTGGAGCTCGGCGGAGATGGCCGTGAGGAGGCCCACCGCGGCGGCGTACGGCACGCGCTCGCCGACGTCGGCCAGCGTCTGGATCACATCACACCCGTCGCACCGACCGTCGCTCGCGAGCACGACGTAGTGGCGCCCCTGCCACTGCCCGCGCCGGACGAACGCGGGCACCATCCCGCCGCCCAGCGCCTCGTGGGCGCACGCGATAGCATCGAGCCGCGCGCTCGCCTCCGCGGCCGGAAGGTTCGGGTCGGCGAGCAGCACCACGCGGCGGGTGCCGTCGGCCTCGGCGGCGCCGTACACACCGAAGGGCCCCTTGACGCGGATGGGCAGCGGCTCGGCCAAACCAGACACCCAGGCCTCACGTGCCGTCACTCGCGTTGCTTAGACGACCCGACGCGGGAGCGCAACCGATCGGCGGCGCCCGGGGACCCGCCGGGGGCAATGGCCTCTATCAGAAGCTTTCAGGGTGCAGCCCTGCAACCGCCTTCGGGCCCATGCTATCCGAGAAATCCTGACTGAAACGATGGCCGAGGCGGCCGTCCCAGGGAGCTACAAATGATGAATCAAACGATGGCGGGCGGATGGTTCCTCGCATCGGTCGCGCTGCTGACGGTCGGCTGCGGCGGAGGCGACAGCCAGCCCACGGAGCGCGACGGCGGGGTCTCGCCCGGCCCGGTAGACGCCGGCGGGGTCTCGCCCGGCCCGGTAGACGCCGGCGGGGTCTCGCCCGGCCCGGTAGACGCCGGCGCCGTGCGGCCGGTCGATGCGGGCGCCGCGGTCGCGGGTTGCCCCACGCAGACCGAGATCGTCTTCAACTCGCCCACGCGCGGGACCACCACGGCAGGCTGGACCGAGGACCTCACCCGGTGGTTCGCCCAGAGCAACGTGGCGTGCGCACCGGCCACGATGAGCGCTCGCTTCCCGGCTCCCTTTGCGGTGTTCTCGCTGCCGGTTCCGCGGGCCTCGGACTGGGACGTCGTGGTCACGCCGGACGCCGGCGTCGACGTGAACCTCATCACCTGGACCCAGTCGCCGACCGACACCTCATGCTACCCGACCCGCGGCATCGGCGTAGTGAGCTGCGACTACAGCACCTCCATGGGGGGGCCCGGCGCGGCCGAGACCACGCGCGTCAACGCGACGACCAACCCGTACCGCATGGTGATCCTCGTGACGACGCCACAGGGGGGTACCCGCGGCGGATTCAGCGTGACCGTGCGCCCCCACGCGTAGGACCCACTCGCCCGCTCGTCTCGCCGCGGAGGCCAGCGAGCGGCCGCGCGACGCGGCGACGGCGCGCGGTCGTGCGCACGCAACGGGACGCTGCCGCCCGCGGCGCTTCGCACGGCGCCTGTGCTAGTCATGGGCGCCTGGCCCGGACTACAGACGGCGATTTCGACCCGACCGCACCGCGATAGCGAGGGACTTCTACAATGATCCGGACGCATTTCAACGCACTGCCACAGGCGTCTCGCGAGCGCCTCGCGGCTGCGCTCACGGGAACTCCACCCCAGGGCGCGCTGGCCTCCACTCCAGGCGTCGACATGGGCGAGTTACGCAAGCTCGGCTGGTTCGGCGTCATCCTCGTGGCGATCTTCACGTACTTCTTGTTCACCATGAGCATCGGCAACGTCCGCCGCGACGATGCGCTCCTGGGGGCGACCGGGTGGCTGACCTTCGCAGCGGCTCTCTTCATCTGCACGTGGTGGCTCCTCAGCTCGGTTCATCGACGAATCACTCGGGTGGACTTCCCCGCCCCTCCTGGGACGTACCTCCTGCCGCTCGACATCGTGGTGTTCACCGAACCGGTGCTGAGCATCCATCCCCTGCAGGCGATGCAAGGCATTCGCGCGACAGATTTCTACAGGTCTGGCCGCTACCAGTACACGCTGCTCGCGATCACGCTCCCGACCGGGGTCTTCTCCTTCCAGTTCAGTCAGCAACAGTCCGCGGACATCCAGCGGAGGCTCGCCGAATACGACCAGCGATTCCGCGAGGCGATCGCGCGCGATGACCGACGCACCCTCCATGAGCTCGATCCGCTCTACGACGCACGATCGAGCCCGATGTGGCCGCCACCACCACAAGGCCGCGATGCGACGCCACCCTCTCCGACCTCGGGACCCCTCGTCGTCGACCGCAAGGCGCCGTCCTGGCTGAAACGCCCCGTCATCGCGGCGGCGGTGTTCGCGCTCGTGGCCGCGCCTGCGGTGTGCTTCGCGCGCAACTTTCACAGCGACGAGGTGATGTTCGAATCTCTCCGCGTGCAGCCCGTGGAGGATCTCTGCCAACGCTACATCGCGCTCGAAGGCCGCCACGTCGCCGAGGTGCGCAGTACGCTGCTGCCTGCGGCGGTGCTCAGTGCGGCACCACGATCGAGCGCGGTCGCCCACCGCGAGTTCATCCGGAGGTTTCCGCAGAGCCCCCTCGTTCGCGACGCGCGCGTGCGAATCCACGAACTCTTCGGCGAGGCGCGCACAAACTGGCGGCGTCAGGCCGCGACCGGCAATCCAGAGCTGGTTCCCTTCATGACGCGGCTCCTCGCGTGGGAGGAGGCGCACGACTCGCCGAAGGTGCGCGTTCGCTTCTTCCCGCCCGCCTCGACCTCCCTCGCGCTGATCGACAGGCTCGCCGCGCAGAACCCGCGCCTCCTGCCAGGACACACGGTCGCGCCGATCGCGCCGCACTTCACCGACGCAGCGATGCGCCCGCGCGAGGGCCGCGTGGTCACCGCGCTCTCCACCGCGTTTCGAACGGTGTTTCAAGAAGGCCTGCTCTCCCTGGAGGACGGCGGACGACTCTCCGAGGACGCGCCGACACCCAACGACGCGCCCGTCTTCGACGTGAGCTACCTGGTCGCTCCCTCGGGCGCCGAGTACCACATCGAAAACATCCCGACGCGCGTGTTCATCGGGATGACCTTCACGTTTCGAGTCACGATGCGCATCCCCGACGGAGGTGCGCCCTACAGCTTCACCACCTTCGCGAGCCCCGACCGCCACTTCACCTTCCGACGTCGGACGGGCGTTGCCCCGACGGACGCGTTCATCTACGGAGTGATGTCGGACAACGCCTTCGATCGGCTCTCACGGAGCTTTCGCGCGGTGTTCTTCCAGCCGACCCAGGCCGACATCATCGCGGAGCGAAACGCCGCAGCCGAGGACGCCGCGGACGACCCGACGACGCCAGGCACACCGACGACACCGGCAACACAACCTGGCGAGGACGACGACGCGACCTCCGCGCAACGGCCACGCCGACATCGTCGACATCACTGAGACCGTCGACGACCATGCGCAACCACCTCTTTCTGTGGTCGCAAAACTGCTCGCGGCCGCGCGCAACGTGGTGCGGGTGACGGTCGAAAACAACCTGCCCCCACCGCTCCTCCCCGCGACGGGCTGCACCGGGTTCTCGCTCACGGCGGACGGCGCGCTGCGCCAATTTCCATCGACGATCAAAGCGAAGGCAAGCAGCGTTAAAAGCTGAAGGAGATCGGGACATGTCGTACGGCACAAAAAACAGCGTCGAGAAGGTCGCGAGGCTCCTGCTCGCCGCGGTGGCCGCCGCGATCACGGTGTACTGCCTCGCAACGGCGAGCGCGCGAGTGACGCCTGCGAGAACTCCGGGCGTGCAGGCGATGGACGTCCGACAGGTCGCAGGTGGAGCGCAGCCGACCTCTGATCGTGTGCGAATGACCGGCAGGCTCATGCGCTCGAACGCCGTGCGCAACACGAGTCGCAGAACCCGCTCGGGGGAGTACGTCTCAGGGAGCGAACAGGCGGCGTTCTACCTCCCAGTCGTCCCGGAGGGATGGACGCGCTCGCAGCCGGTTCATGTGTTCGTGCTCACCCCGCCTTCAGGCTACAACATCAACGCGGAGCAGAGCATCGAAGACGCTCCCAGCTACGAGGGCCTCGCGGCGACGCTGCCGGACGGCGTGCGAGAGATCTTCGTCACAGAAGGAGCGCTGCGCGTCGCCGATCGGGCTGTCGTCGTCGACATGACGCCCGGCGCGACGTCCGCGACCTCGGCGAGTGGAGATGCGATCGGACGAGTCCTCGGCGCGATCGTCGCGGGCATGCTCGCGTTCTGGTTCGCGGCGACCGGGCTCACCGACGCTCCCGCCCCTGGCACCGCCCTCTACTACCGCATCCGCAGGGCGAGGCGCGCGGGGGCGCGGCGGTTGTTCGGTGCCATTTTCGTACTGTGGATGTTTCCCCTGCTCATCCTTGGCAACGATCCAGAGCTCGCCGGCTGGATCGGGATCGGGATCTTCTGCCTGGTGATCGCCGCGTGCCTCTACCTGGTCGTGCTCAACCTGCGTTGTGACGTCCCGGCGGAGATGTACATCGAGACGGCAGCGCGACGCATGAACACGACGCTCGAGGGTCTCGCGCACGCGCTGGATCGTGAGCTCTGCGGCGCTCCCCTCAAGGACAAGGAGCTGAGGCTGTTGCCCACGTGGCTGTGCAGCACCTCTGGGCCCACCGCGCTCGTGCTCTACGAGGACATCGCGTGGGTGTACCGCACGCAGGTAGGCGCCCAGATCCTGGTAGTCGTCGAGCGCGTGGTGGAATTCGAAGAGAAGGGCGTCCGAACGAGTCGGCTCTCCCGAATCGAACACCCCGTGACGGCCGCGGAGGCCAACCTGTTGCTCACCGCGATCGCACAACGCACGCCCTGGGCGACTCACGGATGGAACATGCAGCTCGAAGCGAACCGCCCCAACGTGCTCCATGAGTTCGAACAGCGCAGGGCCGCGACGCAGCGACGTCCGATCGGGTGAGTGGCGTCCACGGCAGTCGGTTCGGCCAGCGAGCTCTCCCAGGAGATCCTGAAAGGAGCCTGCGCACCGGTGTCAAACCAGACCCAACTCGCAGGCGACGTCGACGTCCAGCGTCGAGTGCGGGACGTCGGGCGCGGAGTTCGCGACCTCACACGCTCCGCGCAGACCTCGCCGGGAATCATCACGCCGATCATCCGTGTCACGGCGTAGGGACGGCCGTGGGGCCCAACTGGGTAGGCGCGTCGAGTGGGGCGAAGGCGCGCATCGCGTCGAGCTCGGGGCACGGGTCACCGGTGCCGGCGACGGGCGCGCGACGTCGGCAGCCGCGCGTGATCGCGGCCTGGACGGCGTCGGTGGGGAGGCTCCAGGCGCGGGCGCACGCCACCTCGGTGGGCGTTCGCAGGGTGCGGCTGGGGGCGCTCGGGCATGCCGTGCGCGCGGCGCTAACGGCCACCGCGTCGTTCGACGAGAAGGCCCCGCCCGCGACGCTATGGAACACCCACGCCGGGACTTCGATCGCGTAGGTGAAGCCCGAGTGGGGAGCCTCCGCGGTGGTGTTGAACGGAGCGGTCACGAGCAGGTCGGGTCGTCCGTCGTGGTCGACGTCCTCGACCCGTGCCACGTCGATGTCGCGCGTCGGCGCGAAGAGGTCGATGGCGCCGTCGCGGAAGGTCCAGATGCGACCGCGAATCGGGTCTGCTGATTCGTGGAGACCGAGGGTGAGCACCAGCGCGAGCTCGGGCTCGCCGTCGCCGTCGTAGTCGAAGGCTTCGGTCTCGCTGCCGAGGGAGGAGTACGGCGAGAAGACCTCCAGGTTCTCGGCCGCGGGAGTGAGGTCTTCGGCGCGGCTGTCGCCCGGTTGAGTGAGGGCGACCGCGACGCGTCGGTGGGCCGCGTCGTAGTGCGCGAGCGACCAGTGCCCGCGCCACGACGGCGACGCGGTATCCCAGTGTATCGAGTCGAACTCCAGCGACCACGCGCCGCGCGGCGTGGGGATGCAGCGCGTGAGGTCGGTCGGCAACACGGCGTCGTCCGGGGGCGGCGGCACGGCCTCCAGCAGCACGCGCTGCGCCGCGGCGACGCGCTCGCAAGGATCGGTGGCGGTCGGAGTGGCGGTCGGAGTCGCGGTCGGAGTCGCGGTCGGAGTCGCGGTGAGAGCGACTGCGACAGCGGTGCGGTGCGCGGTCAGCGGCAGGCGGCAGGCGGCAGGCGGCAGTGTGAGCGCGGCCAGGAGCAGCACGCGGGTCAGTGGGGGCATCGGACGACGTTACGACGATGCTCGGGGGTACAGGCCATTCGATTCGCGCCGGATCTGGAGGCAGCGTCGGCGCTGGATCATGGCGAGGACGCCCGACGGCAACAGGAAGGCGCAGACCACGCGCGGCACGGCCCACGCCTGGACCTCGACGAATGCCGACGACCAGCACATGTGGTGCATTGGCACGATCGGTCCAAGGTGGACCGCCGACAGCAATACCCACGCTCAGATCCCCGTCACGAGGGGCACCAGACCCTTGGACTCGGACGTCAGCGAGTTCCTCCAGCGCGGTAAGCGGGTGCTCTCGACGGCGCGAACAAGGGAAGTTCGCATATGGGATGTTTTGTGAGCCCAGGAGGATTCATGCCAGAAGGGCTTTGGGGCGTTGGGTCGCTTATCCCCTCGCGGGTGCTCTCGACGGCGCGAACCAGGGGGATCCGGCGCTGCGGAGAAGACCCCCGGCACCGCGGGCTGAGCACCCGGCGCAACCCTACAAAGCTCCGGCGCAC
>CANJUR010000180.1 GCA_947477565.1 Deltaproteobacteria bacterium
AATAGGTATTTCTGCACCCTGCCCCCACTTGTGGGGGCGGGGCGGGGGGTGGGGGCTCGCGAGCCCCACCCTTGCGAGCCCCCCACCCTTGCGAACCCCACGGAGCACTTCCGTCGGCATGTGCTGAGGGTGCGAGTCGTCGGCGCGGGCTCAGACTGCTGGCCGCTCGTCGGTGCCAGTCCGCGCGAAACGCGACGGTTTCCCAAGCTTGTTTCCCCGCAGTCTGACGGTAGACCGCCGTTTCCCCGGATTCCTGCATACAGGACTTCACGCTCATCAACGCGACGGGCATCGACATCGATCACCTCTACGTTTCAGGCTCCGGCTTCCACCATTGGATACACTCCGCGCCGTGTCGCCCCGCCCTGCCTCGCTCGCGCTCCTCGTCGGTCTCGCGCTCTTCTCCGGCTGTCACGCCCGTCGAGCCCGCACACTTCGCCCCAGCACCGCCGCGCCCCGCTGGATCGTCGCCGCTGCCCCCGGCGTCGCGATCCGTGTGCGCGGTGGCCTCGTACTGAAGGGCGCACTTCGCGCCGACAACGGCCGCGTCGCCGCCGCGCCGTATCCCGCGAGCGCCTTCGCCGCCACCGCGCAGCACCCCGACGGCACCTGGACCTTCGCCACCCTCGACGGAACCCTCTACCGCTCCCCGTCCTTCACCGGCCCGCTGAGCGTGCTCGGCGCGCTGCCTTTCCGCCTCGAACCCGTCGCCCCCGCCGATGGGCTCCACACCCGCGGCGTCCATTCGCGCGGCGCACTCGCGGTGCTCGACGCCGTGCTCGGCGCCCACGTCGTCGCGCCCGACGGCACCCACCGGCCGCTCGCCCTCGGCCGCGTTCTCTCCGTGTGCTTCGCCTCGGCCACCGACGCCTACGCCGTCTCCGAGCCCGGCGTGCTGCGCGCCTCGCACGACGGCGGCGACCACTTCGCCGTTCTGCGCGCCCCCGCCGGCGTCCCCCTCGCCGTCTGGAACGCCGACGACGACACCTTCCTCCGCACCACCGCGGGCACCTTTCGCCTCGCCGCCGGAGCCTTCGTACTCGACGCCGCCGCGCCCGCACCCGCCGCCTGGCTCGGCGTCCCGCGCTCCATCAACGACGCCCTCCGCGACGCCACCGACAGCCTCCCGGTACACCTCGATCCACGGCGATCAGCGGCCCTCCCGCGCGGACGCCTCGCTCAGATTCGCGACCGCGCGCTGGAGATCATCGACGCCCGCTCCGGGCGTGTGCTCGCCCACGACACTCTCCCCGGCGACGACTGCACCCTCCACTCCGCCCACGGCGGGCTCCGCGCGATTTGTCGCCATGCGGCCTGGGCCACCCTCGTCGCAGCGCGCGACGCCGACCGCCCCGGCTGGACGATTCTCCGCGACGAGGAGCGCGCCGAACCCGTAGGCGCAGCAGTCTTCGACGACGCCTCCTCCGCGTGGGCAGTGCAGGCCCCATGCACGCAGCACCCGGTGATCGACCCGCGGGATGTCTGCCTTTACGACACCCTCGGCAGCGCGCACTCCGTCCGGATGCCCGTCGCCGCGACGCTCGTCGCCGTCCACCACGGCGTCGCCCTCGCGCTCGATATTGCCGACGAAACCGCCCCCAGAGCCTTCCTGCTCGACGGCGACACGGTCACCCCGCTGCGCCTGCCGGACGACCTGCGCGGGCCCGTCAGCATCGGCTGGGACGACGCCGCCCTCACGCTCGTTCACTCGACGCCCGGGGCCGTGCGCGCGCTCTCCGTCACGAACTCCGTGGGAGGCGCTCTCGCATGGCGACGCGTCGCGGTCGGGGCGGAGTTTACCCGCGCGGTATTCACCGACGACGGCTCGGTGCTGCTCTTCGGATCCGACGCGCGCGCCCTCGCCCGCTCGCGCCACGGAGGTCCCGTCACGCCGCTCGCATCGCCGGTGACGGGCGCCGCTGCAGCGCTCGCGTTCGACCCCGACGCGGCCTCGTTCTGTGTCGGACCGTGGTGCCGCCTGGGGGGAGTGCTCACTCTCGGCCCCGCGCCCGCGGCGATGGTGCTCGCGCGCGCCGATGCTCCCCCCGCGAACGCCCCGCCACGAAGCCCCCAGCGCACCGTGCGCTGCGAGCACGGCGTCGTCACCAGAGCACCAGAGATCGACCGCGGCGCGGCGGTCAGCGGACACGCGGTGCAGTGGTCCCTCGTGGGCGCGATGCTCACGGTCACCTGGTCGGGCGAGACCGCGCAGGGAGCCGTCACGCGAGCCGTCACGGTGCGACCCGGCGCACGCATCCACGGCCGCGGCGTGCAGGGGACAAGCACACCCGCGGCGCTGATCGAACTCTGCGCGCCGAGCGGATGTGACCACCGGCTCGCGCTTCGCTCAGGATTCACCGACCTCGGACTGGGCCGGGCGGTCGGCGGCGGCGTGGAGATTCAGCAGCGCGCGGGGGGTTTCGTCGTGCGCGCCGACGATGCTCGCGACGGAATCGACCTCGTGACCCTGCTCCTCCTCGACGCAACAGGAACCGCCGTGGCGCGCCGCACCTACGCGCTCGCCGCGGCGCGCGACGAAGTTCACGTGGGGAGTTGGTCCGGGCGCGATGGTCTCTGGATCGATGACCGCAACGGCGGGACGCGCTTCCTCGCGCTCGATCCGACGGACACTGCGGGCGAGGCGATGGTGACGACACCGGCACCGGGGACGGCGACCGGCGGGTGCGTAAACGCCGAGGCGCTCGGTGAGGCGCGGAGGATGGAGCGCGTCGCGCAGGTGCGAGGCCCGGGGTGGTTCGTCGAGGCGGGCGAGTGGCAGGCGGAGGAGGTGCTTGCGATGGGGCCGACGGGGACGTGCGTGCGCTCGATCACCGGCGGCGAGGCGCGCGACGAGCGCGAGGCGGCGGGCGGGCGCGAAGAGCACGAGCCGGTGCGGAGCTTCGTGCTGCGCGCGACGGGCGTGGACACCTTCGAGGGCCGCGCGTGGTCGGGCGAGCGCGCCATCGCGCTGCGCTGCCGGATGGAGTGATTTCGAAGAGGGATTTAGAGTGGGAGGGGGGAAGAATCAGAGCGGGAAGGCGCTCACGTAGGTGCGCCCGTCGGTGCCCGGCGCCGGGGTCACGGTGCAGCCCGACACCAGCGCGGGCGCAAACGTTCCGCTGAGGGTGCACGTCCCCGCCGTGGCCGACACGCGGATGCGCCCGAGACCACCCGCTCCGCCGCTGCCGCCGGCGCTGCTCAACCCGCTGGCGCCGCCCGCCGCGCTGACCGCAGCGCCGGTCGCGACGCTCACCAACGGAGCGTAGAGAAACACCACACCCCCAGAGCCGCCGCCACTCGCCCCGCCGCCACACGCACCCGGGGAGCCCGCGCCACCTCTGGCCAGCAGCCGCGCGGTCGCCACCAGGGTGAGGCTGCCCGTCGTCGCGATGCGCAGCGCGCCGCCGCCCCCGCCGCCGCCCGTGCCCTCGTCGCCGCCGCCGCCGCCGCCGCCGGATCCCGGCTGAAACGTCGTCGCCACGTCGAGGTCGCTCGCAGCCGCCGTCCCGATGGACCCGCCGCCACCGCCGCCGCCGTAGCGCCCGGACCCGCAAACGGGCCCGAGGGTCCCGTCGCCGCCGCGGTACGTCGTAAACGAGCCCGCGCCGCCGCCGCGGCCATAGTCACCATTGCCGGTGCCACCGATGCCGCCGCCGCCACCTCCGCCCGCACCACCCGCAGCGCCGATGCGTCCGGACTCGCTGCAGAGGTAGCCGCCGCCGCCGCCGCCCCCGCTCGACCCGCCGCCCCCGCCGCCCCCGCCGCCGCCGAAACTGGTCGTGGTGCCGATGTGGCCGTTCCAGCCACCCCCGCCGCCGCCGCCGCCGAGGCCACCGCGACCGCCGACCGCGAGCGCTCCTGTGGTGCCTGGCAAGCTAACGAGGCCGCCCGTGCCAGCGGGTCCGCCGGTCGGCGAACTGACCTCGTACACGTCACCGCTCGAGCCCGCGGTGGGCGATCCCGTGATGCCGCCTCCCGACCCCGACGCGTTGTCGCGGCAGTTGGTGTGCGCCCCGCCGACACCGCCAGAGAGGTCGATGGTCCCGGAAATGGTGACGGTGCCCGTCGCGCGCAGGTCGAGCACCCCGGTGCCGCCCACCGTCGCAGTCACGGTCACTCCCGCCGGAATCGTGATCGTCGTGAAGTTGTGCACGCCCGGCGCGAGCACCGTGTCCGTGGTCGGCGCGAACGCTCCCTCCGCCGCCGTGGACGGAAACCGCGTGCACAAGCTTCCCTGGCACGTCTGCCCCGCGGCGCACACCGGCCCGCAGCTTCCGCCGCAGGTGAGGCGCGTGTCCACCTCGCAGCCGTCCGCCGCGTTGGTGTTGCAGTCCGAGAAGTTCGGCAGGCATGCCACCAGCGAGCAGCGCCCCGCCGAGCACGCCCCGACCCCGTTGGCGTACGTGCATGCCGTCCCGCACCCGCCGCAGTTCGTCGCGTCGGTCTGCGTGTCGCGGCAGACGCCCGAGCAGTTGGTCAGCCCCGCGCCGCACGACACCACGCACATCCCCGCGCTGCACACCTGCCCGGAGGCGCAGGCGCGGGTGCACGCCCCGCAGTTGCTCGTGTCCGTCGCGAGGTCGCGACATACGCCCGAGCAGTTGGAGAGACCCGCGCTGCACGACACCACACACGCGCCCGCGCTACACACCTGCCCGGAGGGGCAGACATTCGCGCAGGTGCCGCAGTTGTTGCGGTCGTTGACGAGGTCGCGACAGACGCCGCCGCACGCCGTCTGCCCGGTCTGGCAGCTCACCACGCAGACGCCGCCGGTGCAGACCGTGCCCGCCGCGCAGGGGTTGCCGCAGCGGCCGCAGTTGCTCACATCGGTCAACGTGTCGCGGCAGGCGCCCGAGCAGACCGTCTGTCCCGGCGGGCAGGTCACCACGCAAGAACCCGCGGTGCAGAGGGTTCCGCCCGGGCACACCACGCCGCAGCGGCCGCAGTGGTTGTTGTCCGTCTGCGTGTCCCGGCACGACCCGGAACACTCCACCTGCCCGGTCGGGCAGGTCACCACGCAAGCACCCGCGGTGCAGATGCGCCCGGAGGCGCAGGCCATCCCGCACGCACCGCAATTGGAGGTGTCCGAAATGAGGTCACGGCACGAGCCCGTGCAGTTGGTCAGCCCCGACGCGCACGAGAGCGCACACATCCCGGAGACGCAAAGCTGTCCCGCGCCGCAGCCTCGCCCGCAGGTGCCGCAGTTGGCGGGATCGGTGATGAGGTCACGGCAGGTGCCCGCGCAGTTGGTCTGCCCGGCCTGACACGACACCCCGCAAGAACCCGACGCGCACACACGCCCCGCCGAGCACGCCGTCACGCACGATCCGCAGTGGGCGTTGTCCGAGGAGAGGTCGCGGCACACGCCCGCGCACTCGACAGACCCGCCCGGGCAGCTCACCGCGCACGCCCCGGCGACGCAGCGGTTTCCCGCCGGGCAGACGCGGGCGCAGGCGCCGCAGTTGTTCAGGTCCGTCGTGAGATCGCGGCAGACGCCCACGCAGTCCGTCGTCCCGCTGCCGCACGACACCACGCACGCCCCGCGCGAGCAGAGCTGACCCGCGGTGCAGGCCACCCCGCACGCGCCGCAGTTGTTCACGTCCGTCTGCGTGTCACGGCAGGTGCTGTCGCAGTTGGTGAGCCCGGTTCCGCACGACACCACGCACATCCCCGTGGAGCACACCTGCCCCGCGGCGCAGCGCAGCCCACAGCGCCCGCAGTGGCTCGTGTCCGTCGCAAGATCACGGCACACCCCGTCGCAGTTGGAGAGCGGCGCACCGCACGACACCCGGCACATCCCGCCGGAGCACACCTGCCCCGCTGCGCAGACCGTCCCGCAGGCGCCGCAGTTGTTGAGGTCGGTCTGCGTGTCGCGGCAGAGGCCGCCGCAGTTGATCGTGCCCGTCCCACAACTGACCATGCACGCCCCGTTGGCGCAGACCGTCCCGGCCTGGCAGACCGTTCCGCAAGCGCCGCAGTTGTTGAGGTCCGTGTCCGTGTCGCGACACACGCCGCCGCAGTTGGTGAGCCCGCTCGCGCACGACACCCGACACATGCCCATCGAGCAGACCTGGCCCGCCGCGCACGGGCGAGAGCACGCCCCGCAGTGGCTGTTGTCGGTCTGCGTATCGCGGCACACCCCCGAGCAGTTGGTGAGACCGCCGCCGCAGGTCACCACGCACGATCCGCGCGAGCAGAGCTGACCCGCGGGGCAGGACATTCCACAGGTGCCGCAGTTGGCGTTGTCGGTCTGCATGTCGCGGCACGCGCCGGAGCAGTTGGTGAGCCCAGATCCGCACGACACCGTGCACACCCCCGACTCGCAGCTTTCGCCGGTGGCGCAGCGGGTTCCGCACGCTCCGCAGTGGGTGCGGTCGCTCGCGAGATCACGGCACGCGCTGCTGCAGTCGGTAAACCCGACGCCGCAGTTGGTCGTGCAGCGCCCGCGCAGACACACCTGCCCGAAAGTGCACGCCGTGCCGCACGCCCCGCAGTTGCGCGGATCGGCCGTCACGTCGGTGCACACCTCGGCCTCCACCACCGGGCCGCCGCCGTCGCTCACGTCCGCAGGCGCGCCCGCGTCGCCGGGTGCCCGCACTGCGCACGCCTGGAGAAGCTCGGCGCAACTCAGCCGACAGCGCCCGGCCATGCAGGAGTAGCCGTCGGGACACGCCGCCCCGCAGGCGCCGCAGTTGGCGCGATCGCTCGGAAGTTCGGCGCAGTACCGCGCAGCGCCGCCGTCCGCGTCTGCGGGGCGTGTGCACTCCGTTGATCCGCTGCCGCACATGAACGTGCATGTCCCGCCCGAGCAGACCTCGTCCCGTCCGCAGGCGTGGCCGCACTCGCCGCAGTTGCGCGAGTCGGTCTGCACCCGCGCGCAGGTGAGCCCGGCGTCGCCGCCGCCGCACAGCCGCTCGTCGGCGGTGCAGGTCGGAACGCAGCCTCCGTTCTGGCACATCTCACCGGTTGCGCAGCGCCGGGCGCACGAGCCGCAGTGGGTCTCATCGACCTGCGTATTGACGCAGCGGTCGAGGCATACGGCCTGCCCGATCCCGCAGGAGACATCCGGCGTGTCCATGGCGGTGGCATCGACCACGGCCACATCGGGCGTCGCGTCGGCCGGTCCGCCGACCACCGAGGCGCCGGCACAGCCCGCGAGCACGGCAAGATGGGTCGCGACGACGAGGAGCCATCGGGAAGAGTGGGAGAAGGATTTACCCATAGGGCAAATCCACGCCGTATTCCCCGCGGCGTCAATGGAATCGTTGCGCCCTCAGCAGGGATGCGGCGAAACCATGATCTACCGTCAGAACCCTTGGTTCACCGTCGCTACGCGAGCCCCCACCCCCGGCCCCGCCCCCACGAGTGGGGGCAGGGAGGGCGGAATCCAGAGATCCTGACTTGAGAACCGCTTCGAGAGCCCGCGCGTGGCACGACGACGCGCACTCGATGGCTGGTCCTTCGCTTCCCCCGGCAAGACCGAACACGCCCGCGAACTGCGGCGTGCGATGACGCCCGCAGAGCAAGCACTCTGGACACTGCTACGCGGCAAGGCCCCCTGGTCCTCGAGTGCGTCCGCAGCCTGTGATCCGTGGATGGATCGTCGACTTCTACTGCGATGCCGCTCGGTTGGTGATCGAGGTGGATGGCGACATCCATGACCTGCAGCGAGCGGAAGACGAGCGACGAACGCGTGCCCTGCACCTCGAAGGCCTGAAAGTGCTGCGCGTACGAAACGAGGA
>CANJUR010000181.1 GCA_947477565.1 Deltaproteobacteria bacterium
GAAGGTGCTCGAGGAGCTGGCCGCAGAGTTCGAAACTCTCCAGGAGAGGCCCGGCGGCGGGCATACGACTCGCGCGCATGAACTGCTGACCAGTGGCCGCTTCAAACGATATCTGCGTCAGGTTGGGACTGGCGGTCTGGCGATCGATCGGGCGGCCGTGAAGGACGCGGAGCGATAGGACGGCAAGTGGGTGATCTCCTCGAATGACGACACGCTCACGGCCGAGGATCTGGCCCTGGGCTACAAGCAGCTGCTCCGCGTCGAGGCGTGCTGGCGGACGCTCAAGAGCGGGCTGCAGATGCGGCCCGTGTTCCACTACCGGCCGTGGCGGATCCAGGCGCACATCGGCCTTTCCGTGCTCGCCCTGCTGCTCGAACGCATCCTCGAGATCCGAGCGGGGGACACCTGGCGCAACATCCGGGCGACGCTCGAATCGATCAAGGTCGTCGAGTACGAGCGCGGAGGCGTCCGGGTCCGGCAGACGACGGACGTCCGCCCAGAGGCGGCGGCCCTGCTGCGAAAGCTGAAGGTGCCCCTGCCGCCGAAGCTGCACGCAGTAACGGCGATCCCGGCCGCCGAGAAGCCCGGAACCTAGTAACACGGGGTGCGAGCGCAGATCAGGCGGAAACACGTGTGGTTTCCGCTGGTTGTGTGCCTAGCCTAGGAGGCCAACTGTCAAAGTCGGGCTCCCTCGTCACGCAGATTCTCAGGATCTTCGGGGCGTGTAGATGCGGCCTCCCCGCCTTCGCAGGGCGCATCATCGAGCCTCGCGAGCGTCTACCTCGGACTCAGTCGTGGCAGTCGCAGCACAGCGCGGCGCCGCACCATGAGCCACGCAGGGACGCTCTGCGGAAGCGCCGCCGTCACCAGGTAGGCACCGGACAGCGCGAGGTAGGCGAGCACGCCCTCTCCCCAGTCGTGCCGCGGTCTCACCAGCGAGAAGGTCGCCATGATCAGCGCGGCGAACACGAACTGCGACGGCACGAGCACCAGCGCCTGGACCCACCACCACGTCCGGAGGACCGTGGGAATGCGATCGGGGTGCCAACGACGCGCCCTGCGATCAAGCAGCCACCCAACGCTCCCCGAGCAGACCATCAAGGGTGCGACGGCCCACGTGGAACCGTAGAGCGCCGCGTCGTCGAAGTGGCTGATGCGTGCATGAAACTGTGGCATTCCTAACCACCGTTCCTCCGCCTCGGGATCATCGATGATCGTGCGTAGCCTCAGGGAAGCTCGCGCACGACTCGCGGCCCCGCCGTCTCGACGACCAGGAGCCAATCCGTCACGAGCACCCTGTTTTCGACGGCCCAATCCTGTCAGCGATCAACGTTCCTCGTTCCACCTCAGCAGCGGCGGGGAGCCGAGCGTGCCGGTGACGATGGCGTTCTGCTTGTAGTCGCGCCCGAGAGTCTCTGGAACGTGAGGTGGAGGGTCGATCAGGAGGAAGCTCGCCTCGTCGGGCCAGCTCCCGTCAGGGTCATGGTGCACGGCCGACACGAACCGCTGCCCACGCATCGTGAGCTCTTGCCGCATCTCCTCGTAGAGCCGTGCGTTCACGACGTCGGACAGTCGGCCAGAGCGGGGATTGCAGGGAGTGACCAGCGCCCACTCGCGCTGGCATCCGACCTCACGGCGCAGCCGATCATCGGCGGCCGGGTCGGGGCGGTCGATGCGGAGTTCGAGGTCGCCCGCGTCGAGGCGCACGAGGTAGCGGGTCTTCCGATAGGCTGCTTCGAGCGCGGCGCGATCTTCATTGAGCATCGGAGCATGCTCCCACCAAAGGGCGCACGAGGCGATGGTTGCTGAGCGACTGACGCATCGGGCGCACGGCCTCGTCGCTGAGCACGCGCAACGTGGCGAGGGTTTCGCCGCGGGAGGCGATGGCGACCATGTGCTCGTCGGGGGCGGGGTTCGGCCGGGTCATCGCCGCGGATTTGTGCCGTCTCGTGACCCATTCCCAGCCTGGCGCGTGACTGGATGTCCCAGATTTCGTCGCGAAAACACTTCCAGGAAAGGCATTTACGCGTCGAGCCTGGTTCGTGACACCGAGGGGCTCCGCACCAGAAACCATGACCTCCTGACACCCTCGTTGTCGCGAGTGCAGTCGCAGAGGGGCACGGAGGGTCTTGCGCGGCAGAACTCCCCTGTACCCTGTACTGTACTGTACCCTGTACCCTGTACTTTCCATTGGCTTACTACCCTTCGGGAATGCCGAATTGGATTCCCTCGAATCGACTCCGCACTGACGGCCCAATCGTCAGCAAAACAACCCGTTTCGATCGGAGTGTCAAGAAGTCAGAAACTGGCTCCTTTTCTCTGAAAATCCTGTGGACTACCACTGGAATCCGATGATTTTTGACCACATCGGGCGGCTGCGGACGCCCCTCTCGTCGTCCGCTTCGTTCCTGCAACTCCGATCGGGACGTCGCGCGCAGGCTGGGACGCCGGGGATAGCCACCCGTCGTCACTCGGTCAGTCCGCGCTACCGCCCGCGCCCGCGGCAGACAAACGCCGTCGGGCACGACGCGCAGATGCCCTCTCGCAGTGACCACGTCTCGTGGCAGATGCGCAGTCCATCGCCGCCCTGCCGCACGCGCAGCAGATACACGCCTTCGAGGCGCTGACACATCGCCGCCCCGCTTCGCCGCGGGTCCATCTCGACGGCCCAGGCGCGGATGACCCGCGTGTCGCCGGTCGCGCCGATCATGTCCCGACAAGTACGCGCAGCATCGGGCGAGGCCGGATCCTCCATGCGCCACGTGGACCGCGAGAAGTCCACACTCACCGATCCGCCGCCCGCCGCCTTCTCGAGGACCTGCACTTGAATCTGCTCGGGCGTTCGCAGCCCGGAATTCCAGGAGACCCGGTCGGCGTAGAGGAGTCCAAAGTCGTCCGAGGGAGACGCCGTGTGGAGAGAGCGCAGCCACTGTTGCAGAAATCCGCGAAGCTCCGGCGCCGCCGCGAACGACTGCTGGACAGGCATCAACTCCGCCGCCGCAGGGACGACGACCGTCAGTGGCGGCGGTGCTGGCGAATGCGGCTCTTCCGCGATGGGTTCTGCGAACGCGATGGGAGTCGTCGGAACGACCGCGAGCGGCGGAGCTGCGGTCGCGCTCGCGCGTCCACCCGTCGTTCGCAGCGCGGACGCGACGCCCAGCGCGACGACCACGGCTGCTCCTCCGGCCGCAATCCAGGCGCCGCGGGGAAGTTCGGAGCGCGCGGTGGCTTGCGCCCGCGACAGCGGCGCCGTGGTGCTCGACGCGACCGGCGGAGCGCTCCAGACGGTCGGCACCGGAACGGCCGCCGCGGTGAGCGGCATCGTGGGGTGATACGACGGGGCGGGTGCCGCGGTGCGCACGGTCGGGAGCGACGGCGTCGCGGAGAGAGTGGCCTGCAGCGCCCGTCGGAGGGCGCCGGCGGAGGGTGTGCGATCGGCCGCGCGGGGATGCAGCGCCGCCACCACGACCTCCCAGACCGCCGCCGGAACATCGTCCCGCAACGACCCCAGCAGCCCGCGAATCTCCCCAGCGCGCTGCATCGCCATGCCCCACCACGGTTCGCCCTCGTCGGGCATCGCGCGGAGAGTGAGAAGCTCGACAGCGATCACCGCGAGCGCGAACACATCCGTCGCCGGACCGACCGCGGCGATGTTTCCGAGGGCCTGCTCGGGCGCCATGTAGACGGGTGTTCCCATCATGGCGCCGGTGCGCGTGCCGGTGCGTCCGCCGAGCTGCGCGATGCCGAAATCGACAATCTTTACGATGGTTTCGCCCGTGACCTGCTCGCGGAGCAGCACGTTGTCAGGCTTGAGGTCGCGGTGAATGATCGGTCCAGGAACCCGCACCGCGTGGGCGGCCTCCACACCGGCGCAGAGTTGATCGAGCAGCGTGGCGACGGTGGCGAGCGCCGGAAAGATCCGTCGTTGTCGGTGTTCATCGAGCCACGCGGTGAGCGTCGATCCCGCGACAAACTCCGTCACCAGGTAGCGGTGTCCCGACCAGACGCCGCGGTCGAGCACGCCGACGACGTTCGAGTGCTGCACCTGCGCGAGCGCGTCGGCCTCGGACTCGAAGCGGCTCACGGCCTCTGCGTGACCGAGAAACTCGGCTTTCAGAAACTTCACCGCCACCGCGCGATTGGACAACCGTGCGTCCTCGGCGCGCCACACCTCACCAAAGGTCCCCTCGCCCAGTCGGGCGGCGAGTCGGTAGCGCTGATCGATCAGGGTTCCTGCCTGGAGCATCGTGGAGGCCTCCTACGCAATCTCGGTCGCACGCTATCGAGTGATCGTCCCGCTCGAAACCCTTTACGAAGGCTCGATTCCGTCATCCTCGGACTCGACAGGAGCCGCGAGCGGAATCGCCGCGACACAAGCAACGGTGGGGTCTTTTGACCACTCACAAAGATCATCGAAAACTGCGCTGCTGTTGCCCTCATTGAGGGTGACGGCGGCGTCGGCCCAGCGCGGGGCGTTCTTCGCGCGCCGCGCCAGCGCCAGCGGGAGATATCGCTGTTTATTGAGGAATATCGACAGGTTGCACACGGTCGCCGCCAGCGGGACAAGATCATTATACTCGGCCTCCGTGGGGAGCCCGTCATGCAGATCGACGGGCAGCGTGCGAAACGGCGACAGACGCCACGCGAGCGCGTTGTTCTCGTAGAGGAGTTCCTCGAACAGCGCCGGCGCCGACGAGGCTTCCACTTGCGACTCGAGTGCTTCTCTCAGGTCGCTCGCGAGCGCGGTGAGCCGCCTGCGCCCGCCCCTCGTCTCCGATGGAATGTCCGACTCACAGATCGACCCGATCGCCATGAGGAAGTCATCACTTCCGTGGCTCTCCTCGATCTGCGCTTCGAGCAGGCCACATAGTTCGTACAGCACCCAGGCCACGGCCTCGACCAATGCGCGGTCCGCCGGCGCTGCCTTCTTCGTTCGTGTCTTCCCCGCCATCGTCTTGGTCCCCCCCCAGATTCGTACTTGCGAAGTACATACTCCGGCGTGTCTGGCGTGGCCAGCACTCCCTTTACGCGCCCAGAACCTACCCGCCGGTGCCCACCCGACGTCGAGCCCGTACGCTGCCCACGACCCTGCCAGAGCTGAAAGCGCTCGCGCGCCACTGCGATGCACCGGCGATGCCCATCGTCGTCGTGCCAGATCGCGTACCAGTCCATGGTCCACCGATCAACGATCCGGAGCGGCGACCCGGCGGGTGCGTCGAGGAGTTCGGCCACGACCCCGCGATCCGCCTCGTAGAGATGTTGCTGGTTCGCCACCGCGGACCACCGATGGGACTTGAGCCGCTGAAGGAAGAGCCGCACGTGGTCCCAACTCGTCCACCCGATTGGGGGCGGCGGCTCGGGATCCGATGGACCGAGGAGGTGGCCGTCCAGAAGGATGGGCAGCGCCGCCTCCGGGGGCTCGCGGAGACGGCATGACTCACCCAACGCGAACCGCGAAGTCTCCGCACAAGTGGGTCCGCTCTGGTGAGCACCGACAGACCATCATGGAACGGCTTCCAGAAAGCGGACACGCGGGCAGGTCAGAACGCGTCTGCGGCGGCGTCACTTGGTCGCCGCCGCGCTCGCGCGCCGGAAAACGAGTACGGCGATGTCGTGTCGGTAGTTCTCGCCGCCGCAGCGGACCTCGGTCAGCACCATCGGGCCAAGCTTATGGCCGCCGATGGCGACCTCGATCGGGTCGCCAGCGATGCGAGGCAGGCGGCCCTCCGCGAAGAGCTGCAGAGCCGACGGCATCATCGCGTACACCGTCGCAGTTCCGTCCTCACCGATCACGCCGCTATGGCGTTCCGCGGGGAAGCTCAAAAGTGTGTTTCCGCTCTGCGCGATTCGCACCTCATCGAGGAACCTGCCCGCGATGGCGACGCGCTTCTCGGCGGGCGGCGGCATCTCGGCCCTCACGCCGTCCGGGAGGCCCATCGTGCAGAGGAGGCGCGGCAAGCCAGCGGCATCCGCCTCGTAGGTCCAGCTCTCGACGAGCCGTGGATCGAGCCTGTGCTCGCGCCAGCGCTCCGTGAGCAGGTCGAACGTCGCGGCATCGTCGCGGGGTGTCTGACGCCCGCTCATGCGCTTCTTCAGTTCGTTCAGCTCCTTGACCCGCGCATACTCCCAGTGCTTCGAGGCGAGCACGCTCGCGTTCCAGAACGTGACCGCCAGCGCGACCACCGCCCGCGCGTCGTCGATGGCCGGCGCTGGGCCGAGCCTCTCGAGCAGCGGTGCGGCGAGCTCGAGGACGACTTCCGCCAGGTCGTGCTCGGGCAGGCGGACGACGGTCCACGAGTTTGGGCTTCGCCGCTTCGTCATCGCGGGTCCACATCTGCGTGCTTCCAGCGATCGAAGAACCCGCGGCGCCGGATCTGGCGCTTGCGTAGTGCCTCGAAGTGCTGGGCGAAGCCAGCAGCCGTGCCATCGCGGGTCGCGAGGTCGCGTAGGTCGCGGGCGAGCTTCACGGCCTCGTCGTAGCTGCTCGTCTCCACGAACTTCTCGAGCTTCGCCCAGGCGCCAGCAAGGTCGTCAGCGAGCGTCGTCAGGTGTCGCTGGTGGACCGCATCGGCGGCAGCCCTGGTCTTTTTTGCGCGGACAGCCTCAGCCTTCTCCCGTTCCGCTCGCTGTGTCTCGGCGAGTGTGCGCAGCTCGCCGACGGTGCGCCGTACGCCGGAGGACTCGCCTTTCGTCGTAGCCTGGAACGCACGAAGCAGCTCTCCACCGAGGCCCAGATCGGGCTCGTCTGCGGCGCGCGTCAGCCACGCGTCCTTCTCCCTGCCCGAGAGCGCCTTGAGCCATCGGCGAAAGGGCGCGTTGTCCTCGGTCACGGCACTGCTCCCACTCGCAGCGGCGGCAACGAGGTCGACGTCGATGCGCAGATACGCGACCAGCGCCTCCTGTGCCGCCGTCAGCTCCGCGAGCCCGGAGGGCACGGGCGGCTCCACTGCCTCATCGTCGACGTCGCCCGCGCCGACCGCGAGCAGCCACGCCAGATAGGCCGGGCGCAGGTCTCCGCGCATAAGCTCTGCTCGGAGAGGAGAGAGCGCGGCGAGCGAGCCGTGGCTTTGCTCGTCGTCCTCGGGCTCCTCAGTGTCGCTGCCGAGGTCGAGCAGCACGTACTCGCCAACACTCGTGAGGCGCGCCGCGTGCCCGCCGACGAAGAACGGTTTGAGCGCCTTCAATTCGACGCGGGCCTTCGGCATCCGCAGCATGAGCCGGTGGGTGCCCCAGTTCGCGAAATACACGTGCGCATCGAAGAAGCGCTCCATGAGCTTCGCGGGGTCGGCCTTGAGGTCGCCCCACTGATATTCGTTCCAGAAACGCGTCGGCGAGATCTCGGCGCGCGTCGAGATGGCGCGCAACTCGGCCATCTGCTTCACCGTGAGCGGTCGATCGAGCGCCAAGAACTCGTAGCACTGGTACTCGCTCATCCCGGTTCCCCTCGGGCCGCCATGCTTGCCGCGGACTCGAGTGCCGCGATGATCCGATGATCGACCACGATCCGCTCCTGCTCGAGCCAGAGGCCCCACACCGTTACGTCGCGGAGTAGCGCGGGTGCTGCGCTGACGTCAAGATCCGGGGGCCAAGCCCGGGATTCGGAGTACGCCGCCTCGGCCCGCCGTGCCGCGTGCTGAAGCACACGGCACCCCAGTGAAAGCCCGCAGCGGGCTCCATCCCGGGTCCCACGGGGCAGCGCTTCTCCA
>CANJUR010000182.1 GCA_947477565.1 Deltaproteobacteria bacterium
GACGACAGACCGCGAACTCCAGAGTCGGCTCCATCGGCCTTTCGATCGCGCGTCCGAACTGCTCGCGCAAGTCCGACGAAGCACCGTCGTGAGCATTTCGAACCGCCCGTGGTGGTCAAATTCATGCGGAAAATGATGGCCGTCTACAGGTCTGCGAAGTTCGTCAGGGATCATGGTACATCCCGACCGTAGGCCAGCAAACACATGCCCACTGTCATTCACTGTTGCCCCGGTTGCGGGGCGCCTGTCGAGGCCCTGCCCTCGCGCTGCGCGTATTGCGGTGCCCAGGTCGTGGACAGCCCGCCCCTGGCCTCGCAGCCTCGCAGCCGTACGGAGACCTGGAATGTTGTGGTCGTGGGACCCGTGGGGCTCTCCAACCGCGCGCGGGTCTCGGAGGCGCTTCGGCGATTCGGGGTGTCCATCGAAGACGCCGCGCGCTTCGTCGAAGCCGCTCGGACCGAGATCGTGATGGGCACGCAGGTCGAGCGGGCCCATGCGTTCTGCATGGCGCTGCGCGAAGCAGGCGCCAGCGTGGTCGCGGAGGAACGCGAGACGCAGATTGCCCTGGAACCCGACCGCGCTGTGGTGCTCGATGTCGCGGGCGTCAGCGTTGCGCGAGTGGTGGTCGCGTTGCGCGCCCATGTGGACATCGATCTCACCACCGCGCGGCGACTCGTCGGCACGGCTCCGTGCGCCTTGACCCGACTGCTTCCGGCCTCTGATGCGCATGCGCTGCTCGACGCGCTCGTGGCGGCGGGCGCCCAGGCGCATCTCGTGTAGCTTCACCTCGGTGCGGGGGGATAAGCGATCCAACGCGGCACGCCCGCTGGTACTGATCAGGGATCCGGCATTCACATCGGAAACACATGGTTTCCATATGAATCTACCGTCACGTCGAGCCCGCATCCTCCGGGCCTCGCAAGTCTGATGGTGTGACAAAGGTGGTGAACGCCTATGGGTCCACGTGGGTCACCGCGTCTATGATCAGGGCCGTCGGGTACGACCGGATCAGGTGTTCTTGGCGCGCTCGAAGTGAACCACGTCGATGAACACCGCGGCGGCGAGCGCCAGCGCCTTCCACCGTGGGTCGATGTCCGCCACGAACTCCACCTCGAAGTTGTCGGCCTCGGTGAAGGCCTCCTTCAAGAGACCCGACCACTTCTTCTTTACGTGTCCGATCACCCGCGAGCCCACGGTCAACTCGAAGGTCCACGGCTTGAAGAACGGCCCGATGATCTCTCCCAGCGTGTTGCCCTGCGCGTCGCGCACCGTGTAGCGCCGCTGAAACCACGCCCACTGCGCCTCGATCGACGCGACGGGTTTGTCCTCGCCATCGTGCACGTCGAGGAGCGGAAAGAACCACCGCCACCGCCGGTGCAGCCGCATCGCCAGCGCGCCGCGCCGAACGTCCGTCACGAAGGACGTGAAAGGCCGCGCGCTCCCAAGAAACAGCCGCTTCAGCAGCGCCCCGATGCCGTCGCCCTGCTCCTCCACCTCGAACGCCGCGCCCATCCGGTTGCCCAGTACGACGTAGCGGTTCTTCTGATCCATGTTGAAGACCAGCTCCCACCAGTTTTTTCGCTGCTTCACGGTCAGCGTCTGGAGGTCCGTAAACCGCTGTCCCACTAGCGCAAGCCCGTTGTCCTGCGCGCGATACGCCATCCCTGGTTGCATCATTCGTCTTCCCTCATCGTCCGCCTCGTTCATTCGCTCCGCGCCGGCAACCGCCGCGCATCCCCTGGGGTGCGAGCGCGCAGATCGTACGCGCCCCAGTCCAGGTCCACCGGCAACAGCATCCGCGCGCTGAAGCGACCGTCGTCCCCGGTCACCGTCGTCCCAAGCGACGTCGTCGGCTCGGCCCCGTGACCGATCCGCACCGCCCGACCACCACGCCACAACTCGAAGCTCACCGGGAGGTTGACCGCCGCCGCGCCCGTCTCGTCCTGCGCGTCACCGCTCACCTCCACCAGCGTCCCGCGCACAAACGCCGCCTGCGCGATCCCATCCGTCGCGTGCACGTCCGACACCCGCAGCGTCGTCCCGAGACGCCCCACCCCAGGCTCTCCGTTCGCGGTCTCCTCCTGCATCCGATCGCCCGCCCCGGTCGAAACCGCCGCCGCGCTGCTCTCCCCGGGCGTCCCCGCACCCGCAGCGGTCACCGAGGGACTCTCTCCCGGCGCGACACCGCTTGCGGTCGGCGCTGTCGGTCCCGGCGTCCGGGAGGGCGGCGGCTCCGTCGTCGGCCGCGGATTGGAGCGCGTCGGCGATGGGGTCGTCGAATACAACTGCCCGTATCCCGGCGGACGCGGCAGCGGATCGGGATTGGCCGGCACAAACGCCTCGCGCTCGGACGCCGCCTCGGTGCGCAACGGCACGTCCCACCCGCCCAGGTCGATGCGAGACCAGCCCTCCCCGGGGATCGCCACCTCCACCCAGGCATGCGCCTCGTTGCCGACGAAGCGCGCGTTGACTCCGACACCGTGCATCGTCAACGCGAAGGCGTACGCCCGGTGCCGGCACGCCCCGACGCCGCCCAGGGCCAGCGCGCGGTAGATCTGCCCGTCGAGCGTAGGAGGCAGCTCGCCGTCACGAAACGACCGAAAATACGACGTGAGCGCACCAACGCCCGCGCCAAGAGACACATCTGCCGCGATGCCCGCCCGCCGCAGCACCTCGCCCACCCCCGCGCGCAAGAACTCCGGCACCACCGGCGACGCCATTCCGCGGTGCGCCGCCTCCGTCGAGAGCGTGGCGTCGGGGATGGTCCCGATCGTAAACGCCCGCTGCGGAGCCTCGACGACGTACCCCAGGCGCACGCGGCGCACCTCGGTCACCGGCGCACGCACAAACACGTTGCCCGCGGAGTCTTCGAAGAACCCCAATGGGGTCTCCGGGACGGTGCGGTAGGACAACACGCGCTGCTCCGCGGCGACGGAAGGAATCGGGGTCGGGGACTGCGGCGAAAGCTCGATGAAGACGTCGCCGGTGAAGCGCGCGGCGGGCGCGTTGCCCCACGACGCAGGCGCGTCGAGAACCACCGGACGCAGGGACGGATCGCGCACCACGAGGCGGCCGACGTCGTCCACGGAGTCGTAGGCGTGCGTGCGCTTGAAGGGCGCGATGGAGGGGTTGAACACCTCCTGGTAGTGGAGTTCGGTGCCGGGCGGCGAGCGGGTGTCGCGGTCCATCTCGCGCGCCGAGGCGGACCAATTCTCTCGTGGGCGCAGCAGGTTTTCGCCCGGTCGCCGGGCCTCGTCCCAGTGGCCGCGACCGGCCACCGCGGAAAGCTCTTCCGCCGAGCGCGGCGGGGTCAGCACCCCCGCGGGCATCGAGCCGAAACCGAGATCGCCAGGAATCTCCCGGTGCAGCCGACGCCCGGGGGACTGCGCCGCGCCCGGCACCGCCAGGGCCATCATCCACCACACCGCACTGGTTGCTGCCGCTCTTCGCATCGGGTGTCAGACCGACACCACCATTGCCCGGGAGGTTCTGACTCGCAAGCGCGCACACGATGATCGGGTTAGAGTCCCGCGCACTGCCCACGATGCCGCCGCAATACTATCTCTTCGCCGCGTTGGCCTTCTCCCTTCTGGTCATCATCCATGAGCTTGGCCACTTCCTCGTCGCGCGGGCGTTTGGGATGCGCGCGCGGGTCTTCTCCGTTGGCTTCGGCCCGCCGATCATCCAATGGCGACCGAAGGGCAGCGAGACCATCGTCCAGATCGCCGCCGTCCCCATCCTCGCCTACGTCAACATCGCCGGGATGAACCCGCTCGAGCCGAGCGATCCCAACGACCGCGGCAGCTACCAGAACGCCTCTCTCCTCGCGCGTTTCTTCACCATCGGGGGTGGCCCGCTGGCCAACTACCTCGCCGCGACGGTCATCATCTTCTGCGTGCTCGCCTTCGCCGGAATCGAGCGCCCCGTGGTTGGCCAGGTGCAGCCCGACTCCGCCGCCGCCACCGCAGGAATCCGCCCTGGCGACGTCGTTCTGCGCGTCGGCGACATCGCGCCGTCCAACTTCGGCGAACTCGCCTACAGCATCAATGCCTCGCACGGGGCGTCCACGGTGATTCGGCTGCGCCGCCAGGGCCACGAGGTGTCCGTGCGCGCCGTCGCACGCCTCGACCCGACTACGCACCGCTACCGCATCGGCATCGTGCAGTCTCCCACCCCCGCGACGGACAGCGTCCCGGTGGGGGACGCGCTGCGCCACGCCCTGCTCGAGCCCGCGCGCCTCACCCTCGAACAACTCGACGGCTTCGCGCGGATGATCCGTGGCAAGGAGAAGGTGCAGGTGATGGGGCCGGTGGGCATCGTCGTGGAGACGGCCCGCGGCGCGCACCGCGGCGGGTGGCGCTACGGCGCCGACGCGATGGCGCTCATCTCCGTCGCGCTGTTTGTCCTCAACCTCCTCCCCGTGCCGGCGCTCGACGGCGGGCGTCTGGTGTTTCTTCTGTACGAGGTCGTCATGCGACGCCGACCCAACGCGCGCTTCGAGACCACCATCACTGCGATCTTCTTCACGCTGCTCCTCGGCCTCGGCGCGATCGTCATCGTGCGCGACGTGGCCAAGCTCGCCATGCGCTCGTAGCCAGGACCGCTCCTCGATGAGGGCCCCGACGCTTCTGGCATCTTCGTGGGCCATGAAGACCCGGCGCGCTCTCTTCCTTCGCCTCGCGCTCACCGCGCCCGGCGACGCCGCCGCCACGATGGACGCCGCCGTCCGTCGCGACTGAAGTCCGGAGCGTCCTGCAGGCTCTCTCAGGCGTTTCGATCGCTCCCCGGAGGCTCCCAGCCCCGATCCATCCCGCTTCGAAGTGCTTCCGAAGCCTCCGCGACGCGCCCTCAACGCCCACAACCACTCCCCGAACGCTCCTGAACGCGACCCGAACCCCTCGGATCGCGTCCAGAACACATCTACCTACATCGGAGAGTGTATTTCCCCGGGTTTTTGTGGGTCAGGCGAGGTCGAAGCGGTCGAGGTTCATGACTCTGGTCCAGGCGGCGACGAAGTCGCGCACGAAGACTGGCAGTGCGTCACTGCTGGCGTAAACCTCGGCCAGCGAACGCAGTTGCGAGTTTGAGCCGAAGACCAGGTCCACGACCGTACCCGTTCCCTTGATCGCACCGGTCTTGCGGTCGCGGCCTTCGAGGACGTTCGCGTTGGCGGCCGACTTCGACCACTTCGTGCGCATGTCGAGGAGGTTGACGAAGAAGTCATTGCTCAGCGTGCCTGGACGCTGCGTGAACACGCCGTGCGCGGACTGACCCGCGTTGGCGTTGAGAACCCGCAACCCGCCGAGAAGCACCGTCATCTCCGGGGCGCTCAGGGTCAGGAGGTTTGCGCGATCGACCAGGAGTTCGGCGGCCAAACCCTCGTGGCCGGCACTCACGTGGTTGCGAAAGCCATCCGCCACGGGCTCAAGCACGGCGAAGGATTCGACGTCGGTCTGTTCCTGGGTTGCGTCGGTGCGGCCCGGCGCAAAGGGAACGGTCACGTCGATGCCGGCGCTTCGGGCTGCCGCTTCGACGGCGGCGTTGCCGCCCAAAACGATCAGGTCGGCCAGGGAGACCTTCTTGCCGTCGGTCTGCGCGCGATTGAACTCCTGCTGGATGGCTTCCAGGGCCCGCAAGGCGGTCGCCAGTTCGACGGGTTCGTTCACTTCCCAGTCCTTCTGCGGCGCCAGACGAATGCGCGCGCCGTTGCTCCCGCCGCGCTTGTCGCTCCCGCGGAAGGTGGACGCTGACGCCCACGCGGTGCGAACCCACTGCGACACGCTCAGCCCGGTGGCGAGTATCCGTGCCTTCAGGGCGGTCACGTCGTGGTCGTTGACGAGGCCATGATCGACCGCGGGCACCGGGTCTTGCCAGATCAGCACTTCCGCAGGAACCAACTTGCCCAGGTAGCGGGCGCGCGGCCCCATGTCGCGGTGGGTCAACTTGAACCAGGCGCGAGCGAACGCGTCGTGAAACTCCTGCGGGTTCTGGTGAAAGCGGCGCGAGATCTTCTCGTAAGCCGGGTCCATGCGCAGGGAGAGATCGGCCGTGGTCATCATCGGCGGATGCTTCTTCGCAGGGTCGTGCGCGTCGGGAATCAGGTGTTCGGGCTTGCAGTTCTTGGGCGTCCACTGGTGGGCGCCGGCGGGGCTACGGGTCAACTCCCACTCGTAGCCGAGAAGCATGTCGAAGTAGCCCATATCCCAGGTGGTCGGGTTCGGCTTCCATGCTCCCTCGATGCCACTGGTGGTGGTGTGAACGCCCTTGCCGCTGCCCAATCGGTTGATCCAGCCGAGGCCTTGTTCTTCGATGCCTGCGCCTTCGGGCTCGGGGCCCATCAACGAAGGATCGCCCGCGCCGTGAGCCTTGCCGAAGGTGTGTCCACCGGCCACGAGGGCGACGGTCTCGGCGTCGTCCATGGCCATGCGCGCAAACGTCTCGCGCACGTCGCGTCCCGAGGCGACCGGATCTGGGTTGCCGTCGGGGCCTTCGGGGTTGACGTAGATGAGACCCATCTCCACGGCGGCCAGGGGCCGTGCGAGTTGGCGATCGCCGGAGTAGCGACCGTTCGACTTGTCACTGTGAGCCAGCCACTGGGTTTCGGCGCCCCAGTTGATGTCTTCTTCGGGTTCCCAGATGTCCGGGCGGCCACCTGCGAAGCCGAAGGTCTTGAAGCCCATGGAGTCCATGGCGACGTTGCCGGCGAGCACCAGGAGGTCGGCCCAGGAGAGCTTCCGGCCGTACTTCTGCTTGATGGGCCAAAGCAGGCGGCGGGCCTTGTCGAGGTTGCCGTTGTCGGGCCAGCTGTTGAGCGGAGCGAAGCGCTGCGAGCCGTTGCCTGCGCCGCCGCGGCCGTCGTGGATGCGGTAGGTGCCCGCAGCGTGCCAGGTCATCCGAACGAAGAAGGGGCCGTAGTGACCGTAGTCGGCCGGCCACCAGTCCTGGGAGTCGGTCATGAGGGCCGTGAGGTCCGTGACGACGGCGTCGAGGTCGAGCGTCTTGAACGCTTCTGCGTAGTTGAAGTCCTTGCCCATCGGATTGGAGGGCGCCGACTGCTGGTGCAGAACCCGAAGGTTCAACTGATTGGGCCACCATTGCGCATGGGTGGTTGCGACGGACTTGCGGGTTTCGCCCGAAAAGGGGCAACCCGATGAGGGATTGTTGGAATCCGGGACAGGCGACTGGGTCATGGAATCTCCTGATTACGTGAAAAGTACTGGTTTGTCTCGAAGTGCTTATCAGTGTTACAGGATTTCTTCTAAAATGCCTTTGATTCTCTAATCAGGAATCCGGCATTCATATCGGAAGCAATTTTTTCCAGATGAATCTACCGTCACATCGAGCCCCTACCTGCCCCCCGGCCACTCTCCCTCTCTGGACTCACGCTGGGAGCGTCCTCGCGTCCCCCACGCCAGGGTCGGCCGACGGGCGGCGATGCAAACACGCAAGTCATTCTTCAGCGGGTACTAAGCAGGGATCCGGGGAACGCTCGTAACTCTGCTGAAACACAGACCCGGAAACCGTCGCACAAGCGCGGTCCGAGGAAACTGAGCTTGCGCGCGCAACGCCGCTGGATCGAAGTCGGACGCTCCTACTGGATCGAGAAAGCCACCGCTCGGACCCGACGGCGGAAGTGACCGGTGGGGTTCGCGAGCCCCCACCCCCAGCCCCGCCCCCAC
>CANJUR010000183.1 GCA_947477565.1 Deltaproteobacteria bacterium
CAGAGCAGCACACCCGCAGCGATGCCACCGTGAGGCACACCCCAGGGCGCTCGGCCGTCACCGCGCGCCAACGGTCGGCGATGGCCTCCTGGCGGAAGTCACCGTGGACAAGAGCAATCCGAGGAAGCGCGTACGCGCACGCCGCAGCGGCATCGAGGGTGGTGATGCCGAGGAAGGCGATCTCCGAGAGGGTGCGCGGGGCAGACGGGCGCTCGACGGCGATGCCCGCGCGACTCGAGGCGATGAGCGAGACACCCCCGACGCGGGCCTGCGAGAAGGGCGGAAATCGCTGCAGATGGTCGCCCTCGAGGGACGCGCAGGCGGGGCGAAGGGCAGCCGCATCAAGGGTGGTCGCCGTGAGCGCAGTGACCAGACCGAGGGCGTCGAAGGAGTCCGTGCGGACGCCGAAGAGCACGTCGAGTTCGTAGGTCTTGGGCTGCGTGCGGAGGGAAAGAACGCCGCGGTTTTCATCGCCGACAAGCACCGTGAGCAGACCCTCGGCGAGCGGATCGAGACGCCCAGCGTGACCAAGCTTGACCCCGACGAGCGAAGAATCACTGGCGCGCAGCAGCGCGAGGGCCTGCGCAGCGGTGGGTCCGACGGGCTTGTCGAGGGCAAACATCGCCGGGGGTTGTACCGCGGACGGGTGAAATGGGTCGGTCAGGGCCTGCACTACCCATTGTAAGCCGTCGCAAGGAGTCACCCAGGCTCCGGCAGGGGTGTTGCGAGCGCTCGGGATCGCCTGGACAAGCGTTGTTCGGGCTTCCCCGAGGCCCGGGGGATGCCAGAGCAACGGCTGTGGGGGTGAACCCCGGAGGGTGAAATGGGTCGGTCAAGGACTGTTCGGGCAGTATCGGGGCGTCGGGAAGGTGATTACAGCGTCCGCGCCGGCGAATTTCACGGAGTCGGCGCGAGCGGAGCCACGCCGTCGCCTTCCGCCGACCCGGTCTCGGCGATGCGGAAGAACACCTCGGGCCACGCGCGACCGAGGCCCTCCGCGACGGCGATCTTCACCAGCTCGGCGTGCGTGGTGGTGCGCAGGCGGTTGACGCCTTCCTTCCACTCGGTGACGTCGGTTGCGACCGTCGCCGCATCGCCATGAACCTTCGCGCGCGCAGCCAGGCCCGCGATCGCCGCCTTCGCGCCCTTCAACAACGGCTCGGCGAACACCCGCAACGGAGACCCCGCCGGGAGCTTGTGAATCTCCGGGACCATCACGTCGCGGGTGCGCTCACACTGCTTGCGCAGCGGCCCGCGAACAAACTCCGACGGCGACGTCGGGAAGAACTTCCGAAACGCGACGCTCTTACGATCCTGGCTGGCCTCGACGAGGGCCTGACCGCCGAAGCGGATGGTGATCCGGTCGAGGGTTCCGTCGAGCACGGCGAGCAGGGCATCGGCACGGACAACCGCCCGACGCGCGCTGCGCTGCCTCTGGAAGACCTCGGGCCACGCCGTGATCTCCTCCTCGAAGGCCGCGGCAAGGTCCGCCGCCAACGGATCGGCGCCGAGCGCCGCCTCGGTGAATTCCAGGTCGTCGAGGTAGACCAACAACGAACTTTCAACACGAATCTGTTTCATGGATCGTGAACCTCCAACTGAAGCGTGGAAGGTCGACAGTAACAGCGTCGCGAGGGAGGCGGCGGGGGGAATGCACCGCATTAGAGAAGGGGCGCGCAGCAGCGCGGGGTGAGGTCGCGCAGGCTTCGACGCATCGCCCGAAGATGAGGTCAACCATCCGTGCTCCGACGGGGTGAACACCACCGGGCGCATCGAGTTCATCGCGGATGTGCGCGCGCAGTAGACCGCGCCCGTGAAGAGCTTCGGGTAGCCCCGACGGCTCAGTGCAGCCCTTCGCCGAGGGCGTAGCGGCCGAAGAGGTTTACGTAGCGCTCGTCGAAGCGCACGAGGGTGATGTCGTCGAGCGGAACCCGCGTGAGCGCCGCCTCGCGGATGCCATTGACCTGGATGTAATGGAGCATCGCGTCGTCGCCATCGACGCCCGCAAGCTCGCCCAGGAAGAACCGCACGCCCTCCGCGTGCTCGCACTCGACGATCGCGTGGCGGTAGTGCAGCCGAACGGCCTCGAGCACCGCTTCCCATGAGCGCAGCGGCACCGGGCGCACCGCCGGGAACCGCTCGGGCGCCCCTTCGGCGCGCAACACACGCGCGAAGAAGCGCTCCGCGTCCGTCGAGTGCACCTCCAGGATGTCCCGCAGGCGAAGCACCGCGAAACCGTTGACCGCAAACTCGTGGAGCGAGCGCACCAACACAAACTCGTCGCAGAGCGCGAGGGGGAAGCCGTTCCAGCTGGGGTGAGGGTCCGAGGCGCGAACGATGTGAACGTTCTCGTCGCGATCGATGGCCCGCTGGAGCGCATCGACGATGGCCTGCGCATCGACTGCTGGAGAAGATCCCTCTTCGTGTTCGTCGGCCATGGTTCGCGGCACCCTACACGCCGCCCCCGGGGAGTACAGCAGCGCGGTGATTCGTGAGCCCCGGCACGAAGACCCCGTACTAGCATCCGCGCACGATGAGCCTGGCCCAACCCCTCGCCCCCGGTACCGTGGTGGCGACGGACTACCGCGTCGAGGAGGAGATCGCCCGCGGGGGGATGGGCACCCTCTACCGCGTGACGCAGCTCTCCACCGGCGCCGACCGCGTGCTCAAGGTCATGCACGCACGGCTGCTGCGCGACCCGCGCGGGCGTGAGCGCTTCCTCCAGGAGGCCCGGGCCAGCGCGCGCATCGAGAGCGACCACGTGGTGCAAGTGCTCGCCGCAGGCTTCGACAACGAGGGCGTCCCGTGGATCGTCATGGAACTCCTCCGCGGCGAAGATCTCTCGTACACGCTCCGACGCCGCGGGGCCCTGCCTCCGGCGGAGGTTCTGGAGGTGTTTCGCCAGCTCGGACACGCGCTCGCCGCGGCGCACCGCGCGGGCCTCGTGCACCGCGACCTCAAGCCCGACAACGTCTTCCTCTGCGTACCCCGGCGCGAGGGCGTTCCGTTCACGGTGAAGCTCCTCGATTTCGGCATCGCCAAGGCCCTCGACGACTCCGCCGAGCAGTCCCTGTCGCAGCGACAGACCTCCGCCGTCGGAACGCCCCTCTGGATGGCCCCGGAGCAGGCGCAGCGCGGCGAGATCACCCCGGCAGCGGACGTCTGGTCCCTCGGGCTGCTCGCCTTCAAGCTGCTCGTCGGACGCTCGTACTGGCGCAGCGGCAACGTACCCGACGCCCCGGTCGAGCGCGTGCTCCGTGAACTCTTCGGCGAGCCTATCGACCCCGCGAGCGTGCGAGCCCATGAACTCGGCGCGGCGCTCCCTGCCGGCTTCGATCCCTGGTTTGCCCGCTGCGTCGTGCGCGACCCGCGGCAGCGCTTCCGCGACGCCGCGGAGGCCCTCGGATGCCTCACTCCGGTGCTCCTCGGCCCGATGCCCACCGCCGCGGTGAGCACCCACGACGCCCCGCGGCGCAGCGCCGTCCCACCCACCCTCGCGATGCCCGTCGCCGCCCTCACCGGCGCGCACTCCTGGCCGCCCTCATCGCTCCAGGGCAACCCCTCGCTCCTCGGATCGCCCAGCTCCCTCACACCCCCGGCGCCGACATACCACCCGATGTATTCGATGCAGGGCGCGCTGCCACCGACGCCGCTCCAGCCGCCCGCCGCGCCCGGTGGCTCTTCGCTGCTCGGCGCCGCCGTGGTCGGACTGCTGCTCGGCGGGGCCATCCTTTTCGGTGGGTGGTTCGCCCTCAGGGAGTACCGCCGCGATCACACTTCAGACGCCGGGGTCGATGCGCACGACGCGATGCCCCGGCGCACACCGCACGTCCCGGGGATCGGGCCGATCACGGCGATGGAGCTGAGCCCGCCCGTCTCGACGGTCTCCGCGGGCTTCGCCCACACGTGCGCCCGCATCGCCAACGGCACCGTCCGCTGCTGGGGCTGGAACCAATTCGGTCAGCTCGGCGACGGCACGGTCACGCACCGCGCGACGCCGGTCTCCGTCGTGGGGCTCACCCGCGTCGTCGAGGTCGAGGTCGGCCACGGGCACTCCTGCGCGCGGCGCGACGACGGCACCGTGCGCTGCTGGGGCCTCAACAGCTCTGGCCAGCTCGGGGACAACACCCGACGCAGCAGCAGCGTCCCGGTGACGGTGATCGGCGTCGCGGGGGCGCTGCAGCTGGCGCTCGGCGAGGCGCACACCTGCGCGCGACTGGGCGACGCGACCCTGCGCTGCTGGGGCGACAACAGCCACGGACAACTGGGAGATGGCACGGCGACCACCCGCGCCTTCGCTCATGCGGTACCGGGCATCGTGGGCGCGGAGGAGGTCGCCGCGGGCAACATGCACACCTGCGCGCGCCTCGCCGACACCACCCTGCGCTGCTGGGGATCGAGCAACTTCGGCCAGGTCGGCGACGGCTACGCGGAGACACACTACCGACCCGCGGCGGTGGCCGGGCTCACGCACGCCGCGGCGCTCGCGCTTGGTCCGTACCGTAGCTGCGCGCGCCTCGACGACGGCTCGGTGCGCTGCTGGGGCCGCAACGACACGGGCCAGCTAGGGGACGGAACGCGGCTCAGCCGCACCACGCCGGTCACCGTGGTGGGCCTCGCGGGCGCGCTCGACCTGGGCCTCGGGGCGTTTCACGGGTGCTCCCGGATGATCGACCACACCCTGCGCTGCTGGGGCAGCAACGCCTTCGGACAGCTCGCGGATGGCACCACCCTCGACCGTCCCGCGCCCATCCCCGCGGCGATCGCCCAGGTGGTGTCGGTGAGCGCGGGCGAGGCGCACACCTGCGCACGCACCCGCGACGGCGCGGTGCGCTGCTGGGGCGGCAACGGATTCGGCCAGGTGGGGGATGGCGCCACGGTGAACCATGGCGTCCCGTTTGTGGTGCCGGGGCTGTAGGGGGGAAAAGGTCTAGCGGACGAAGAGGTAGCCGAAGAAGGCGTTGTCGCGGTCGCCGTTGTCCGAGCCGCAGGTCGAGACGTTGCCGGAGGAGACGTCTGCGCCGGCGCCGCAGCGGTTGTACTCCCCGCCGAAGCCGAGGCGCGAGTCCGAGGTGCCGCAGTCGGTCTCGTTGTTGCCGAGGATGCCGAAGCGCACGGCGTGGTAGTCGCCGCCGCTCACAAGGTTGAATCCCTCGAGGTTGCAGTTGGGCTGCAACGACGGGGAGCCGACGAGACCCAGCCACGCAGCGCGGCCGACGGACGTGGTGCGCTGGCCGCCGGCGAAGAGGGCGTTGAGCGGGCCGACGTCGGTGGCCGACACCGGAACAATAAGGTAGCGCGGCGAGCCGTCCACCATCCCCACGCGCATCTGCTGGAAGGGCAGCGTGAAGAACCCGCGAAACTTCGCCGGCGTCGTCGAAAGGTCCGTCGAGGCCTCGTTGAGGACGGCGGTGTCGGTCCAGATCGCGGAGGCGTAGGCGAAGCCGGCATCGCGGCCCGGAACCTTCATCACCAGCGTCCATCCGCCGCCGTCGCTGGCCATGTCGCAGTAGGCGCTCCAGTTCGTTCTGCCTGCGTTGAGGGTGTAGACGCCGGTCGGCGCTGCGCGCGGAATCGCGTTGCAGCTCGCGTACACGCACGCCCCGGCGGTCTCGCATCCGTTCGCCGGGTTGTAGTCGCAGTCCGAGAAGCCCGCGTTGCAGGTTCCCATGGAGCACGTCCCACTGCGGCACACGCCCACGGCGTTGGCGTAGGTGCACGCGCGACCGCAGGTTCCGCAGTGCGCGATGGTGCTGCGAACATCGACCTCGCAGCCGTTGGCAGCGTTGGCGTCGCAGTCGCCGTAGCCGGTGTCACACGCCGCCACGGTGCAAACGCTCGCCGCGCAGCCCGCCGTGGCGTTGACCAGCCCGCACATCCGCCCGCACGCGCCGCAGTGCGCGACGGTGTTGGTGGTGTTGACCTCGCAGCCGTTCCCGATGGCCCGATCGCAGTCGCCGAAGCCCGCGATGCAGGCCAGGCCGCACGCGCCCGCGGCGCAGGTCGAGCTTGCGTTGGCCCGCGCGGCGCACGCCATCCCGCATCCGCCGCAGTGCGCGACGGTGGCGGTGACGTCCACCTCGCATCCGTTGGCGGGCATCCCGTCGCAGTCGCCCCGCCCAGCGTCGCAGCCCGCCACGCGGCAGACCGACGACTGGCACGCCGCGGTGCCGCCGGACGCCATGCACTCGCGCCCACAAGCACCGCAGTTGGCGGTTCCGGTGCGGGTGTCGGCCTCGCAGCCATCCGCCGTGACGGCGTTGCAGTCCGCGAAGCCCGCCACGCAGGAGATCACGCACGTCCCGGCCACGCAGCCGGGGAATCCGTTGGGACGCGCGGGGCACTCGTTGATGCAGCGGCCGCAGTGCGTGGTGCTGGTGCGCACGTTGGTCTCGCAGCCGTCCGTGGGGTTGTTGTTGCAGTCCCCGAAGCCGTCGTCACAGACCGCGACGGTGCACACGCCGGCGACGCAAGCCGCGGTTCCGTTGGGCGGGTTGCACACAGACCCGCAGCGTCCGCAGCTTGTGGTGCTGGTGGTGGTGTTCACCTCGCAGCCGTCGTCTGCGTTCATGTTGCAGTCCGAGAAGCCGGCGTTGCAGGTGAACCCGCATGTCCCCGCGGCGCAGGTACTCGTCGCGTTGGCGCGCGTGGGGCACACGCGGTCGCACGCTCCACAGTGCGCGAGGTCGGTCTGCGTGTTGGTTTCGCAGCCGTTGGCGCCGGCCCGGTCGCAGTCGCCGTACGGGGCGTTGCATGCGCCGACACCGCAGGTGCCGTTGAGACAGAGGGGCATCGCGTTAGCGACCGAACAGCGGCTGTCGCAGCGGCCGCAGTGGGCGAGGTTGCTCTGCCAGTCCACGCACGCGCCGGAGCAGCACGACTGGCCTGACGGGCACCCGCGCTCGGTGTTGCAGCCCATCACGCAGACGCTGCCCACGCAGAGCGTGCCGGAGGGGCAGTGCTCGTTGGTGACGCACTCCACGCAGGCGTGGTTGCTCACGTCGCAGCGGGCGCGAGGCGCAGCGCCGCCGTCGGTCGAGCCGCCCGTGGGCATGCACCCGTCGTCCCCGCGGCAGCCGGGCTCGCAGGTGTTGGTGACGCCGTTGCAGTGCTCCGTCGTGGGGCAGGTGTCGTTCGAGGCGACACACTGGACGCACCGCCCCGTGGTGACGTCGCAGGCTGCGCGCCCGGGGTCGGCGGTGCACCCGGTCGGTCCGGTGCAGCGCGGCGGACCCATATCCGCGGGCACGTCCAGCGGAACATCGGCGGCGACGTCCATCACCACGTCCATGCTCATCACGATGTCCTTCGGGACATCGACGACAGGAACGTCCGTCGCAGCCTCCACAGCAAGGTCGTTCGGTGGGGCGGCGTCTGTGGGTCCGCCGACGACGCTGTCGCCGTCGGCACAGCCCGCCAGCGCCGCGCCGAGCGCCACGCACCAGAGGGCCCGGTTCAAGAGTGTCATGGGTGTCTTCATGGCCTCCGAGGCTATCAGCGACGACCAATTCCCGCGTGCGTGGTTTCGCTGAGGTTCGGAGTACGTCGCCTCGGCCCGCTGTGCCGCGTGCTGAAGCACACGGCACGGTGTGGAAGCCCGGGGCAGACCCGGGCTCCTACGATGTCCCGATGGAGAAGCGCTGCCCCGTGGGACCCGGGATGGAGCCCGCTGCGGGC
>CANJUR010000184.1 GCA_947477565.1 Deltaproteobacteria bacterium
CGGCATGTGCTGAGGGTGCCAGTCGTCGGCGCGGGCTCAGACTGCTGGCCGCTCGTCGGTGCCAGTCCGCGCGAAACGCGACGGTTTCTCACGCTTGTTTCCCTGCAGTCTGACGGTAGACCGCCGTTTCCCCGGATCCCTGCTTAGTGCTCTCGGGCACTCATCCCTTCGGTCGGTCCCTCGTCCTCGGCAGAGGCTTGGGGCGATGAACGGGAGGGTAGTCCCGGCAGCCCCGATGCGATGAGCAGCTGTGCCAGGAAAGATCGGGGGATGTGGACGTGCAGCGTCTCCGTCCGTTGCAGCACGATCGGCTTCGAGAGGTCTTGCGCCAGCGGAGGTGCGGACGTTCGGTTTGCCCAGACCGTGCGCTCTTGAAGCAGGGGCGGCACGTTCATCGAAAGGTCGTTGATCAGCGCCCGACTGTTCGCTCCGGTGCCCTCGCTGTCCGTGTAGATGATTGCGAAGTGACGATATGCGGGTACGTCCGGGAGAAGCTCTCTCGCGTGTGCGTGCGCCCAGTTCGCGAAGGGCGGAAGGTTGCGGTAGAGCGCATCGAGAAGAAACACGTCGTGGATGTCGACTCCACCCCGAGCAAGCACGGCCGCAGCCGGAACGTAGGCGGCGCTGTGGGCAAAGAGCGTCACGCGTCCGATCTCCGCGAGTGTGCGAGGACTTCCGAGCATCGTCGTGACCTCGGGCCGCGCGAGAACCTCCTCGAGCATTCGGCGAAACCCGTCTTGCGCTTCGAGGCGTCCTGCGCGAACCGTCGCCTCGTCGAAAGCCAACTGCGGAAGCAGCAGAATCGCGTCGCGTGCCGCGAGGTCGAACTGCCGGATGACATCCATCCCGGTGCGAATCGCAGCGCCGTCGGAGCACGATCCATCCTCGTTGCCCACCGTGACGCGGATGCAGTTGTTCCAGCCGTGGAGGTAGACAACGATGTTCAATGGGCCGTGCCCGGTGAAGGACTCAGGCACATGGACCAGTACTTCGGAATGCACGTCGAACGCCGCCGCCAGGAGATGGTCCAGAATCACCGTTCGCACCGGCGCCGGGGGTGCCGGAACATCGGTCACCTCCACCGGGGAAGAAACGTCCGGTGGCGTGACGGTCGTACTCGTCCTCCTCGCGACGGCGGCCTCGTCGCGATCGCGACATTGGCTCCCCAGGGAGGCAATCGCGAGGAGCGTCATGAGTGCAAATCGAGACGAGTTTCCGAAGTAAATCACAGACATCGACCCACGCTCTCCCTGCCGACGTCGCACGAAATACACTGTCTATCTCGCTTCAACCGCGTGACCTTCAATGGATATCTCGGACACGCACAGATCGGCCCACTGCGTCCCTGACCAGACCGACAGTGCCGTGATACGAATGGTGCGCGTTCGCTCGTGCATGCCAGTGAAATCGACGTAGCGCTGGCCTTCGCCAACATCGCGCTCCATCGCCCGGTTGCCGTCAAACGAGATTCGTATCCGACGAAAGTGGGAGTTCAATGGAAACAAGTCGCCGTGACGGGGCGACGCCGCGTCCCAGCCCGTTGTGACGCGAAGCGTCTCAATCTCCATCGGAACGTCGAAACTTGCGGCAATCCACGACCCATTGCCCGGTCCGCGATCGTTCTCATTCCAGGCCGTTGCTGGATTGCCGTCAAATGCCGATGCCGGAGAGTGACGGTCCTGTTCGCCGTGGATGTAACTCGACGCGGAGACTGACGTCGGAGTCAGTGGGCCCGTGCCAACCCTTGTCGGCCTTTCGACCAGTCCAACGACAGGTGCCGTCCGGATGGGCAATGCAGGCTCTGCCGGCGGTGGTGCGGACGGCGGCAGCGCGCGTACGGGCTCCGGCGGCGGCGCGACAGCAATCGCATCGACGGCCGACGGCGGGGCAGATTCATTCCTCATGAAGATCGCAGTACCCACAATTCCCAGGGCGGCGACGAGTGCGATGCCGATCGCCGCCGCGCCCGGGGGACTGCCTGTGCGCGGCGGTGATGCGACGGAGTGGCGCGGTGAATCGACGCTAACGGACGGGCCCTGCTGCCCGAGTACGTAAGGATTTCGCTCGAATTCAGCGCTCTCCGTGGCTTGCTGCGCAACAACCATGGGCGAGGGCAGGGCGATCTCTGGAACCCCAAAGACGGTGCGCGCAACGGGCGCGGACGGGGGCGGCAGCGGAGAGGTCAGGTAACTCGTCGGCGGGTAAGCAGGGGCCGACGGTGGAGCGGAACGGGGAGCCGCTGATGGTCGAGGCCCTACAGAGGAGAGCGAATTCACCGAGGAGACTGCGCCGGTTCGTCGGAAGGCCATCCGCACGGCTCCGGCGGATGGAAATCTGGCACTGGGCTCTACTGCGAGGCACTGCGCCGCAACAGTCCACACCCCCTCCGGGACATCGGAGCGGAGTTCGGTCGGGAGCAATCGCACCGCCGAAGGATCACTCAGAACCACTCCCCACCACGGGTCGTCACCGCGCGGCGTCGCACGAAGCGTGAGCATCTCCACGAGCAGGACCCCGAGGGCGAATACGTCCGTTGCGGGCGAGATCCCGCCGCTGCGCCCCAGGGCCTGCTCTGGCGCCATGTAGAGCGGAGTCCCGAGCATCATCCCCGTTTGGGTGCCAGTGCGTCCGCCGAGTTGGGCGATGCCGAAATCGAGCACCTTGGCCGAGAGTTCGTCCTCCGACAGTTCTCGAATGAGAACGTTTTCGGGTTTGATATCGCGATGGACGATGGGGCCCGGCACATGCACCGAGTGCGCGGCCTCGACGCCTGCGCAGATCTGATCGAATAGCGAACGAACGATGTCGATGTTCGGAAAGAGGCCACTTCGTCGGTGCTGATCGAGCCAGTCGGAGAGCGATTGCCCGGCGACAAACTCCGTGACGAGGTAGCGCCGGACTCCCCATTCGCCGCGATCGAGTACGGCCACTACGTTCGGGTGTTGCAGTACCGCCAACGCCGAGGCCTCGGACTCGAATCGCGCAATGATGTCTGGTCGAACGAGGTGTTCCTGTTTCAGGAATTTGACCGCCACGGTCTTTCCCGTGAGGCGTCGGTCTTGCGCACGCCACACCTCGCCGAAAGCGCCCTCGCCGAGGAGTGACTCGAGTTGATAACGATGTGCGACCACCGTGCCGGCGCCGAAGCCATCGGCGTCGCGTGGGCGCGTCACCGGCGCTGAAGTCATTGAAGGGAGTCTCGTCGCGAGGGGAGAATCGCAGTGCGGGCACACCGAGGCGTCCGTCGGAACATCCTCGGCGCATTCCGGACAAACCACAGTACGCATATTCACGACCGCCCTTGCTCAACGTAGATCGAACACGCGGCGCAGAAGAACATCCGGTGTTGAGATCTCCACGCAGTGGGTGCCTGGCATTTCGGACACGCGGGTACCGTGGTGGGAGTCGTCGCTCGCGGGTACGCGCCGCTTTCCGACCGATCGCCCCCGTAGCCCACTGGAATAAGCGTTTTCAGGTGGTCGAGCAGCGAGATCGCCCCGGACTCATCCACCAACCGTCGCACGACGAGCAGTGCGCCCGCCATCGCCAGAAACGCACCGGCCGACGACGCGAGCCATGCCCACGATGGCGATAAACCCTGAAAGGTCTCTGGCTTACTGAACACGAATATCCACCCACACAAGAGCGCATATCCTTGGATTAGAATGGCCGCGAGAAAGGCGAGCACCAGCCGCTGGGTCGAGGGGCGATAGTGGTGTATCGCGATGCACAACACGACGAACAGGCACGCGAAGACGTGTGCCCCCTGAGCGGAGGAGCCCGCTCGGACCCAGGCCTGGTGCGCATTGCCTTCTCGCAGCAGGCTGAGCACGCCGAGGTGCGACGTCGCCTCAAGGGTCCCCTCGTTGCACCCATCCACTTCATTGCAGGCAGACCAGGAAGCAAGTCCGACATGGACGAGTGCGTCACGTCGATCGGAATTGCCTGTGAGGGAGAACCACCCCTTTGAGAATGCGGCGACGGCAGATAAAAGCGCACCGCAAAGCATCAGTGCGGCGGGTGAGGTGAACCAACGGGTCGTCGCCGCAGGCGGAGGGTTGGTCGCTTTCGGGGGTGGTGCCGCGACCGTGTGTACTGTGGGAGTACTTTCGGTGCCGCGGGTCACGATCTCATCGATCGGGCGTCGGCAGTACTTACAGAGCCGCGCCGCGGCCTTGATCACTGCCCCGCAATGAGGGCACGCAACGCTTACACCCGAATCATTCAACTTCGACTCCCATTTAGCGGACCTTACTCTACAGGAAGTGGTGGGTAGATCAAGCGAATGAATCGTCCGATTGAGCCCCGAGCGCGATTCCGGGCCACCGAGCATCGTGGAGTGCTGGGCGTCAGAAAGCGGTCACTTCCTGAGGAATCCCCTCGTTTTTCATCGAGGAGCCGTTGGTGATTGCACGAGCCCCCTTCCCCGCTGCCGCGCGCCCTTAATTCCTGCGGGGCGGGGGCAGGGCTCCCACGTCTGCAGAGCAATCGCGAACCTGTCAGTACCCTGAGCCATGCCCCCACTTGTGGGGGTAGGGCGCGCGGCAGCGGGGAAGGGGGCTCGTGCAAACACCGATGCGCCTCGATGAAAAACGAGGGGATTCCTCAGGGGCACCTGGGGCCGCATGTGGCGCATCGAGGAGATTGGCGCCGGTCGGCGTGGCAGCGGTTCGAGGACGCAGCGGCTTCTGCAGGCCTTCGCCCACACCCAGGGGCAGCCGTGGCGGTCAACGCGCTCGCGTGCGTCGTGACGACGGAGTTGAAGCCCGAACGCGCGACGTCGATCACCGTGGCCGACGTCGATCCCGCCCTATTCGACCGAACAGCAGCAATACGCCGCCACACGCCGACACTCGGCCTCCGTGTGGTTGCCGCTTCCGAGGCGGCCGGCGAAGCAACTACTGCCGCTTTCGTAGTCGCAATGGAGGACGAAGTTACCGCCACCGCTCCCGACTTCCCTCCGGTTGTTGCAAGCACGGTAGTGGCCAGACTGGGCCTCCGTGCGCGTCGCGCTGCCGCCCACCGCCAACACCAAGACCAATGCAAACAGGCTCTTTTTCATCTTGATTGCTCCTGCCGTACCATTTGGCCACGCTCCATGCGCACATCACGGAATCGCCGCCGCCGCAATGCTCCCATTGAAGGCTGCGCCCCCGGTTGCGCGCAGCGTAAATAGCAGCAGCGCAATGGCAAGTACGCTGTCCACGTCGCCGCCCATCCCGATGCATGCGCAGAGGAGTTCATCTTCGGTGGTGGCGCGGGCGGCGTGGTAGCGCGCGTGCAGCAGCAGCTTCGCGGCCGGAACATTACTCGGATACCGCGCCACAAACTCCGCCGGCGAAAGTGTTCTATCGGGCTCCTCAGCGAGCGGGTCTCTTCCGGCGACGAGGTCGGCCAGGAGGTCGTGCAGGGCGCGCGCGGCGCCTCTCGCCGTGTGGTGGTCGTGCGTGAGGCGGCCGAAGGCTTCGACCATCGTGGCGCTGTCATCGCCGCGCGCTCGCGCGAGTCGAAACACCGGGTACACAAGCGAGAGCAGGCCGTTGCCGAGGGAGTTTCGATCGGCCGAGATGGAGAGCACTTTCTCCAGTGTGAACTCGCCGTGGAGGCGGAGGTGGTTGATGAGCGTGAAGTGGTCGCGCCAGGTGCGGCCATAGGTGGTGGGGCGGTGTTCTCGGGTGTGAAACTCACACCATGCGAGGCATAGGGCATCCACTGGAAGTCCGCCGAAACCAGGAAGAAATAATAGCCAACAGCGCACGATGTCGGATTCGTCGGTGCCCTGTGGGTATGTCCTCTCCCGCGCGCGAATGTCTTCGATGGATACCGTGCGGAGGTTGGTTCCATTGGACTCCCACGGGGCGCCGAGGCGGTCCCCGCGGCAGAAGGCCGCGAGCGCGAGGTCCATCGTGAGTCCGAAGTCGAGGGGGATGTTGGGCACTTTCAACCACCGATCCGAATGGGGACGTCAGGGTAGCGGCGGGCGCGGGAGAGGGTTTCGAGGGGGGTTCCGTCGAGGGAGTGGAGCACTGCGTGGTCGGGGCTGTAGTTGATGACGAAGCCGATCGCGTTTCCGAAGAAGAGGGTGCGCGGTTCGCCACTCGGGGTGATGGTGAGCTTCGTGGGCAGTGCTTCGAGGGTCTGCTGCAGGAAGGTGTTGGGGTCATCGACTGCGATGAAGTCAATGTGGAGGGCTCGGCCGGGGCCGCCGTCGAAATTCCAGATCCTGGTCTGCGTGGGGCTGTTGAGTTCGGCCACCAGAATCGTGTGCGGTCGGAAGTCTCGGCGCCACCGGGCTTCGTAGTCCTCCAGGATTTTCTGCTTCGCATCCAGTCGTCGTTGCTCCTCTTCGGCGAGGCGGGCGAGGTTCTGGGCGAGGGCGGCGGCGACCACCTCGGGGGCGACCTCGAGGGCCACGTGCAGGCGGGCGACGGCGCGGCGGTTCTTGTCGTTGTCGGCGAAGGCATGCAGGAGCGCCCAGACGCGGCCCACGGCCTTGGCGGGGTTGCGATAGCCCAGTCGAGCGCCGAGTTCGGCCGGCTTAATGCCGAGTTCGCCCATTCGAACTTTGATAAGGTAGGCGAGATCAATAGATGTGTTCATGGCTCCCGATGCTCCTTCGTCTCCCCAGACGAGCAACGGGTGGCCAGTATGTTTGCCGAATCACTTCGGCCACATCCCACTTTCGTGGAGACCACCTATGCCCGGGCAGGCAGGTTGGTGAGGGTGCGAACCCTCGTCTTGATGACCACTCAGTGATAGACCACGAAGTCGGGCGTGACAACCCCCCATGGAAATATTGGCCATTCATCAAAGGCTGCGGGACCTCATCCAGCGCTGCCCTGAGGCATCTCCTCGTTTTTCATCGAGCAGGGTCGGTGATTGCACGAGCCCCCTTCCCCGCTCCCGCGCGCCCTACCCCCACAAGTGGGGGCATGGCTGGAATGGCTGGACCGTATGCGATGACTGGAAAGGTCGCGATGCTTCCATCCGAGCGCAGCAGTGGCGGGGGGATCCACGGAACCACCCCAACCTCTCAGTCCATCGCGTACGGTGCGGCATTCCAGCCCTGCCCCCGCTCCGCGGGGGTTTAGGGCGCGTGGCAGCGGGGAAGGGGGCCGTTGATCCGGAATGAGAATCACACCCGTGCGACCGGTCGTGGCGGGAGGGGTGTCGCGTAACCTCCCGAGTTCACGACACCCCCACCGGACCGCAGGCTGATGCGCATCGCGTGGGCTTTCGTTAGCCCGGGGTGCAGGCGCGAGACGCGACCAACCCAAGCCGTGCCGCCCGCACCCCGCATGCACGTGCCCAACGGCGCTCCGCTCGCACCCCGCATGCACGTGCCCAACGAGGCGCCGCGGTAGTCCTAAGCAGGGATCCGGGGAACCGGCAGTCTACCGTCAGACTGCGTTGAAACAAGCGTGAGAAACCGTCGCGTTTCGCACGGACTGGCACCGACGAGCGGCCAGCAGTCTGAGCCCGCGCCGACGACTGGCACCCTCAGCACATGCCGACGGAAGTGCTCCGTGGGGTTCGCAGGGGTGGGGGCTCGCGAGGGTCGGGGGCACGCGAGCCCCCACCCCCAGCCCCGCCCCCACAAGTGGGGGCAGGGTGCAGAAAAATCTATTAC
>CANJUR010000185.1 GCA_947477565.1 Deltaproteobacteria bacterium
CGATCTACGGCGACTCCCCAAGGCGAAGACACGGGTGAAGAAGACCCCGGCTCCGCGCACCCGCTTCAAGGGCGAAACCCACGTGTCGACCAAACGCTTGCTCGACGAAGCACGAACTCGGAAGTCACAATATTGACTCCTCGAACTGGCACAATTGGTGGTCCCGGCGAGAATCGATGTCACAGCACCGTGAAATGGATGGCCTCTGGGGATAAGCAATCCAACGCCCCAAAGCCCCTCTGGCACGAATCCACCAGACTTTACATACATCCTATATGCGAAGTTCCCCTTGGTTTGCGCCGTCGAGAGCACGCGCTCACCGCGCTGGAGGAGCCTCGCTGGCGAACGACCCGCTGCTGTGCCCCGGATGTGGCGGACGAATGAAGATGATCGCGGCGCGGACCGACCGAGTGGGGATCGTGCGGGTGCTGGAGCACCTCGACGTATCGAATGAAGTGCCGCGGATGCGGCGGTCGCGCGACGGGCCGTAGGCGGTCGTCGCAACAGAGGGAGCCGTGGGTGGGGGGCAGACCGTTGCAGAGGTGGCGAAGAAGGCCGCGGTGCGCGCGGGGCCGGGGCCGCCGGGGCCGTTGGGGCGTTGGATTGGGTCAGCGAGCTCCTCCAGCGCGGTGAGCGGGTGCGCTCGACGGCGCGAACCAAGGGATGTCAAACCCCAATCCGGCTCGCAGACTCGCGCGTTCGAGCCCTTCGCCCCGGCGTCAGTCGCAGGGGGAAGGGCCTGGGAAGCGCGCCTCAGTTCGGTGTCGCTTGCTCGCTCGCTTCGCTCAATGAGCCACGTACGGATGTGAGCGACCCGATTCCTGGCGGAGCACGCCGTGGCCCTTCCCCGGGCGAATGACGCCGGGGCGAAGGGCTCGGACGCGAGTCTGCGAGCGGGGATGGGGGCCGACCGGGGATGGGGGCACGCGCGTTCATCTGATTGGTGCGCTATGCGCCCGTGCGGCGGGAGAGCACCAGCAGCACCTCCACCGCGAACACTACGGCAATCCATGTAAAGGCGAGGCGCTGGCTGAGCTGCGTGGCGCGCGCCGGGGTGACGCGCTTCTCGGCGAGGTTGGTGAGCAGTAGGCTCAGCCCCGTGAGCGCGAGCAACCCGACGATGGCGCAGAGCTGCATCTGGTCGAGGAGCCCCAGCGTGCTCGACCCCGGCAGCCGCGAGTCGACGAGCAGGCGGTTGGAGATGCACACGAAGATGGCGCCTGAGAGCAGCGTGTAGCGCGGCGGCGACTGCTGGATGGGCAGCAGCACGGCGAAGAACGCCACGATGAGGCTCATGAAGGTGCCGAGCAGCAGCGTGACGAGGATGCGCATCGAGTGGCGGCGCGCGATGTCAATCTCGATCACGACGCGCGAGTACTCGCTGTAGCCCGTGGTGGAGGGGTCGCCGTAGGTCGTGGGCTCGCGGTGCGTGTGCGTGGTGAGCGCCATGCGCCCGATGGCCCAGTCCTGCGGGTCGAGGTCGCGCGAGACGCTGAGCGCGCCGCGCCCGGCCGCCTGCACGTCGGGGACAAACTCCACCGCGTGGATGTCGCTCTCGGCGTCCTCGAGGTTCACGCGGAGGCGCTGGTGATCAAAGGGGAAGTCGCGAAAATCGAAGCGGGCGCGCACCGACGCGCGAAACTTCACCTGCGACGTGCGCCCGCCCGGTGTCTCCGCGGTCACCGAGTACTGGCGCTCCACCGTCGCCGCGTTGGTGATCTCCAGCGTCATCGCAGGGTTCACGGTGCCGATGGTTCCGGGCGAGAGGAGCCACACCCAGAAGGTGATGTCGAAGCGACGCTGAGTCTCGCTGATGTCCGCGAGCGAGGTGACGAACGCACCGACCCGCGTACGCCCCGGCCCCGCGGCGGGCGCGGGCTGCGCCGCGGCGGGGACGGTGTGCGCGAGCAGCGAAGCGCAGACGAGCGCGGTGACGGCGAGGAGCGGGAGGCGCGGCATGCGCGCAGCGTCGATCGGCGCCACGACGTTTGCAATCGCGTATTCAGAAGCCCTGCGCGCGCAGCAGCGACTGCTCACCCTGGAGAGCGTCGGGCGTGCCGGGTTAAACGATCGGAGAGCACGCGTGATCGAGTCGATTGAGAAGGCGCAGCGGGTGTTGCCGTCGCTCGTGGGATGGGTGCGAGCCTGGCGCCGGATGGTGAGCGGCCACGGCGCGGCGCTGGGGTTCTCGGTGTCCGAGAGCGCGTGGATGCTCTCGTCGCTGCTGCCCGCGGTGTACCTCGATCGGGTCGCCCGACGCGTCCGCGACAAGGACCTGCGGGAGCGCCTGGGGGACGTCGTCGAGCGCCTCAAGGCGGCGATCGAGGCCGCGGGAAGTCCGTGGGCTTTGTGGGCAAGGTAGCGTCCCAGAAGCTCCTGCTAATGCTTGCGGGGAGGAGTACAACGAATCATAGGTGTTTCGGTGACTGGAGCGGATCGGTGCCAGCGAGGGCGCTGCGTTGGTTGCCCTATCCCCTCGGCGGTGTTGATGGCGCGATCGAAGCGCAGCAGTCACGCGTGCACGGGTTCGTCGAACCAGTCATCGGGTGAAGGACCGTGAAACAGAAACGGCCCATCGGCCATGCCGCGAAGAGACCGTCGATCGCCGCGCCGTTGTCACGCGTTGCGCAACGCGGGCGCCAGGGCTGTGACAGGGAGGGCGACGTTTCTTCGCTTTGACCACACTTCGCGCGGCGTGATGGCGCCGTGGGCCATGTCCGACTCCCCCGATCAGTGTCCTCCGTCGTCGCCACCGGCTGGGGGGATCGGCGATGCAACGCCCCAGCCCTTCTGGTACGCGTCCGCTGCAGTTACCAGATGAGATAGCGATTTGGCGAAGCGCCACCGCGGACGAGTGACAGTCGACGACGAGGCTCCAGGCGCTTCGCCAAGTCGCGGTTGAACGAAGCCGCGGGCAGACCCCACCCAGTGGCACGTCACGTACGGCAACGGAACAGAATGCTAGTCAACCCTTCGCGATGACAGCAGATTTCGGGTCCAGAGCCACTATGTGGAAATTGGACAGGAACCTCCGCCGCGAGGCGATCACGTCGGCCTGCTCGAGGCTCCCGGCGACGCTAACCGTGACGTGCCCGATCTGCAACGCTTCAGTCCCCGTCTTCTACTGCAGCGCAGCGTCTTCGTTCAACATCCTATATGCGAAGTTCCCCTTGGTTCGCGCCGTCGAGAGCACATGCTCACCGCGCTGGAGGAGCTCGCTGGCTCGGTCGATCGAGGTCGACCACGTCGGGGCTCTCCTCAGTGAACGCGCCCTTGCCTGGGTCGTCGGGCGATTCCTGCACGGTTGCGCAGCCCACGGCGAGCGCGCACACGAAGCCTTGAAACAATCGACCTAGATTTTCGGCACTCGCCGTGAAGCGTCGGCGGGCGGCACGGCCTGCGTCCCGGGCTTCGTCGTCGCCGAGGCACGGCAGTGAGCCGACCGCGCAGGAAAGAACATGACGCCATAGGCTACAGTGACACCGCAATTTGCGTGGGCAACGGAGCACGACGGCGCGCTGCGGGCAACGCCCGTCGCCGCGCAGGACGTAGACCGCGTGCCATGCGCGAGACCGCCAGAATCTGCGGCCGATCGCGACCCGTAGCGGGGTGGCGGCAGTGGCGGCGGGCTTCGCAGCGCTCGCCCCCGCGCGCCGCAGCATCCCGCTGGTGTGATGGTCGCGCGGCGCTCCGCAAGCGCGACCCCACCCCGGCGACACAGCGCGCTCGGCGCAGCCATTCGTCGAGCGTTCGAAGAGCTATACGATCGGTGCATGGCACCATGGCAACGATGGTGGATGGCGCCGCCGCAAGGCAGTTTGTAGATTCGCCCAGCGTCGCTCGCGGTGCCCCCATGGGGCGCCTGCGACGCCCTCGAACCTCCACACCGTACAGAGAGAACGCCATGACCGCACGCAAGACCGCCACGGGCAAGATCCAGGTGAAGTCCTGGGAGTCGATCCCCTTCAACACCATCGGTGGCCCCTCCCTCAACGAGCTCCGCGCGACGGAGGACTTCGTGGGAGACATCGTCGGCGAGGGCACCGCGCGCATGCTCCAGACGCTCCGCGCCGACGGCTCGGCGAGCTACGTGGCTGTCGAGCGCGTCGTGGCCACCGTCGAGGGCCGCAGCGGGACCTTCGTGCTCCAAGACGAAGGCACCCTCGACGGCACGAGGGTGAAGGGCACCTGGTTCGTCGTCGCCGGCTCGGGCACGGGCGATCTCGCCGGTATCCGCGGCGAAGGAGACTTCCACGCCGAGCTCGGCCAGCACGCGGACTACACCCTCAACTACTGGTTCGAGTGAGGTGCCCCTCGACCCCTCGGTGACGGTGCTCGTCACACGCACCGTGCGCGAGGGGCGCGAGGCCGACTACGAGGCCTGGGTGGAGGGCGTCGCCGCCGTGGCGCGGCGCTTCCCCGGCCACCGGGGCCTCAACCTCGTACGACCCCGCGACGCCTCGCGAACGTACACCCTGGTGTTTCGCTTCGACTCGTCCACGCAGCTCGACGCGTGGGAGTCATCGCCGGAGCGACACGCGTGGGTCGCGCGCGCGGAGGAGCTCAGCGACGCCGCGCGCGTCCAGCACCTGACGGGCATGGAGGGGTGGTTCGCAGCGCCTTCCGCCGGCCTCGCGCCCCCGCCTCGCTGGAAGATGGTCGCGGTGAGCTTCGGCGTCGCGTTTCCGACGATGCAGGTTCTGCAGGCCGTGCTGGGCCCGAGGCTCACGCCGCTGCCGGGGCCCGCGCGAGGCGCCGTGCTGGGCCTCGCCATGGTGCTCTTCATGACCTACGTCGGCATGCCCGCGGTCACCCGACGCCTCGCGGGCTGGCTCTACCCCCCGCCGCGCTGACATCGCCCGCGCGGCGCTACACCACCGCGGCGAAGAGCGCGCTGCGCACCCACGTGTGCATCGGATGGGCGTCCAGGCGAGCGTGCCACGTGGCTACGACGTCGAGCGCCGGGAGTTCCACGGGAGGATCATACGAGACGAGGTCGAGCGCGCGCGCGAGGTGCAGACCGGCACGGCGCGGGAGCGTGAGCACGACGTCGGTCTGCGCCACGGCCATGGCCGCGCCGATGAAGTACCGGGTGCGGTAGGCGATGTGGCGCGCGAGGCCCTGCGCCGCGAGGGCGCGGTCCACCACTCCGGGGCCGTCTCCCTCGGGGCTCGCGAGCGCGTGCGGAATGCGCGCGTAGGTGGCGAGGTCGAGGCCTTCGGCGAGCGAGGGATGGCCCCGGCGCGCGAGGCACACCCAGCCGTCACGAAACAGCACCCGGCGCAGGAGGCCCGGCGCCTCGGCGAAGCCGACACCGATGGCGAGGTCGAGCGCGCCGCTGTCGAGCTGCGCCACGAGGTTGGCGTAGCGCAGCGGCTCGACGTCGAGGGCGAGGCCCGGCGCGTCGGCCCCGATACGCCGGAGGAGCGCCGGGAGCACGAACACGCCTACGATGTCGTGGGCCGCTATCGTGATGGTGTCGGGCGCCGTCGCCGGGTCGAATTCTTCGTCGTGGAGGACGCGCCGGAGTGCGCGCAGCCCATCGCGGAGCGAGGCGTGGATGCGCTCGGCGCGTGGCGTGCGAACCAGCCCCTGCCCGCTGCGCACGAGGAGCGGATCGTCGAGGTCTTCGCGGAGCCGACGGAGTGCGCGGCTCATGGTCGGCTGCGTGACGCCGAGGCGCCGCGCCGCGCGCGTCACGTTGGCCTCGGCGAGGAGCGCCTCGAGCGAGAGCAGGAGGTTGAGGTTGATCTCGGGGAGGTCTCTCATCGCGAAGAAATCGATCGTAAGGGGCGTCCGCCAGCGAGGCTCTTCCAGCGTGGTGAGCAGGTGCTCTCGACGGCGCGAACCAAGGGGATGGACCAATGTTGTTAGCTCATTGGAGTACTGGTGTCCTATGCAGTGGATCGGGTGTGATCAGAGGGCGCCGCCGAGACCGGGCGCCACGTCGTGCGACCCTGCGGACGGCCCCGTCGGCTGTCACCGTGTGAAGTCCGCTGCCCACGGCCGCGCGCGCGCTGCGCCGCTGACTTCGCACATCGCCGCGGCCCTCCTCGCCGCCGGTTGCCACCGCGGGTCGCCGCCGCCACGCGCATCGCGCGCAGCCTCACCGATCGTCGCGTCTGCGCCGCCCGCGAACCCGTCCGCCGCGCGCGCCCTCGAGCTCCCGCCGCCCTTCCATACGCCCTCCGCGCGCAACCCCGCCGAGCTCATCGACCGTCCCTCCGGAACCGCGCCCACGGTCGGCGCCGGGCTCCGCGTCACGCTCTGGGCGAAGGGCTTCCGTTACGCCCGCGCGCTCGCGCTCGCACCCGACGGCGCCGTCTACGTGAGCGAGGCCGACGCCGGGCAGGTCACGGTGCTCCGCGACGCCGACCATGATGGCTTCGCCGACCGGGAGCGCGAAGACTTCGCACGCGGCCTCGACCTGCCCTTCGGCCTCGCGGTGCACCCTGCCGGATGGCTCTACGTGGGCTGCACGGGCCGCCTCGTGCGCTTCCGCCTCGCCGCTGGCGGACACGCCGCGGTCGGCGCGCTGGAGCCCCTGTTCGCGCTGCCGGGGCGCGGCTACCGCCAACACTGGACCCGCAGCGTGGCGCTCAGCGCCGACGGAGCGCGCGTCTTCGTGGGCGTCGGCAGCGAGACCAACGTCGACGTCGAGCCCGATCCGCGCCGCGCGGCGGTGACGGTCGCGGCGAGCGATGGCAGCGGGTCCAGGGTTCTCGCCGGCGGGCTGCGCAACCCCATCGGCCTCGCGGTGCACCCGGACACGGGCGCGCTCTTCGCCGTCGTCAACGAGCGCGACGAGCTCGGCGACGACCTCGCGCCCGACTACCTCACCGCCGTCCGCGACGGCGCCTTCTACGGCTGGCCGTACGCGTACTGGGGCGCCCACGAAGATCCGCGTCGGGCGGGCGAGCGGCCCGACCTCGTGGCGATCACGGCGGTGCCCGACCTCTCGCTCGGGGCGCACACCGCCCCCGTCGCATTGGCCTTTCCGGTGCGCGGCGTCGTCGGCGTGCCCCGCGGCGATGCGCTCGTCAGCCTCCACGGCTCGTGGAACCGCGCGGTGCGCGTCGGCTACAAGGTCGTTCGGGTGCGCTTTCGCGACGGGCGCCCGACCGGCGTAATCGATGACTGGATGACGGGCTTCGTCGCCCCCTCGGGCGACGCGTGGGGCCGACCCGCCGGGCTGCTCGAGCTCGCCGACGGATCGATGCTCGTGATGGACGACGACGGCCAGGCGATCTGGCGGGTGAGCGGCGCGCCGCCCTGACCCCCGTGAATACCGCTACTCGTATTCGGTGCTGCCGAACCCCGCCGGAGGGAGATAAGCAGGGATGCGGGGAACGCTCGTAACTCTGCTGAAACAGAGACCCGGAAACCGTCGCACAAGCGCGGGCCGAGGAAACTGAGCTTGCGCGCGGAACGCCGCTGGATCGAAGTCGTAGGCTCCCATTGGGTCGAGAAAGCCACCGCTCGTACCCGACGGCGGAAGTGACCGGTGGGGTTTGCGAGCCCCCACACTCGCGAGCCCCCACCCTTGCCCTCCCCCACGAGTGGTGGAGGGTGCAGAAATACCTACTAAAGAAGCCTTTTGTCGCTCCGAACTCCC
>CANJUR010000186.1 GCA_947477565.1 Deltaproteobacteria bacterium
GCGTAGACGAGCACCACCCAGAGGTCCCGGCCCTCGGTGCGGACGAGCTCGAAAACACGGCGAATCGGATCGGGATGGGTGGAGTTGTGCATCGGGGTGCGAGTCGGCCCCTAGGCAGCGACCGTGCCGCGCGCGAATCTCCGACCGGGGGCGCGCGGGATCCCGGGCGGGCAGTGCGGCGTGATGTCCCACTCGCAGCAAACCATGCTCACCCCCCCGTCCCTTCGGCGTGATCACCCCCGGTAGGGCCGTTCGCCGGCTCGTCACGGACGACTTCACGCCTATGGGCCCGGTTTAGCGCATCGCGAAGGCCTCGAGCACGGGGCCCGGAACCCACGTCGTCGGCCACATCGCAGTGTCACAACGGCCCCAGATGCACCTCGGCGCAACGGGACCAGGGCGCTCAAGGACCCCGAGATGCACCTCGGCGCAACGGGACCAGGGCGCTCAAGGGCCCCGAGATGCACCTGGCGCAACGGGACCAGAGCGCTCAAGGGCCCCGGATGCGTCTCACCACGACCGAGCGTCGCGCGAGCGGGGCGTCAGGGAGCGTTCAGGGAGTCCAGGTGCGTGCGAGCGCGGGCGTCGTTCGGCGAAAGCGCCACCGCGCGTTGGAAGGCTTCCCGTGCTCCGGCGCGGTCGCCCTGGCGCAGCAGTACGAGACCGAGGTTGTCTTCGATCGAAGCAGAGTGGCCGGGTAGGGCGGCAGCGCGGCGGAGTGTCGCGAGGGCCGCGTCGAGGCGGTCGCCGAGGCTGAGCGCGTAGCCCAGGTTGCCGAGCACCACGGGGTCGCCTGGAGAGGCGGCGGCGGCGGCCTCGAAGCTCGCGATGGCGTCCCGGGGCGAGCCCGAAGCAAGTTGCGCCGCACCGAGGTCGGAGCGGTAGCGCGCGGTGGTCGGAGCCAACTCGCACGCGCGACGGAAGGCATCGACGGCACTGCGGGCGTCGCCGCGGGCCAGGCGCACGGCGCCGAGGTTGTCCCAGGGCTCCGGGTCGAGGCCCGACCGCTCCGTCGCGCGCAGCAGCGAGCGCTCGGCCTCGGGCAGTTGGTGCATCGCCACGAGAACCATGGCGCGGTCGTTCCAGGGAGTGGGATCGCGCGGGTCGGCGCGACCGGCGGCCTCGAAGGCGCTCGCGGCGGTCTCCAGGGTGCCGAGCACCATGCGCAAGCGGCCCAGGGTGAGCGCCGCGAGGGCGTCGTCGGGGTGGCTGCTGCCGTAGCGGGTGAGCGTGGGCTCGAGCGCGGCGAGTTCGCGCTGCGCGGCGGGGGAGAGGGCGCGGGCGGAGGCGGGTTCGAGCGCGGGCGCGAGGAGTTGGAAGCGCGCGAGGCCGCGGGTGGCGAGGAGGTCCGGGGTGCGACGCCATGCGGGGCGCTGCCGGTCGAGGAGGGTGACGGCGGCGGCGGGGCGACCGTCGCGGAGGAGGCCACGGGCGGCGGCGATGGCCTCGACGACAGTACTGAACGGGTGTACGGATGCGCCCGGCGGAACCCGACCCCGCGAGGGCTGTGCCCAGACCGCGTGGGGGAGCATCAGGGAGCCGACCAGCACCGAGACCAACGTGAGGCGACGCACCCGAAAGGATCTAGCACGGCTAAGTGCTGGTCCCCTCAGGTCGTCTCGCGGCATCTGAAGAGACCCGACACCCACCATGGAACCTACCCGTCTTCGCAACGCGCGCACCCACAACCTCCAGGGCATCGACCTCGACCTCCGTCCAGGGGAGCTGGTCACCATCGCGGGGGTGAGCGGAGCGGGCAAGAGTTCGCTCGCGATCGATACCCTCTATGCGGAAGGGCAGCGGCGCTTCGTCGAGAGCTTCTCGGCGTATGCGCGGCAGTTTCTCGAGCGGCGCGACCGGCCGCCGGTGGGGTCACTTGATCCGGTTCCGCCGGCGATTGCGGTCGATCGGGGCGCGCCGGTGCGGACGTCCCGCTCCACCGTCGGAACGATGACCGAACTCTCGGACTACCTCCGCATCCTCTGGGCGCGGGCGTCGACCATCGTGTGCGAGGGGTGCAACCGCGAGGTGCACCGTGGAACCGTCGCCGCCGCCACGGACGTCGTCCTGGCCGCCGATGGCGAGCGCGCGGTGGTGACCTGGCGGGTTGCCGTCGATGACGCAGAGCGCTACCTCGGCGTGCGCGAACGACTGTTGGAAGAGGGGTATCGCCGCGCGCTCATCCAGGGAGAGGCGCGCGACCTCGATGACGTCGCTCCCTCGGAGGTCATCGTTCATGGGGGCATCGACGTCATTGCCGATCGGCTGAAGGTGAGCGTTGCGGAGCGTTCGCGCGTGGCGGAGGCGCTGAGTACTTCGATGGCGAAGGGCGGGCGCGCGGAGGTCCATTGGGTCGATCGCAAGGTGGAAGAGAAGCGAGTCGATCGCTTCAGCCGCGGGCTCGATTGTGCCCACTGCGGGCGCACGTACCCCGAGCCGACGCCGGCGCTCTTCTCCTTTCAATCGCCGCTCGGGGCGTGTGAGCAGTGCCGCGGGTTCGGACGAACCATCGATATCGATTGGGAGAAGGTCGTCCCGGATGACTCGCTCTCCCTCGACAAGGGGGCCATCAAGCCGTGGACCGGGAAGACCACGGACTTCGAGCGGAAGGCCCTCGCGACGCTCTGCAAAGCGCAGAAAATACCGACGGACAAGCCCTGGAAGGAGCTACCGGAGAAGCAGCGCGAGATGATCCTGGAGGGGACCAAGGGGTTCACCGGGGTGCGCGCGTGGTTCTCCTGGTTGGAGGGCAAGGCGTACCAGATGCACGTGCGGGTGTTTCTCTCGCGCTTCCGGCGATACAGCACTTGCACGGGGTGCAATGGGTCTCGGGTCCGCTCGGAGGTGTCCCGATATCGGGTGTTGGGATTGTCCATTGGCGACGCCGGGGCGCTGCCGGTGACGGAGTTGCGTGCGCGGCTCGATCCGGTGCCCGCGGGCGATGAAGCGACAGACCGGGTGCTGCGAGAGATTCGCGCGCGACTCGGGTACCTCGACGACGTTGGAGTGGGGTATCTCTCCCTGGAGCGGGCGTCGCGCACGCTGTCCGGCGGCGAGGTGCAGCGAGTGGCACTCACGGCGGCATTGGGTACTTCCCTCACGGGCACCCTGATGGTGTTGGATGAACCCACGGCGGGGCTGCACCCTCGCGACGCCGAGCGGCTCATCGGGGTGGCGCGGGGCATCGCGCAGCTTGGCAACGTGGCGTTGATCATCGAGCACGACCTTGACGTGATCGCGGCGAGCGACCGGGTGATCGAACTGGGGCCCGAGGCGGGCGAGGCCGGCGGGAGAATCATCTTCGACGGCGATCCGGCGGCGCTGACCCGCGCGGAGACGCCCACCGGGATGGCGCTGCGCTCCATGGGGCTGGTGAAGCCACGGCGGCGAAAGGGCCGCGGGACGCTCGCGCTGCTCGGGGCGCGCGGGCACAACCTGAAGGCCGTCGATCTGGTGATTCCCATTGGGGTGCTGACGGTCGTTACTGGAGTGTCGGGATCGGGGAAGAGTTCATTGGTGGGCGAGACGCTGTATCCCGCGGTGACCCGGGCGCTGGCGGCGCGCGGACTCGCGGTGCGCGCGGAGGAGTCACTTCCGTATGACTCCCTCGAAGGCGTCGATGTCATCACCGACGTGGTGCACGTCGATCAAGGACCGTTGGGGCGCACCACCCGCGGCAACCCGGCTACGTATCTCAAGATCTATGACCGCATCCGTGCGCGCTTCGCGTCGTCGCCGGAGTCCAAAGAGCGCGGATACACCTCGCGCACGTTTTCGTTCAACGTGGAGGGAGGGCGCTGCCCGGCCTGCGAGGGGGCGGGGTACGAGACCGTCGAAATGCAGTTTCTGGCGGACGTGAGCTTCCAGTGTCCCGACTGCCATGGGCGTCGCTTCATGGACGAAGTCCTGGAGGTGCGCGTGCGCGGCGCATCCATCGCCGATGTGCTTGAAATGTCGGCGTTTGCGGTGGCCGATCACTTTCGCGAGGATGCGCTCCTGGTGACGGCGCTGCAGCCCTTGTTGGATGTCGGACTGGGGTATTTGTGCGTGGGACAGCCACTCTCGCACCTCTCGGGCGGCGAGGCGCAGCGGTTGAAGCTCGCAGCGGCGTTGTCCGAAGTGCGCCGCGGCACCCTGGTGATTCTTGATGAGCCCACGACGGGGTTGCACCGGCGAGACGTGGCGCGGGTGTTCGACACCCTCGATGCGATGATCGAGCGTGGGGCCACGGTCATTGTGGTGGAGCACGAACCCTATGTGGCCGCGCGGGCTGATCATGTGATTGATCTTGGCCCGGAGGCGGCGCACGACGGGGGCGAGGTGGTCGCCCAGGGGACGCCCGAGGAGGTGGCGAAGAACAAGCGCTCGCGCTTCGCGCCATACCTGCGAGACGCGCTTGATTCCACGCAGTCGCGCGGGGTCAACCGGGCGCGCGCGGTGCGTCCGGCGGCGACCATCACGGTGCCGGACTCGATCGTTCTGGACGGGGCGCGGGAGCACAATCTGCACATCGGGCACCTCGAGATTCCGCGGGAGAAGCTTGTCGCGATGACCGGCCCGTCGGGCTCGGGCAAAAGCTCACTGGCCTTTGATGTGATCTACGCCGAGGGGCAGCGGCGCTTCCTCGAGACGCTCTCTCCCTATGCGCGGCAATATCTCCCTTCGCTGGGGCGCGCGGACGTCGATCGCGTCGTGGGCATTCCGCCGGCCATCTCCCTGGAGCAACGAACGGCCCGGGCCGGGGCGATGAGCACTGTTGCGACGGTGACGGAGGTCGCGCACTACCTGCGATTGCTCTATGCCAAGGTGGGCACTCCGTATTGTCCGAAGTGCGATCTGGCGATCGGTGCGCGCTCACCCGAGGCCATCGTGGAGGAGCTTGGGACGCACTATCCGGCGAATGCCAACCTGTCGATCTTCGCGCCGGTGGTGCGGGCGCGGAAGGGTCTGCACGGCGAGGTGATCGAGCGTGCGCGGAAGGCGGGCGTGGAGCAGGTGCGGGTGGACGATGTCGATTACGCACCCGACAAGGTTCCGACGCTGAAGAAGACCAGAGTCCATGACGTGTGGCTCTGGATGGGTCGGGCGCACGCCAATGAGCCCGAGGCGCTGTTGAAGATGATTCGCGCGGCGGTGTCGCTTGCGGAGGGCAACTGCGTCATCGAGCGGGACGAGCGTAGCGGGCGGGTGGGTGATCCGCAGTCGGTGAGCACCCGGCGGGCGTGTCCGAAGTGTGGATTGGGCATCCCCGAACTCGACCCGCGGCACTTCTCATTCAATACCCCGCAGGGGCAATGCAAGGTGTGCGCGGGGCGCGGCGTGCACGAGGAGGGCTTCGTGTGCCGGGGCTGCGCGGGGTCGCGCCTGGCGTCCATTCCGCGGGCGGTACGGCTTGGGGGAAAGCGGTTTCACGAGGCGATGGCGAGCACGCCGGAGGAGATGCGCGAGGCGCTTACGTCCATGACGCTGACGGCACGCGAGGCGATCATCGCAGAGGCGCCGAAGTACCAACTGGAGAGCAAGCTGCATACATTGTTGGAGCTTGGACTGGACTATCTGACACTCGATCGGCGGGCCAACACGCTGTCTGGTGGCGAGATGCAGCGGCTGCGGCTCGCGGCGCAGATCGGCGCGGGCCTCACCGGGGTGCTCTACGTGTTGGATGAACCCACCATCGGGCTGCACGGGCGGGACACGCAGCGGCTCGTGAAGGCGATGCGCGCGCTCGTGGACCGGGGCGCCAGCGTGATCGTGGTGGAGCACGACGCCGAGGTGATTCAGAGCGCAGACTGGGTGGTCGATCTGGGGCCGGCGGGCGGCAAGGCGGGCGGGTACGTGGTTGCGAACGGTCCTGCGGCGGAGGTGCTTGCGGGGGACGGGCCGACGGCGAAGGCGCTGCGTATCGAGCCTGGCGAAGGGGCGCGGCGGCGGTCGATGGCGGGCGTCGAGGCGGTCGTGGTAAAGGGCGCGCGCGGGCACAACCTGCAGGCGACGACGGCGAAGTTTCCTTTGGGGAGATTTGTCTGCGTGGCGGGCGTGTCGGGCAGCGGGAAGAGCACGCTGGTGGAGAAGATTCTGCTGCGGGCGGTTCGGGAGAAGCTGAAGCTGAGCACCGAAGAGCCGCTCGCGCATCAATCGTTGGAGGGATGGAAATCCCTCAAGCGGGCGGTGGCGATTGATCAGTCGCCCATCGGACGAACGCCGCGCTCGGTGCCGGCGACGTATGTGGGTATCTGGGATGAGATTCGTAAGTTGTTTGCGCTGATGCCCGAGTCGAAGAAGAGGGGTTGGGGCATCGGGCGGTTTTCTTTCAACACGACGGCGGAGAGCGGTGGCGGGCGCTGCGAGACGTGCGACGGCGCGGGGGTGAAGCACGTCGAGATGGCCTTCATGGCCGACGTGGTGGTGCCGTGCGAGGTGTGCGCGGGGGCCCGGTTTTCCAGGGAGACGCGCGACGTGAAGCTGCATGGTTATGACGCCGGGGAGATTCTGGGATTGACCGTGGAGGAGGCGCGGCAGGTGTTTTCGCAGGTCTCGAAGGTGAAGCGCCCGCTGGACCTCTTGCACGACCTCGGGGTGGGCTATCTCGCGCTCGGGCAGGGATCACACACGCTGTCCGGCGGCGAGGCGCAGCGCATCAAGCTGGCGACGGAGCTGCAGACCGGCGGCGGCGGGACTCTCTACGTGTTGGATGAACCCACCACGGGATTGCATGTCTCGGACGTGATGCGATTGATTACAGTGATGCAGCAGCTGGTCGATCGGGGAGACTCATTGGTGGTGATTGAGCATCACCCGTCCGTGCTTCGAGCAGCCGATTGGATCATTGAGCTTGGTCCGGGCGGCGGGCGGGCGGGCGGGCGGGTGGTGGCCGAAGGGACGCCGGACGACCTGGCTCGCGGCGACACGGCGACTGCGCCGGTGCTGCGGGGGTGACATCGAGCGCTCACCAGAGCTGAAACGTCGGCGAGACGCCGAGTAACAGCCCCGCGGTTGGGCCGCCGCTAGCCCACCCGAGAACCGCCGTGGTTGAGAGCGCCCATTGCGGTGAGAGCGACCAGGCGATGCCTGAGGAGACACCAAACTCGTGCTCGCCGCTTTCCGGCGCAAACACGCCGTAGAACCCACCCTGGAGGGTGAAGGCGCCTCGAGCGTCGAGGTCGAATGCGACGTCGAGGCCCGCGAGGAGGGCGCGGCGGGCGGTGCGTTGGCCCGTGACGGCGAACTTGAGGGATACCCACAGGTTGTCCGGGCGGGGAGACCTCGACGTCGGTGGGTTCGAATCGCGGTCTACGCCGTTGGGCGTCGGCGGATCGCGCGAGCAAGCCCGCCGCGAGCATAGGCGCGATCATTCGGGCAGTCCACCGCACGGCGCGCAGGGTGCTAGCGCGGGGCGGGGCGGAGCAACGAGATCCGTAGACTTCGCGCTGAGATTCGGAGTCCGTCGCTTCGGCCCGCTGTGCCGCGTGCTGAAGCACACGGCACGGTGTGGAAGCCCGGGGCAGACCCGGGCTCCTACGATGTCCCGATGGAGAAGCGCTGCCCCGTGGGAC
>CANJUR010000187.1 GCA_947477565.1 Deltaproteobacteria bacterium
CACCATCTGTCCCATCGTGACGGTCCCACGCTCGGGCACCTCAGGCTTGACCTGCAGATCGCGCACGGCCTCGATCTGTTCGGGCGTGAACTCCTGCTTCGCCGGGGTGTTGGGATGGCGTTGCGCGAGCAACTGCCAACGCAGCAGCGCCACGGCCACGGCCGCCAGAATCAAGCTCCACCGCAGGCGATGATCGGCAGCCTGCAGTTGCGTCGATTCAACGTCGGTCCCGGCGCTCTTCCACGCCAGATGAAACTGCTCGATTCGCCAGCGTTTCGTGTAGCCATTGAGCACCATCCGCGCACCCTCGAACGTCTCCACCGGGAACGTCGTGAGGAGCAACCACTCCACAGCCTTCTCGCCCTTCGGAACGGCGCTCACCTCACGGGCGCACACCACGAACACCGGAGCTCGATGGTGTTCACTGGTCTTCTTGTCCTTGAGATCGAGCGTGACCTTGCACGCACGTACCTCGAGATTCGCCGTGCGGGCCGTTCGCTTCGGCCCGGCTGCGACCGCGAGTTCGTAGGTTCCAAGAATATCGCTCGCCGCCAGCGCCTGACGGAGGTATCGCGTCTCCGCGTCTTCCTTCTCCGCCTCGTCCACCAGACGACGATCCCACTGCGCCCGGATCGTCGTGAACTCGCCGTCCTTGCCGGCGATTGCGTCCATGATGAGTGGCCACGAGTCGGCCTCTCGATCGTGCAGGAAGTGCACGTGAACGTCGGGCGCTTCTTTCTCGAATATCGCTCGGACCGACGCGCGAACATCGAGCCAGCGCTGGGTCTCCTTATCCTTGGTGGCCAGTCGGTTACGGGCACTTCGCGTGAGGGCCTTGCCGCGCTGCCACTGACACTGCGCGCACAGTCCCAGCGGGATGCCGTCTGGGTCCAGAACGAGCGCCGAATGGATCTTGTCTCCTCGTGCTTTGTGGGCGCCGCTGCCGATTCGTCCCGTCTCTTTGCTCCGCTTGCGGTCGGTCACCGTCACGGCCGATCCGTCCGTGGCCACCCACACCATCGGATAGGCCTTCGCGCGCACCGCCGTGGCCACGCTCATCGCCGAAAGGATGGCCTCCGGCGCCACGGCGTCGTTCTCCACGAAGTCGTACGCCCCATGAAGATCGGCGAGGTTGTCGAACACCGCGCCGACGGTACCACCCGGTCGCATCAACACCCCGCTCGCGACCGCGACCAGCCGCCGCGTGCGGCGAACATCGCCCAGCTCCGCGCCACCGAACTCCGTCATCGCCCAGTCGATCGCCTGAATCGCTTCCATGCCCCGGAGAATGCAACAGGTTTCTGTCGCGCAGGAGCTCTCGAGATGAGGTCAACCATCAGCTCTTGGGAGAGGGGGTTCGGGGTGAGGTCTCGGAAGTGGGGTCGATCCTTCGGGGGCCTGTCTTTAGCCCTCCAGCCGGTCGCTGTTTCCGCAGGAAGGAATTTAGGGGCACCAGGCTCAAATTCAGCATCGATCGCAGGGAATTTCAGGCGGATCGCGAGATGTGTCCCGAAGTGAACCCAGGAGGGAGAGGGGATTGGGGGTGAGGTCTCGCAAGAGGGATCGATGCTTTGGGGGCCTGTCTTTAGCCCTCCAACGGGTCGTTGACTTCGCGTATCAGGGAATCCCGGTCACTGCGCCGGATTCGTGCCAGAAGGGCCGGGGCGTTGCCTCGCTGATTTCCCCAATGACCATTCTTGCGCAAGAGCCCTGGACCTGGACCGTCTACGCCGACGGTGACCGTCGTATCCTCTCGGTGTTCACCGGGGGAGTGGCGATGTGGGAGTTGTCGATCGATCTCACCGCCGAGGAGCGCGGGCTATGGGACGCCGGCGGAATCGCGGAACTGATGCCGCTGGTGAAGGGCATCCAGCAGACGCCGGAGAAGTACCGGGCACGACAGGTTCCTGACCCGCAGCAGGGCGGCCGGTGAGCGGGTGCTCTCAACGGCGCGCGACGGACGAACTCACCCGCAGCACTTCTTGTACTTCTTCGCGCTGCCACACGGGCACGGGTCGTTGCGTCCCGGCGAGGCCTCCACCCGCCGCGGCGCGCGCGCCTTGCAGAGGGAGGAGTGATGCGCGATCAGGGCCTCCGTGGTGCCCACCGTCCACGGCGGGTTGAGGCGCCGCACGAGGGCGTCGGGCAGGTACATCGACGGCGCGCTGCGCGTCGCAAACCACGGCACCAGGATGCTCAGGAGGGGGTAGGAGTCGCGATCGGTGCGGAGCCCCGACTCCAGGCTGGCGTGCCAGGCCATGACCGCGTCGTCGTCGAAGTCGCTGAAGTCGTCGCGCGCGCCGCCCGAGTAGATCCCGGTGCGCAGATGGTCGACGATCCCCTTCTCCAGGGCGTTGCCGCGGTCGAGCCATTTGCGCAGGAGCGCCAGAATGATCGGGGCGACCCGCGCGATGAACGGCACCGGCGACGACGACACCGACTCCAGGCATGCTGCCACGCGGTCGGCGAGGTGGGGATGGCGCAGCCCGGCGGCGAGCAGCGACCAGAGGGCCGCCATGCAGCTCCCCTCGGGCACGCGGACGCGTGCCATCTCTTCCAGGCGATCGATGCACACGGGCGCCATCTGCGCGGCCGCCCAGTGGCAGCGCAGCGCGAGTGCGGTGTTTCCCACGAAGGTGCCGGTCCCGGAGACCGCGGCGAAGAACTCCCCGAGCGAGGCGCCGTCGGCGGCGTAATGGTGGGTCAGTACGAGCGCGTCGTTCGGAAGCAGCATCGTGAGGTGCCCCACCGCCCAGGTGATCTGCCAAAGTGCCCGTAGGCGTGGCTGCTCGTCGATCTTGAACGATGTGCGAAACCGCAGATCGTCGAGCGCGTCGAGCGCGCCTTCATTCGTGCTCGAGTACATCTCGAAGATCTCGGTCAGCAGCAGCGGCTGCAGGCGCAGCGACTCGGCCATGTCTTCGCGGGACACCCGGTCGCCCTCGGTAAAGAGCGACGCGAAGGCCTTGCGCCTGCTGCCCTCTTCGGAGGTCACGCGGTGGGCGTCGGCGATCACCCGGCGCAGGCCGACGAGGATCGACGCGCAGCGATCGAGGTCGGCGCGCGGCACCACGGCGGCGTCGTAGGTCTGCATCCCGCGGCCGAGGCACGTCACGAAGCGGGCGTCGCGGGTCACGATGACGAAGGGGCCGTCGTCGCCGCCGAGCGGAATCGCCACGCGCTCGCGCGACGGGTCCGGGCGCACGATTTCGATGATCTGCCGGAGCAGCGCCGGGTCGCGGTAGAGCGACAGCGCGAGCTCGGTCTCCGCCGCACTGATGCGATCGAGGCGCGAGAGGAAGTGGTCGGCGTGTCCGTGCAAGGGGAGTCAGTCTCCGGTCGACGCCGGGGCTTCGGGCTGCGCTGTTCGGGGCCGAGGCTACTCGCTCCCCCGGGTGGGGGACCACCTACAGACGTCTGTAGCCCGACCTACAGACGTCTGTAGCCCGACCTACAGACGTCTGTAGCTCACGCGCCGCGCTCGATGAGCCGCTCTGCATGCGCGCGGGTCCACACCACGTGCACCTCGTCACGCACGATGCGCACCTCCGTCGCGCCCAGCCCTCCCTCCCGCAGCACCGCGCGCATGCCCTTCGCCAGCGCCGCGTCGGACTTCTCCCGCGCCTTCGCCGCCACGGTCTTCGGTCGCTTCGCTCGCTCGGCCTTCGCCGCCGCCGTGATGGACCGCACCGGCGCCTTCGCAGCGGGCTGACCCGCCACCGTCCCGCTCGCGATGAGCCCCGCCGCGCTGTCGGGCTCGGGGGTCGCCTTCGCCAACCCGATGAGCGCGTAGGAGCGCTCCGACCCCGCCGCCAGCGCCGCTTCGCGAGGAACCTCCCGCACGATCGCGATGAGCTTCATCGCCTGCGCGATGCCAATGACCTTCGTCGCCGCGAGGTACGCCTCCAGGCTCGGGTGCCCGCCCACCGCGTAGAGCTTCTTCTTCAGAATCTCCGCCAGCGCCTCACCGATGTCATAGAAGCTCTCGACCACCGTCGCCAACCGTCGCCGGATGAGCCCCTCCAGGGTTTTCAATCTCTTCCGATGGACCTCCAGCGCCAGCGCCTTCGTCGCCGTGATGAGCTTCGACCTGCCGCCCTTCGCATTCACCATCTCTCGCTCCTCCTCCGATCGCTCGCTTAGTACTAAAGCCGTGCTTTCCTGGGCACGTTTATCAACGACCCGCTGGAGGGCTAAGGGCGGGCTCCCGAAGGATCGACCCCCGTTGCGAGACCTCACCCCCAACCCCCTCTCCCAAGAGGGAGAGGGTGCTAAAAAGCATGATTTCATGGCATTTCCTCTCGATCCGAGCCCCCTCTCCCTTTTGGGAGAGGGGGTTGGGGGTGAGGTCTCGCAAGAGGGATCGATCCTTCGAGGGCCTGGCCTTAGCCCTCCAACGGGTCGTTGATGTTTATGCGGGGTGCGAGCGGCACTCCGTTGGGCGCGTTCATGCGGGGTGCGAGCGGCGCGGCTGGGGTGGGTCGGGTCCCGCGCCTGCACCCGCAGGCTAACGAAAGCAAGCGCCCCTGGCGGGGCTTTCGGAAGGACGTCGATTCGCCGGCGGAGCTGAATCCCTCGACGATTTGGGCCCGTCCTCGATCTTCCCCCCCCCGCGAACACCTACGCCTACGCCGTCCCGAACAGCTCTTCCAGCGCCCCCACATCGCCGCGCGCGCGCTTCGCCTCGCTGTCGATGGCCGTGAAGCGATCGGGCCAGATGCGCGAGCACTCGCTCCGCGCCCAGCGCCGCAGGGACTGCTCGCCCTCGCGATCGAGCCACGAGGCGTGCACCGTGCGCACGGCCTCCTCGTGGTACTTCTGCAAGCCCCGCGGGTGCTTCGCGAGCGCCTCCAGGAAGTTGCAGATGCGCTCCACGTCCGTGCGCACCCGGCCCAGCATCTTCGACCAGTCGCGCACGATCACCGGCACCGACGGCCGAACCACACCCGGTGCCGCCGGGGGAGGCGCGTCGGGCTTCGGGTTGATGCGATCCATGATGCGGCCCATCGTCGAGGGCTTCATCTCCGCGGGCTGCGTCGGGAAACTCGTCGCCGTGGGCGTACCCATCGGGACGCTCGTCGCGTGCATCGCAGCACCCAGAGGGTCGCTCCGCGTCGCCTTGTCCGCGATGTCCATTCCGAAGAATTGCTCCAGGCCCTGAAGTTCGCGCAGGCGCAGATCGCGGTCCGCCGGGTCTGTCGCGTCGAGGATGTCGATGACCTGCCGCGCGAAGTACCGCGACAGCACCTCGAAGGCGACGTCGGCCCTGGCCAGTTCGCGGTTCTGGTAGCGCAAAACGCTCTCGCTCACCTGCCCCGCGCGGCCCATCGCGTCGATGCGCGCGAGCAGCGTCTGCCCGGGCGGCAGCAGCATCTCCAGCCGCCCACCCTGGTACTCCGCCCGAACAAACATCTCCCCGAGCATCCGCTCGATGCTCTCCCGCGCCGAATCGCGGAAGTCTTCGCCCATGCCCAACACCCGCGCAGCGCAGCGCTCGCGCATCTGGTTGCGCACCTCGATCTCCACTGCGCTCTCGTTCATCAGCCCCGGCGAGGGCATCTGCCGGCGCTTGCTCTCGGCCTCCTCCGGGGTGAGCCGCGAGAGCAGATCACGGCGGATCTCCCCGATGCGCAGGTTGGCCCGCGCCGCACGCTGCCCCCGCTGGTCGTCGCTCACCTCGTGGTCGAGGAAATGCGAGAGGTTCGACTTGATGGTCGGCAGCAGCCCGTGGGCGTCTTCGCCCGCGATGATGTGCTCCCATAGCTCGTCGAAGAGCTGCTCCTTGCGGCGCTCGAACTCCTGCTCGTTGAGCGTCTCCTTCACCGTCACCAGCGCGCCCCGCAGCGCCGTCTCCAGCTCGCCAAACTCCTTGCGTATCGCCGCCACGCTCTCCGCGTCGAGCTTCTCCAACTCGTCCGAGAGGTACCGCCCGATGGCGCCCTGGAGCTGCTCCAACCCGCTCACCGGCTGCGTCTGGTTGTAATAGTCCTGCACCTGCCGCGCGACCGGGTGCTTCACGTCCACACCCTCGTGCGCCCACACCTTGCTGTACGGAAACACCCGGTCAATCGCCTGGTCTTTGAAGTTTCGTACCGCGAGCGACCAGTGCCAGTTTCCGTTTTCGTCCGGGTGATCGAAGAGGTCAACCTTCGTCAGCACCACGAAGAGCCGGTCGTGCAGCTTGATCGAGCGGTCGGCCCGCTGCATCGCGCGCAACAGCTCCAGCTCCTGCTGCACCAGCGACGGGCGCGTGACGTCCTTCACGAAGATCGTGACGTCCACCTCGCTCGCCAACGCCTCCTCGGTGTCCCGCCGCGCCTTGTCGCTCGGCGCATCGATTCCCGGTAGATCCATCAACACCACGCCCGGCATCGCGCCGCGCACGGGGATCACCACCGTCACCACCTTTACCGCCCGCACCCCCGCGTACGGCCGGTTGCCCGCGCGCGTGTCCTTCAACGCAATGTACGGCCGGATCATCTCCGCCAGACCATCGAGCGACTCCGCCGTCAGCGTCTGCGCCGCCTGCCCGAGCCGCGCCTTGATCTCCCCGAGCGAACTCGCGATGTCCTGCAGCTCCGCCCACGCCGCCACGTCGCGCCGGGACGAGCGATCGTTGTCGTCCACCTCGTGGCCGGTGCGCGCGCGGTAGGCCCCGCGCAGACGCGTCAACTCGACGCCGTTGAGGCTCTCCCAACGGGTGGCGCTACCCGGCTCGAGCGCGTCGAAGTAGCTCGTGATGCGCTGCTGGAATTCGTCCTTGCCGTAGTACTCGACGATCGCCTGAAAGGTGCCCTCGGGTCCGGGCTCGACCACCGTCGTCGACCACGTGCAGCGCTCGGCCTCCGAAGGAAGCAGCCTCTCGCACTGCAGCCACGCCGAGAGAAACGCGCTCTTCCCCTGCTTCTCCAGGCCCACCACACCGATCTTCACCACCCCCTTGGCGAGCCGCCGCTGCCGGTGCGTGGCGCGCTCTTGCAGATCTTCGAAGCGGTGGCGCAGGACCGCAAGCTCGCGCGCCCGGTCGCTCTCCGCAGTGAAGTATGTGCCGAAGCGCTCGGTGAGCTGCCGGTACCGGGTGATCCGATCGCTGAGGGTCTTCAACTCCCCCGCGCGCTGCCGTCGTGAGTCAGGGCTCCACATCGCAATACCTCCGTCGATCGCCTTCGAGCGTCGCGGGTTCTATCACGGGGTACCGCCGCCGCAGAGGCGATGCCGTCACCACACCGTCTCAACCCCGTCGAAGGACCGGATCGTCGCCTCCGTCCGAGGACGCCACGCAGTGACCAGCGTGCCGCGAATCGCGGCCTGGTCGCGCATCGACCCACGTTTCGAAGGGATCTGTTGGATGTCTGTGATTTTCCCGCTGGGGGTGCAACCCGCTGGAGAGCTTTCGGGGTCTGGACGTTTGAGGCCATCCTGGTCCGCGGGCTGAAGCCCGCGGCACCGTCGCCAAAGCCCGTCTTCGACGGGCTGCACGCCGC
>CANJUR010000188.1 GCA_947477565.1 Deltaproteobacteria bacterium
ACGAGCGGTGGCTTTCTCGACCCACTGAGAGCCTCCGGCCGCGATCCAGCGAACTCGCTGCGGCAGCGCGTTTCCTCGGCCCGGGGACATGTGACGGTTTCCGGCGCTGTGTTTTCGGGGAGTTACAACCGTTCGCCGGATCCCTGCTCAGGCTTCAGCCCGACGGGCCACACAGGCGGAGTTGGCCGGGTTTATGATCAGGGCCGACATCAACGAAGGGAGATCAGGCCAGAGAGGAGGGGGGAGCGAAGGCGGGGACGTTCAGACGAGGGCTTTGTTGAGCTCGCTGTTGATCTTGTCTTCGATGGTGCCCTTGAGCGCCCGCTGGAGAAACGACAGCTCGATCTGCACGCGCACGGTGGTGTCGGTGATGGCGAAGGTGCCGGTCGCGGGCTTGGTGATCTTGAAGACGTCGCCGTCCCAGGTGCCCTGCAGCCCGATGCTTCCGCCGATGCGCTCAAGCACCTGGGTGACCTTCTCCTTGACCGAGGCCTTACCGAACGTGTGATTGCGAGAAATGTCGATCGTTGCCATTGGGATTCTCCTGAGTTGGGTCGGCGTCGGCCCTTCATCGGAGGGGCCAATCGCGACACGGACGGTCGCATCGGGGCATCGCGGGCGTCAACCCGATCGCGCGGGGTCTAGCGCGGCCAGAAGTGCGTCGATGTCCGCCTCGGTCGTCGCGGGGTTGGCCACGCACGCACGCAGCGCCGGCCAGCGCCCGGCCACGCGGGTGTCCGACAGCCACCCGACGCCCTCGCGTCGCAGCCTCGCGGCCTCCTTCGCGGCCACGACCTTCCCGCGCCGCATCGCCTCGCTCGCGAAGCACACCACCGGCAGCGGACCTTCTCCGTAGAGAATCCACCCCTTCGCGCGCAGCCCTGCACGCAGCCGTTCGCCCATCGCCGCGCACCGCTCGACCCGCCGCGCCAGTCCGTCCCAGCCTTCCGCCGCGAGCAGCCCGAAGACCTTCAGCCCGCTCGCCCGCCGCGACCACTGAATCGTCGTCGCATACGGGTGATCCCCCCCCGGCAGATACGGCGCATCGACGGTAAACACCGCCTTCGCGAGCGCCGCGTGCGGCGAGAAAAACATCCCTGCGCCTTGCGCCACGCCCAGCCATTTGTGCGCGTCCCAGGTGAGCGAGTCGGCCCGCGCCACCCCGTCGAGGCACGCACCCAGCGTCGGGGAGAGCAGCGCCCCTGCGCCCCATGCGCCATCGACGTGCAGCCAGAGATTCTCCGCCGCCGCGAGGTCTGCGAGCGCAGGCAGCGGATCGATCGCTCCAGTGCTGGTGCTCCCCGCCGTTGCGACGATCATCAGGGGGTGTCGCCCGTGTGCGCGGTCGTCGGCGATGGCCCGACGCAGCGCGCGCAGGTCCATGCGCAGGTCCCGATCGCAGGGGACCGCGCGGCACCCGCTGCGCCCGAGGCCCGCGACCTGAACCGCGCGCAACACTGAGCCGTGCGCCTCCGCCGAGCGGTACACCACTGGACGCGAGGCGAGCGAGGCGACGCCGTCTTCGACGCTGGCGGGGAAGGCGCGCGCGAGGGCGAAGAGCACCGCCGTGAGGTTGGCCTCTGCGCCGCCCGTGGTAAACGTGGCGTGGAGGGGGTCCGTCCAGCCGATGCGGGCGGCGAGGGCGCGCAGGACGTGGCGCTCGACCTCGACGGCCATCGGGGCCGCACCCCACACTGCGAGGGAGGGGTTGTGCAGCGCGACGAGGGCTTCGACGGCCACGCCGCCGGGGTCCACGCGCGGCTGGAAGAGCCCGTAGTGGCGCGGGTGCGCGGCCTCGAGAGCGTAGGTGGAGAGCCAGTGGTGGAGGGCGGCGATCCAGGTGGCGTCGGGCACCGGTGTCGAGAAGTCCCAGGAGGCGAGCGCGGCACGGGCGACCGCGGGCGGCGGGATGTTCGCGAGCGGGCGATCACGGGCGGATGCGATCCACGCATCGGCGCGATCGCGCAGTGCGAGCAGGAGCGGGAGGAGTTCGGGAGGGGTGCTCAGGGCGCGCCTGGGATCCGAGCGCGGAGGAGGAGAGGGGAGCGGAGAGCGATCAGGCCTTGGCGGGCTTCTTCGCGCGGGGGGCCTTCTTCGGGCGGGCGCGGCGCTCGGCGCTCTTCAGGTGATCCCAGAGGCGCGGGAGCGGGTGACGCTCGAGGGCGGTCTTGTAGTCCGCGTCCTTGCCGTGGCCTTCGGCGGTGGCGATGGCGCCGATGAGTTCCGCGCGCGACGGGAACCGTGCGCCGACTTCAATGAGCAGCGCGTGCAGGCGAACAAGCTGGCGGTTGGAGAGCCGGGTCCAGCCGTCTTCCGTGGCGAAGCGGTTGATCCAGAGGGCGTCGGTGGCGAGCGCCTTGACCTTCTCGACGAGCTCGGACTTCGAGGCGGCGAGGGTGAGAGCCTTGGCGATGGGGGCGGTAGACATGATGGTCGGTGCTTCCTTGGGTGCGCGGGGGGCCGCTACTGGCCATGCCGCGATAAGGGGCGCTGGGGCTATCACGGCCGATCGCGACGGCGCAAGTCCCTCCCCATGGGTTCGAACGGTCCCCGAGTGCTCGACGTCGCCCCTTGTGCCGCGGGTGCCCGACGGGCTTTGGCGCAGTGGCCGAGGGCTTTGGCCCGACGAGCATCGAAGACGCCACCGCCTATTTCGAACCCTGTGCGTACCCGCCGCCCCTTGCGGTCGCTGCATTCGCCGCCCGGTGCGTACCGGGTGGCCCTTGCGGACGCCGCAACCCCCGACCGGACCGCCCCATCCAGCCCCCGCGGTCGCCGCCCCCCCCCACCCTGCTCGTCACGGTCGGCCCTTGCGGACACTGCATGCCCCGCCGGTGACGCTCCGATCGTCGATTGCGGGGTCCGCGACCCCCGACTGTGACTCAGATCACGGCGTTGACGACCTCGTCGATGTCCGTACGGCCACGCACCCTCCGGTCGTCCTTCGGGGTGATGGCCCGGCTGGGGTGGGTCGGGTGCCGGCTGGGGTGGGCCGGGTCCCGCGCCTGCACCCCAGCCGCGCCGCTTGCACGCGTTGCCGAACGGGCTTTCCGAACAACGACCCGTTGGAGGGCTAAGGCCACGCCCTCGAAGGATCGATCCCTCTTGCGAGACCTCACCCCCAACCCCCTCTCCCAAAAGGGAGAGGGGGCTCGGATCGAGAGGAAATGCCATAAAATCAGGCTTTTTAGCACCCTCTCCCTCTTGGGACAGGGGGTTGGGGGTGAGGTCTCGCAAGGGGGATCGATCCTTCGGGGGCCTGTCTTTAGCCCTCCAGCGGGTCGTTGTTTCCGAAGTGCGGCTGTTGTCTCAGCCCGTCGGGCACCGAGGGACGTACTCCGTGGCCCGAAGGGTCCCCGGGTACGACCGCGAGGTCGTCAGTTCGGGAGCGTTCTCCGGTGGTCTACCTGCACACTCCGGAGGTAGGCTGCGCGCGGCCGTAGCAGTGCATCGCCGTGGCCGTCGGAGCGAGTACCCCCCATGAACTTCCGCCTATGCCTTTCCCGCCGTGGCGTTCTTCCGGCCACGCTGGCTTTCCTCACCGCCGCGACGACGGTCTCCGCGGTGCCCCTGCTCAATGGCTTCGGCGGCCCGGCGGGCTACGGCGCGAGCGAGCTGGCCTCCAACGACGACAGCTCCACCGGGACCATCGACCTCACGCCGGCCTTCGCGTTGGGACTCAACTTCTTCTCGTTTCGCTTCGCGCCGCCGCGCCCGTACTATCGGTCGCTGTTCGTCAACAACAACGGCAACGTCACCTTCAACGCCGCGCTCGGCATTTTCACCCCGACGGCGTTTCCCGTCGCTGACCAGCCCATGATCGCGGCGTGGTGGGGCGACGTTGACACGCGCAACCGCGCCATCAGCCCAGACACGCGCAACCGCGTCTACTACGCCCTCGAGGCCACCGGGGCGGCGCGGCCCGAGGGGGGCGTCTCCACCGGGCGCTTCATCGCGACCTGGCACTACGTCGGGTACTACAGCAGCTCCAACGACCTGCTCAATGACTTTCAGATCGTGCTCACCAACCGCAGCGACATCGTCGCCGGCGATTACGACGTCGAGATTCGCTACAACCAGTGCCAGTGGACCACCGGCAGCGCCTCCGGTGGCAGCGGCGGCCTCGGAGGAACGCCCGCGCAGGCCGGCTTCGACGCGGGCAACCGCACGGATTTCCTCGCGCTTCCCGGATCGCAGACCGCCGCGGTGCTCAACCTCTGCACCACTTCCAATGTGGTTCCGGCGGTGCCGGGGCTGTGGCGCTTCAACATCCGCTCGGGCGGCGTGACCGTCTGCGGCAACGGCGCGCGCGAGGGCGCCGAGGAGTGCGACGATGGCAACACCGCCGCCGGGGACGGCTGCTCGGCCAGCTGTCGAACCGAACTTCCCCCAGGGGCGATGTGCACCAGCAACCCGCAGTGCCGGTCGCAGTTTTGCGTCGATGGGGTGTGCTGCAACGTCGCCTGCCGGGGACAGTGCGAGGCCTGCGACGCCACGCCCGGTACCTGTACGCCGGTCGCCGGCGCACCCCGCAACGGCCGCGACGCCTGCGCGGGGACGGGCCCGTGCGGCGGGAGCTGTGACGGCGCTCAGCGCACCGCGTGCGGCTTCCCCGGATCGACCACGGAGTGCGCGGCCGCCCGCTGCGAGGCCAGCACGTTTACGCCGCCCGCGGTGTGCAACGGCATGGGCGTGTGTGGCGCCGCGGCGTCGCGGATGTGTGCGCCGTACGTCTGCGGCACCGGGGCGTGCAGGGGAGACTGCCGCACCGACGCCGACTGCACCGGCGGCAACTACTGCGACGGCGCCATGCGCTGCGTTCCGCGAACGCCGCCAGGGTCGATGTGCACTGCCAGCAACCAGTGCGCGACGGGCAACTGCGTCGATGGGTTCTGCTGCAACACGGCCTGCGGCGGGCAGTGCGAGGCGTGCGATGTGCCCGGGATGCAGGGCACCTGCAGTGGCATCGCGGGCGCTCCGCACGGGGCGCGCACGGCTTGCGCGGGGGTTGCTCCTTGCGCGGGTAGCTGCGACGGCGCGGCGCGCGATCGCTGCGTGTTTCCTGACGCGATGGTGAGCTGCCGGACGGCTTCGTGCTCGGCCGGAGTAGCCACGGCGGCGGCGGCCTGCGACGGCGCAGGATCTTGCCCGCCGCCGAGTACCGTGATGTGTGCGCCGTTCACCTGCGACTCGACGGTGTGTGCGACGCGCTGCGTGCTCGACTCCGACTGCGCCGACGGAAGCTACTGCGCCGACGGTGTCTGCACCCCGCGCCTCCCGCCCGGAGGGGTGTGCCGGATCAACAACGCCTGCGCCAGCGGGTTTTGCGCGGACGGTGTGTGCTGCGATCAGGCCTGCAATGGCCAGTGTGAAGCGTGCGCCGTGCCCAAGGCCGTGGGTGTGTGCACCGCGGTGACGGGCGTTCCTCGTGGGATGCGCTCGGCGTGCACCGGCTCCGGGGCGTGCGGCGGAACCTGCGACGGAACCGTTCGGGTGTCCTGCGTCTACCCGAGCGCGATGACGTCTTGCCGCGGGCAGAGCTGCGCTGCAGGGAGCGCGACGGCGTCGGCGCTCTGCGACGGTATGGGCAACTGCCCGGCGGCGGTGTTGACAAGCTGCGCGCCGTACCGATGTGAGGACACGGCGTGCGGCGTCGGGTGCACCACGGACGCGGACTGCGACGGCGGCACGCGCTGCATCGCGGGGCGCTGCGAGGGACCGCGCACGGGCGGTACGGGCTGCACGCGCGACGTCGAGTGCATGAGCGGAAGCTGCGCCCAGGGGGTGTGCTGCAACCGCGCTTGCGACGGCCTCTGCGAGGCGTGCGACTCGAGCGGAACAGGTGGTACCTGCACCCCGCGTCCTGCGGGCGTGCGACCGGTGGTGACCGGGACCGGACCGCGCCCGGCGGACGGTTGCCTCTGCAACGGTTCGGGGATGTGCGTGGTGCCCCAGCCTGTGGACGCGGGTACGCCGGACAGCGGCGTCACGCTGCGGGATGCGGGCAACGACCTCGGCATGGACGCTGGTCCTGCGCCGCAGTACGGCTTCTCGGGCAACGGCTGCGGGTGCCGCGTGGGCGGCGCGCCGATCTCTTCGTCGGGCGGGCTGTGGGCGCTGGGGGTGGTCGGTCTGTTGCTGGCGTCGCGTAGGCGTCGCCGCGCGGTGTCCGTCGATGGGGCGGTGGGCCGATGAATCACCGAAGGCATGGGTCGCGGGCGTCGGCGCTCGCAGTGATCGCAGCGGCGCTGGGCTACGCCTCCACGGCGCACGCGCAGGTTGCGACGGGGTGGGCGCTCAACCGGTACGAGCCCTCGCCGGTGGGCGACACGTTCTTCCTCGCGGAGCACCCCTGGTATCGCTCGACGCGCGCCGTCGCGGCGGGCCTCGTCCTCGACTACGCAGCGAATCCGCTCTCGCTCACGGTCACGCGGGCGGGGCAGCCGACGGAGGTGCGGTCCGTGGTGTCGGGGATGCTCACGGGTCACCTCGGGGTTGCGTTTTCGCCGTTGGGTCGGCTGGGTCTGCACTTGTCGGTTCCGGTGGCTCTCTCGCAGTCGGGCGAGGGCTCGCCGGTCGGGGTCGGACCGGCCGCGGGAGTCGCGTTGGGCGACCTGCGGGCCGGCGTGCGCGTGCGTGTCCTGGGCGACGCAGACCGCGATCTGTTCTCGCTGCACGTCGGCGCGGTGTTCTTCCTTCCGACCGGGAGCGCCGCGAGCAACACGGGCGACGGTTCGGTTCGGTTCGAGCCGCGGGTGGTGCTCGCGGGGCGTGCGTCGGCGGTGCGGTGGTCGTTTGGCGCGGGGGTGTTGCTACGAAGCAATGTCACCGCGCTCGACCTGGCGGTGGGAAACGAGCTTCGTCTCACCGCGGCGCTCGGGCTTGCGCTGCTCGACGACCGTCTCCATGTCGGGCCCGAGGCGTACCTGTTCACCGCGCTGCGCGACCTGCCCAACGGCGGCGGCGGCGCTGCGTTTGCCGATCGTCAGTGGGGCGCCGAGGCGCTGCTGGGCGCGCGCTACCTCATCGCCGACGCGGTGCAGGTGGGTCTCGCCGGGGGAGCGGGCATCCAGCCGGGATACGGCGTCCCTTCGGCGCGGGGAATCTTCTCCGTCGCCTATGCGCCCAGCACCCGTGTGCCGAGGGTACGGGACGCCGACCTGGACACGGTGCCCGACGCCGACGACGAGTGCCCGGCCATCCCGATGGGAAACCACCCCGATGCGTCGCGCCGCGGGTGTCCGCAGGGGGATCGCGACGCCGACGGCGTGCTCGACGGCGATGACGTGTGCGTAGATGTTCCGCAGGGAGATCACCCCGATGCGTCGCGCCGCGGGTGTCCTGTGACCGATCGCGACGGCGACGGCGTCTACGACTCCGACGACGTCTGCGTGGACGTCGCGCAGGGGGATCACCCGGACTCCGCGCGCCGCGGGTGTCCGCAGGGTG
>CANJUR010000189.1 GCA_947477565.1 Deltaproteobacteria bacterium
CAAGGTCACCATCCGCGACCTGTTTCGCGCGACCCTTCGCATGCGCCCAGACCGCATCGTGGTCGGCGAGATTCGCGGAGGCGAAGCGCTCGATCTGGTGCAGGCGATGACCTCTGGCCACGGCGGATGCATCACTACCGTGCACGCGACCTACCCCCACGACACACTCACACGCCTCGAGACCATGTCCCTGATGAGTGATGTGGAACTCCCGTTGTCGGCGTTACGAGTGCAACTCGGTAGCGCCATCAATCTCGTCGTGCAGACTTCCAGGCTGCAAGACGGTAGCCGCAAGGTCACTCACGTCTCTGAGGTTCGCGGGTACTCGGCGGAGAAGGGCTTCGAGATCGTAGACCTTTTCGTGCGGCGTTTTCAGGGCCGCGACGACGAGGGCAATTTGATTAGCACCTTCGAGCCCACGGGCGAACTCCCGCTCTGCACCGATCTGGTGCACTCGTACGGGATGGCGTTTCCCGAGGCCGTCTACGAGGCCGCCCGCGCTCGCGCACAGCAAGGCCCGGAGACCAACCATGATTATGGGCAGGTCGGAGGTCATCACGGATGACGGATTCGTCGAACAACAACGTCGTGACGCTCTCGCTATCCCAGGGAGAGAGCCCCAACCCCACGGCAACCTTCACGAGCGCAATGGCTGCTCGGCAGGTGATTCTAGGATCGGGTCCGGCCGCACATTGGAAGGTGCGTGGGCACGGCGTCGAGGCTTCGCACCTTGAGCTGTATTGGGACGGCCGGGTGCTCTGGGTGCGCGATGCCGGGAGTCTCTCTGGCGTGTATGTCGGCGTCGATCGAGCCGAGGACTGGCAACAGGTTTTTGACGGCACAGAAGTGTACTTTGGGCAGTCGGTGATTCGTGCGGTGGTGACCGGACCTGACGCCCACGAGAAGAGCGCAACGGGGCCGATCAACCCGAAGGGCGCGGCGTTCATCGACGAGGGGGAGAGCACCATGGTGTTCTCAACTGAGTCCGTGGCAGCCGCGCTGATGATGCCACCACCAGAGACGTCACTTCCGACGCAACGGGCGGCGGCGAGTTCGACGGGGCAGGCATCGTCCCTGCCGGTGACGCCCTCCCGCGACACTTTGCCGCCCCCATCGCGCGGGATGACTCCCGACCTAGACCTCCCTCCGGCGAGCTCCGAAGCGACAGTGATTCGAGCCTCGCCGTATGCAGCGATGGAAGCTGCAGGGCTCGTCAACCAGCAGGCTGCGCTTACTCCGATGGCAGGAACGTCGGCCAACCGGATGGCCTCGCAGCCTGGAGCGATGGTGCAACAACCCTCGGTAAATCTCCCGTCCGTGCCGCGCTCAGGAACCCTCGCTCCACCGATGCCATCGGGCTTCGTTCCGGGAGCCTTCGGCCCGCTGGTCGGCCCGACGCAGACTTCGATGCCGCCGCCGATGATGGCAAGTCACCCGGGACCGTCGGCCCCTCCAGGCTTCGACGACCCCTTCGGCCCGATGGAACTCCCTCCGCCACCGCCCATAGCCCGGGAAGGCGGAACACCGGGACCAGGCGGCGTGCCGATTCGCACATGGTTACTCGCGGCGTTGACCCTCGGCGTCGCTGCGCTGGGGATGACCTTCAATAACGCCCCGCGACACGCTGGCCCGTCTGGCGCTCATCGCGCGGTTCGTCAGATCGTCCGCACCACCGCCGCCCCCGCACCGCTCAGCAACAACCTCCTTGGACTGCCCATCGGCCCCAATCAGCTTCTGGGCGTGATCGTTCCGGCTCCCCTCGTCGCGACCCCTGCGCCCGATGGTCGAACGCACTTTCCGTTGTCCAATCCGCAAGACCCAATCAAGTTGGCCGCCGATATGGTCGCGGCGCACCGCTACGCCGACGCAGCCGTGCTCTACGAAAGTCTCGCCGCACAACATCGCGAAGCACCGCTCTTCCGTCACTTCGCGCTGGTGCTCCGTGCCCGCGCCGCCCAACCCACCTGCACCCCAGGAGCCGCCGGATGTTCGCCAGGCACGCCCACCCTCGCCTCGCCCTGAGCTTGCTCGCGTCCTTGCTCGGCTGCGGCAATACACCGCCACCGCCGCTCTATCCGATCACCCTGCGCGTGCTCTCGGACGAGCACGCCCTCCCTGGTGCGGCCGTAATCATCGGTGGACGCGAGCTTGGCGCCACGGACGCACAAGGCCGCTTTCGCATGGAGACCGTGGGCGTCGAGGGCACCTCGGTCGAAGTGACCGTACGCTGCCCCCCGGGCTTTCGCTCGCCCTCGCAGCCCCTCGCCGTAGTGCTGCGCTCCACGGTGCAACTCAATCAGGCACAGCGCGGACAGGGCATCGAAACGACCGCGCAGTGCCCCCCCACGCAGCGCATTGCTGCGGTCGTGGTACGCGTCCCCGGCCGACCCGACCTACCGATTTTATATGAGAATCGGGAGGTTACGCGCACTGACCTCCAGGGCATCGCGCACATGATCTTCCGCGTCGGTGCGGGCGACACGTTGCGTCTGCGCATCAACACGCGTGAGCAACCGTTGCTCCGTCCCGCGAATCCCGAACTAGTCGTGCACACGACCGACACAGACAACGTGTACGTGAACACGCAGAACTTCGAAGTCGCTCCCCCTCCACGTGCCCCTCGCTCCCACTCCGCACCGGTGAATCGTGGGCCGCAGCGAATTCCTGCGCGCAGGCCGGGTGGTTTCTTCTGATGGATGAAACCATCCCAGGTCGGCGGGACAGAGAATGTCCCGTCTGCCAGCGGGGGGACTGGCCATCGGTTCAGTGATCGGATAAGTACTCCGCCGCAGGGTCGCGAAGGCAGCGACCTAACCCGGAGGAGCGCCATGAGCCGAAACACCGCACGCAGTCAGTACCGTGGACAGATGTCTGCCGAAGACATCGAGGGCAAGGTCGCCCGACTCCGAGAGCGCCTCGGGTTGGAAGGCGTGACCTTCACCGAAGGCACTGGCCTGGACGCCGGCAGCGTAAGTCTGCGGTTCATGGTTCTTGGCCGCCGGGTGGAGCGCACATGTGCAACCCAGCCGACGCCCGCGGCGAACTCGGCTTGCCTCGCGCTCTGGCTCGAAGACCGGGCTCGCAACCTCGAGCGCGGCATCGAATCATTCGAAGAGGCCTTCGCTGACTGCCTTGTCCTGGCGGCCAACGATGACGCCGACAACGCAAAGGGAGCCTGGCGCGTCAACCACTACGAAGGCCAGCGGAGCGTTGAGGAGTGCATCGAGGTGTTTCGCTCAAGCCTCGCACGCCTGGCGGTCGCGGAGCGTGACGTGAAGGTCACCTGGGACACCGCAGCCAATTGGGCTCGGCTCCGTATGCGACTGCCCTCAGGCGCCATCGTCGATAAGACTTCCAGAACCCAGAAGTCGTGTGAAGCCAACCTCGCCGCACTGGCCCTTTGGCTCCAGTCGCGGGCGCGTAACTGGGAGCGTGGCATCGAGAGCCTGGACCTCGATCGAGTGTTCGCAGGAAACCTTCTGCCCGCTCCGGCAAAGGTCGCCTGAGGGGCACGTGATGGTCAGGAAGGTCACCTTCATCGTGCGTCCGGCACCGACGCTGGGAGCGTTACTCACCTTCGCGCAGGCTACCCGCACGCACCGCAGCGGACTCGGCGAACGACTGGAGCGCGAGGTGCGTCTGGCGCTGGAGACGGCCGCGAGAACACTCGATCCGCTGCTGGTCCCCCTGCGCTGGCTCGCGCGTCGCGGACACTCACGCACGTCGGGCTACGTAGACGCCACCGGGCTATCGACCGAGACCACGGTGACCTTCGACCTCCGCGCCGCGGTCACGGCAGCCCTCGAACAGGGACCGCGAATCGACGGCCGCGATTACACTGACTTGTATTCCCTCCGCTCGCTCATCCGAACGCTCCGCAAGGCCGAGTTGTTGTCGTTCGATGGGGTGTTGTTGGGACGTCAGTCCGACACACCGCGGGCGCTCTTGCGGGTCGTCGAGGCCGCGTGCCGCGAGACGGCACTGTGCGATGAATTGATGGTTCCGAAGGTTTTTATTGGGATTATGCCGGTCACTCCTGACCGCCCGAAGGCCCCGAAGGTCCCGAAGCCCGCGTTGAAGAACGCCCGGGGGACCGTCGGCGCTTCACCGGAACCCACCTCTGCAGAGCCTAAGAAGTCCGAGGGACCGACCGCGCACACGGCTCCGTCGGGCGCCTCGATGGGCGGATCATTCGGCGGCTTACCCGATGACGCGACCTCTCCACCAACCACACCCGAGACGCCTCTGAGTTCTCGGGGCCTTAGCCTCGATGCAGAGTTCTTCCTGGAAAGTGCGCGGCTGAAGGTATGGCCCTGTAGCCCGACAGTTCTCTCCCGGGCTCGTCGAACGGTGTTAATTGCGCTACATCCCGACCGCGCAGGCGAGGGAACAGAAGTGCTGTTTCGCAGTGCATTAAAAGGCTTCGAAGACCTTTCAGAGGCGCTCTCTGCACTGCCGCCACCATCTCGTGATTCGAAGTCGGTGCAGGCAGCCGTCTCCTCGGACGTCCGCTCCCCCGCCATTGGGCAATGGCCACCTCCACCGATCGCGGCAGCGCCCACAGAGACCCCCGCGGGGGCCGCCCAGCGTCAGTCCTTCAAGAGTTCATCGAAGGCCTGATCGAACTCTTCGGATCCGGGCGCCATCGACACACTCGACCGCGTCGGACCGGAGGCGCCATGCATCTGGATCGATTGCACCCTGGCCCGCACATTTCGGAACGACGGGTCGTGCTTCTCTACCTTCTGCAGGTAGTAGAGGGCCTCGCCGATATTTCCGAGGAGTTCGTAGGCATTGCCGATCTCGAAGTAGAGACCGAGTTCTTCGTGCTCGGTGCGCTGAGACGACTGGAGCCCTTCGCGGAAGTGCTCAATCGCTTCCGCGGGGTCGTCCTTCTCGACGTAACAGATACCCAACATCAGCTCCCCGATGCACCGCCGGGCCGGGCTCGCCGTCGCAACCCGGAACTCTGCGATCGCGTCATCGAGCAACCCCATCTCCTTGTAGGCGATGCCGAGATCGTAGTGGGTATCGCAGTCGTCGAGCGATAGCGGCGAAGGGCCCGATCCATCCGCCGCGTCGAACACGGCATGCATCTCGGAGACACCCTCATCCTGCCCGAAGTCGGCCCACATCGGCTCCACCGCAGTGCCGATCTCCTCTGCGAGCGGTACCGACTCGTCGCCGTCCTGCGCGGCCTCGTCCTGCGCGAGGAGGATCTGCTCAATCTCGGACCAACGGTCCATGACCAACGGGTGGTTGGGATAGATCTCCTGGAGTTGGAGCAGGATGTCGCGCGCGTCGTCGTAAAGGCCCTGAGTGACGAAAAACTCTGCCTCGTCGAGGCCGTCTTCGATCTCCCGGCGCGGCGGAGCTGCCTCGTCGAAATCCACCGGTGCATCTTCGAGCGGCGACTCGGCGACCTCATAGCCACCAATGTTGTCAGGGAGATACTCACGGAAGTGGTCCGTGTTCGCGTAGACGTCGGTCGCCGCGAGGTCTTCGAGCGCAGCGACCGACACATCCCCGATCTCAGGTACGCCCGGGTCATCGACGCCGAACATCGAGAGAAGTTGCCGCGCTATCGCGTTGGTGGGGTCAATCTCAAGCGCTCTGCGCACCGCTGCCACAGCGGCAGTCAGGTCGGTCTCCTGAAAGATACCCGCCAGGATCAGCGACTCCTGCAGCACCCCCGCAGGGTCGTTCATCGTGGCGTAAAGATCTCGAATCCGAAGGTGCAGGTCAGCCGCGACGGGATCCATGCGAGAGGCCCGCGTCAGGTGGTCTGATACCTTCGATCGCAGCCCGTACTTGAGGAAGATTTCCGCCTCGTTGACAAGACGCAGAGCCTCGGTAATCGGACCTCGATCGATCGGCGCTGCTATCGCGGTCGGCTGCGCGGCAGGGACTGCGAAGGGTCTCGAGCCGCTCGTCGATTGGCTGCTCTGGAAGCGCGGCCGACCTCGGGTGGCTTCATTCGACTCCGGCGGAAAATGTGCGCCAGTGGGAGGCGGAATCGAATCGCGCGTAGGCGGAACGGTCGGCCTCAGGCCGAACGGCGCAACCTCTTCATCGATCACGAGCAGTTCGGCATCGACCTCATCGGGTTCTTCCGCCAGCACCGGGATGACGGGCGCGAGAGGCGCCCCGCCATCCACCTTCTTCGGCGGTGGCGGCGACGAGGTGCGTCGGCCCGCGGCGCGACCCCCGAGTCGGAGCGCATCGCGCGCCTCCTGGTCGGTGGGGGCGAGTTCAAGTACCCGCTGGTAGACCTCATTGCGCTCGCGAGCCCGACCCCCGTCGCCGTGCAGTCTCGCGACCTCCTTGAGCACCGAGAGCGTCTTCTGAATCTGCCCGAGGCCCCGGAAGGCGCTCGCTAGCAACTCCAGCGTCTGCACATCCTTCGCATTGGACTTGTAAGCGGTCTGCAGTTTCGGAAGCGCGCGCCGAGCATCATCGCGCTCCAGATAGTAAGCGGCGAGCCGAAGCGCCAGCGCCACCTCATTGGGTCGGTGGAAGAACAGCCGCTCAGCGACCTTGGACCACTCATCGAGCCGATTGGCCCTCTCCAGCAGAGCCGCCCCAGCCTCAAACTCGCGGGCAGCTTCATCACCCCGCCCTAGCCGGCTGAGCAACTCCGCGAAGCGGATGCGCGTCCCGACAGACCCCGGATCGACGCTCAACATCTTTGCGTACACATCGCCGAGCGCCACGTCGTCGTTCGCCCTGGCGTGCCGCTGACCGAGGAGTTCGAGGCTCTGCAGCGCGTCCGATGTAAGACCGAGCTTCAGGTACAATTCGCTCAGGCGACCGTAGAGGTCGATGCGCGTCGGGTCGATCTGAAGGATCTGCTTGTAGACCGCGACCGCCTTCAGGAAGAAACCCTGTTGGTCGTAGCTGTGAGCGACCTTCGTGTAGGTCTCAACCGCAGCGGGCTTGGCGTTCATGCGCACCTGGAGGTCGCCGACCTTCAGGAGGATGCGAACGTCCGACGGGTCCTCCCGGAGCACGCGCTGGTACTCCGCGAGAGCCTTGTCGAATTGGTTCTTGGCAGCGAACTTCTGCGCCGCGTCGACGACCTTCTGGCGATCGATGCTCACTGCGGTTGAAAACCTCTGAGGGACGGGTAGGAAGGGGCGGAGTTGAAGCCTGAACTACCGTAGTGGTCGCGCAGCGGAAGCGTCAAGATTCACACGGTGGGCCGGATCACGAAGAACCGTCTCTTCGAGGAAGCGTGTGCTCATGGACCCGCTGCTAAAAGCCGGATGCTCGATGATTCGACGGTGAAGGGCCAGGTTCGTGCGCACCCCCTCGACGATGAACTCGTCGAGCGCCCGGCGCATGCGCGCAATCGCTTGCGGGCGGGTCGCAGCGTGCACAATAACCTTC
>CANJUR010000190.1 GCA_947477565.1 Deltaproteobacteria bacterium
GCGAGGGCGCCTGGCCTACTGGCGTGAGCGTCTCTCGACCGCCTCGACCCCTGCGACGCCAGCATTCGTCGCGGTCACGCTCCCGATCTCGCGGCGCCCCGATGCGCATATCGAGATCGAGCGCGGCGGCGTGCTTCTTCGTGTTCGTGAAGACATCGACGTCGAGCACCTCGCACGCCTCGTCGCAGCGCTCGCCGGGGCACCGTGCTGACGCTGCCCCCCGGCCTCCGCATCTACCTCGCCACCGCTCGGGTCGATGGGAGAAAAGGCATTGATGGTTTGGCCAACATGGTGCGCAGTCACTTCGGCCGCAATCCACTTCAGGGCATAGGCGTTAACCATTGAAAGCGCCCCCCAGGAGTTCTACGCCTCTCATGGAATCGTCGATGACAAGGGATGACGACTGGGACGCGATCGTGGCGAAGCTGCCGGGGGACTGGCGCGAGTTTGCACCCCTCCACGGCGTGCTGAAGAGCAAGAACCCCGCAGCGTCGGCCCTGGCCTCGGGGTGGAAGGTCCGGGACCCGAGAGTTCTGCTCCGGATGATCCTCCGCTACACCTGCACGAACATCCAATGTTTCCAGCCGTCGAGAGCACTCGCTCACCGCGCTGGAGGAGCCTCGTTGGCACCGCCGCTGAAGGGTGGGCCCTCTCGCACGACGTCAACCTCGGGCTGCGGCTCGACCTCCTGAAGACCCTGCAGCTCTTCGCCTGCTGACCATCGGTCGGCGACCCTGCACGGTGCCGCGGGTCGCGCGGCCGCCGACGAGACGGTGTGCCCCATCGATCGGGATTCGCCGCCGCGATCAGCCCTCCGTCCACGACGCCCCCTTCGGGGATGAGCATCGACAGCGGTTGCACCGCGCCGCCCGCCAGCGCGTGCGCGAACACCGCCGCACCTCCTCGCCCCAGTCGCGCCACCACCATCGCGAAGCTCCACGTCACGATCGCGTGTCGGCTCATGTGCGCGCGCCCTCTTCTCGTCGTTGCGTCCTCGTCGTCGCGGTGATGGTTTCACCGCGTCGCACGCCTGAACGGCGCAGGCGGCCGACGCATCGACGGGCTTCGATTCAGGCGCCACAGACCCGCCGCCGGAGCATCTGACTGTCGCTTCCGGGCCGCGTCGCCGCGCCCGGGCGGAGGATGCGTCGATGCCAGCATGCCTGGTTTGGCTGAAGAAAGACCTGCGCTGCAGCGACCACGCGCCGCTCGTGTTGGCCGCCGGGTTCGAGCGGTGCGCGGCCATCTACGTGATCGAGCCCGAGTGGTTGTCGAGCCCGGAGTTCGCCCCCCAGCACCTCGCGTTCACGCTCTACTGCCTCGCCGCGCTGCGGGTCGAGCTCGCGTCGCGCGGCCTGGCCCTGCTCGTGCGCGTGGGCTCGGTGGTCGACGTCTTCACCGCGCTGCGACGGGAGTTCGCCTTCACGCATCTGGCCAGCCACGAGGAGACCGGGCCGCTGTGGACCTACCGGCGCGATCAGGAGGTCGCACGCTGGTGCCGCGGCGCCGACGTGCAGTGGCGGGAGTTCGCGCAGACCGGCGTCGTGCGTCGATTGCAGAACCGCAGCGGCTGGGCCGCGCGCTGGCATCAGCGCATGAGCGCCCCGCTGATCGCCCCGCCGGTGGGCTTCTCGGGCGCGCCAGGCCTCGACGTGCGCGACCTGCCTACGCTCGCGCAGCTCGGCGTGGCGGCCCGCCCCAGCGCGCTGCCGTCGGCCGGCGAAGCCCACGCGAACGCCACGCTGCACGGCTTCTTGCGCGAGCGCGGGGCGAGCTACCGCACGGCCTTGTCGAGCCCACGGACGGCCGAGCGCGGGTGCAGCCGCCTCTCGGCGCACCTCGCGTTCGGAACGCTGTCGATGCGTGCCGTGCACCAGGCCACCGAGGCGCGCATCGCCGAGTTGACGGCGCGCGGGGCCCCGGCGGACACGCGCTTCGCGTACCACCTGCGCGGCTTCGCCGGGCGCCTGCGCTGGCATTGCCACTTCGTGCAGAAGCTCGAAGACGAGCCGATGATCGAGCGGCGCAACTTCGCGCGGGTCTACGACGGCCTGCGCGAAGACGACTTCGACCGCGAGCGCTTCGACGCCTGGTGCGCGGGCCGCACCGGCTACCCGATGGTCGATGCCTGCATGCGCAGCCTGTGCGCCACCGGGTGGCTGAACTTCCGCATGCGCGCGATGCTCGTCAGCTTTGCGGCCTACCACCTGTGGCTCCACTGGCGCGAGCCGGGGATGTTTCTGGCGCGGCAGTTTCTCGACTTCGAGCCCGGCATCCACTGGAGCCAGATGCAGATGCAGTCGGGCACCACCGGCATCAACACGCTGCGCATGTATTCGCCGGCCCGTCAGGCGGTCGAGCATGACCCTGACGGGGCGTTTGTGCGGCGCTGGGTGCCCGAGCGGGACACGGCGGCGTACCCGTCGCCCATCGTCGATGAGCGCGAGGCGATGGCGCACGCGAAGGTGCGCTTGTACGCGCTGCGCGACACGCCGCAGGCGCGCGACGAGGCGCGGGCGATTCAGGAGAAGCACGGCTCGCGCAAGAGCGGTCTGCCGCCGACGAAGCGCCCGCGCAAGGAGGCCGCCGAGCCGAGGCAACTGAGCTTGTTCAAGTGATCGAAGTGAAGGATCTCCCCTGATGGCAAAGCTCCCCGATTGGATTCAAGCCGCGCGCGAACACTGGACCTGGCGCGGCCAGGCACGCCCGCCCTTCGCGCAGACGCCCGCGCCCGGCCAGACGTCGGTCTGGGACTTTCCCCGCCCGCCCGCGCTCTCGCCCGAGGCGCGCGAGGTGGTCGTGCGCTGGGGCGGCGTCGAGGTGGCACGCACCCGTCGGGCCGTGCGCGTGCTGGAGACGGGCCATCCCCCGAGCGTGTATCTGCCCTGGGACGACGTCGCGCGGCACCTGCTGCAGAAGGCGCCGGGCCGCTCGTTCTGCGAATGGAAGGGCCCGGCGCAGTACTGGTCGCTGGTCGACGGCGATCGCCGCCTGCCCGGCGTGGCGTGGAGCTATCCGCAGCCGCTGGCCGGAGCCGAGGCGCTCGCGGCGTGCGTGGCGTTCTATCCGGCGGCGCTCGAGTGCACCGTCGAGGGCGCCGCGGTGACCCCGCAGCCCGGCGGGTTCTACGGCGGCTGGATCACCCCTGACCTGGCCGGTCCGTTCAAGGGTGGGCCCGGCAGCGAGGGGTGGTAGCGGCGGGAGAGCCAGCGAGGCTCCTCCAGCGCGGTGAGCGGGTGCTCCGACGGCGCGAACCAGGGGGGAATTCGCCTATAGGATGTTAAACTCTAGCGGAGTCGCGCCAGGAGGGCGGGGGCGTTGAATCGCTGATGCACCACTGACCGACCTTCGCTCGGAGTAGCTTCGCTCACATGAAGCATTCGTCCCTGGGGAAGGCGATGGTCGCGGCCGCGCTCGTCGCATGTTTAAACGGCTGTAACGGAGGCGCTGCGGCGACCGACGGAGGGACGGACGTTCCGGTCGTGTCGGACGTGTCGGTGGAGGTGTCGACCGACGTGGGCAGTGACGTCGTGGCGTCAGGATGCCTGCGCGACGAGGAGTGCTCGGACGGCCTTTTCTGCAACGGTGTCGAGCGCTGCTCGGTCGGCGCGCCGGGCGCGAGCGGGCGGGGCTGTGTGTCGGCCGCGGCGGGCGTCTGTGCGACTGGCCAGACGTGCGACGAGGTGAACGATCGCTGCGCGGACGCATGCCCAGACGCCGACCGTGACGGTCATCGGGTGGGATCGTGCGGTGGGGACGACTGCGACGACACCGACCCGATGCGCTACCCGGGGCGCGCGGAGGTATGCGACGCCACCGGGCACGACGAGGACTGCGATCCGTGCACTGTCGCCGGGGCGAGCGGAGACGGCGATGGCGATGGCGACACCTTCATCGGGCTGCGCTGCACCAATCGCTTCAGCGGGGCTGCGCCGACGACGTGCGACCCGCAAAACACACGGGTGGATGCGGCGCGGATGGTGGTGGCGGGTGCGGACTGCGATGACGCGGACCGTAACGTGCGGCCCAACCAGACCGAGGCGTGCAACGGGCGCGACGACAACTGCAATGGAATGGTGGATGAGGGCGCGACCCGCACGGTGTATCCCGACGCGGATGGCGACGGGTACGGCGCCCGCGGTGCGACGGCGCGGATGGTGATGGGGTGCGCGCTGCCCGCGGGTTTCGCGGAGACAAACACGGACTGCGATGACACCGCCCGGATGGTCAACCCGGCAGCGACAGAGTTGTGCGACGGCATCGACAACAACTGCGATGGAGTGGCGGACAACGGCGGAATCGGTGGGACGTTCTACCGGGATTCGGACGGGGATGGACGGGGCGATCCGGCCGTGTCGATGACCCTATCGTTGTGCCTGGCGCCCGACGGTTACGCGGCGCGAGCGGGGGACTGTAATGACCGTGATGCGACGGTGTACGTCGGGGCGCCGGAGTTGTGTGACGGTGTCGACAACAGTTGCTCTCTATCGGGCACCATGGCGGGCGGCCCCGATCTTAGAGAGGACCGCGATGGTGATCGTCACGCTCCGCTCGCAGCGACCTGCATGGGAGGCCCCTTCCCGAAGGACGACTGCAATGAGACTGACGCCACGATCTACGGTGGCGCGTCTGAGATCTGCGACGGCCGGGACAACGATTGCTCGTTTCTGGGCATCCTGGCAGGCGGCCCGGACCGGAGCGAGGACGGAGACGGGGATGCCCATTCATCGCCAAGCGCGCTGTGCGTGGGAGGCCCATTTCCGAAGAACGACTGCAACGACACCGCTCTATCCATCTTCCTGGACGCGCCCGAGATCTGTGATGGCAGAGACAACGATTGCTCATTGTCCGGATCGGCGGTCGGTGGCCCTGACCTGAGCGAGGATCGCGACGGCGACCACCACTCTCCAACGGTTGCGACATGCGCGGGAGGTCCGTTTCCCAGGGATGACTGCAATGACTCTGAGGTCTCTGTATTCGGAGGGGCTCCGGAGGTCTGTGACGGCAGGGACAATAACTGCGATGGAGGGACTGACGAACGTCCGGCGGCAAATGCGTCATGCGCAGTTGGATGGTTCTGTAGTCGAGGGGTTTGTACGGAACCCAACAGGGTGGTTCAGATAGCTACGGCAGGGGGGCTCAGTTGTGCACTTCGGGCTTCGGGGAGAGTCCTTTGCTGGGGAAACAATGGCTCTGGAGCACTGGGTGATGGGACGACCACGAGCCGGGCGTTGCCTACGCTGGTGTTTGGGCTGACTGACGCCGTCGAAGTGAGTGTTGGAGGGAACTTGGACTTTACCTTCGTAGCCCCATCTCCTCATGTATGCGCCCGTCGCGATTCAGGAGCGGTTCTGTGTTGGGGAAACAACGCATTTGGCCAGATCGGCGATGGAACCACGACCAACCGTTTGTATCCGACCGTCGTTTCAGGCCTCACGGACGCGGCTGAGGTCGCTACTTCGGCGACTCATGCCTGCGCACGACGCGTCACAGGAACGGTCGTGTGCTGGGGAAACAACTACAATGGACAACTTGGCGATGGCTCGACAATCGCTCATTTCCTGCCGACCCCCGTGCTAGGACTCACCGATGCTGTCCATCTCGCCGTGGGCGAATTGTACACCTGCGCCCTTCGCGCTACAGGTTCGATCGTGTGTTGGGGAAACAACTCTATTGGAAACCTTGGGGATGGAAGTTCGGCCAATCATCTCATCGCGACGCCTGTCGCTGGCGTCACCGACGCGGTCGGAGTATCCGCAACCGGTAATCAGGCGTGTGCCCTCCGGGCTACCGGTGCGGTCGTTTGCTGGGGCCGCAATTTCTGGGGACAGCTCGGCGACGGCACGACGACCAATCGCCTTGTCCCGACGCCTGTCGTAGGCATTCTCGATGCCGTCGAAGTCTCTGCCGGCGGGCAGCACACATGCGTCCGACGTGCATCCGGATCTGTGATGTGCTGGGGGGCCAACGCTTCTGGTGAACTTGGCGATGGCTCGACGATCAATCGCTTGATACCGACCGCGGTCTCTGGACTCACTGATAGTATTCAGTTGTCTTGCGGCGAATATCATACTTGCGCTCTACGCACGTCAGGAGCAACCGTCTGCTGGGGAAGTAACAGCAGTGGTCAACTGGGCGACAATGGGCCGCCCACACTCATTCGAACTGTTCCTGTTTCGGTAATGTTCCCATAACGGGAGAAATGACCGATTCGCTTAAACGACGCTGAGACCACGATCCGCGGGTTGCGCCCCCTTCCAGCGCGACGTAACCGGTGTCCCCGAGAACGCCCCCGTGGGAGTTCCGTCGGTGTCACGGAGTCTCCAGGCTGTTTCGTGGAGTGTATTGCTTCCGCCGAGTGACTGACGGCAGGTGACATTGCCGGAGGATAATAAGCGATCCAACGCCCCGGTCCCTTCTGGACCGAATCCACTGCAGTTACCGAAATTCCCTTACGTGTGAAGTTCCATTGCCTCGCGCCGTCGAGAGCACCCGCTCACCGCGCTGGAGGAGACTCGGTGGTTCGGCGTCGATGTGCGCGATCTGCCGGCGCCCGCCCCGCCGCTCGCAAAGCGTTCCCGAGTCTCGCGCAGGCCTACGTCGTCCGAGGGGCCGCCCATGGAGTGATCGGTCGGCGACCGGCGACGAGGGTCCGCCGCCCCTCGCGGCCCCGCGGACGTCGCGTCGGTTGACCCCGGCCGCACCCGGCGGGCGCGCTTGAAGCGCTCGACCCAAGCGTCACTCCCCCGCGTCGCCAAAGGAGGCGACGAGTCGATCCGGGTAGCGCTTCCTCTTCGGGACGACGCTCCAACGCCCCGGAGGTGACGGCGTCGGCGCGGGTGGTCCGAACCCACAGTCCGCAGCCCGATGTGCCCACTGGGCGTCAGGTCGCGGCGATCCTCGCGCACCCTCGCAACGCCAGGGAGCGCGCTCTTCTACGGCGCGGGGTTGCGCGTCTCCGAGATGCTCTCTCTGACAGCGAAGGACATCGACAGCCAACGCAGGGTGATCCACGTGCGCGGCACCAGGAATCGCCACGACCGCATCGTGCCGCTGCCGCTCTCGGCGTTGGAGGCGCTTCGCACCCACTGTCGAGAGAGTCGCCCGAAGGGGAAGTTGCTCTTCGCGGGTCCCCAACGCCGGACCGCGGGTCGTGGGCTGACGCGGGCGGCGGTGCTCAAGGCGCTACGCGGGGCTGTCGCGCGCGCGGGCCTCACGCTCCGCGTCTATCCCCATCTCTTGCGTCACGCGTTCGCGACGCACCTGCTGGAGATGGGCACCGACCTTCGCACCCTGCAGATTCTGCTGGGGCATCGATCGCTCCAGA
>CANJUR010000191.1 GCA_947477565.1 Deltaproteobacteria bacterium
AGACGACAGACCGCGAACTCCAGAGTCGGCTCCATCGGCCTTTCGATCGCGCGTCCGAACTGCTCGCGCAAGTCCGACGAAGCACCGTCGTGAGCATTTCGAACCGCCCGTGGTGGTCAAACTCATGCGGAAAATGATGGCCGTCTACACTGCTCACCGCCCGCGACCGACGCAGCGCGCTGCCGTACGCTCCGCCTCTATGCCCCTTCAGGTGGTCAATGGCGCGTTGATGCAATGCACGATGGGCGTAGCCCCGGCCTCACTCACCGTCCTCCCTGACAACCTCACCAAGGGCGACTCGCAGAACAAGGCCACCGTCATGGACTTCCGGCCCATGGTAAACATCGCCTCCTTCGGAATGTGCCAGTCGCCCGCCAACCCGCAGGTGGCGGCGGCCACCGCGGCGGCGATGGGCGTCCTCACGCCGATGCCGTGCGTGCCCAACACCGTGGCGCCGTGGGCCCCTGGCTCGTCGGCCGTCACCATCAACAACTTCGCCGCGCTGCTCGACTCGGACCAGTGCAACTGCCTCTGCACGGGCGTCATCAGCATCACCAATGCCGGTCAGGCCGTCATCGTCATCGAGTGACCCCGTCGAGCAGCTCGGCGACCACGGCGTCGAGCGCGTCGCGCAGCGGCAGCCACCGCGGCGTCGGGTCGTAGAGCGGAAACTCCACCACGACGGGCGCTCCATCGCGCGTCAGCGTCACCCGCCCGGTGGCCGTCGGCCCCACCGTCGAGAGCAGCGGCGCAGGACCCGTGATGGCCGCCGTCGTGAGCGCCGCGTCGAGCGCCCGCCGCCGCTCCGCCGACACCTGCCCGCTGCGCGTCGCGGAAGGGAGCCGCGGGAAGAGGAGCGAGTTGCGGTTGCCATCGAAGCGCAGCGTAGCCGCGCCGTCGCCCGCGATCACCAGCCCCGCCGAGGCCGCGGGCATCCCGCCATAGGTGGCCACGTATTCCAGCCGCTCGAAGGACGCTGCCGGGACGGGCGCCGCGACAGCCGCGGGCGGGGCCGGGGACTCTGCTGCGCGCGTGGGTGGCGCCGTGACGGGCGCGGGCGGCGGGGCGACCGGCTCGCGCGCGTGCTGGCAGGCCGCGAGCGCGAGCGCCGCGAGGGCCGCGCGGGTCACCACTCCCTCCCCGGCGGCGCGGTCACGGTGAGCAGGCCCGCGTCGAGCGTGAGCAACCCAGTGATGAGCGCGGGCGGCGGGCGGCGGTCCCCGTCGTCGTGCGAGCGGTAGCGAAGCTCCGCGCGGTAGATGCCGGGCCGCAGTACGCGCAGGATCACCACACGCACCGTCGCCGCCGCGCCGCGGTCGAGGCGCACCGTCGCGCCCGTCACGGGGCGGCCCTCGACGCGAAACTCATCAGGCGTGAGGTCCCAGGGATAGTCCTCGGCCTCGTCGTCGGGGAGGCCCTGCGGGAAGAGCCCGACCATCCACTGCTCCCCCGACCCCGGCTCGCTCAGCAGCGCGGGCTGCGCGCCCGTCGACGTGAGGGTCACCCGCACCGCCGGGGCGCCCGCGCCCGTCTCTATCGTCGCCAGCTCCCAGGCCGCCGCGCCCGCCGCCGTGCGCACCCGCTCCGCGCGCCACGGGCCGTTGACCAGCGCGAAGAGCCGCCCCTGTACCGGCGCCCACGGGCCCGGCGGGTCGTAGAGCGCGTACTGCCGCGGCCCGCCGCCGGGCGCGATCGTCACGTGCACGAAGGCCGAGTCCGGCGCCGACAGGGCGTTGCTCGGGGCCGCCAGCGCGGCAGCGTTGACGGCGGCTGCGAGTGCGTCAGCGTCAGCGGCGCCCGCGGACTCCCACAGGCCGAACTCGGGCAGCGGCAGAAGCGGTACGACGTTACCCGACAGGGTAAAACGGAAGCGGCCGCCGGGGCGCAGCGTGAGGTTGAGCGGCTGCCCCGGCCCGTAGAGCGCGTAGACGTGGACCTCCGCGGGCGTGCTCACGGGCGGGGCTTTCGCAGCGCCTGATAGTGGTCGCGCACGAGGTACCCCAGTGCGCCGAGCCAGTCGGAGAAGTGGCCCGCGCGGGGGCTGCTGCCGGCGTTCATGATGCTCCAGGTGGGCTCGCGGTAGCGGTTGGGGTCGACCCCCGGCGCCGTCGCGCCGCCCTTGTACTCGTCGAACAATCCGATGTTGTGGCCGAACTCGTGTGCCCGCACTGCGGCCGGCACGTTGGCCGACTTCTGCTCCCACCAGGTGTTGGAATACCACCAGCTCGCCGAGCCCCACGGGCCCGTGCACGCGCCAGGGTGCACGTTGACCACCGCGTGCTCGTAGCTCGTCACGAACTCGCACACGATCTTCACGTCGTAGAGGCAACACGCGTGTGTGCAGTCGCAGGCCTGGCCCCGACCGCAGGCCCGCCGGTGCGCCCGAAATTTCTCGCTCCAGTAGCGCTCGATCTCCGCCTTCCAGCGGGACTTCATCGCGTTGGTTACGATGAGGGACCCCACCGGCACGAGCTTCAACCGCCCCGTGACGATCACCACGCCGTCGCGAAACTCCACGTCGAAGTTGGCCGACCAGCCGTAGTTCGTGCCCGAGAGCGCCCAGACGCCCGCGGCGTTCTGCACCCACTGCGGCGTCGAGCGGCTGCCGCCGCGGATGTTGCGCCGCGAGATGGCGTTGATGGGCCGAACGATGCGCACGTTGGGAGCCGTGTCGGCCCTCCCCTGCTCGGCCCCGTCGGGCGTCTTGAACACCGCCGTGCACTTCACGTCGGGGTCGTCGTTCCAGTTGTCGTCGCCCTTCTTGCAGACCCACTGGTTGACCACCACGGCGTGGCCCGCAACGGCCTCGCGCTGAGTGTTGATGGCCGCCCCGGTGATGGCCGCGTACGCGAAGTCGACGGTGCCGTCGAAGCCCGCCGCCGTGAGCATGGTCGTCACCTGAACACGGTCGCCGCAGCGCGGATTCGTGTCTTGCGGAAAGTACGCCGTGATGACCCCGGGCTGCCCGGTGCACGTGTTGACCAAGCCGCCCGGCACCACCCGAAAGCCCGCCGGGATCTGCTGCTGCTCCAATACGTCGTCGTCGCCGTCCGCCATGGAAACTCCCTCTTTCTTTTAGCTTCCGTGCACTTCGGTCAACTTCGACTGCGTCGCATCATCGAGTTCGCCCGTCGGCTCCAGGCCCGACGCCGTCTGGAAATCGCTCACGCTGTCGTTGAGCCCGTCGGGCTGACCGGGCACCTGCGGTTGCAGGTAGCCGAGGTGTTCGAGGCGCGCCCGTACGCCTGTGTCCTCGCTGATGGGATCGAGGTGGCCCACGTCGAGGCGCATGCGACGGTGCCTGCCCGGCAGCACCAGTTGCAGCGAGGCCGCGTCCACCGGCACCTCGATGGTCGCCACGCCCTGCCCGTCGGTGGTGCCCTCCACGGGCGCGCCGCCGAGGCCCTCCGCTCGCCACGCCTCGCCCGCCCACGGCCCCTGCGCGTCGCCCACCGACACCCGCAAGGTCACCCGCGGAACCTGCGCGACGAAGCGGTTGTTGGTGCCGCGGCTGACGGTGAGCTTCTTCGGGCGCGAGTCGGGCAGCGTGAGCACGTCGCCCGGCGCGAGGATGTTCGGGTCGCGGCGCAACTGCTTGATGGAGGCATTGGCCGGGTGGTTCCAGATGGCGTCGGCCTCGACGCCCGCGCGCCACGCGATGGACGCGAGGTGGTCCCCCTGTCGAACGATGTAGGTCTTCACGCGCGCGTCTCCATCATCCAGGGTCGATTGCCGCGCCCGCGTCGGGGAAGGTCGCCGTCGCCGTCCCCAGCTCGAACTCCACGTCCGCCTTGCCGTCCTGATCGAGCACGCCCGTGTACTCGGTGCCGTCACCGAAGGTCAGCCTGAACCTCTGATACGCCATCGGCCGCCCGTCCTGATCGACCAGCTCGATGCTGGTCGTCTCCACCGTCGGGTCTTGCACCGGGTCGGTCGCCGACGCCGGGCTCTTGATGAGCACCCGCGACCCATCGATGGCCGCCTCGGAGGTGAGCCCGACACTCGCGCCCGACGACTTGAGCACCACCGAGTCGCCCAGCACCTGAATCTTGTCCTTGGCCTTGAGCCGGATCTTGTCGTCGCCGAGCACCACCCGCGTCCCTTTCCCCTGCACCATCACGGTGTCGGCCGTGATCTCGATGGCCGTGGGCGTGAGGCGTACCGAGCTCGTCCCGCAGCGGAGCGTCAGCTCCTTGTCGGCCGTGACGGTGGTGGTGCCGGTGCACGAGAACTGGGTGCGATCGTCGACGTGCAGCGTGTACGCGCGCTTGGCGTCGTGGCGCCCCACCAGCGCCGTGTGGGCGCCGCGTACCATCGCCGTGTGCTCGCCGCCGACGGTGGTGCGCAGCGCGCCGCCGTAGCGCTCGTGGCCGGTGCCCGCGGCCTGCACCGTGACGTCGCCCGCCACGCGCCGCGTGAGGTTGCCGCCGACGATGCCACCGTCGTCGCCGCGCACCTCGGTGGTGCGCCCCTCGTCGAAGCGCTCGCTCACCGCACCGTGAACGTGGTCGTCGCGGGTGCCGCCCACCTCGCGGGTCTCGTTGCGTCCGACGGTGAGATGGTCGTCGCGGCCCGTCTGCGCGCTGCGGTCGCGCCCCGCCCACAACTCGTGGTCGCGCTGAGCGCGCAGGTGCACGAGCTCGGCGTCGGCCTGGTCTTCGAAGGCGAGCTCGTTGAACCCCTCGCCCCCGACGGTGTTGGTCCGAATGCCACTGCGGGTCTTCTGGAAGGGCAGCGGGAAGGGCGGCGGGTTCGACCCGTTGTAGAGGCACCCGAGCACCATCGGGCGGTCGGTGTCACCTTCGAGGAAGCCCACCAGCACCTCCATGCCCACCCGCGGGATAAACATCGCCCCGAAGGCCGCTCCCCCCCACGCCTGCATCACGCGCAGCCAACAGGTGCGCTCGGCGTCGGGCACGCGCGCGCGATCCCAGTTGAAGCGTACCTTCACGCGCCCGTGCTCGTCGGTGTGCACCTCCTCCCCGGGGGGCCCCACCACCGTCGCGGTCTCCATGCTCTGCTGCACGCGGCCCGGCGTGAAGGCGGGACGGTGCTCCCAGTTGGCGGGCAGGCACCCGAAGCGGTTGCGGTACACCGCCACGCTCTCGCCGCCCTGCGCGGCCTCGGGTACGCGGCCCTCGTGCGTGACCTCGGTGACTGCGTAGCTGCGATCGAGCTCGACCAGCGGGTGCCCTTCGAGCTCAAAGGTGTGGCCCGGCACGACGAGCGCGCTCAGGCCGGTGCCGTGGCCGCGCGCTACGCGGTGCTGGTGCCGTTCGAGGGACACGCGGGCGGTCGCTACCCCGAGCCCCGGCCGCAAGAACGCGTCATGGTGCTGGTAGTCGCTCAGCACGACGCCGTCGGCCTCGCGTTCGAGCGCGGCGTCGAGAAGTTCGGCGCCCACTGCGGCGTCGAAGGGCGCGAGGGGGTTGATGTGGTCGTAGCCGCGCTGACGCACCACCGTGGGCCGCACGCGCCGCCCCCAGTCGAACTCGACGACGTCGGCGGGAGTGTCACCGTCGTCGATCTCGCCGCCGAAGAGCAGGTGCGTGGGCCCGCCCGCCTCGCCGTCGAGGGGCCGGTAGTGCGCGGCGCGGTCGGCGATGACCAGGCGCTCGGTACCGCGGGCACAGCCGGGCCCGGCGCCCTCGTCGTCGACCTGCTCGAAGTAGTAGAAGGCCCCGATTTCGGCGAGCAGCCGGTGCACGAAATCGAGGTCGGTCTCGCGGTACTGCACGCAGTATTCGGAGGGCTTGTAGCGACCGTCGAGGGCAGCACGCAGCTCGACGCGGCTGCGCTCCAGCGTGCGCCGCACCACGATAGGCACGCTGAGCTGCTGGTAGATGCGCGACCCCTTGCGATGGCGGAGAAGCGCCAACCGCGGCACGACGCGCACCCGCACCCGCAGCAGGTCGTTGCGCACGGGATGGCCCTCGACGCGGTGGGCCGACACGACGCCGTGGACGCGGCGCGCGGTGCCCTTGCGGTCGCGCAGCACGACGACGGCGCGGCGCCCGGTGAGGGAGACGTCGTCGATGCAGCCGCGGGCGACGAGCGCGGTGACGTCGAAGCGGTAGGGGCGCGAGAGGGCCTCGCGGCCGCGCAGGGCGACGACGATGAAGGGTGTGGCGACGTCGTTGATCCACAACTCGAAGACCGGCGGCTCGAACACGCTCATCGCTACTCCCGTCACGCCCCGCGGACCCGTTGAAGGGATGTGTCCGCGACGCCTAAGTGGACCTTAACAGGGTTCCGGCATTCGCCCCGATAACCATCAGAATCCCTTATTCTCGCTGTTCTGGCGCAGCCGGATCGTCACGACGCACCCGCGACATCGCAATGCCAGCTTGTTGAAGACCTCGACGAGTGCCACTTGTCGGCGCCGATCCGCCGCGACGTCGAGCGCTTCGACCCACAGAGTGAGCTTCCCGTCCTCGATGCAGGTGGTCGCCGGTCGGTCGAGCAGCAGCGCGAATACGGTGTTCGGATCCATCACCCGCACTGCCGCTTCTTCGCTGCCATAGAGCGCCAGCGAGAGGGCATTGTGCGTCAGCAGGTGCAGCTGCCTGGCCAGCCGCTCTGCGCCGCCCACGCTGCGCGCGTGCTTGAGCGTCGCGTTCGCCACTGCCGCAATCTGATCGGCCTGAGCCTTCCTGGCCTGGCCCACGGTCTTCGCGACGGCTTTGACGTTCTCCACGGAACCGCGCTCCGTCATCAGTTGAGCGACCTTCGAGCGCAGTTCGAGTTCGCGCCTATTCAATCGCTCGACGGCGCCATCCACGCCGCGGCTCGTCGTCATTTCCAGCGCCCGCGTGCGGTTGCGATCGAAGCCGCGGGAGAGCACTGCCTTGATGAGGTTCTCCATCGATGGCCATCGGGACTTGTAGAAAACCGTGAGTGTCCGAAGGTCCGACTCGGCCAGCGGAACCGCAGACCGAAAGCAGATTCCTCGTTGGCACTCCGGGTCGTCGGGACTCGCCGAAACGATCGCTTCCCAGGGGCCATCCTCCATCGTCCCGCCCAGTCGAAGGTCGGGGCGAAACACCAGCAGACTGCCGTGTTCGGAGTGCATCGTGGCCGCGTGGAAGCGCCACATCTCGGCGCTCTTGCGGCCAATCGTCAGATACGGAATCTCCCAGTCCCAGCCCATCGTGAGGGTGCGGTCGCCATTGCCGCCGCGATCCCAGACCCGACTTTGACAGTTGGCCTCCTAGGCTAGGCACACAACCAGCGGAAACCACACGTGTTTCCGCCTGATCTGCGCTCGCACCCCGTGTTACTAGGTTCCGGGCTTCTCGGCGGCCGGGATCGCCG
>CANJUR010000192.1 GCA_947477565.1 Deltaproteobacteria bacterium
CAGCACATGCCGACGGAAGTGCTCCGTGGGGTTCGCAAGGGTGGGGCTCGCGAGGGTGGGGCTCGCGAGCCCCACCGGTCACTTCCGCCGTCGGGTACGAGCGGTGGCTTTCTCGATCCAGTAGGAGCGTCCGACTTCGATCCAGCGGCGTTGCGCGCGCAAGCTCGGTTTCCTCAGCCCGCGCTTGTGCGACGGTTTCCGGGTCTGTGTTTCAGCAGAGTTACGAGCGTTCCCCGCATCCCTGCTAAGGAGAGGACCCCAAAGCATCGATCCTTCGGAGGCCTGTCTTTGGCCCTCCAGCGGGTCGTTGAGAATGAATCGGGACGTCACTGTTCGCGCTGCGCGACGTCCCCCGCTCAGTCGTCGCTGCCGGCCATGACCGCGGTGGTTCGTCGAGGAAGCGATCGAACTTGTGAAGCATCCGCTGGATGCGATGGTCCGTGATGCGGTTCTGCGGGACGTTGTCGGTGCGGATCTTCTCCGCCCTTCGCTCAGGGACGCTTTCGCCGACGCGGGCGCCCGTCCCACACGGCGCCGTCGAACTTCTCCAGGATCGTTTCGTCACGGGTGAGCAGCCCGACGCCCTCGACGATCGCGCTCGCGACAATGAGCCGGTCGAAGGGATCGCGCGTCCAGCGCAGCCCTGCCGCGACCCCGACCGCCGCCGCGAACCCGACGTCCCTCCGCTGGAGCCCCACGCGCGCCGCCAGGTCATCCAGCACGACGCGCCCGGTCGGCACCAGGCGTCCGATCTCATGCAGGAACTCGAGTTCGAGCTCCACCATCGGGCTCACCGCGAGGTCTTCTCGTTCGAGCACGCGGACGACCGGCGCCAACGGGCCGGTGAGGTCGCCCGCGTAGAGCCACACCACGACGTGTGTGTCGAGGTGGATCAAGGATCAGGCGTCCACTCCGTGGACCAGTCGCAGTGCACGATCGACTCCGGATCGCCCCGCAAACACGCGCGTGGCACCAGCCGCGAGAGCTTGGTGGTGGTGGCCTCGGGGACGATGCGCAGCACACGGCCGTTGCGCTCGACCTCGATCGCGACGCCGGTTTCCAGCGCGCGATCGAACACCCGGTAGATGTCAGCGCGAAGCGCGGAAACGTTGTAGCGCCGCGGTTTCATCACGTACGTATGCGAGAGCCGATCACGTACGTCAAGCGGTCGCGGGACGTCCCCCGCTCAGTCGTCGCTGCCGGCCATGACCGCGGTGGTCACGCCGGTCTCGATGCCCAGTTCGCGGCGCAGGCGCTCGGCCTGGTAGTGCGTGCGCAGCGGAACAATCACATCTTCGAGCGCCCCGTCGAGGAAGCGATCGAGCTTGTGAAGAGTCAGCTGGATGCGATGGTCCGTGATGCGGTTCTGCGGGACGTTGTAGGTGCGAATCTTCTCCGCGCGCTCGCCGCTGCCGACCATGCTGCGCCGGTCGGCGCTGACGGCGTCGTCCTGCTTCTTGCGCTCCAGCTCCAGCAGCCGGGACTTCATGATCTTCATGGCTTTCGCCTTGTTTTTGATCTGCGAGCGCTCGTCCTGGCACTTCACGATCATCCCGGTGGGTCTGTGCAGTAGCTGTACGGCGCTGTTGGTGGTGTTCACGCCCTGACCGCCGGGTCCGCCGGACGCCGCGATGCTCACCTGGAGGTCTTTCGCTTCGTCGAGGTGAAGCTCCACGTCTTCGGCCTCCGGGAGCACGGCCACCGTCGCCGTCGAGGTATGCACCCTCCCCTGCGCCTCCGTCTGCGGAACCCTCTGCACCCGATGCACCCCGCCCTCGAAGCGCATGGTGCTGTACACCCGGTCTCCGGTGATGAGCGCGATGACCTCCTTGAAACCACCGACGAGGGTCTTGCTCTCGCTCATCAGCTCGACGCGCCACTTCTTCTTCTCGGCGTAGCGGAGGTACATCCGGAAGAGGTCGGCGGCGAAGAGGGTCGCCTCATCCCCGCCCTCCGCCGCACGAATCTCCACGATGACGTTCTTGTCATCATTGGGGTCCGCCGGAAGCAGCATGAACGTCAGTTCGCGCTCGAGCGTCCCGGTCTCTGCCTCCAGGCCCGGAATCTCGTCGATCACCAGTTCGCGTAGCTCCGGGTCGGAGAGCGCGGCGCGGTCGTCGTCGAGCTGCTGCTTCAGCTTCTTGTAGCGCTCGAAGGTGGTGACGAGCACCTCGAGGTCTGCGCGCTCCTTGGTGAGCTTGCGGTAGCGCTGGTTGTCGTTCGCGACGTCGGGCTCGCAGAGCAGCCGGTCGAGCTCTTCGGCGCGAAACACCAGGGATTCAAGCTTGGCGATAGGCAGCATCGGATGGCCAGTGGGTTCGTTGCGGGAATGACGACGGGACGGAGCGGGCCGCGCAGCAGAAGCGGCTTAGAGGCCCTGCTCGGTGGCGAAGGCCGCGAAGGAGGGAAACGTGCGGACGGTGGGCTCGCTCGTGGACGTGAGCGCCGGCGCGGAGGCCTCGTTGGTGATCGCCTGACGCAGCGCCACGAGGGCAATCTCGACCTGGTCGTCCGTGGGCTCTGCGGTGGTGATGCGCTGCACGAGGAAGCCCGGCGCGAGGAAGATCTGCGCGATGGGATGATCGGCGAAGCGGGCGCCGATGCGCTGCAGTTCATAGGCGACGCCGGCGATGGGAAACATCAGCGGGATGCTGATGAGAATCGACGCAAGGATGGTGAGAATGCCCGAGGAGTTGGGCAGCAGCAGCGGGAGCACCAGCGCGAAGACCGCGACGGAGACGAGCACGACGACCATGAGGAAGGTCGTTCCGCAGCGCGCGTGGCGGGTGGTGAATTGCTTCGAACTCTCCACGGAAAGGGGCAGGCCCGCCTCGTGGACGGCGATCGCCTTGTGCTCTGCCCCATGATACTGAAACACCCGGTACATCTCGGAATTCATGCGCATGAGCAGCATCATTCCGACGACGATGCTGAGCTTGAAGAAGCCCGCGAGCAGGTGGAAGCGCGGGTCGGCGATGGAGAGCCCCGGCCCGATGAGGTGCCCGACGGCCCACGCGAGAAGCTTCGGCAGCGCCACCAGGAGTCCGAGGGAGATCACCATCCCGAGGCGTGACGCGGCGCCGCCAGAGCCTTCGGACTCCGTCGGGCGCTCGTCCTCCGGGAGGTCTTGCTCGTACTGCGAAGCGCTGAACTGCAGCGCCGCGTAGCCGTTTTGCATCGACTCGAACAGCACCAGCGCGCCCCGCACGAAGGGCACCTTCAAGAGCGCAGGCGGAACCATGGGTTTCCACGGTTGCTCGCGCACGACGATCTCGTTGTTTTTTCGGCGCACGGCGACGGTGAGGCAGCGGGGCGAGCGCATCATCACGCCCTCGATCACGGCCTGGCCGCCGACCTGCTTCGGGGCACACACGGGTTGTTCAGATGACATCGGCGCGCACCGTAGCACGAGGCTCAAGAGGTTCGGTTTCAACGCAACGGCACTGAATCCCTCGCGCGCCCATTCGGGGCATCCACGCAAGATCTGCGAGAGCACACGGTCAGCCGCGCGCAACGAGGAAGTGATGGAGTGAGGGAGTGCGAGGCGAGCGGCGGAGGCGCGAGGAGATTTACTCCTCGGCGGCGGGGACAGCGGCGGCGACGGCCGAGCCCTTCGGGGCCGTGGTCGCGTAGCGCTTGCGGAAGCGGTCCACGCGGCCGGCGGTGTCCATGATCTTCTGCTTGCCCGTGTAAAACGGGTGGCAAGCCGCGCAGACGTCGGTGGAGAAGGTCCCGCGGGTGGTGCGGGTCTCGACGACGTTGCCGCAGGCGCAGGTGATCGTGGAGACGGGATACAGGGGCTGGATGTTGAGCTGCATGGTGCCTGGAATCTCCTGTCAATGGGTGGCGGTGGCTGTTCCCGGACTTGCGGGGCGGGTCGTACACCGCGGAGGGTGGAAGGTCGGGCGAGGTAACACCCGACGTCGGCGCTGTCCAGCGATGGGCCGCTCAGTCATCGAGGAGCCGGGCGAGTTTCTGCACCACCGGAGCGGTCTCTTCCGCGCGGTCGACGAGCCAGTCGGCGAAGTCCGCAGTGCCGAGGACGCCCGCCGGAATCGGTGGGAATCCGAGTGCGAGGCCCTTGTGTTTGAGCAGCGCGATGCGCGGGTGGTTGGGCTCCACGCCGCGCGGCGCAGTCTTGAGTGAGCCCACCGCAGAGATGCTGTAACCGTGGGCGGTGAGGCCATCGACGGCGCGCGCCATCGCGGCCCCGCGGCGCGAATCGAGAAGCGTCTCGCGCCACGCCTTGAGCAGCGGCGGAGGCATGAAGTAGGCGCCCGCACCGACGAAGCTCTCGGTGCCGAGCTGCACGTAGAGCGCCGCTGGGGCTTCGACGGCCTCGGAGCCGCCGCGCAGCGCGAGGAGGCCGCTCACGTGGGTTTTGTACGGGCTCTTGTCGAGGGAGAAGCGCACGTCGCGCTGGAGACGAAACACCTTCGGATCGCGCAACGGAAGGCCCGTGTAGAAGCGCGCGATGCGCGGCGCGACCTGCGCGAGGAGTCCCGCGAGGGGGCGGGCCCATTGCTCCTCGTACTCGGACTTGTGTTCGAGAAACCACGCGCGGTCTTGATGCGCGTCGAGTTCGTGGAAGAAGCGCATCGAGGGGTCGGCGAAGCCGGGGAAGGTCTCGGCGCCCGGAACGGTCCTGGGACGTACAGCCATGGCAGTGATGAAGGCCTACGCCGGACGACACGCGAAGCGCAATGCTGCACAGTGGCGTCGATCGGGGGGAAGGGATAGCGTCCCGCGCGTTGGCTGACCGAGCCATTTCCAGAGGGTCAAAAGTGCCTCCGATCGGGCGAAGATGCGCGCGGTCGAGGCCGAAGAGGTGGATGCGATGTTCTGTCCGAACTGTGGCGCGCAAAATCCTGATGGCACGCCGAAATGCACGACCTGCGGGCAGATGTTGCAGAGCGCCGTCCCACGGCCCCAGGCGAAGTTCAAGGGCACGATGCTGATGTCCACGGACGCCGCGCCTCGAGCGCCGGCAGCGGGTCCCCCGGCGACGCCGAAGGCTCAATTCGCCAAGACGATGATGGGCGGCATGGCCTCCATCGACCCGGCTTCGATCGGCGGCGGGATCGAGGCCGCGCGCACCATCGCGATGGACGCCGCGTCCTTCGGGTTGCCGACCATGCCGCAGGGCAGCGGCCCAGACGCTCCGCCCTTCGCCGTACAGGCTCCTGCGCCGTCGTTTGCGCAACGCCCGGCCCCGGCCCCGGCCCCGGAGCCCGACCCGGCGAGTTCGACGGACGAAGAGATGCTCGCGATGTCTACCATCGCGGCCGATAGTTCGTCTTTCGGCTTCGATCGCGACCTGGTCCCGGGCCCCGGACCCGCATCTTTCGGACAGGCGCAGGCGCCGCAGTTTCAGCCCCAGCAACCCCAGCAAGCGCCGCAGTTTCAACCCCAGCAAGCGCCGCAGTTTCAGCCCCAGCAAGCGCCGCAGTTTCAGCCCCAGCAAGCGCCGCAGTTTCAGCCCCAGCAAGCGCCGCAGTTTCAAGCGCCGGCGGTGTCGTCATCCACGGTCGCGATGGACGCTTCGGCCTTTGGGCTGGGTGGACCGGGTGGGTTCGGGCAGCCCCAGGCGAGCATGCAGCAGGGCCCTGGACCGGGCGGTCCCAACATGTTTGCAGGGCTGCCGCAGAACGAGCCGGGCGGCATCGCTTCGACGCTGGCAGTCGATGCGTCGGCCTTCGGACTCGGTGGAATGGCGGGTCCGGGCGGTCCTGGGATGCAGTCACAGGGTGGGTACGGACCGCAGCAGGGTATGCAGCAGCAGGGTATGCAGCAGCAGGGGTATCCCCAGCAGCAGGGAATGCAGCAGCAGGGCGGCTACGGGATGCAGCCCGGAATGCAGCAACAGGGGTATCCCCAGCAGCAGGGCGGCTACGGGATGCAGCCCGGAGTGCAGCAAGGTGGCTACGGACAGCAGCAGGGGTATCCCCAGCAGCAGGGCGGCTACGGGATGCAGCAGCCACCAGCGAAGGGCGGCACCGCAGCGAAGGTCATCATCGCGGTCGTCCTCGGCTTGATTTTTGTGGGGTTCGGGCTCCTGAGGGTGGTGTTGGCCTTTATGCATTGATCGGCCGATTGCATCGCTGACAGCGAGCGCTCTCCCCGGCCCCTCGATGCCAACCTCGAACGAGCCCACGAGCGCTCCCGCGAGGATCGTGAGTGACGAGGCCCGCGGCGGCGGTCCTTCAGCAGGGATGCGGGGAAACCATGCGAGCTCGCAAGGGTGGGGCTCGCAAGGGTGGGGCTCGCGAGGGTGGGGCTCGCGAGCCCCCACCCCCAGCCCCGCCCCCACAAGTGGGGGCAGGGTGCAGAAATACCTATTGCAGAAGCGTTTTGTCGCTCCGAACTCCCTGCCCCCACTAGTGGGGGCGGGGCCGGGGGTGGGGGCTCGACGTGACGGTAGGTTCACCGGGAAATCATGTGTTTCCGACGCGAATCCAGGATCCCTGCCTGGTCTGGGTAGCACTGGGTGACACTTCGAGGGTGGGCACTCGTGATTCTCGGGCATTTCGAAGTAAACGAATGAATCGGCGCATCAACGGGTGCAGTTCACCGCAACTGCGCCGGGGGTGCGATGCGTACAGACCGCAGAGGCTCCGCTCCTCTCACCCACCTACAGACGTCTGTAGCCCCACCTACAGACGTCTGTAGCTCACGCGCAGCGGTCGGTGAGCACGGCCACCTGCGTGGCGTTGCCTGGTTCCACCGCTCCACGTCGATGCGCAACATCGACCCGAAGGTGCCATGGGAGACAACGACCCGTTGGAGGGCTAAGGACAGGCCCCGGAAGGGTCGATCCATCTTGCGAGACCTCACCCCGCGCTTCCGCGCGCCCCCTCTCTCAGGACTGATGGTTGACCTCATCTCCGCGGGAACGGAGCGCCGGCTCCGCGTTCGCGGACGGGCCTGCGGCCCACGCTCACGCTGAAGCCGGGGCCTGGAATGGACCGCCCGGCCTGCGCCGGGCTATCTGCCTGAGCGTCGGTCGCGGGAGCGACCGCCGGAAGGATGTAGGTGGCCGCTCGGGGAATTGCATACCGGGCACCTACGCCCACCCGTCGAGTGCCGAGCACTCGACGCTCAGGCAGATAGCCCGGCGCAGGCCGGGCGGTCCATTCCAGGCCCCGGGTTCAGTGATCGCAGGGCCGAAGGCCCGTCCGCGAACGCGGAGCCGGCGCTCCGTTCCCGCGGAGATGAGGTCAACCATCAGTCCTGAGAGAGGGGGCGCGCGGAAGCGCGGGG
>CANJUR010000193.1 GCA_947477565.1 Deltaproteobacteria bacterium
CATGTCGAGCGCTCGTCCTTCCGATGACGAGCGCTCGACATTTCCTCCGGTCGTCTACGGCTTCGCCTTTTTCAGATTCTTCGCGTAGCCGGTGAGCGCTGCGCCCAGGTCGGCGAACTGCCGCTCCTCGATGCGTCCGAGGCTCCAGCGCTCGGCCTTGCACTGCACCGCCACGTTACCGAGCCCGCTCCCGCCGAACGCCTGCCGAAGCGCCCGCACGCCCGGCGCCTCCGCTCCGGCGCGTCCCCTGCCGCTCTTCTTCCTCCGTGCGGCGTCGCGCATCTCGTCGAAGTTCAGCGTCGCGAACGGTACCCGCTTCTCGCCGACGCCGACCTTCGTGCGCGCTGGGTCGATGTGCACGCGCGGCAGTTGTGCCCCCGACTCCGCCTCGAGGTAGTCGAGTAGCAGCGCGAGTTTCCGCACTCCGTACTTCTTCTCGTCATCGGCGTTGAAGTGTCGCGCGACCCGCACGCCCTCGCGCACGGTCGAGAGCGCCACCCCGGGGAGCGTCGCCGTCAGAAACGCCTTCGCGCTCTTAAACCCCCCTGCGAGATACAGCGGCGGCTCGCTGTGGAGCAGCGAGTCGAGCGCCTCGTAGGCCGCATCCCAGCCGCCGAACTCGGTGCCTCGCGCCTCACGAAACGCCTTCAATAACGCGTCGTAGCGCGCGATCATCGCCTTGCTGACGATCACCCTGGGCTTCGGCGGCGCACTCCCCGCGCTCCCCTTCGCACTTCCCGTCGCCGTCCGAGCGGCCGAACCGCCGCGTGCCTTCGCCGATGCCTTCGTCTTCGCCATAGTGGCCGATGCTACGTCAGTCGTGGGGCGCATGGTCGAGATCACCGCCGCCGCAGCCACCCTGCGTACTGCGTCATTCCTCGATGGTTTCGCCCGGCACGCCGCGCGCAGTCACCGATGCTCGTGTTGTCGTCCTTCGATCAGCTCGCCAAGGAGATTCTCGACCTGCTGCGGTCGACACACGGCCACCTGGATCACCCGCCGCGACTGACCGCCCCCGCTGCTACGCCCGCGCGCGCCACCACTGCACGGTGTCCGCGAGTCCGCTCTCCAGCGTGTACGTCGCCCGCCAGCCGGTCTCCGCTCGCAACTTCGCGTTGTCCGCGCACACGAACGTCGGCTCCCCCGCCTTCGGTTCGAGCGCGCCCAGCCGCAGCAACTCCGGTCGTCCGATGAGCGCGCCCACGCGCGTCACCACCTCGCGCACCGTCACCGGCTCGCCCGATCCGATGTTCACCGCGCCCGTCACCGCGGAGCGCAGCACCGCCACCAGACCCGCCGCCACGTCTGCCACGTGAAGGAAATCCCGCACCTGTGTCCCAGAGCTACAGGGCGCCTCCTGCCCCGCGAGAAGCGCCCGCGCCACCGACGACACCAGCCGCCGCGGATCTTCCCAGGGACCGTACAAGTAGAACAGCCGCGCCCACGCGACCTGCATCCCCGTGAGCAACCCAAGCTGTGCCAGGGAGTGCGACAACCCCAGCTTGCACGCCGAGTACAGGTACGTCGGCGCCGTCGGCGTGCGCTCGGAGAGGTACCCGTAGCTCGTGTCGTACTCCGCGTTGGTCCCGACGCCCACGAAGCGCCTACACCCGTGGTCCGCCAGCGCCTCCGCCAGACGGTGCGACGCCTCCACCAGCCGTAGGTTTTCTCGCGAGTGGAGGTACTTGCCAGGCTCGGCGTTCCAGGCTGGATGGACGCATGCCTCCGGGCGCGTCTCCGCCACGAGCGCCGTCACCGCCGCCGTGTCCGCGAGGTCGAGCGTGCGAACCTCCAACCGCCCGAGCACATCCGCGAGGCGCGCCGTGGACTCCCCCGGGCGCAACATCGCAACCACCTGGTCGCCGCTCGCCACAAGCTGCCGCGCGACCTGCGAACCAATGAACCCGCCCGCCCCGGTGAGCAGAACCTTCATCGGACAAAATCCGGCAGCGAGCGGTCGCGCTCGGAGAGCAACGGAGACGCGATCGGCCAGGTGATGCCAAAGGCCGGATCGTTCCATCGCACCGCGGCCTGGTACCCGGGAACGTAGGCCACGGAGATCTGGTACTGCACCGCCGTGTCGTCTTCGAGCGCGACCATCCCGTGCGCGCAGCCGGGCGGAACATACAAAGCCCGGTAATTCTCCGGCGACAACTCGACCCCGTACCACTGGCAGTACGTGGCAGAGTCCGCGCGCAGGTCGAGCACCACATCCCAGATGCGCCCGCGAGGGCAGCTCACCAGCTTGGCCTCCGCATGCGGCGCCGTCTGGAAATGCATCCCCCGTAGCGTCCCGCGGCGCTGGTTGAACGACACGCTGCACTGCGCGAGGTGATCGTGCAGGCCCCGCTCGCGAAACTCCCGCTCGCACCAGGTGCGCGCGAAGAACCCGCGCTCGTCCTCGAGGCGATCGAGGTCAACCACCCACGCGCCCGCGATGGGAGTCTCCGCAAACCTCACAGGATGCGCACCTGCGGAACCGGCACGATGAAGCGCCCCCCCGCAGCCAGGTAGTCCTTCTGCTGGGCGAGAATTTCTTCGGCGAAGTTCCAGGTGAGGAGCAGCGCGTAGTCCGGGCGCTCCACGGCGAGAGCCTCCGGCGCGCGGATCGGGATGTGCGTCCCGGCGGTGTACAGCCCCTGCTTGTGGGGCGATCGATCGACCACGAAATCGAGCACGTCGCGCCCGATGCCGAAGGCGTTGAGCAGCGTGCTCCCCTTGGCGCTCGCGCCGTACGCCGCGATACTGCGCCCGGCTGCCTTCAGGTCGCGCAGCACCCCCGTGAGCACCCCGCGCAGGCGGTGCACCCGCTGCGCGAAGGCTTCGTAGTACGCCAGCGAATCGACGCCCTCGCGGTGCTCCTCGGCGAGCATCGCGGTGACCGTCTCGTCCGGCGTCGCGGTGTCGTGCGTGGCGAAGATGCGCAGCGAGCCACCGTGGATGGGAACCCGCTCGACGTGCGCAATCACCAGCCCGTTACGGCGAAACAGCCGGTCGAGCGCGGTCAGCGAGTAGTAGCAAAGATGCTCGTGATAGATCGTATCGAACTCGCATCCCTCGACCATGTCGCGCACGTACGGCGCTTCGAAGAGCGCCACGCCGTCGTCGGCCAGGAGGGTCTTGAACCCGCGCACGAAGCCGTTGAGGTCGGGCACGTGCGCGAGGACGTTGTTGGCGTGCATCACCGCGGCGCGCTTGCCCTCGGTCCGCAGGGTCTGCGCGAGGTCGTCGCCGAAAAACTCCGTGATCGTCGGGATGCCGTGCTGCTCGACGGCCACCTTCGCGACGTTGACCGCCGGCTCGACGCCGAGCACCTGCACCCCGGCGCGCTTGTAGAACTTCAGCAGGTAGCCGTCGTTGCTGGCGACCTCCACCACGAGGGAGCCCGCGCCGAGGCCTCGCTCGCGGATCATCCGCTCGACCAGCGTCTCTGCGTGCTGGAGCATCGTGTCCGAATAGGACGAGAAATATAGGTAATCGCGGAAGAGATCTTCCGGCGGCACGGACGCGGTGATCTGCACGAGGGAGCAGTCGGCGCACCACGCAAGCTCGAGCGGAAACACCGGGTCGGTGTGCTGCAGCGCGGACTCCGGGACGAGCGAGTTGGCGAGCGGGGTGTGGCCGAGGTCGAGCACCGGGGTAAGGCGGCTGCCCTGGCACGACCAGCAACGAAACGAGCGAACTTCGGTCATGGGGATCCCTGTGGGTGGAAGCGGCAGGCGGTGGCGCGGCGGCGAATCGGAGAAGTCACTCGCTCCATGTCTTCCACGGCGCGTTGCCCGAAGACCAGAGGTTGTTGAGCACGGTGTACTCGCGCAGCGTGTCCATCGGTTGCCAGAACCCCTGATGCTCGTAGGCGACAAGCTCGCCCGCCGCCGCGAGCCCCTGGAGCGGCTCGACCTCCAGCACGAGACCGGGGTTGTCGTCCGGGAGGTAATCCCACACGCGCTTCGCATCAAACACCATGAACCCGCCGTTGATGAACCCCAGCGTCGTCTGCGGCTTCTCGTTGAACTCGCACACCATCCCGTCGCGGATGCCAAGCTCGCCGAAGCGCCCCGGCGGATGCACCGCAGTGACCGTGGCGATCTTCCCGTGTGACCGGTGGAAGGCCATCAGCTTGCCGATGTCCACGTTCGATACGCCGTCGCCGTAGGTGACCATGAAGTGGTCGTCGTCTTCGACGTAGCGACGCAGCGACGCGACGCGCGCACCCGTCATGGACGCCTCGCCGGTTTCCGCGAGCGTGACCGACCAGTCCTCGGCGCCGCGGCGGTTGAGCACCTCGACGGCGTCGTGCCGGCCGAGCGAGACCCGCAGGTCGGCGGCCATGGCGCGGTAGTTGAGGAAATACTCCTTGATCAGCCAGCCCTTGAACCCCAGGGCGAGAACGAAATCGCTGATGCCGTAGGTCGCGTACGACTTCATGATGTGCCAGACCATCGGCCGCTCGCCGATGGGCAGCAGCGGCTTGGGCAGCAACTCGTTGGCATCGCGGATCCGGGTCCCCTGGCCCCCGCACAAGATGATCACCTTCATGGGTTGCGCTCTCGGCTCCTGCTTTTGTCTGCGAAGCTCCGTAGCGCGCCGCCGCGCCCGGATTCATCGGGCGCGGACAATGCCCGACCGCGCGTTCCAGTCAATGGTTTCAACGCCGCCCTGAGGTTCGGAGTACGTCGCCTCGGCCCGCTGTGCCGCGTGCTGAAGCACACGGCACGGTGTGGAAGCCCGGGGCAGACCCGGGCTCCTACGATGTCCCGATAGACAAGCGCTGCCCCGTGGGACCCGGGATGGAGCCCGCTGCGGGCTTTTGCTGGGGTGCCGTGTGCTTCAGCACGCGGCACGGCGGGCCGAGGCGGAGTACTCCGAACCTCAGGGCGCGTGGAGATCGTTGACAAGCTGCCGCGCCGTGGGCCAGCGTGACCGCCCTCCAAAACTGCATCCCCCGATAGGGACTCTCCATGAAGCTGACCATCGACACCGAAGCCCGGACCGTTGCCTGCGAAGACGCCGACGGCGCCCGCGAAATGCCGCTGTATAGCCGTGAGGCGTTTTCGGCGCTTTCGCGGGTGTGGATTCAGGTGGGGTGGGCACTCAAGCACATCTATTCGTTCACCTGGATGGGGCGTCCCATCATCCAATTGCCGGAAGACATGATTCGCGCGCAGGAGGTGATCTATCGGGTGAAGCCCGACGTGATCATCGAGACCGGCGTGGCGCACGGCGGGTCGCTGATCTTCTACGCCAGCCTCTTCAAGATGATGGGCAACGGCGGCCGGATCATTGGCGTCGACATCGAGGTGCGCCCGCACAACCGCGCGGCCATCGAGGCGCACGAACTCTCGTCGTCCATCACCCTGGTCGAGGGCAGCTCCATCGACCCGACCATCGTCGAGCAGGTGCGCGCGCTGGTGAAGCCCGGTGAGAAGGTTCTGGTGCTCCTCGACTCCAACCACACGAAGGCGCACGTCGCGAGCGAGCTTGAGGCGTACGCGCCGATGGTCACCGCCGGCTCGTACATCGTCGCCACCGACGGCCTGATGGAGTTTCTCTCGGACGTTCCGCGCGGTAAGCCCGAGTGGAAGGACGACAACCCCAGCGCCGCGGCCCGCGAGTTTGCAGCGCGCCACCCGGAGTTTGCTCTCGAAGAGCCGCCGCCGTTTGTGTTCAATGAAGGCGAGGTTCGCGAGCACGTCACGCACTGGCCCGCCGCCTGGCTGATGCGCCGTCCGTAAAGCTCGCCGTCGTCGTCCCTGCCCGGGAGCGATGCGAGATGCTGAACGCCTCGGCCGCCGGATCTCGCGCCGAGTTCCCGACTGGACCCTCTACACGGACCTCCAAACATGACCATCCGCCAGGACCATTGTCCCGTCTGCGACGGCCGCGATGTCGCTGAACTCATTCGCCGCGAGCGCCTGCCCGTGATGCAAAACGTCGTCTGGCCCACGCGCGCGGAGGCTCTCGCCGCCCCGTGCGCCCCCTTTGCGCTGGGCGTCTGTGCGTCGTGCGGGTTCGCCTTCAACCGTCGCTTCGATCCCGCGCTGATGGTCTACGACCCGCGCTACGACAACGACGTCCCCTCCGCCGTATTCACCGACTACTACCGCTCCATCGGGCGTGACCTCGGCGCCCGCCACGACCTCACCCGCGCCCCCGTCTACGATGTGGGTTGCGGCAAAGGAACCTTCCTCGACGTTCTTTGCGCGACGGTGCCGGGCACCCGGGGCGTGGGCGTCGATCCGAGCTGCGCGCCGCGGGAGGCCGACGCCGATCGCCCGGTTGCGCTGCTGCGGGAGATGTTTCGCGCAGAGCTGGTGAGCGAGCGCCCGTCGCTGCTGGTGTGCCGCCACGTGATCGAGCACATCGCGCGGCCGGTGGAGTTTGTTCGTGCGGTGGTCGAGGGCATCCGCCGCGACCCCGAGGTGCCGCTCTTCTTCGAGGTTCCCGACCTCGACTGGATCATCGACCACGAGGCCTTCTGGGACTTCTGCTACGAGCACTGCAACTACTTTACGCGGGCGAGCTTCGTTCACGCACTGGAGCGCGGCGGCGTGGCGGTGACGTCCTCGAAGACTGCATTCGGCGAGCAATACCAGTGGGCGGAAGGTGCGGCACGGACGACCGGTGAAGCCCCGGCACCGGCGGGCGTGGCGGAGTTTGTGGAGCGTGTCACCCGCTACGCCTCGGACGAGCAGCGGCGCATCGCGAGCGCGCGAGAGAAGCTGCGCGCGGCGGGAGAAACAGGTCCGTGCGTGCTCTGGGGCATGGCCACCAAGGGAGTGGTGTTCGCCAACCTGGTAGACCCGGATGGGACACTTCTCGCGGGTGGCGTGGACGTCAACGCGCGCAAGCAAGGGTGCTTCATCCCGGGCAGCGGGCACGGTATCCACGCACCGGAGTGGCTCACCACGCTGGGCGACCGCGAGGTCACCGTGCTGGTGATGAACGCCAACTACACCGACGAGATTCGCGCGCGCTGCGCTGCGCTCGGGGTGCCGGCGCGCTTCGAGATTCCTTAGCAGGGATCCGGGATTCGCGTCGGAAACGCATGATTTCCAGGTGAATCTACCGTCACGTCGAGCCCCCACCCCCGGCCCCGCCCCCACGGAGCCTCCAGGTCCGCCGCAGTCGAAGGACGAAGGCACGTCGAGCCCCCACCCCCGGCC
>CANJUR010000194.1 GCA_947477565.1 Deltaproteobacteria bacterium
ACGAGCGGTGGCTTTCTCGACCCAATGGGAGCCTCCGACTTCGATCCAGCGGCGGTCCGCGCGCAAGCTCGGTTTCCTCGGCCCGCGCTTGTGCGACGGTTTCCGGGTCTGTGTTTCAGCAGAGTTACGAGCGTTCCCCGCATCCCTGATTAGTATTTGATCGGATCTGGCACTGGGCTGGATTTAATATGATAGTACTTGATGATTTTGCTCAGAGGCATTTCGTATGATTGCTCGAGATCTCCGCGAACGATGCTCAAATCACTTCACATACGGTGATCTCATCGAATGCGGTGAGACCTTGCACCGATATCGGCGCGAAGGCCTGGCCCTCGACAACGTCCCCCAGAATGATCGGACCTGGGAGGCTCTCACGGCGATGGCGACGGCGATTCTCGACCCGGTCCACGAGCGCTTCGGGGCCGTCGTCATCACCTACGGCTTTGCGGGTTCCACGCTGACAAGGCACATCGCTGGCAAGATTGCGCCATCGCTCGATCAACATGCCGGCATGGAAGTGAACCGCCGCGGGACATCGATCTGCGCCCGTGGCGGACAGTCATGCGACTTTCATGTTCCCGGCGTCAGCTCGATCGAGGTGGCGCGGTGGGTTCACGAGAATCTGCCCTTTGACAGGCTCTATCTATACGGTCCTGATCGGCCTTTTCATGTGAGCTACGCACCCGAACGAAGTGAGAAGGTGTACGCCATGCTCCGTCACACCAGTCGCGTGGTCCCGAAAGAGATCCGCCCGCCCGCCTGGGACACCGTCACCGACCTCTTCAACGCCCCCCCATAACCCGCCCCCCCCCCGCCGCCGCCGCCATCGCCCCCACCCGCGCGCTCACCGCCTCCCACGGCGGCCCATACCCGCTCCAATCGACCCCTTCCAGCGCTTCCAACCCCATATCAAACGCCCGCTGTCCGTCATACCCCTCCATTGCCGGGTGCATATACCGTGACTTCATATACAGCGGCTGCGGCGCAAACTCCCCTTCATACCCATATTCGTAGTAGCTCACCTGCTGCCGCCGCAGATCCACCTTGACCCGATCCACCAGCATCGGAATCGCGCTCCCTTCATAGTCGTCATATCGCATCAGGCTCACCTTCCCTGATGCAATATGCAACTTCACCACGTCGGCCGACTGAACCTCTCCATACAGCTTCCCCGCGCACCCGATGTACACCCGCAGCGCGGGCGGCAGCTCGTTGACCAGCCGCCCATCCAACTGCAGCGACTCCCCCGAAACCAGCCACCCCAACCCCATCGCCTGCGCCGCCACACACGCCGCCGCGATGCCCTTCGGGTCGCGCAGGGAGAAGAGCAGCGCCGTCGCCGCCTCCGTCGCCTTCGCGTAAGACCCCCAGAACTCCCGCAAATCCACTCGCGCCCTCGCGCCCCAGCTCCCCGCCGAGCGCCGCCGCTCGAAGACGTTGAGCGCCAGAAACACCGACAAATCCCCCATTCTTCGCCGCCGCGCACCCTCGAGCGCCTCTGCTCCCCGCTCCTCGCTCAACCGCCGTAGCACCACCGGCGCGGACGCCACCTCCTTCGTGAGCTCCGTCAGTCGCGCGAATTCCCCTTCGCGCGGCGGCCGCCCGAGCGCGATGCACGCCTGCCAGAACTCCTCGACCAACTCCCCGTGGCGCTCCCACCGCGACGGCGTCTTCGGCCGCGCGACCCGCGCCGCCCGCTCGACCACCGGGCGCGCCGGTGCGCTCGGCATCGCCCCGAAGCGCCCCGAAGAACGCTGCCGCCCTTCGAGAAACTCCTGCTCGTCCTCGTCCGTGCGAAGCACGAAATACAGCCCCGGACCCACCGACACGGGCTCCCGTCCAAGCACCGTCGCGATGTACTCCCCAAGCTCCTCGTGGCTGAAATACTTCTGGAAGGTGTTGCGCGTGGTGAGCACCCCATCGCCAAACGCCTGGTGCCTCTCCTCCGCCGCGCGCCCGCCGAGCAGCGCCGCCACCGCGAGCACCCGTCGCGCGAGCCCGTAGGCCTGCGTGAGCGCATGCCGCCGCTCGTGCGGGTCTTCGATCACGTTGAGCACAAACCCCAGGTTGACCACGTCGGCCTCGGCGCGCGGCGCGTCGGGTCGGAAGTACGGGTCCCATCCCCCCGCCGTGACCCCGTGCGCCGCGAGCGCTGCAAGGTCGTCGCCGCGCCCGCAGCCGTAGTCAAAGACCGTGAACGGGTCGGCCACGTATCCGTGCCTCCAGAGCGCCTGCATCGGCGTCGAGAGCCCCCGTCGCACCATCGCCGTCCGATGGCGCTGCACCACCGCGGAGTCGGGCTCGTCGGGCTTCACCAGCGGCACCAGCGCGTGCCCTTCGATGCGCAGGCCGCGCGCCCGCACGATGTCTTCCCACTGGTTCTTGTGGCCGATGATCAGGGGGTTGGCGAAGAGCCCGTGATACTCGGCCTCCGCCGTCAATCGGGCGAACTCCACCCGCCGCGAATCGTCCGCCCGCAACAGCAACTCCTTGCGATGCAGCACCGGGGGATTGCGCCCGAGGTCGTACCTCCGGTGCTCGCAGCGCCGCTCTGCGAGATCGAGGGTCCACGAGTCGGCGAGCAGCGGAAACGCGAGCTCGAAGTACGATGGATAGTTCAACAGCGAGAGCCGCGGCGAGTCGGGCACCAGCTTCAACACATTGAAGCCATCCTCCGGCCCACCGAGCGCCGCGACCTCCGCGCGAAGCTCCGCGAGAAGCTCCGCGGGCACCGCGCTCACGTGCAGGTACCGCGCACCGCCGACCACCTTGCCCCCGTCGAGGCTCCCAAACCCTCGCTGCCACTCTTGTTGGTTCATGTCTTCAATACTTCCGCGGCGTCGGAGCGAAGCCCGCGCACGCCCCTCCGCCGTCGTCGCCGAATAACATCCCGACGTCGGATTCCACTGCGTCACAGGGCTCCGCGCGCACCTGCTCGCCGCGCTCTGCGGTGAGCACCTCGAGGTACGCCACGTCCGTCCAGCGGTAGACCGAGAGCGTCTCCCGCCTCGGGTCGAGGATCCAAAATCCGCGGCCCTCCTCCGGTAGCGCGAGAAACTCCGCCCTCAACGAAAAATCAAGCTCTTGCGCCGATCTGGACATCGCGCCCGCACTCTACCCGATCGCCCCTTCGCCGGCTCACGCCACCCACTCGAGCAGCGTCGCCGTACCCAATCCCCAGCCCCGCGCCCCGCCCACCCCGAGGCATCACTTACCGATTGGTAAATCATCCGTCACACCCTGTCACTGCGCCCGACTCCACCCAGCAGCCCCATCCTCTCGAATATCCTCCCCTTTCACGACGTCGCCCGCTGCGCTGCCAGCTTCGCCAGCATCCGCTCGCCGGTCGTGGTGATCTCCTCGTGCAGCGCCCGGTCGCGCAACTCGCACCGGTCGAGCCACCGCGCCAGAACCTCCCGCCGCTCGGGAAACTTCTTCGCCTGCGCCAGTAGAATCTCCGCGATCGCCTCGTCTGCCAGCAGTCGCGTGAGCCGCTCGGCGTGGAGCATCGCCAGCGCGAAGTCCCGCTTCGGATCCCAGTCCCTGGAGAGCGATGCCTTCCATGTGGTCAATGGCGTCCCGCCGAGGGTCTTCAGCTTGTCCGCTGCCGTGCGCGTCAGCAGGTACTGCTGCGCCGACCGCGACAGAACGCTTACCCCCGCGACCCGCTTCTCCAGCGAGTCCGTCGCCGACACCGCGCGCCAACGCGCCTGCGCCAGGCCCCGCACAAACGCCTGCGGCCGCTTGATGATCCCGAGCAGCGTGTCCTTCATCGCCATCAGCGACTGAATCTGGCTCGTCCCCTCGTAGATCGGCAGCACCAGCGCGTCGCGCAGAAGCTTCTCCGCCCCGTACTCCCGCGTGTACCCGACGCCCCCGTGAATCTGAACATTGCGCCGCGCGATCTCCACAGCTTTCTCCGCCGCCAGGTACTTGAGCAGCGGCGTGTACCGCCGGGAGAGCGCCCGGTGCCGCGGTAGCTCGCCCCGTGTTTTCTCCGGTGCTGCCGCGGCCCCGGTGAAGCGGTCGAACAGCGCCATCTTCTGCGCCATCTCCTCGTGAAACGCCGACGTCGCCGCGAGCGCGCGCAGCCCCAGCAGGTCGGTCTCCATCTCGTCGAGCAGGTCGGCGATCATCTCGTGCTGCGCGATCGCCTTCCCCATCGATCGCCGCCCCGCGGCGTACTCCCGCGCCATCCGAAGCGCGCACTCCCCGAGCCCGATGCTCTCAAACGCCACCCCCACGCGGGCGTTGTTCATGAGCACGAGCATGTACTTGAAGCCCTCGCCGCGCTGCCCGATGAGCTGCGCCGGCGCCCCATCGAAGAGCAGCGCCGCCGTGACCGACCCGTGGTGCCCGAGCTTCTCCTCCAGCCGCTCCACGGTGACGTTTCGCACACGGCTACCATCTGGTAGGTCTTCGTAGGCCTTCACGAGAAACATCGACAGCCCCCGCAGCCCGGCGAAGGCATCGTCGCCCGGCGTCGCGTCTTCCGTGCGCGCGATGACGAAGTGGTACTTCCCGTGCCCGGAGGTGATGAAGATCTTCTCTCCCGTGACGCTCCAATTTCCCGCGGCGTCTTGCGTGCCACGGGCGCGCAGCCGGGCCATGTCCGATCCCGCATCGGGCTCGGTGATGTCCATGCATCCCCAGGCGTCGCCTCGCGCAATCTCTTCGATATACTCGCCAAATCGCGTCTCCGCGATGCGTCCTTCGGCCACGTCGAAGCGGGTGCTCCCCTCGTGGATGGAGTACGCCAGCATCGCCATCGCCATGCCGCCGTGAAACGAGAAGTGGGTCATCGCGGAGACGTCCCCGCGTGCGACCATCTCCGCCACGAGGAAGTACAACGTCAGCGGTGCGTTGAGCCCGCCGAGCTCTCGCGGCAGACAAAGCCGGTGCACCTCCGCAGCCTTCAGCGCCGCGAAAAATGCCTGCATCGCCGCCCCCTCGGTCACCTCTCCCCCGGCGAGCGTGTTGCCCTCCCGGTCGATCTGCGCCGCGCGCGGACCCAGCTCCTTCGCGACAAGCTCGCCCATCATCGCGGCGATCTCCGCGTAGAAGGTGCGCGCCTCGGCGGCGGTCTTGAAGCCATCCGGGGCTCGGTACCCGCGCTCCGTGACCTCCACCAGGGCGTCCCAGTCGAGGCCGCGCTCCAGGTAGAACCTCAGGTCGTCGTTGTCCGTGAGAAAGCTCGCCATGGGGATCTTTGTTTACCTTTTGGTAGGTCTTCGCTTTGAAAGCGCAGGTGGGGTCTTCACGGAGGCGACGGCCTCGCGGCTGACGAACAGGGCCGTGCGGGCAATACGGTCAAGCTCGCGGTCGCTTCGATCGCGGGCGTTCCCGAGGTCGTCGTCGAGGGCGATGGGCAGCACGGCGTTGGAAGCCCCCGCCGCGATCACCAGCTGGAGCATCTGGATGAGGTAAGCCTCTGGATCGAGGTCCGGGTGATGCGTGCCGCCGGCCTGTCCCGCGCGGATGAACTCTGCGATGGCCGCGAGCCACGGGCGCACCGCATCGCGCAGCAGCGCCCGGACGGCGTCTGGCCGGTCGAGCATCTCCCGCAGGATCAGCCGCGCCCGGTCGGGGTCGTCCGCGAAGAACCGCCGCACCGCACCGAAGATCGCCTCGAGGCGTCCGAGGCCCGTCGGCGTCGCGAAGACCAACCGGGGGAGTGCCTCCTTCCAGTGCGCGAGAAACCCTTCGAGCACGGCATCGCGGATGTGCTCCTTGGAGGGGAAATAATGCAGTACGGCGGGTTTGGAGACCCCGACTGCGTCGGCGATGTCCTGCAGCGCGGTGCCATCGAAGCCCCGCTCGGCGAAGAGCCGTGTGGCCTCACGCACCACCGCGAGCCGCACCTCTCCCCGCCCCGCGCGCTCGTCCGAAGTTGCCATCCCAACTGATACCTACCCGATGGTAAGGGCGTTTGGCAACGGGGGCACTACCCCCTGGATTCCGAGCGGACCAGGCGCTCAAATCCCTTCCTATGGACCTACGAATGGAGGCCGCTTCGTGCGTGACCCAAAACCACCGGGCAAATTCAGCCCGCGTGTACCAGCGCGCCCTCACACGGGCATCAGCGCCCGCACCCGCGCCGACCACTCGGCCTTCGGCTGCGGAGCCAACGCGAGGAACGTCTCGCTCCCGTGCGCCACCTCCGTCAGCCCTGCGTCACGCACGATCGCGCACGACTCCTCACGCTGCAGCGCGGCCCAGTCAACGCCCGTCGCCTGGCGCACGACGCATGGCCTCCCTGCCGCGTCCCATCGTTCAAACACCATCGCTTCGCGCACGCCAAACGCGTAGGCGCAGAGCAGCACTGCGTGACCGATTTGCGCGACCAGTTTGCCCACGCGCATGGGCACCGCGGCGTTGAGCACGAACACCATCACCGGGCCATCGACGGTCTCCGGGAAGGCACGCGTCGGTAGTTCCGCGAGGTTGGCTGTGTATGCCTGGAGCATCACGAGAAGCTTCTCCCGCTCGCTCTTTCGACGCGGTGGGAGCGCGTGCACCACTGCCACTCCGTCGCTCACGCCCTCCCCGCCATCGAGCGCCCGAACCTTCGGCCAATCTTTCTCGTTGGCGCGCAAGCACACCTTCCGAAACGACCGTGACGACCATTCCGCGAAGGCATCGCGGTAGCGCGGATCGTCACCGAAGCGCGCAGTCACATCGAAGGTTGCCTGCGCGGCGGCAACGAGGAGCGCCGCGACGGAGGCCGAGTGCTCCTTGCGGACAACCAGGTACATCACCCACGGATCGTCCTGCGCGGCGCGCGCATCGATGGACTCGGGGTGATCTTTGTCGTGTTCGTAGACGGGCATCGGACCTCGTGGGACGTCCGCGGACGGGACGCCCCCGGAGGGACCGGTCAGTAGGAGGCGGACTGAACCTGAAAGTTGATGCCGAGCACTTCGCGCAGCGCAAAGTAGTTCTCGCTCATCGAGAAAAGGATCATGTCCTTCAGCTTCTCCGCCGGCGACAGGTCACCCGGCAGACCAGGCTCCATTCCGAGCATCTTGCGGGTGATTTCCAGGTCGCCGCACATCAGGAAGCCCGCGCGGGCCGCCGTGAGTTCGACGGACTGGTACCACTTCTTGATGTTCGAAGAGCCCCCCTGCTCGAGGAAGTACTTCACCACCTTGCGGAG
>CANJUR010000195.1 GCA_947477565.1 Deltaproteobacteria bacterium
GACGGGACCTCTCCCATCCACCGACAGCCCGGCGCGCCAATGGATCACGATCCCGCCGCAACACGGCGGCGGGACCACCCCCGTGCAACACCAGATGGATCACCCCACACCGCCGAAATTGGATCACTAATAGGCCGCCGCTAAAGCTTCATCCGATGAGGCGTTCGTTCGGAGGGATCGGCGTCTGCACTGAGTGCAGGCGGCATTCGTTCGGACGCATCGGCATCTGCACTGATTGCAGTCGGTATTCGTTCGGACGGATTGGCGTCTGCACTGACTGCAGACGGCATTCGTTCGGACGCATCGGCGTCTGCGATGACTGCAGGCGGAATACTCGTCGACTCCAGTGGCATTAGTCTCTGCGCATGAGCGAAAGAAGCCCTCGCAGGTCGTGGTCGTGGGTCACCGACGTGGGAATCGCGCTGCTGTTGGCCACCGGCTATGGCGCGCCGCCCGGCCTCGCCGTCGGTGCGGCGGTGGGCGGCCTCGCTCGCTTCGTCTCCCCGCGGTGGGCCACCGTCCCTTCGACGCTCGTCGCGCTCGGCGTGTTCAGCGCGTGGGCAATCGTCGTCCGCGGACTCTACCAGGGCATCCGCGACCGTGGCCGCGAGCGCTATCTCGGCGCGCTCCACCTGCTCGTCCTGGCGCTGCTTCCGGCGTGGGGGATCGTGATCAACTTCACGCTCCTCACCACGCGCTGCCGCACCACAAACTGCGACATCGGTCCGGCGATGTTTCGTGTCTTGAGCGAGCACGGCATCGTCGGCTTCGTCGCCCTGCACCTCGTCACCGCGCTCGCCTTCGTGGTCTCTCGCCGTCGCCCTGCGGCGCTCCCGGGGGGCGTCGAACTCCTCGTCCACGCAGCGCTCGTGTTCGGCATCGGGCTCCACCTGATGCTCTTGGTGCAGTGCGCCGACCTGCTCTTCGGCCTCGTGGTGTTTCCCATCTCCCTGCCGCTCGTCGGCCCCTTCGTGACCGTCGCCCTCTACGCCTCCGAACTCCGCGCACGTCTCCGTCGCCGCGGCGCCGATGCCCTCGCGCCCGCCGCGCTCGTCTCCGCGTATCGGGCCTCGCCCGCGGAGGATCCTGCCACCGCCACCGCGCCACCGCACCGCCCCACGCTGCTCGGCGCACTCGCCGCCGTGCCGGTGCTCGCGGGCGGATACGCCGTCGTGATGGCTGCGGTGCAGCACCGCCCCGCCGCAGCGCTGGAGGTGTTTACCGACACCTGCGGCCACGTGCTGTCGCGCCTCCCGATTCAGCACGTCGTCGTCCAGGACTGTCACTACCTCTGCACCGTCGCCGCCCGCGGAACGCCCTCCCTCGTGCGCCCCGAGCGTCTCGGTCAGCGCCACGGCCACCCCATCGTGGTCAACCGCCAGCTAGCGGTCGCCAACGCCTTCGAAGACCTGCTCCACACGCGCTGGCCTCGCTTTGGAAGGCTCGCCCGCGTCACGTACGACCGCCTCGGTCTTCCCGTGAGTCGGTACATCACCCGCCCGTGGATGGCCGACGCCGTCTTCGTCGCGATGAAGCCCTTCGAGTGGGCCTTCTACGCCACGCTGCTCGTGCTCGACCGCGAAGACCCCGAGCGCCGCATCGATCGGATGTATCGATGACGCGAAGTGTTGCGCGAATCAACAGGCGAAGGGCGCGCGGTGCAGAACGAGCCCCCCATCCCAACGGCCGGTGCGCGCGCCCCGACGCAGTTGACTCCGCCGCTGCCGGTGCCCGTTGCGCGGCCGATCGACGTCGATGGCGGCCTCCGGCAGGTGTCCCCGACGACGCCGCGGCCGCAGCACCCGCCCACGCACGCGCCTACCCGGGGCGGCGCTCCCGCCGTGCGCCCCCACGGCGGCAACCTCCCCGATCTCTGACGCGGGCGTATTCCGCAGTTTCGGCGTCGTCCCGAAGAAGCTAGAGAAACCCCCATGGCACCTCCACTTAGCGCATTGGGCGGACTGCTCGTTCGCCAGACCGACGGCTGGCGCTGGCAAGACGGCTCCTCCGAGCCGCGCGTCCGCGACCTCACCGCAGCCCAGGCCTTCGAGTTTCCGCGCGTGCGCTCCATCGATCCGACCAACGATTCGATCACGGATTACGTCTCGATCACGCGCTCGGCCCTCGACGAGGACGCCGACCTGCTCGCCGACGTGATCGCCTTCGCCGGACCGCGCGCCCTCGTCGTGGGTGGCCCGCGGGGGACCGTGGAAGTCCCCGAGGAGATCTGGGACGCCTGGGCCAACGACCGGGTGATCGGCCTCGGGTGGGAGCCCGCCGACGAGGCCGGCATTCTCGCGCGTGCCGAGGCCCTGGGCGCCCGCTTCGGCTAGAGCTTCCGGGTCTCGCCGACGTCCATGATCCAGAGCCGCTCAGGCTCCCAGGCGCGCTCGAGCCAGAGTGCGCGGGTGCGCGCGGGCGGCAGGTGCAGCGGCTCGTCGGTCAGCTTGAAGGTGCCCCAGTGCATCGCCACGAAGGCGCGAGCGCCGAGCGCTGCGAAGGCCGCCACGGCGTCTTCGGGGTTCATGTGCTGCGGCTCCATGAACCACCGTGGCTCATACGCGCCGATGGGGAGCATCGCCCAGTCGATGGGGCCGCAGCGCCTGCCGATATCGGTAAACCCATCAAACGCAGCGGTGTCACCGGAGTGGTACGCGACGCCCTCCGGCCCGCGGATCACCCAGCCGCCCCAGAGCATGTCGTTGCGGTTCCAGGGCATGCGCATGGACCAGTGGCGCGCGGGAACGAGCGTGTACTCCACGTCGCCCTCGCGGTGCGTCTGCCACCAGTCCAGTTCGACCACGTTGCGCAGCCCTGCGCTGCGCAGCACCCCGCCGTTGCCGAGCGGAACCACATAGCGCGCCCTCGGCCCGATGCGCTTGAGTGTGGGCATATCGAGGTGGTCATAGTGGTTGTGCGAGATCAGCACGGTGTCGATGCTCGGCGTCGCCTCGAAGGCCACGCCCGGCGCCACCAACCGCGGAACCACCCCCTGGATTCGCTCCGACCAGATCGGGTCGATCGCCGTGAGCCGACCGCCGAGGCGGAGGGCGAAGCTCGCGTGGCCGATCCAGGTGAGCGAGGCGTCGGGTCCGCGCAGCGCGGTGCCGTCGTTTTCCCGTCGCGGTGCACCGGTGATCTCGTCCTTCACTCCCGGCGACCCGATGCCTCGGAGCTTCTCGATGCGCCATCGCAGTATGTCTCTCGGGCCTCGGGCTGGCTGCGTCGCACGATCGTCGAAAAGTCCCATGTCCCAGCGTTTGCCATCGACCCCGGTGTCGAGCAAAGTCCTTCTCCCCGCGTCGGAGAGGATTCCACCCGAATGAACCCACGTCGTCCTCGCACCGCCCTTCGAAGTTCTGCGTTGCCGAGCCTCGCAGCGCTGCTGGCCAGCGGAGTGGTGATCGACGGTTGTGACGCGAGCGACGCCGCCGAGCGCCACGAGCGCCTCTCCACCCACGGCGAAAACGCCGCTCGTGCAGCCCGTGGCAACCGCTTCGCCGAAGCCCTCAAGGAGATCGGCGTCGGGCTCGGCCTGGTCGCCACGTCGCCCGCCGACATCGGCCCCGCGGGCGCCGGTCCGATGGTCAACCCGCAGCCCCCGTTCATGCAGCCGAGCGGCGCAGTGGCGCCTGTTCAACCGACGCCGCCCCGGCTGGAGCCAGTCCTGGTTCGCCCGGGCGGAGTGATGCGCATCGCTCCTGTTCCGCCGCCGCCGGTAGAGACCCACGGCCACCCGCGCGGGCATCGCTAGCCGTCACCCCGAGCCTCGCATACCCCCTCTCGTCATCGGAACCTCCCCCACCATGCAACGCTGGCTTCTTCTCCGCGGCCTGGCGCGCGAGCAACGTCACAACGGCCGCTTCGCGGAGGTGCTCGCCGACGCGCTCGGCGACGCCACCGCGCACGGCATCGACTTCCCCGGCGCGGGCACCGAGTTCGCCCGCCTCTCGCCTGCGAGCATCCGTGGAATCATGGAAGACATCCGCGCGCGCTGGCTGCGCCTTCGCGAGGAGCACCCGGGCGAGTGGAGCCTCCTCGGCATCTCCCTCGGCGGCATGGTCACGATGCAATGGGCCGCCGACCACCCCGAAGACTTCCGCCGGGTCGTGCTGGTGAATACCTCTGCGGGTAATCTCTCGCGCCCGTGGGACCGCATGGACCTCGCGATACTCCCGCAGATCGTGGCCGCGGCGCGCACCCGCGACACGGTCGAGCGCGAGCGCATCGTGCTTGGCTTCACCACGCGCCTCGCGCCGGACCTCGACCTGCTCGCGCGCGAGTGGTCGCGTTACGGCCAGGAGCGGCCGACGCCTCTCTCGACGCTGGTGCGACAGCTTGCGGCGGCGACGCGCTTCCGGGCGCCCGCTCGCCTCGGGGTGCCCGCGCTGGTGGTGACGGCGGCGCGCGATCCGCTGGCGCACCCGGTGTGCGGCGAGCGCCTGGCGAAGCACTTCGGCGTCCCGCTGGTGCAGCACCCGAGCGCCGGGCACGACCTGCCCCTGGATGACGGACCGTGGCTCGCCGCGCGGGTGCGCGAGTGGCGCGACGCCTCGCCCGACTGACCCGGCCGCCGCCCCGAAACGGAACGGATACTGCGGGACGGCGGTCGTACGGACCCGGGCCCGAGACGCACGGAACGCACCCTGTCCAGGGGCGGGGCTTTGTCCGTTGATCGCGTCTTCGCGGTGCTGCTCTCGCTGGCGTTGTTTTTGGTACTCCGGCGCGAGCTAGCAGTCCGCCGGACGTCCCACGGATCTTCTCCGTGGCGGTCTCGACCCCTGCTTCGAGCAGCCGTCGGAGCGAGCGTCACGAGCGCTTCACCGAGCGTTGCCTCCACGTCTGGTCTCGTCGCCCCGCCGGACTCGAAGCGCACCTGCTCGCCCGTCGCCTCGAACAGCACTGTCGCCAGAGCACAGCGCGTCCCGTCACGGATCGCCTCGCGGCGGTCCTCGCGAAACACCACGATCGACGCCTTGAGAACGCAGGGTGACCGCGCTAGAGAACGTGCGGTGGCTTACGCGGACCTGATGAACGACTTCGTGTTTCGCCGTGTGTTCGGTCATCACGCCAACGTGCTGCGGGGCCTTCTCAACGACCTCCTGGAGCGCACGGGGAGCCACGCCATCGCGTCGGTCGAGTACCTGCCGGCCGACCAGGTGCCCGAGTTGCCGGGGGTGAAGCTCTCGATCGTCGATGTGAAGTGCCGCGAGGTGGGCGGGGCGACCTTCGTCGTCGAGATGCAGGTGCTGCCGATCACGGGGTTCTTGAACCGCGTGGTCTTCAACGCCTGCAAGGCCTACGTCGGCACCCTCAAGCGCGGCGACACCTACGACGCTCTCACCCCGGTGATCGCGGTCACGGTGTGCGACTTCGAGCTCTGGCCCGACGCCGAGCAGCGCAGCGCGGGTGCCCCCGAGGTGCCCATGGTGAGCCAATGGCGCATGACCGAACGGCTGAGCGGGACGCCGGGCATTCCGCAGGTGGAGTATGTGTTCTGCGAACTCCCGAAGTTGCGCGGGAAGAAGCCGACCACGACGAACGAGCGCTGGGTCGGGCTCTTCACCGCCGCCCCGCTGCTCACCGCGACCACCGTGGCCGAGGAGCCCTTCACGCCGGAACAGCGCGCTGCCCTGGAGCTCGCCAATGAAGCGACGTTCTCGGAGGAGGAGCTCGACGCCTACCGCAAGGCCCGCGATGAGGTGCAGCAGATGGTGCAGTACGGCAAGGACGCCGTGGCGCGCGGGCACCGGGAGGGCCGAGAGGCGGGGGTTCGCGAGGGCCGAGAGGCGGGGCTCGCACCGTTGTTGCGGCTGTTCGAGCGCAAGCTCGGTCGGGTCGTCTCCGGCACCGAGCGGGCTACGTTGCTCGCGCGGCTCGACGCCCTCGGGCCAGAGCGCCTCGGCGACGTCGTGCTCGACCTGGACGGCCCGACGCTCTTCGCGTGGCTCGCCGATCCGGACGGAGCGTAGCGGGCGCGAGTTCCGGGTGCGCAGCATCGGGGAAACGCCATCCAGCGTACGATCCGTCGTCTTTTCAGCGAGAAATACATGCAAGTACCGTCGGTTACAGAACCGATCTTACGCGCATTGGTAATCTGTGGCCGCGCCGCTCGCGCTGTAACGATGTACGGCTGGGCCGACCGGCGGGGGCCTCAAGCCACCGGGCGTCGGATGCCCTATCCGCCCCAACCTGGCGCGGCCGTTTCGCACGCCGGGATCACCGTGGACGGTGTGGGCCTTCCTGGCGGTGACGGCGGCGATGCTGGCGAGCTTCGCGCGGGAGTCTCCGCGGCCGACGATGCTCTCCCTGAGCGTGGTGGCGCTGGGAATGATCGTGTACCGGGCACCGCGTGCACCGGGCGGGTGACGTGCGATGAGGCGCGCGGTCGCGAAGCAAACAAGCCTGGGGCGGCCCAGCGTGTGAACCTCATGCCAGGGCTCTCCGCGCCGTGGCGGTAGCACTGGCGGATACCCCCCGTCGATCGCCTTCGCTGGGGCGCGGAAGGTGGTTCCTCAGGACGGACCTCGGACCGCCGGGGAGCGATCCTTCGTAAGGAGGTTCCGCCTCTCCCTCGACGAGGCGTTTCGGATCGCGACACGTCATTCCGCCACACTCCCGAGTGTGTGAGTGTGGATGCTTCCACACTAGCGTTTGATGAGGGTCAAAGACCGTCTCACACTCGCCTCCACACGCACCGTCTCCCCGGTACGGCGGATCGGACGAGGCTCGCGTTCTCTCGGGTCGGCCCAAACCGCCACCCGCCGCCACCCGCCGCCACCCGCCGCCACCCCCTCCCTGTCCTCGATTCATCGATAGAAACCGACCCATTGCGATGGCACGCCGGTCGC
>CANJUR010000196.1 GCA_947477565.1 Deltaproteobacteria bacterium
CCTTCGAGGTGCAGGGCACGCGTTCGTCGCTCGTCTTCCGCTCGCTGCAGGTCATGGATGTCGCCATCCACCTCGATCACCAGCCTTGCGGCATAGCAGTAGAAGTCGACGATCCATCCACGGATCACAGCCTGCGGACGCACTCGAGGACCAACGGGCCTTGCCGCGTAGCACTGTCCAGAGTGCTTGCTCTGCGGGCGTCATCGCACGCCGCAGTTCGCGTGCGCGTTCGGTCTTGCGGGGGGAAGCGAAGGACCAGCCATCGAGTGCGCGTCGTCGTGCCATGCGCGGGTTCTCGAAGCGGGGCGAGAGCGGTTGCGAGAGTCGAGGTGTTTCCGGCCTCCCACGCCCCCACTCGTGGGGGCGGGGCCGGGGGTGGGGGCTCGCGTAGAGACGGTGAACCAGCGGGTGCTGACGGTAGATCATGGTTTCGCCGCATCCCTGATCAGGCTGAATTACATCCGAATCGTGAGATGTGTCCCGAGGTGAACCTTCTGGGAGAGAGGGCGCGCGGCAGCGCGGGGTGAGGTCGCGCGGCCTTCGTCGCATCGCCGGAACTCTGGCATCCCATCGAATGCGTGATGCCGCGTCCGGACGTATTGAAATCACTAGAGAGTTCGATGTCAGGTCAGCATCTCTGCACTCTCGCGGCGACCGCTTATGAAAGGTCACGAACTTCTGCGCACACCGCAGGGATGCCGCGCACGTCCCCGACGAGAAACCCCACCGCGAGGTCTGCTGCCATCCGATATCGAATCGGTCCCGTCGAACGCCTCCGTCGATCGCAGACACCCGTCCATCGCACGCCGCGGCGCAGAGCGTCCGGGAAGCCACTCGTCCGCGGGTCACGCGAGCAAGCGGTTGCGGGCACGGCTGCTCTTCGTCACCCCGCGGGCCTCGGGTGCGAGGGGTGCGCGCCGCTCAGCGCTCCCGAAACTGCGGGCACCCCTGCACGCGAGCAAGCGCTTCGGCCCACGCCGCGGGGTCCTTCGGAACGTCGTTGGGGAAGGGCACCGAGGAGCGCGCGAGGCGTCCGAGCCAACTCGCGCCGAGCGGCCGGGCGAGGTCTTCCGGCCGGGTGGCGGCGATGGTGGTCTCGTCGCGGTCGCCCGTGCGTTCGCCCACCCCGACGGCAAAGCCGCCGAGCAACAAACCCGATCGCGTCGATGTGGAGGCGCTGTACGTGTGCAGCGACGCGCCCTCCCGACACGCCCGTCGCAGCGCCTGAAACATCGTCACCGTCCACAGCGCGGGCGCCGTGCGCGGCGAGAAAAGGTCCCAGAACACCACGTCCGCGGACCCATCCGGCACCTCCGCGAGGGACGCGCGGAAGTCCCCGAGGCAGAGCCGCCAGAGCGTGCGCGGCGTCTCGTGGCGTCCGTGTTCGAGCAGCGACCGCGCGGCGGCCCAGGCGTTGGCGCCGGACTGCGTGAGACCGAGCGCGTCGGCGTTTTCCGGCTCGAGCGCTAGCCGCAGCGCGTCGAGGTCGTGCTCGAAGCTCACGATCTCGAGCCGACGCGCAGTCGGACCCTGCGCCTCGGACACCTGCCACGCAGTGATGGCGTTGGTCGCCGCGCCGAGTCCGACGTCGAAGAGCACCAACGGATCGCCGCCCTCGCCCATCCGCGCGGCCATGCGCGACGGCGTCACATACACCGACTCCGCCTCCATTAGCGGACCCGATCCCGGGTGCATCACCTCGCCGCAGGCGCGCTCGCGAATCGCGCGTAGCCCGTTGGGGAGAGTGACAACCTCGCAGCCATTCTCGTGTTCACTCACTGACAGTCACTCCTCGGCCGAGTCGAATGGCGCTGTGCTCGTGACGATCAATCGCGTCGAGCTGGGCGCGGGCATACGCGGCGAAGGTTCCGGCGGCGATGGCGCGGCGCGATTCGGCCATGAGCGTATGGTAATAATGGAGATTGTGAATCGATACGAGCCGCGTGCCGAGCGGCTCCTTGCACTTGAATAGATGGTGCAGATAGGCCCTGCTAAACGTCGCGCAGGTCGAGCAGGTGCACGCCACGTCGAGGCGCTCGTCGGCGAGCACGTTGATGCTGCGGGTGAGCCGCACGCGGCCCGTGGACGTAAACGCCGTTCCCTGCGACGCAAGCTGTGTCGGAATGATGCAGTCGAACATATCAACCCCGGCGAGCATGGCTTCGAGGAGGTCCGGTGGGGTTCCGACGCCCATCAGGTAGCGGGGGCGGTCTGCCGGGAGAAGCTCGGCAGAGAGGGCCGTGACGTCCTCGCGCTCGGAGCGGGTGTCCCCGACGGCGAGGCCGCCGATGGCGAAGCCGTCAAACGGCTGCTGCGTGAGAAACCCCGCGGACTCCCGGCGCAACGCCGGAAGCACGCCCCCCTGCACGATCGCAAAGAGCGCCTGCGTCGGGTTGGTGCGCGCGGCCAGGCTGCGCAGCGCCCAGCGGTGCGTGCGCTCCATCGCAGCGCGGGTGGTCGCCTCGTCGGAGGTCGATGAGATGCACACGTCGAGCACCATCATGATGTCCGACCCGATGGCCGTCTGAACCTCGATGGACCGCTCGGGCGACAGCAGGTGCATCTGCTGATCGACGTAGCCCTTGAAGCGCGCGCCCTTCTCCGAGATGGTGCGCGCACCCGGGAGGGAGAAGATCTGGTAGCCGCCGGAGTCCGTCAGCACGGGCCCCGACCAACCCATGAACTTATGAATCCCCCCGAGCTGTCGAAACGCCTCCGGGCCGGGGCGCAGCATGAGGTGGTAGGTGTTGCCGAGCACCACCTGCGCGCCGACCTCCGCGAGGTCCGCCGGGGTGCAGTGCGCCACCGTCGCGCGCGTTCCGACGTCCATGAAAACAGGCGTCTCGACGACCCCGTGCGCGGTGGTCATGCAGCCCCGCCGCGCGCGGGACCCCGGATCAGTCGAAGTCACCGTAAAGGGCAGCGTCATGGAGGGGCGCGCTACTACCACGGCTCCCGCCCACTTATCGCGCCTCCGTCGGGGCGCTCCCTCGCGCGATGCGCCAGATGCGGTCGACCGCGAGGCCGCGGTAATCGTTGGTCGTCCCGTCGGGCCAGCGCACGGTGACGTCCGCCGGACCGCCCGCGTCCCCGAGGCCGAAGTGCTGCACCAGCGGACCCTGCGTGCCCCAGGTCGCGCTGCCGCCATCGACCTCGCGGATGCGCTCGGCCCCGGCGGCGTCGCGCACGCGGAGGCGGGCGCCGAGCGCGGCGGTGTTGCCCGTGGGCTGCTCGACGCGCACCTCGACCCAGTGGCGGCCGTTGCGCAGGTCGTTGCGGAAGAGCGTCCAGTTGCCGCTCGGGCCGGTCACCAGGTCGAGGTCGCCGTCGTGGTCGAGGTCGGCCCAGATCGCCCGGCCGTTGCTCTCGGTCTGCGTCCCGGAGAGGTACGTCTCGTCCCAGAAATGGTGGTCCGCGTCCTGGCGGTAGAGCCTGGAGAACTGGAACGGATACGTGATCGCGACGTAGAGGTCGAGGTCGCCATCGTTGTCGAAATCGCCCCACGCGCTGGAGATCTCGCCCTCCGTGAAGAGAATCCCGGAGTCCGCCGCGACGCTCTCGAAGGCGTAGTCCGGCGCGCCCCCGTTGCGCAGGAGCCGCGAGTGGTCCGTGTGGACGCCGCTCTCGTCGTAGCGGGGGTGCGCGATGTTGGACTCGTACGCGTCGAGGTCGCCGTCGTTGTCGTAGTCGCCGAAGACGTACCCGAAGCTGGTCCCGGGGCTGCCGAGGTCGTCACCGGCGCTGCCGAGGTCGGCGGCGACGTTGGTCAGGTGGCAGCGGCCATCGTTGCGCCACGCGTCGTTGGTGCTCCCGCCGTAGTTCGCGACGAAGACGTCCTGGTCGCCGTCGTTGTCCCAGTCGACGAGGGAGATTCCATACGTGGGCTTGCCGTCCGGGCGCGCCGGCAGGCCCGCCGCCGCGGAGTAGTTGGCGAACACACCGCCGCCGGTCCCCCGGAAGACAAAGTCCGGCGCGGCGTTGCGCGGGTACTGCCTCAGCCATTGACCGATGAAAAGGTCGAGGTTTCCGTCGCCGTCGCAGTCGCCGACGCTTCCCGCCGAGGTCGGTCCCGCGGGCTCCAGGTCCGACGCGACGACGGTGAAGCGCCCGTCCGTCCCCTGGCCCCAGACCCTCGACGGCGAGGGCGGGTCGAAGGGCCCGAGGCCGTCGCGGTAGACCCCGGCGTACACGTCCCCGTCGCCGTCGCCGTCGAAGTCGCCCCAGAGAGACAAGCGCCCCGCGGCGGCGTCGAGTCCGAGGCGCGTGGTGATGTCCTCGAAGGTGCCGTCGTGGCGGTTGCGCCAGACCTCCAGGGCGTCCGTCGAGGTGGTTCCCACGGTCGTGGTGCGGGCGCCGACAAGGTCGTCCCAGCCGTCGTGATCGACGTCGAAGGCGTTCATCTGGCTGCTCGTCCCGGTGAGGCCCGAGGCGCGTGACACATCACTGAACCACCGGGGCCCGAGGCGCTCGCAGATGTCCTGCCCGCGGGCCTCGACGGCGTACTCCAGCGCGGTGCCGCCCATCCCGGCGAGTTGCACCCAGCGAAACGTCGCGGCGTCCCCGCCCATGGCCGTCAACTGCATGATCTGCCACGCGCTGTGGACGTACGAGTGATAGCTGCCCCCGCGGGAGGCGGCGACGGCGAGACCCATCGGTTCGGCGACGTGCTCGAGGACCACCCATGCGTGTCGCGCGGGGTGCAGGTCGAGGGGCGTCGGGAGCGTGATCTCCACCGGCTCGGTGCTGGTGAAGCTCACCTCCAGGGGCGCGACGAGGTCGCGGTTCTCCTCGCTGAGCGTGTCGGGATTCGAGCGGCCGTAGTCCTCGACGATGCGCACGCGGACGCGCCCGCCCGGCATGCCCCGGAACATCATCCACAGCCGCTCGACGCGCACCGGGCGCTCGACCACGAGGTGCACCGCCTCGAGGTCGCCCGCGGCGAGGCGTTGCAGCCCGCCGGAGATCATCATCGGCGCCGTAGAATAGGCGAACGCCATGGCGGGCCCGGTACGGGGACGGCCACCGCAGACCTCGCGGAGCAGCGCCTCGGTGGACCCCGGCGGCGGCGGCGGACCGGCGTCCACCGGTGCGATGTCCGGCGCGATGTCCGTGACGGTCGGGGCGTCCGAAGTCGCATCGCGGGCGAGCGTGGCGTCGGGGGTATCCGCCGGCCCGGAGGAGCACGCGCCGAGCAGGGCGCCGAGCAGGAGAAGGGCCGGAGCGATCAGTCGAGAGTGACGGTGGGGCATGGCGGCTGCTCTGGGGAAGTGAAAGGGGGCGTGAAGTCGCGGACACGCTACTCGGCAAACCCGGGCTCACCGAGGAGCATCGAGCCCGCGCCGTGGTCGTCGGCGGAGAAGCCTACCTCGACGCTGCGCAGACGGTGGAGGTCGAGCGCGACCGACGCTCAGGCAGATAGCCCGGCGCAGGCCGGGTGGCGACATCCATCCCAGGCCCCGGCTTCAGCGTAAGCAATGGGCCGCAGGCGCGCCCCCCCCCGAAGCGACGCCATCGCCGTCTCCGAATCCCCCTCAGCCGAGCACCCGCTTGCGCGCGGCCTGCGCGATGTGCGGCGGCGCCCCGATGCCCCTGGCCATCTGCCGTACGGCCTCCGCCGAGCATCCCGCGAGCGCCCGAACGCCGACGTCGTTGGGCGTCCTGGGGTTGCGCGCGAGCGCCTCGGCCACGGTGGCGCGGCCGATCCACTCGGGCCGCTCGGCGACCAGTTTCAGCAACTCCGGGGCGGCTTGCGGGTTGCGCGCGAGGGCCACCACTTCTTCGACGCTCAACCGCGGGTTCTTCAGGACGTGCGGGTGCAGCGCCCGGTTGCGGTCGCGCAGGGCCGCCCCGCGCTCGTCGCGTCCGCCGTGCTGCGCGAGACGCATCTTCTCGACGGTCGAGAGCGCGTCCCAGCCGAGCACTCCTTCGGCCGCCGCCGCGGGAGCCTCGCGCGCCGTGCGACCCTCGACCCGCTCGTGCCGCGTCGCGGCCGCTCCCGGAGCGTCCGGGCCAAGGGAGGCCACCAGCGCCCGCACCTCCTCCACCGCCCTCCCGTCGATCGCCAACGCGAGTCCTTGGCCCGGCGTCACCGCGAGCACTGCGCCCTCGGTCACCACGGACCGCCCATCCGGCGCCACGATCTCGAGCGCGCAGCGTGAGTTGTAGGCGAGTTCTGCGGGCGGCGGCGCCATCACGTAGAGGCCGCCGCGCCCGATCTGCGTGTCGAGGTCGCGCTGCAGATCGTCACGGCAAGAGTAGGTCACGCGGTACTGTTCCATTGGGGGGCATTGTCCTCCATCGGGCGGACGCCGACCGCGCAAACCCCCCGCACACGAGCCGGAAACTCCGTTGCACACGGCCGGAAGCACTCTGCGCATGCCCGTAAACCCACGACGCACGCCCGGAAGCCACGACGCACGCCCGTAAACCCACGACGCACGCCCGGAAGCCACGACGCACGCCCGTAAACCCACGACGCACGCCCGGAAGCCACGACGCACGCCGGAAATCCGGCCATGCGACGAAGCCTGCGGGACCTCACCCCCCGCTGCCGCGCGCCCCCTCTCCTCCTGGGTTCACCGTTCCCCTCATCTTCAGGATTCGCGAGGAAGTCGAGCGTTTCGTGCAACGGAGGTCCGCGGGCTGAAGCCCACGGCACCCCAGCGAAAGCCCGCCGCGGGCTCCTGCGATTCCCCATCGGACAGGCGGCTCTCCATCGAGCCGAGGCGGGAGCCCGCGGCGGGCTTTC
>CANJUR010000197.1 GCA_947477565.1 Deltaproteobacteria bacterium
GGGGATCCGTACGAGTTGTCGCAGGGCCACCCGATTTTCTGCGCACCGACGGGGCGCGACGGCAGCGGCCCCAACGGGCTGGGCTTCAGCGTGCTCGACAGCGACCCGGCGGTGCGCACGGCGGGCGTCGACACGGGCCTCGCGCTGACGCCCGACACGTTGCGCGCGCCCGACGTCGCGGTGAACTTCGAAGGCGAAGCCGGCGCCTGGGCGACGCAGGCGTCGCTCGCGGTGGAGTACGCGGGGCGCGGCCAGGACGAGGCCGAGCTGAAGATGAAGATCGCGGAGTTGCTCGCGGCCGGGACGCGGTGGGTGTGGGTAGTGCGGCTGGTCGGTCCGCGGCGGGTGGAGATTCACGAGGCCGGGGCGGCGATGCGCACCGTGGGCGACGAGGCGACGCTCACGGCGCCCGGGGTGCTCGAGCTGCCGGTGCCGGTGCGAGCGCTGTACGACCGCGACGCCGCGCACGAGGTGACGCTGCGCAACCTGCTGGCCGCGAAGGGCTACGGGAGCCTCGACGCGGTTCGCGAGGAGGGCCGCGAAGAGGGCCGCGAAGAGGGCCGTGAAGAGGGCCGCGAAGAGGGCCGTGAAGAGGGCCGCGAAGAGGGCCGCGAAGAGGGCCGCGAAGAGGGCCGCGAGGAGGGGCTCGTCGCGGTGCGAGCGATGCTCGTGGCGTCCATCGAGGCGCGCGGGTGGACTCTCGACGAGGTGCACGTGCGGCGCATCGCGGCGTGTCGGGATCTCTCGACGCTGCGTGGGTGGTTCACCCGGGTCGTGACGGCGAGCACCGTCGAAGGCGCCCTCGCCGACGGCTGAGCGACGTCGCGACCTCCGGCACCCTGCACTGAACCCCCGGCAGCGACGCGCGCCGAAGGTTCTGGAACTCGTTGAAAAACAACGGCCCGTTGGAGGGCTCAGTGCTTACTGGTCCGCCGTATCCGCGCCCCTGGTCGCCAGTCTCGTCCGGGAGTCGTAGTCCCCCAGCACCGCGGAGGTGAACCCGAAGTCCGTGATCGCGAGGACCACCATGTCGTTCGTCGCCGACGTGTTCTTCGTCTGGTGGAAGATCCAGCGCGGCACGAACGCGACGTCGCCCTTCTTGACCTTGCCCCAGATCTTGCCCACCCGTACCTCGCCCTCCCCTTCCAGGATGACGAACAGCGTCTCGTGCGCGTGCTTGTGCAGCTCGTTGTTTTTGCCCGGCGCGATACGGACGACCCGCGGATCCATCGTCTGGATCTCCGGGAAGCCGAGGCGCTCGACACTGAAGTCGATGTTCAGCCGCTCGTTCTGGTTCGCGTACACGGCGGGCCCGGGGGCGAGCGCGTCCTTGACCCAGGGCCCCGGCAGATCTTCCCCCAGCGCAGTTCGGGCTTCGGTGATCGCGACCAGCTTCTCGACGGCTTCGTTGCTCACAGTACCTCCGAGGCGCGGGAGGGGTTCATGGCCCGCTCGTACAACCAGTCCCAGAATCCAGCGCGCAGCGAGAGCGCCTTCAACATTCCGCGGCGCAGGCCAGACCGACCCTCGGCGGTCACCGCAAAGTCGGTCGAGACTGCCTGCAACGTGCCCTGGTGGTGATCATCCACGGCGGTGTGAAGCGGGAAGAACACCGTGTCACGCGGGTCGAGATCGCCCAGGCGCTCAATCGCTTTAACAAACGACCCATAGATCGTGCGGACGATGTTCTCTGTCCCGAGACCCAGCGCGCCGAGTGCCTCCGCCGGCGAGCCCGTAGACAGCGTGGACAGAAACATCTCGCGCCAGCACACGACCTGGTCGAGCTCCGGACTTTCATCGCGCACCACGCCGATCGCCGTGGAGAAGCGCTGAAAAAGGATGGGGTGCGGGAGCCCGTCGATCCACTCGCGCTTCACTCCGAAGGTCGCGAGTTTTTCCAGTTCCTGCTCGGAGTACACGCCCGACTCCTCGGTCAAGTTCTCAAGGAGGCCTCGCCGATGCGCAGGGTTCTCCAGGCGCGAGATCACCGTGGTCAGGTAGCGCGGAAAGTGGCGGGAATACCCGTAATAGTGACGCGCGAAGTCGGCCAATGCCCAGCGGGTGTCAGGGAAGGTGCCCTCGGCCAGGGCCTTCAAGTAGGGGTGATGCACCGCGCGGTGGCGCAGCGACTCCGCGGACAAAGCGGCGGAGAAGTGTGCTGCGGTCGCGGCGAGGGAAGTGTCTTCGCCCATGGCGGATTCGCGGAGCCCGGAGAGAGTCTCCAGCACCGTGCGAAGCACCGTCGGATCGGTCGCGAAGGCGGTCATCAACTCCAGCCGGTCGATGCGGCGCAGGCGACTCGGGGCGCGGGAAACAATGGTGTTTCGACGCGGCGAGTTCTCGATGAACGCCATCTCGCCGATCAGGTCGCCGCTCCGTAGCCGGATCTTCGTGTCGTCGGGGAGCTGGACCTCGACCTCACCATCCTCCACGAGAAACAGGTGCGTCTCGACCGAGTCCATCGCGATCACCACCTGGTCGGAATCGAAAAACTCGACGCTGCCAAGCTGGGCAAACCGCTGGCGAGCGTCGGCGGAGAGGGGCGCGTGCCAGGGGAGGACGAGAGATGTGCTCATGTCGAATGTCCGGGGAGAGAGGGCGAATGACGACGCAGGGTGCGATCGCCTCAGCGCGTGGGGCGGATATAGGGTGACAAAACGGGAGTCAAGAAGGGGAGCAGTGTCTCTCCGGATCGTCGTCGTACTCCGTCCGGTGATGACTACAGCCGGACTCCGAAGGGCCCGTTCGGCAAGAGTGCAAGCGGCTGGCGCACTGGCGTGGGTCGTGTCCCGCGCCCGACCAACCGCAGCCGTGCCATTCGCACCCCGCATGAACGGACCCCACGGAGTGTGGCTGTCGTACCGAGCGCACCGCCCCTCACGGTGCGTCCTGACCCGTCGCTACGGGCACGTGCGCAGGGGCGCGCCGTTGACCACCACGTTGACGCCCCGGAGGCTGCGGCTGTTGCAGCAGTCGTCGAGGTGGGTGATCACGATGCGGTTGCGCCCGGGCACCACGTAGCCCGCGAGGTTGCTCGACACGGCCGTGCCGCCGAGGAGAATGTACGAGCCCGCGTCGACGATGCCTCCGGGGTGCGCGCTGTTGAACACCGTGACGCGCGCGCCGTCGTCGACGCCCGCCATGGTGACCGAGAGCGTCGAGACGACGTAGCCCGCGGTCACGTCGAAGAAGGTTTGAAAGTACGTAAACTCGCCGCCGTCGAGGCACGAGCATCCACGACCGCACAGGGCCGACGTCTCGGAGAAATCGATGGTGGCCGACGCGACCGCGCGCCACCCGCCGTCGCCGTCGCCGGGGATGCTCGCGTAGGCGTACTCACCGGGTTCGCCGTGCTGCGTGAAGGTTCGGCCGAAGCACACCGGCCCCATGAGCCGGTGAATCTGCCACGGCGAGGTCCCCACCATGCCCGCGATGCAGGGCGTGCAGCCCTCGTCGACCATGCCGTCGCAGTCGTCGTCGACGCCGTTGTCGCACACCTCCGACGAGGGCCCGCGGGTCACCACGTCGGCGGGGCACACGGTACTGCGGCCCGAGCACACCTCGGCGGGATCGCACGCTGCGCTGGAGCTCGACGGGCGGCACACGACCCCCGCGGAGGCGAGCGCGTCGGCGGGGCAGTCGACGCCCGCGCCGTCGCAGGCCTCGGCCGGGTCGCAGGCGCCCATCGCCGGGCGGCACACGGCGCCCGCGGGAAGGCGCACGTCGACGGGGCACATCGCAGAGGCGCCCGCGCACAACTCGGCGGGGTCGCAGACGCCCAACGACGGGCGGCACACGGTGCCCGGCGGCCGCGGGCTCCAGGCGCGAGAGGCGACCGCAGCGCCCACGTCCGTAGCGGCCACGCACACCTGACAGGTGTTTTCGGGGTTGGCCTCGCCGTCGGCGACACACGTACCGCCAACGCGGCAGAAGCCGTCGTCGACGAGGCCGTCGCAGTCGTTGTCGAACTCGTCGCAGTTCTCCGGCGCTGGCATCACGGAGCCCACGCAGGGTCCCCACGCGCCGAACTCGCCGCCGCCCTCGCAGCGCGCCATGCCGAAGTTGCACGCGCCCTGGCCCGCCGCGCCCGAAGGGCCGGTGTAGCAGCGCTGCATGGCGCCGGGGACGCACACGCACCCGTCGTCCGGAGCGCCGTTGCAGTCGTCGTCGAGGCCGTTGTTGCAGGTCTCGCGCGAGGCGCAGGGAGGCCCGCCGTCGCGTGCCCCGTCGACCACGAGCGCGTCGAGTGCCGCGCCGTCGGGTACTGCGCCGTCGGGTTGCTGCGGGCCATCGATCGAGCGCGGGGCGTCGACGGTGCCCGCCTCGGCAGGATCGTACACCACGCCCTCATCGGCCCCGACGCACGCGGCCAACGACGAGAGGCAAAGAGCGAAGACAGCCAGGGTGCGAGGGGACATTGCGGCGATTGCAACGCCATCGCGGAGACTGCGTCAATCCGGTGCGGCGTGTGGCGCGGCGATTCTCGGGCCCACCATTCGGGGGTCCACCGCGCCACGACGACTCAAGCGTCGACGGCTCGGCGAAGCTCGATCGGTGCAACTTCTCATGATGGCAGACCGGACACTGCCGTGTTCTCATGGCCCCTGCATCCGTATCGGTACGGTTATGCGTCGGCATCAAACGACAAGTCTTGCGCCGAAAATGTCACCACAGAACCCACCCGTAGGCTGAACCCGTATGTCAGCTCTTGCCTCGACCGAGAAGCGCCCGCTCAAAGACGACCTGAACGCACTGTTCCAGTCGCCTCGCGAGCTTTGGATCATCTACTTCGCGAAGTTTCTCGAGATGCTCGCGATGTTCTCTCTGCTCTACACGATCACCCTGTGGCTCTCGAGTGACCTGGGGCTGACGGACGTCGAGGCAGGGAGTTGGGTCGGCGTGTACTCGCTCACCCTCTCGGTGATCACGTTCGCCATCGGCTTCTTCGCCGACTCCTGGGGATTTCGCGAGACGCTGATCGTCGCGTTCGGCATCAGCACGTTGGCGCGTGGCACCATGGCCTTCGCGCAGAGCCGCTGGCTCGGCCTCGCGGGGCTGATGCTGTTGACCATCGGCACCGCGGGCGGAGCGCCGGTAATGAACACCGCGATCCGCCGGTATACGAAGGCACAGACCCGCGCGTTCGCGTTCTCTCTGTACTACGTCACGTTCAACGTCTCGGCGGCCGTCGCGGGCGTGCTGATCGACGTGTCGAAGGCCGCGCTTCCGCGGCCCATGGCGGTGGTGCTCCCGCTGCTGGGTACGCTCCAGATCAGCCAGTACCGCCTCACCTACATGGTGGGTCTGACCTGCGCGTTTGTGTCGTTTGTCATCTCACTCACGCTGCGCAAGGGCATCGACCTCGAGAAGGATCCAGACGGCTTCGCGCCGGGAACATACGTGGCCAGCGCGTTTCTCTGGTTCATGGCTGTCGTGGCCGGGATGGTCGTGGTGCAGCTTTCCGGCACGCTCCTCGCGGTGACTCCGCTGCGGTTCGACCTGACGAACACCGTCCTGTTGCGTGCTTCGTTCGTGTGCGCTGCTCTCGCGACGCTGGCCGTCTGGTCGCTGCATCGCCAGGGATTGTTCGCGCCGCACAGGTCCGTCGATGCGAGTGACCCTTACCGTACCGCGGTGCCCGAGCCCATCAAGGAAGCCGAAAACACCAGCAATCCCCTCAAGGTCGCTTTCGGCGTGATGAGCGAGAAGACCTTCTGGCGCTTCATGCTGTTCGTCGGTTTGCTGGTCTTCGTGAAGCTGATCTTCTCGCACTCGCACTTCACCTTCCCGAAGTACTCACTGCGCGAGATGGGCGATAGCTTCCCGCTCGGAGCATTCCAGGCGATCAACCCCATCCTGATCATCGTGCTGGTGCCTATTGCCACGGCGATGACGCGCCACCGCTCGGCGTTCAACATCATCGTCCTCGGCAGCATCGTCTCGGCGCTCAGCCCGTTCGTCCTGGTGCTCGGGCCGTCGTACGCGACCATCCTCGGCATGATCATCCTGCTCTCGATCGGCGAGTGCCTGTGGTCACCGCGGCTCTACGAGTACACCGCGAGCATCGCGCCGCGAGGCCGCGAGGCGTCGTACATGGGCATGTCATCGCTGCCGATGTTCTTCGCGAAGATGGTCGTGGGACCGATGTCCGGCTTCCTGCTCGCGACGTACTGCCCGCCGACGGGGCCGCGTCATTCGTGGGTCATGTGGCTGATCATCGGCCTGACCACGCTGGTCGGACCCATTCTGATCGTGCTGCTGCGCCCGGTAATCGAGGGGCGCAATAGCGTGCCCGAGGTGCCCGCACCGACGAGGGCGTGAAGGGCCACCCTGGCGGCCTGACGAAACGGGTGCCGGCGGCGGCTCATCGCTGACCGGACCGTCTGCGTCACCGAAGGGGATGCATCCGCGCTTCCCCTGGGCTAGCCAGGGATGCGGGAAACGCTCGTAACTCTGCTGAAACACAGACCCGGAAACCGTCGCACAAGCGCGGTCCGAGGAAACTGAGCTTGCGCGCGGAACGCCGCTGGATCGAACTCGGACGCTCCCATCGGGTCGAGAAAGCCACCGCTCGTACCCGACGGCGGAAGTGACCGGTGGGGTTCGCGAGCCCCCAGCCCAGCCCCGCCCCCACAAGTGGGGGCAGGGAGTTCGGAGCGACAAAACGCTTCTGCAATAGGTATTTCTGTAACATGCCCCCA
>CANJUR010000198.1 GCA_947477565.1 Deltaproteobacteria bacterium
ACTTCGTCCACGCCTTCGCCGCCGTGGCCTCCCGCTGCGCCGCCGCCGCCGCCCGCCCCGCGCCGGACGCCGCCCTCCTCGGCACCCTCGCGCACCTCGCCCTCGCGGCCCCCTACAAGCTCAAGCCCGCGCAGGTCGCGTGGCCCCTCGCGCACCCGCTCGCCGCCGCACCGGAGCGGTTCACCGCGACCTTCACGCCGGGACTCCTGCGACACCCCGAGCGCCGCTACGCCACGGAGCCCTCCGCCCTCACCGCAGCCCTCGCCCGCAAAGACATCGCCGTCGTCGATATTGGCCACAGCCCCGACGCACTGCTCACCCTCCTGCGCGCGCACCACCAGGACGACCGCGTCGCCCCCGCGGAGGCCCGCTATCTACTCGCACGCCCGCTCCACGAGAACGACCTCGTGCCTCACGCGAAGAAGCTCCTCGCGGCGCTGCGCCCACTGTTGCCGGCGCTCGGACTCCGTGACGTCTCCCTCGGCACCCTCGATGGATACGGCCGCGACCGCGCGTTTGCGCTCTTCGCGAACGACCCACGATCGACGGAGTTTCTCCTCGACGCGACGAAGGACAAGCCCTTCGCACTCGAAGACGGCCGCGCGCTGCTGCTCCACGTGACGCACCCGCGAGTGGCGCTCGCCGTCGAAGCCGCACAGGCCGATCCCGCCCTCGCCGCGCTCACCCTGCTCCGCGCCGTCGCCCTCGACGCCGACGCCCTCGACGCCCGCCGCGACCTCGCCCTCTTCACCCTCGCGACCCTCCCATGAACGACCGCCGCAAGATTCTCTCCCGCGGAACCGCCCTCGTCGACCCGCGCGCCGCCGTCGAGCGCCTCCGCAGCTTCCAGCTCGCCGAGCCGCTTCTCTACGTGCTCGAGATCGTGCGCGCCGCCGTCGCGGGCGGGGCCACCGCCGTCGACCTCCACAACGACGCCGACGACCTCGTGATCACCTTCGACGGCTCGGCCCCCTCCGCGGACGACCTCGCGCACCTCCTCGATCACCTCTTCAGCACCGCCCACCCGCGCCTTCGACTGCTAGCCATCGCTGTCAACACCGCCCTCGGCTTCGGCCCCCTGCACGTGGACCTCTACACCACCCACAACGCTCCCGTCGGGCAGTGCCACCGCGTGCGCTTCACCGCCGGGGTCTCGCATGACCCCGAAGCGCGCGTCCCCGCGGCCCTCGAGAGCGCCCGCGTCGAGCTTGTCCCGCGCCCCGCCGAACTCCCCGCGGAGGGCGTCCGCGTGCACCTCCGGGAGTCCTTCGGGCTGCCCGTCGTGCGCGAGTGGTTCGCCCGCGACCCAGCGGAGACCGTGCTTCTCCGCGACCGCCTCGTCGCGCTGCCCATCCCGCTGCGCCGAGATGGAATTCCGCTCGTGACGGGGTTCGTGCCCGCGGCCCTCGTGCGCGTCCCGCTCGACCTCGGCGCAGACCTCCACGGATCGCTCCAACTGCTCGGTCCGACCTTCGCGCACCGCCTCGTGCTCTCCGAGCTCGGCGTCATCCTCGAGGAGCGCCCGCTCGCCCCGACAGACCCCGCCGTCCCCGCCGCCCCGCTGCGCCTCCACCTCGACGCGCGCGCGCTGCCCACCAACGCCTCGCGCTCCCGGGTCGATCTCTCCGGCGGCCTCCAACACGCCCTCCGCCGCGCCTGGAACCACCACCTCCCAGACCTCCTCGCCGCCACCCGCGCGCGCCTCGCCGAAGCTTCCCTCTCCGACACCGAGCGCCTCTCCCTGCACGAGTCGCTCATCACCTGGCTACACCACGACCTCGGCGACGCCTGGCCCACCAGCACCAATCCCGCGGACGCCGCCGCGCCCACGGAAGATCTCACCCCCGACGACGCCGACCTCGGCCGCTGCCCCCCATCCGTGCGCCGCGCCCTCCTCGCGTGGCCGCTCGTCCCGACCGCCACCGGGGCGCTCGTCTCCGTAGCGTCGATCATCGCCGCCCCGCCCGCCCTCGTGTGGCGCGGCCCGGAGCCCCTCCCGGCCGACCTCGCCTCCTACCTCGGCGCAGTGCTCTGGTGCCCGCCGAAGCGCCCCCGGCTCGACGCCCTGCTGCGCCCGCTCTCGCTCCAGCTCGCGGCCATCGACGACGCCCGCGACGCGCAGACCCGGCGCCAGCGCTTCCTCGGGCTCACCCCGCGTGACCCGCGCGTCGCCCACGAGCCCGACGAAGTCCTGCGCGCGGTCTTCGGCGAGGCCGCCACCGACGACCGCCCCGCGCTGCCCGCCTCGCTCCCCGGCCTGCGCGGCGAGATCGTGCTGCGCGCCCACGGCCTCGACGGCCCCGGCCCCTTACGCGTCACCGTATTCGTCGAGCAACGCCCGCTGTTCGTCGAAGCGCTCGACACCGCCGGAGTGCCCGCCGAGGTTGCGCTGGAAGCGTCTGGGCTCCGCGTCAACGCCACCTTCGGGGGCGTCGAGCGCGGTGCCACCCTCACCGCCGCGTTGCGCGCCGTGCAGCTCGTGCTCGCGGAGGTGCTCGCGGTGACGGCCGACGACCTCGCGGGCGCACTCTCCCTCCACGACCCGCGACGGCAGTGGTTCGGCCCAACCCTCAGCGAACTCGGCCCCGACACGCGTCGTGCCATGGCTCGCGCGGTGTTCGAGACGCTGCGGGCAGCGGCACCCGACCCCGCGGCGGCGCTCGCCGTCATCCGTGACGCGCTCGCCCTGCACCCGAGCCTCGAAGACCTCCCGCTCTGGCCCACCACCGCGACGACCATGCTGGCCACCACCCGCGAGGTGCGCGCGCAGTCCGATGCTCTGGGTGCGCGCGTCCTGGTGAGTTCGAACCGCGGTGCAGAGCGCGCGGACGGCCGCCCGGTGCTGCTCTTCGACCCGGCGACGCAGCGCACCCTCGCGGCGCTGCTCCCGGCGGCGGTGCACTTCGTAGACCTGACCGCCACGCTGCCCACGCGCATCACCCCCGACCCGCGCGCCCTCGTCACCCTCGACGACCGCCGCGCGGTCCCGTGGATCGTCGTCGCCAGCGCCCACACCCGCATCGCACTCGCCCCGTCGCCATCGACAAAGGACACCCTCACGCTCGCACACAGCGGCCTCGCCCTCGAGACCCGCACGCACCGGGGGCGCTTCGGTCCGCTCCAGGTGATCTGCGAGGACGACCGCATCATCGCGCTGCCGGGCAAGCCCATCGCCCTCCCGACGAGCGTACCGGACGACCTCGACGCCCTCATCGCAGCCGCAGAGATCACCCTCACCATGCGCCTCGCCCTCGCCTGGCAGGGCGACGAAGACGCCGCCGACACGCTCGACGCCGACGCAAACGGCCTACGCGGCGTGCCTGCGCGCAGCTTGTTGCTCGGCGCACTCGCGTGGGTCACTGCGCACCCGGAAGATCTCGCCCTGCAACCGCTGCGGAAGGTGCTCTCGGAGACGCCGATGATCCCTGCGCGGCGGGCTGACGGCGACGTCGAGGAGATCACCCCGACGGCGTTTCGGGCGCGCATCGAGCACGCTGGGAGACCGACCTTTCCCTTCCTCGCAGAGGCCCCGGCAGACCTCGTCGGAGAGGCGTTCGCGCCGCTCATCATCTCCGAGCGCGAGCACCGTGCACTGCTCGAGCAGGTCTTCGCGGTGAAGCTCCGCAGCGCCCACCTGCAGCTTCCGGCGCTGCGCGAGGCCCGCGCCCGACGCATCGCCCACGCCCGCCTCGGTAAGCGCCCACAGGTGCGCGCGGAAGACCTCAGCGGCTTCGCCTTCGCCTCGCGCGTCGTCACCGTCGCTCTGTCCGACATCGGAACCCTCCATGCCGCGATCGCCCGGGAGGTCGCCTCTGCGCGGCTCGAGGTGATCGTCGATGGCGTGGTGGCGTTTTGCATCGCCGGCGACGCGCTGCCGTCCCCGGTCGTGGGGAGGCTCGTACTGGTTGGCGAAGCGTCGCTCACGAGCGCCCTCGACGCGCTCTCGGACGCCGGGCGCGAGGACCTCGCGGCGCTTGAGAAGGCGATCGTTCCGCGGCTCCTGGAGGCGGCGCTCGACGAGGCCGCGGAGGGGAAGATCACGGCCACGGGAGTGACGGCGCTCTGCCTTCACTGGGCTCGAAAAGAAGGATCGCGGGGCCTCTCGGCGCACCCCGCGCTGCGCGATCGACTGCACCGCGCCCCGCTCTGGCGCAGCCCCTCCGGCGAGCGCATCTCGCTGGCCACGCTGACGTTGTTTTCCTCGCGCCCGGCGTGGTGTCGCGCGCGGTCGACGCCGTGGGTCGCAGCAGAGAGCGGCGAGGAGCCCGACCTCGCAGCGGTGGTGCTCGACCAGGAAGACGACGCGAAGGGCCTCTCCATGTTGGCGGGCGACGGCGCCATCGACCGGAGCGACGAGATCGATCGTCTCCAGCGGCGGCGCGCGTTGCGGGCATCCGGCGGAGCTTCGGTGCGCTGCCGGGGGGAGCCGGAGTGCGCGGCGCTGAGCGTGCGCATCGAGTCGGTGGCGCCGAAACTTGGGTTCGGCGAGCTTCGCCTCGTGCGCGGCGAGCCCGCCCTCACGCTGCGCGTAAACGCACCGGGAGGCGCCGCGCGCGTGCTCTCCCTCCCGGCGCCCTTCGCGCTTGCGGTGGCGCTCGCCTGCGCGGACCTCGACCCGACGGACGTAGACCGTTCGGTGCAATCCCTCGAACTCGGAACGCGACTGCTCGAGATCGCGCGGGCGTTGCTGATTCGGGTCGCGAGCACCACCGAAGAGATGCCCGGGTGGAGCGACGCCGCGCTGCGCTGGGCGCTGCTCACGTCGCGCAACCTGGAGGGCGCGGCGCTGGGGCGGGCGTTGTTTGCGGACACCGCAGCGCGCCCGATGAGCATGGCCGACCTGCAGGCGCAGGAGGCGACGCAGCGTGCGGTGGGGTACTGCACGATGGTTCCGTCGGAGCCGTGTGCGCTGGCCGAGGCGGACGGGCGGGCGGTGGTGCTCAGCGTGCGTGAGGCAGGCTGGCTGCAGACGCTGCGCAAGGGGCGCGACCTGACCGCGACGGTGAAGCTGGCGCTGCGCGCGCTGGCCTGGGAGCGATCGCCGATCGCCGTGCGCATAGAGGTTCCGGCGGACGAGAGCGTACGGGTGCGGGTGCGCAGTGCTCTCGTGACGCCGGGCGCGGAGGGGGAGGTGTGCTGGCTGGACGACGACGCGCTGCCCGCGAGCGCGGTGATCTGGTACCGCGGACGGCGACGCCTCGGGGAGAGCGCGCTCGATTTGCCGTGGCCTGCGCGGGTGGCTCTGGAGGCGCCGGAGCTGACGCCCAGCCCGACGTGCGCGGGCCCGGTGGAAGACCTCGCACTGGCGCACGCGCGGCAGCGGGCGACGGACCTCGCGCTGGGCGTCCTGCGCCGGACGCTCGGCCCGACGGAGGCGGAGGCGTCGCTCGGGTGTGTCGCAGCGCACGACCCGAAGAGCCCGGCGTGGCGCAACGGGGTGACGAACGCGGTGGGCTGGCTGTGGCTGGTCGCGGACGGCGCGCCGGGAACCCTCGAAGCGCGGACCGGCGAGCGCTCCGTCGCGCTGGCGGCGAGCATCGGGGGGAAGTTTGCGGGCGCTGCGCCGCTGGCCGGACGGCTCTGGCTGCGCCGCGGAGTGCGCCCCGGCGCAGAGCGCGACGAGCTTATCGAGGCGATGGTGAGTTGGGCCTGGCGTCGGCTGCTGGACCTCTGGATCAGCGCGAAGGGCGCAGACATCGACAACCCGGCGCACGCGGTGCTGCTCACGCGCGCGGCGCTGGCGGGGATGCTCACCGGCGCGACGATTCGGGAGACCTCGAAGACGCTACGCCTCCCGGGCACGCGAACGACCTTCCAGCAGCTCCAGACGGCCCGCAAGGACAAGCGGGCGCTGCGGTTGGTTGCACCGGGCGACGTGCGGTTGGAGCGGGCGTACTTCGTCCCGGCGGGACGATCGCCGTGGATGACGGTGCTGGCCGAAGCGGCGATGCTCGAGGGCGACGAGGTGCCCACGGCGGCGGTGCCCACGGCGCGACCAGAGGCGACGCGGCGGGTTGATCCGGTGCGCGAGGTGCGTGCGGTGAAGGAGAGCGCGGCGGAGGGGTCGTGGGTGGCGCGGGTCGAGGGCGAACTGCGCGCGATCGGGCTACCTCCGGAGATGCTTCACGCGCTGGAAGTCACCAGCGCCGCGCGCGGCGTGCGCAAACCGATGGTGGACTACGACGCGGAAACGAGGGTGGCGCAGGTGGCGGCGCGGCACCCGGTGGTGGCGCAGTGGCTGGCGGGCGATGCTGGGCGCGGGGCGACGCTGCTCGCGATGGCGGTGTACGCCGCGATCAACCGACGGCGCGCGGACGTGACCTGGGCCGAGGAGTGCGCGGCGCTGGACGCGACGCTCAGGGCGCTGGCCGCCCGCGGGTGACGCTTATGGCGCCATAAGGAAAATCGGACAACTACTCGAAATGATTGAAGTTTCACTCCCGATTCGCGGCTGGACGGCGCGGAATCGCGAGGGTCGGCTCAGTCCATCTTGAGCGCTGAGCGCATCGCCGCGACATCCCCTGGTTCGCGCCGTCGAGAGCATCCGCTCACCGCGCTGGAGGAGCTCGCTGGATCCCTATCCCCCTGCGGTCGCTGCGAGTGGGGGAAGATGACTGAGATTCGGAGTACGCCGCCTCGGCCCGCCGTGCCGCGTGCTGAAGCACACGGCACCCCAGCGAAAGCCCGCAGCGG
>CANJUR010000199.1 GCA_947477565.1 Deltaproteobacteria bacterium
CGCGGGGAATCTTCTCCGTCGCCTATGCACCCAGCACCCGTGTGCCGAGGGTACGGGACGCCGACCTGGACACGGTGCCCGACGCTGACGACGAGTGCCCGGCCATCCCGATGGGAAACCACCCCGATGCGTCGCGCCGCGGGTGTCCGCAGGGTGATCGCGACGCCGACGGCGTGTTCGACGGCGATGACGTGTGCGTGGATGTTCCGCAGGGAGATCACCCTGATGCGTCGCGCCGCGGGTGTCCTGTGACCGATCGCGACGGCGACGGCGTCTACGACTCCGACGACGTCTGCGTGGACGTCGCGCAGGGGGATCACCCGGACTCCGCGCGCCGCGGGTGTCCGCAGGGTGACCGCGACGCCGACGGCGTGCTCGACGGCGATGACGTGTGCGTGGACGTAGCCGCGGGTCCGCATCCGAGCGCGGTGCGCCGGGGGTGTCCGGCGCCCGACAACGACCACGACAACATCATCGATCAGCCCGAGGGGCCTGATCGTTGTCCCGATCAGCCCGAGACCTTCAACGGCGTTCAAGACGACGACGGTTGTCCTGACGGCGAGGTGCTCGCGGAGATGACCGGCGGCCAGGTGCGCATTCTCCAGGCGGTGAACTTCCGCCTCGACAGCGAAGAGATCGTGGGTGCTCAGAGCTTCCAGGTGCTCGACTCGGTGGTGGCGATCCTGATGGCTGCGCCGCAGTTGTCGGTGGATGTTCAGGGCCACGCCGACTACCTCGGGACGCCTGCGTACAACCTCACGCTGTCCAATCGCCGGGCGGCGGCGGTGCGGCGCTACCTGATGGCGCACGACGTGGCGGAGGCGCGGTTGTATTCCCACGGCTTCGGCAACTCGTGTCCTGCCATCGCGGGCACCGGCGGCATCGCGCGGCGCACCAACCGTCGCGTGCAGTTTCTGATCATCACCGCGGAGACCCCGGCGGGTCACTGCGCCAACACCCCGCACTGATCATCGCCTCGCCTCGGGCCTCGCGGACGGATCACCCTGCAGGGCAGGTGACACCGGCCGCGCGCTCATGGCATCAGAGCGAGCACGATGAGCCTGCTCCCCACACGCAACGCGTCACGCCCTGGAGACGACCCCATTTTCGCCCTCAACCGCGAGGCCACGCAGCGGCGGGTGGCGGGCGAGCGCATCGTCAATGCCACCGTCGGGGCGTTGCTCGAGGACGACGGTCGGCTTGCGGTGCTGCCGTCGGTGGTGGAGGCGTTGCGGGAGGTTCCGGCCCTGAAGGCGGCGGCGTATGCGCCCATCGCGGGTGCGCCGGAGTTTCTGCAAGCGGTGATTCACGACCTGCTCGGCGGAACCTCCCTTGCGGGCTGCGCGACCGCGGTGTCCACGCCCGGCGGAACGGGCGCGCTGCGGCACGCCGTGTCCACCTTCCTCGAGCGCGGACAGTCCATGCTTACGTCGTCGTTTTACTGGGGGCCGTATGCGACCATCTGCGACGAGCACGAGCGCACGGTGACGACGTTTCCGATGTTTGCGTCGCACGGCGGGTTCGATCTCGACGGGTTCGCGCAGGGCCTCGATGCGATGGCGGCGAAGCAGGGCCGCGTGTTGGTCTTCCTCAACGACCCTTGCCACAACCCGACCGGCTACTCGATGAGCGAGGCCGAGTGGACGGGCACATCGACCATCCTTGCGGACGTGGCGAAGCGCGTCCCGACGACGGTGCTCGCGGACGTGGCGTACCTCGCCTACGCCAGGGATACCCGGTCGTTTCTGAAGCACCTGGAGCCCCTCGCGGAGCGCGCCGCGGTGCTCTTCGCGTGGTCGGGCAGCAAGGCCTTCACGCAGTACGGGCAGCGCATCGGGGCGCTCGTGGCGTGCACCCACGACGACGCCGCGCGCGACGCGATGCAGCGGGCCCTCGCGTGGGCCTGCCGCGGAACCTGGAGCAACTGCAACGCCGCGGGTCAGTACGCCGTCGCGCGCTGTCTGACGGACACCGTCCTCAAGGCGAAGGTCGATGGAGAGCGCGAGCGGTTGCGGACGCTGCTCGATGCTCGTGTTCATGCGTTCAACGAGGCGGCGGCGGGTACGGCGCTGCGGTATCCGCGCTACGACGGCGGATTCTTCGTGACGGTGTTCTCGGCGGACGCGAAGTCGCACGCGGAGAAGTTGAAGGCGCGCGGGGTGTTTGTGGTGCCCTCCGCGGGCGCGCTGCGGGTGGCGCTCTGCTCGGTCGCGCAAGCCGACGTGGCGACGGTGGTGGGCGCCATCGACGAGGTATTGCGCGAGGGGTGACGGGGGAGCGGCGGAGTCGCTGCGCAGGTACTCCGCGGCAAAGCCCGTCCACACCCTCCCCCGCTCTCGCACATGGGATTCGGAGCAGGCGGTGGCGTCGCTCTGCTCTTCCTCCCCCCAACCACCGCCACCGCCTACTCCGAACTCCAACTCGCACAACGGCGGTCGATCCCACGCCCTCCCGCGGTGTACCCTTCACCCCGCCAGAACCTTCTCCCTTCCGTGAGGTCCTACCGACCGATGGCGACCATGAACACCGCGACCACTGTTGACGACATCCCTGCGCCGCCGCGCCCCGGGGAGTCCGACGCCCTCGACGAGGTGCTCGTCGGGCTCTCTCCGCCGCCGCGCGCGCGCCGCCGGGTGCTCGCCGTGCTGCTGTCGGCGATTCCCGTGGCGGCGCTCTTCCTCGCTTCACAGATGATCGACGACGTCCGCTACTCCATGGCACCGACGTTCGCCGTGTCCCTCGGCGACGGGCGCACGGCCGATCCGGCGAGCGTAGGACTCAACCACTACGTCACCCTCCGCGCGGCCCCCTCCATGGCCGACGCCGTCACCTACTCGCGTCTCCTCTGGCCTGGGGAGCACCTCGTGTTTCCTGTCGCCGGGCGCGACGGGACTCCCATCTATGTTCAGGTCTCGCAGGACGGCGCGCAGGCGATGGCGCGGGGAGAGTTTCAGGGTCGGCTGACGCGCTTCGGCGGGGCCGGCGGCCGGTACGCGGGCGTCGGGGAGTACCTCCGCGGAACCCACCACGCGCCGGTCACCGCCGACACCTGGCTGCTCGTCGATGGAGCCACCCCGCGGCGTCACCTATGGGCCCCGCTGCTCGCCACGCTGCTCCTCGCGATCGCTCTCAGCGACCTCGGGCTCTTGCGTCGGCTGTTTCGTTCTGCGCGGTCGTAGCGTTCGCGCGAAGGCCCCGCCGCGGGTAGAGTCTCCGCCCAGATCCGCTTCGCTGGAGAGTCATCGATGGGCGACGACGCAGAAACATTCACCACGGGCGACCTCGTCGCACTGCTCGCCGACGCGGGGGAGATCGACGCGGGCGTCGAGGTGCTCGAGGCGGTTCGCGCTCACGATCAGACCTCGTCGCAGCGGTTGCGCCTCCAGGCGAAGCTCTTCGTGGCGGAAGATCAGACCCCCGAACGCCGTCGCGAGGTACTGCTCCCGCTGCGCGATGGGCGGGTCCATGTCCTTGCGCGGCAAGGGGCGCTGCTCGAGGCGTGCGTGGCGCTGCGACTGCTCATCCGGGAGTTTCCCGACGAGCCGATGTGGACCGCGCAACTGAGCCGACTCGAAGACCTCCTCATGCCGCTTCCCAACCTGCACGGCGACGCCCGACGCGCCGACGCCGACGCATTCATCGCCCTCGGGCGCACCCACGAAGCGTGGGAACTCCTCCAGCAGATGATCGCGGACTCACCCCACGAGCTTGACCTCACGAGGCGCGCCGCGGCGCTGCGGTCCCTGCTCTTCCCGCCGACAAACACCCGGCCGTACTGCGAGGACGTCGAGGTCGCGCCCGCAGAACCCACCGCCTACGACCTCGCGGAGTCAGATGCGCTGGACGAAGGCCCGCCGACGGACGAGCACGCGCTGCCGGTCGAAGAGGACATCGTGCGCGACCCGACGACGAGGCCGCCGCCGCCCTCCGACGACGACTCGACGAAGCACCGCCCGGCCGTCGCCGCGGAGGATGGCGTCGTCGAGGTGAAGCGTCGCCGCATCGTGCGCCTGGGCTGAGAGCCCGCGCGGACGGTTACTGTAGCGTCGGCGCGCCGAGCGCGTCGAAGAGGCTGAGGGCCATCTGCTTCCGGTCGCCCGCGTCGTCATCGAAGCCGGGGCTGACGCAGCCCGGGCAGCCGTGGGCGCAGGGGCAGTCGAGCACCAGCGCGCGGGAGCGGGAGAGAAGCGCGTCACGGCGCTCGAACGCCCGCTCCGCGAGCCCCACCCCACCCGGCGCGGAGTCGTAGAGGAAGAGCGTCGGCGAGACCACTCCGGGGTCGTCTTCGGCCGCAGCGAGCAACTCGATGCAGGTGCCCAGGTCTTGCACCGCGCACATCAACGAGAGGCTCGCGATGGAGCGCAGCGCGTGGCCGAGGCCGCGCAGCCCGTCGAGAACCCGCGCCCGTCCGCTCACGCCGCCTTCGCCGTTCACGCGGGAGCACGCTGCGTCGAAGCGGTCTGCGGGGAGGGAGATCCAGAGGGCGTCGGTCTCGATGACGAAGGGCGGTAGCTCGAGGCGGTCTTGACCGAGGGGCTCGTGCGTGTGGAAGCGCACCCGGCGAAACCCGGTGACATCCGTGGTGACCCGCACCTCGCCGAGCGTCGCGGTCGGCCCGTCCGGCTCGGCGATCAACGGTGCGGTCTCTTCCGCATGAAGCACCTCGAGCCGCGTGCGCGTGATCGCCTCGGTAAACCAGTCGTGCGGCGACGGAACCACCAGCGCGCGGCGTCCTTCGAGGTCGAGGGACTCCACCAGCCAGGGCGCTCCCTCGTGCTGGTAGATCGCGCGGCCGTGCAGTTGCAGCAGCGCGCTTCGGTGGTCTAGCTCTGCGAGGGTGCGTTGGGTCTCGCGCTCGATGACCGCCACGCGCACCTCGCTGATCGACCGTAGCGACACCTTCTGCGCGGGGTAGTCCGGGCTGACCCAGGTCCAGCGGCTGCTGCTCTGGTGGATGGAGCCTTCCTCTGCGAGCACGCCGAGGGCGTCGGCGGTGGCGTCCGCGGAGAGTTCGCCGAACGACTCCTTCGCAGCGAAGGGCAACTCGAAGGCCGCGCAGCGCATGTGCTGCAAGAGGAGTTCGATGTTGTTGGGGTCCACGCGCGCCTCCTCGATGGGCGCGCCAAGAATCCACCGCGGGTCGCGCGCGAGGTACTGATCGACCGGTGCGGCGGACGTGACGAGCAGCGCGAGCGACGAGACACCCCGGCGGCCCGCGCGGCCGAAGCGCTGCCAGAGGGCGGCGAGGGTGCCGGGGTATCCCGCGCAGACGACCGCGTCGAGGTCACCGAGGTCGATGCCGAGTTCGAGCGCGGAGGTGGCCACCACGCAGCGCACGTCGCCGTCGCGGAGTCCCTGCTCGATGCGCCGACGGGTCTCCGGGAGGTAGCCACCGCGGTACGCCTGGAGGGCCTCGTCGGGAACGCCTTCCGGGCGCAGCCGGTCGCGGAGGTAGCGGAGCATCGTCTCGACGGCGTGGCGCGATTGGCCGAAAACCAGAGTGGGAACCGAGGCGCGAACGAGGTCGGCGGCGAGGCGCACGGCGGAGCGGGTGTAGCTCGCGCGCACGCCAAGTTCGGGGTTGATGATCGGGGGGTTGTAGACGACGACGTTGCGCGGCCCGACGGGTGCGCCGGAGCGGTCGAGGGTGACCACGGGAGCGCCGATCATGCGGGCGGCGTGGGCGCCGGGGTTGCCCAGCGTGGCCGAGGCGCAGAGAAAGATCGGGTCGCTGCCGTGGAAGCGCGCCACGCGGCGCAGACGGCGCAGGACGTTGGCGACGTGCGATCCGAAGACGCCGGTGAGGGCGTGGAGTTCATCGACGATGACGAAGCGCAACGAGGAGAAAAAGCGCGACCAGTTGGCGTGGTGCGGGAGCATCCCCGCGTGGAGCATGTCCGGGTTGGTGATGATCACGTTGCCGTGCTCGCGCGCGCGTCGGCGGGCGTCGGCGTTGGTGTCGCCGTCGTAGGTCGCGACGACGGTGTCGAGGCCGACGGCGTGGAAGAGTGCTCCGAGGCTGTGTTCCTGGTCGCGGGCGAGGGCCTTCGTGGGGAGCAGTGCGAGGGCGCGCGCGCCGGGTTCGGCGGCGAGGCGCTCGGCGAGGGGCAGCGCGAAGCAGAGGGATTTGCCCGATGCGGTGGGTGTGGCGACGACGAAATGGCGGCCTGCGCGGGCGAGGTCGAGGGCCTCGCGCTGGTGGCGGTAGAGCGCGGTGATGCCGCGGGCGCGGAGGCCGGCGCGGAGGGCCTCGGGGAGATCCGTGGGTAGCGGTACGGTGTCGGGATCCGTGGGATCGAGCATGCGGTCGAGCGCGAGGTCGCGGCGCATGGTGTCGTCGTGACGCCAACGATCGAGGACGGCGTCTACGCCGCGGGAGCGCTGCCAGGGTGCGCGTGGCATGAGCGAGGGGCCGGAGCGTATCGCGAACGGGTGGGGAGCGGGGCGTTAGTGACTGAGGTTCGGGGTACGCCGCCTCGGCCCGCCGTGCCGCGTGCTGAAGCACACGGCACCCCAGCGAAAGCCCGCAGCGGGCTCCATCCCGGGTCCCACGGGGCAGCGCTTCTCCATCGGGACATCGTAGGAGCCTGGGTCTGCCCCGGGCTTCCACCCCGTGCCGTGTGCTTC
>CANJUR010000200.1 GCA_947477565.1 Deltaproteobacteria bacterium
CCCGGGCTCCTACGATGTCCCGATGGAGAAGCGCTGCCCCGTGGGACCCGGGATGGAGCCCGCTGCGGGCTTTCGCTGGGGTGCCGTGTTCTTCAGCACGCGGCACGGCGGGCCGAGGCGGCGTACTCTGAACCTCAGCCTGAGCGCGCTCCGAGGGACGCGCGACCGCCCGAGTCCCCTCCCCTCGCGCCGCTTTGGGAATCGGGCCGCGTAGTGTTGGCGCCGCCGAACACTGCTTCTATTCGTACGAGAAGTTCGCGTACCAGAAGGCGCCGCCGGACGTGATCTGGGTGCTGGTGTCGCACGAGGTGAGCGCCTGGGTGGCGTCGTGGCGGGACCACGTGACGGTGATCGAGCCGACGGCGCTGCGAGAGGAGTTCGCGGAGCTCGCGGAGCTCGCGGAATGGCTGTGGGAGAAGTACCGGACGAAGAAGTCCGTGACAGGGAAGAAGTGAAGGACGGGAGGGACGATGAAGGACATCGACGGGATCATCATTGGGGCTGGCCCCCGCTCGTCCTGAGCGCCGCCCACGTCGTCACCCCATGCGCACCTCAATGTCGGTGCGCGCGGCGAGGCGTGCCGGCAGCGTTCGTACCCTTGTCGCTCGCAGATCGAGCAGCCGCAGTTCGGGCAGATCCGCCAGCTCTTCTGGAACCTCCGTCAGCGGATTGCCCACCAGGCTGAGCTGCTGCAAAGACGCGATGTGAGCGATCGCCGCGGGGACGCTCGTCAGGTCGTTGAAGGTGAGGTTGAGAGACTGCAGTTTGGGGAGGTTCCAGGTACACGCAGCGAGGCGCGCGTCGCCGAAGTAGGCATTGCAGAACACCAGTCGATCGACCTGCGGCAGACAGAGAAAGCGCGCGGGCAGCAGCGCCGCGGGGTGCCACGGCGACAGGGTCTGTATTCGCGCGAGGTTGCCGAAGTGTTCGAGTGAGTCGGTGATCCACCAGTACTTGCAACTGGGAATCGCGAGGTCGCGCAGGCAGCGGATGCGTCGCGCGGAGGCGCTCTCGGAGCGGGCGGCGAGACCGAGCGCGACCGCGAGATGCGCCGGGAAAAACCGACTCAACCGCGGATGGGTCTGCCACTGCGGCAGCCGCCACGGGAGCCGCCCCGAAGGGCGGCGCTCGGGAAACGTGCCGACGAGATCGGTGACCAGTTCGAAGAGCAGCACCTCGGAGACCCGGTCGATGTCGAAAAGGTGCGCGAACTCGAGGCCTTGCGCGACATCGCCGGGGGAATCACCGACCTCCCGCAGCCAGCGGGAGGCGTTGAAGTGCTCAAACGGAGAAGACATGGAATCGCACATCAGCTCCGAGGAGATGACCATTGGGGAGTGTCCTTTTCGGTGGGGTATCGACGGTCTGGATAGGCAATCACGGAGGCATCGGTACGCTGGGACCGAACGCCGTCGAGGCGGTCGAGCCGCCCGGCGTGATGACCCAGAGAACCGGACAGGGCGGGCGCACCGTGGGCGGCGGCGCGAAGCCGTCGGTCAGGTACACGCAGCCCGTGAGAAGGAGCGCGCGGCCGGCCTCGCGCATCCATTGAAACACCGGGTCGAAGCGCGTTCCGCCGCGGCCGTGGACGACCAGCGGGACGATGCCCTTCCACGGATAGACCCGTTGAATGCGGTCGTCGCACTCGATCACATGCACCACCGCGCCGGCCGTCGCGATGCGCGCCACCTGCTCGAAGAACGCCGTGAGCGTCTGCCGCGAGATCGACCCCGAGGTGTCGATGACCACCGCCAGGGCAGGCTTCTTTCCGCGCCGCAATCCCGGGACGATGGGGCCGTCCCAGCGCGCCCGATCGGATCCGTAACGGCGGCTCTCGCGGCGCATGCTCGGTCGCACGGTCGCCCCCACTGCGCGGTCGCAGAAGAGCCGCAGCGCGCGCTTCCACGTCGGGTCGGCGGCGCGGGTCGGGCGCCCCCGCAGGAGGGCGGTGCGCAGCGGGTCGGAGAGCGCGTGCAGGCTGCCGTCGCGCTCGGCGCGCGAGAGGGCCTCCGCGGTGATCGCCTCGATGGCCGGGATGAAGTTGCCGTGGAGGTCCACGGACTCGCCCTTCCCGCCCCGCCAGCGATGGTGTGTGCCGGTGCTCATCTCCTTCGGGACGATGCGGAGCGAGCGATCGGTTCGTTCGACGAGGAGACGGTAGTACGCCTCGCAGGTCTCATCCTGCGGCATCCCCGGGATGGTCGTGAGCGTCACGGCGCCGCCTGGAAGTGCGTGTGTGACGTACTGGTTCACCACCAGGTCGGCGGCGAGGTTGCGGCGCTTCGGGTCGGGCATCGTCGCCGGGTCGATGCGCAGGTGGCCGAATACGAGATGGAGTACTTCGTGTTCGAGCAGCGCGACGCGGTGCTCCGCGTGCGAGAGCGACCGAACGAAGAACTCGGGGTTCAGGTAGAGCACCGGGCGGCCGCCGGGGCCGGGGCCGACTGCCGCGGTGGGGAGACCGCGATCGACGACGCGGTCGAGCGCGGCGAGGACGTGGCCGTGGAAGGGGAGCGCGCGCGCGAGTTCCCAGGCGGCGTCGGCGAGGAGCTCGAGGCACTGCGCATCGGAGATGGGCGCGGGCATCAGAAGGGCACGTCCGCGATGAGGCGACGGGCGACGGAGCGGTCGCGCACGAGGGATCCGAGGTTGTGCCGCGCGAGCGTGCGATGGAGCCGCATGGCGAGGTCCCGCGGCACCTGCTTGCACGCGAGGATCGCCGTGAGATTTGCGCCGTGCCGCGGCCCGGGGGTGTACCCATCGACCTCGATGGCGGCCTCGAGGCGGGCGATCACGGTGCCCAGGCGGTCGATGCGCTGGCGTGACGGATCGTTGCGATCGGTGGCAGCCGCGAGCAGCAGGCGCACGGACTCGGTGGCGGTGTTCGCCTCGAGGAGGGCGCGGGCGTGGGGTAGCTCGCGCAGCTCGGAGCTGACGAACTGCGCGAACGCCGCCGCGGTGGCCGCGTCGAGGGTGGCCTGCGCGAGTTGCATCACGCGATGGCTGTCGGCGTCGAGGTCCGCGATCGGCGCGACCTGACGGAAGAACTGCACCAGCGTGCGGGGCGTGGTGCGGCGTCCGAGGGCGGCCTCGGGGTACGTGGTGACGAACTCCACGCAGCGCGGATCGACGCTGGCCGCGCGTGCCCAGCGTGCCCAGGCGCCGGCGTCGAAGGCGAGCGTCACGTGGAGCATGCGCGTGAGCAGCGCGTCGTCCATCGTGGTGATGTTGTAGTCGCCGGACTCGGGGTTGGCCGTGCAGACGATCTGCCAGCCATCGGGGAGCGCCCAGGAGTACAGCCGATGGTTCTGCAACAGCTGCATGAGGGCGCGGAGCACGCGCTCGTCGGCGCGGTTGAGATCGTCGAGCAGCAGGATGCCGGGACCGGGCTGCTGGGGCACCCACTCGGGCGGGAGGAAGCCCGTGCGACCGTCGCGGGCGGCGCCGGTTCCGCCGTCGAGGCGCGTGGGCAGGCCGTGGAGGTCGCCGAGTTCTTCGATCTGCGCGGGGGCGATTTCGACGAATCCCCAGCCGCGCTCGCGCGCCCAGGAGCGGACGAGGGCGGTCTTTCCGATGCCGTGCGGTCCCCAGATGCAGACCGGCGTGGGGAGCTCGCCGAAGCGCCCGGCGTGGGTGTTGGCCTCGAGCACGTGCGTGAGCAGTTGCGTGAGGCCGGGGGCATCGACGGTGGGACCGTAGGTGCCAGTCGTGGAAGCGGCGGTGACGTTCGATTGGGCCATGGATGGGGGATCTCCGGAATGGTGGTTGGGTCGAGAAAACGTGGTGAATTCAGAGGTGTGAGGGTCAGTGGAGGATGCCGCGGGCGAGCAGGCGCTCGAGCACCGCGGCGCCGGGGGCGTCGAGCGCGAGGTCGGGGCTGAGTTGCAGGAGTTCGAGGCGGGGCGTCGCGTCCGCGAGCCACGGCGGAAGCGTGGTCAACGGTGTGTTGCGAAGGTCGAAGGTCTGCAGTGTCGGGGCGAGCGCGACGGCGGGCAGCGCCGTGATCGCCGTGCTCCGGAGGTCGAGGGCCTGGAGCCTGGGCATGGCGAAGATCCAGGCGGGAATCGTCGTGAGCGGATTCTCGGCGAGCGAGAGGTGACGCACGCCCTGCCAGTGCGCGAGGTCATCGGGGAGGTGTTTGATTTGATTGCTGTCCACGCTGGCGGAGTCGAGGCACTCGAGTCGCGTGATGACCTCCGGAAACGCCTGCAGACCGCAGGCGTCGGCGGTGAGCGTGGCGAGGGCCGGGAGGCGCGCGAGCAACGCGGGGAGCGCGCCGAGCGGCGTGTGGGAGACGTCGAGGGAGGTGAGGCTCGGCAGGTCGCCGAAACACTCGGGAAGCGCGGTGAGCGCGGTGTAGGAGACGTCGAGGTACGTGAGCGCGCAGAGGCTGCCAAAGGACGCGGGGAGCGTCGCGAGTCGGGAGTGCTCGAGGTGGAGTTTACGCAGGCGCTCGAGGGCGCCGAAGCTCTCGGGAAGCTCGGTGAGCAGGGTGTGGGCGAGGGTGAGGTCGGTGAGGTGGTGCAGCGCGCCGAAGCTGTTGGGGAGTGCCGTGAGGGGGGTCAGGTCGAGGTCGAGGATGTTGAGCGTGGAGAGCCCACCGAAGGACTCCGGAAGCTGCCGCAGCGGGTTCTCCGAAAGGGTGAGCAGCGAGAGCCGGGAGAACCCCACGAGGTCTGCGGGTAAGGTCGCGAGTCCGCAGCGATCGAGTCGCAGTGAGTGGAGCCGCGGACAGCGGCCGAGCACTGCGGGCAGGTCGTCGAGGGGGTTGTCCTCGAGGCTGAGCCAGGTGAGGTGTTCGAGCGAGGCGAACGCGTCGGGAAGCCCCGTGAACTGGTTGTCCGAGAGGTCGAGGTGCCCGAGGGCGGAGAGTGTTCCGAGCCAGGGCGGCAGGTCGCGGAGCAGGTTGTCCGAGAGGTCGAGGCGCTTGAGCGACGGGAGGCTCCACGGCGTCGTCGGCAGTGTGCTGAGGCCGCAGCGGGCGAGCACGAGAATGGAGAGCGCGCGGCACTCCGTGAAGCCTTCGGGAGGGTGCTCGAGGGGGTTGCCGGAGAGGTCGAGATCCTGCAGCGCGCGGAGGGTGCCGAGCACCGACGGAACCTCCGTCAGACAGTTGTCGCTGAGGCCGATCCGCCGAAGTGCGGACAGGTCGCCGAGGCGCGCGTGGATGCGAGCGATGCGGTTGTTGGAGAGGTGCAGATCGGTCAGTTGCCGGCACTCCCCGAGGGAAGCCGGCAGCTCGGTGAGGGCGTTGCTGCTGACGTCCAGTTCGGTGAGCGACGGGAGTCGGTGCAGCCACGGGGGCAGCCCGGTGATCGCATTGCTGCTGACGCTCAGACAGCGAAGCCCGTGGGCTGATGACAGGGCTTCGGGCACCTGCGTGAGTCGGTTGCCCGCGAGGTACACGTCGGAGAGCGGCGACTCGAACCGCACGCGGGCGAAGTGCGCATCGGTCAATCCGGCGGAGCACAGGTGCAGGTCGGTGAGCGTGGTGATGCGCCCGAGCGCCGCCGGCAGCGGGCGATCGTTCGCGTACCGGCCGTTCACGTTCAGGGTGTCGATGCCGATCAGGGCGGTGAGGTCTTCGGGGAGAAACCACTCGTGGGCGAGGAAGTACCCCTCGAGCCCTCCGAGCAGTTGGAGGCGCGCCAGCGTGGTGGGAGAGGCGATTGCGAGGAGGCCGAGAATGGCGGAGAGGTGCGGGGCCGCGAGCGGCTGGCTGGTCCGCAGTTGCAAGACCTGGTCGGCCGAGCGAATCTGCCAGGGGCAGTCGTGACCGGCACGCTGAACGAAGCCGTCGCCGTCGGAGCCTATCGAGACGGACCCGAGGAGCGCATCGATCACATCGACGCGACTGGCGAGGCAGGCCAGTTCGAGGGCCTGGAGGACATGGTCGGTAGTGGGGCCGAAGCGGGCGACCATCGCGCGCAAGGCGGCGGGAGAGAGCGGCCGGGGGGTCGTCATCGAAGGGGCTCCTTGGGGGTGTGTGGTGGGGGAGAAGCGCGGGGCGGCGGCGCAGGGACGGCGCGGCGGTGTTCGCGGTGGTGCGTCCACGCGACTGCCGTTCCCCTTCGCCCATGGCGCCCAACGGCGCCGGGAGGGACACCGTAAGTAACAATCGTCAGCGCGTGACGGATTCTGTCCAGCGGCCGTAAGGGGGCGTAGATCCGCGGGAATCAAGCGGCATGCAGCCACGCGCATCGCCGCGAGAGAGCGATCGCCGGTGTCAGTCCGGAGGCCCCTTCCGCCCCCTAACGTTTCTCGCGAGGCGCAGTTGACTGAAAAGTGACGGAGGCTCGTCGATTGTCCGGACGCTCACCCCTTCACCCCCTAACCGGCCGGGTCGGGGGTCCATTAGCAGGGATGCGGCGAAACCATGATCTACCGTCAGAACCCTTGGTTCACCGTCTCTACGCGAGCCCCCACCCCCAGCCCCGCCCCCACAAGTCTGATGGTTGACCTCATCTCGAGAGCTCCTGCGCGACAGAAACCTGTTGCATTCTCCGGGGCATGGAAGCGATTCAGGCGATC
>CANJUR010000201.1 GCA_947477565.1 Deltaproteobacteria bacterium
CTCGATCTCGATATGCGCATCGGGGCGCCGCGAGATCGGGAGCGTGACCGCGACGAATGCTGGCGTCGCAGGGGTCGAGGCGGTCGAGAGACGCTCACGCCAGTAGGCCAGGCGCCCTCGCGAGATGCCGCGTCGCGCACAGAACTTAGCCGGGGTCAGCCCCGCGGTGGCGAAGTCGCCGAGGACGGCAGTCGCCTCAGTTTCGGTCCATTGGTGCCAGTGGCGGCGAGCGGGCGTCGGGAGTCGGGACATCGGGACCTCCGCACGTAGGCGTAGGACGAGACCGAGGGAGCCCGAAAGACGCCCTTCGCCGAGGGGTTACAGCGCACCGCCACGATGGCGACCCGCGACTTGACGCACGGCGCGTCCGCGGCGTAACGACGCCCATGGTCGCCGTCCCTTCCACGCTCGCGGAGACGCTGCTCCTCGGGGGAGCAGGACCCGACGACTCCGATGCGACGCTCTGGAGCGAGACCATCCACGCGCCGCCGGCCGCGGACGACGGCGTCTCGCTCCCCCGGATCGCGCTCGAACGCCCCGACGTGGGCGCGGGCACGAGCCCGTCGACGCGCGCGTCCGATCTCGCCCTGCGCGCGGTGCTCGGTCGCGGCGGGATGGGCGAGGTGTGGCTCGCCGAGCAGCGTTCCCTCGCACGCAGCGTCGCGGTGAAGCTGCCGCTCGGCGACGGGGATCGGAACGCGCACGCGCTCCTCGCCGAGGCGCGGGTCACCGGGAGCCTCGATCACCCGAACATCGTGCCCGTGCACGCGCTCGGGCTCGCGGACGATGGGCGTCCCGTCCTCGTGATGAAGCGCGTCGTCGGCGCGACGTTGGAGGCGCTCGCCGCAGATGCCGCACACCCCGCCTGGCCCGAGCTGCTCGCACGCCACGGCGACCGCGAGACGGCCCTTGTCGAAACGCTCGCGCGCGCGGCCGACGCGCTCGCCTTCGCCCACGTACGCGGCATCGTTCACCGCGATCTCAAGCCGGAGAACGTGATGGTCGGCGCGTTCGGCGAGGTCTTCGTGATGGACTGGGGATGCGCCATCGCGATGGACGCGGGCACGCCGCACGCGATCGCGGGCACGCCCGCCTTCATGGCCCCCGAGATGCTCGACGCGACGCGCGGCCCGCTCGACGCGCGCACGGACGTCTATCTCCTCGGCGCCACGCTGCACGCCGCGCTCACAGGGCGGCCACGCCACGAGGGCGTGACGCTGGCGGGCGTTTGCGCCGAGGCGCTCGCGTCGCGCTCCGTCGACTACGGCGACGCCGTCTCGCCGGCCCTCGCGGCCGTGTGCAACCGCGCCACGCACGCAGACCGCGCGGAGCGCTTCGCCTCGGCGGCCGAGTTCCGCGCGGCGCTCGGCCACGCGCTGCGCCTCCGCGCGATGACGGGCCTGCTCGACCGCATCGCCGCGCGCGCCGGGCTCACGAACGACACGGCGACCATCGCCGATGCGGCGCGCCTCGGGACACTCGAGGAGGCCCGGCATGCGCTCACGCCCCTCGTCGCGGAGTGGCCCGATCAGCCGCAGCCGCGAGCGCTGCTCGATCGCGTGCTGCGCGCGCTGGTACACACCGCCCTCGCGCAGCGATTGCTTCCGATCGCCGAGGAGGCACTCGCGGCCTCGTCGGCGCCCGACCCGCGTCTCGTCGCGGAGGTCGCGCGACTCCGCGAGGCGCACGAACGCGCGCGGCAGCTCGCGGCGCTCGGCGAAGAGGCGCTGAAGGGGCGCGACGTGCGCCCCGGCTTCCGCGGCATCCTGGGTCTCGTCGCGTTCATGGCGCTCAACGCCGTGATGCTCGTCGGCAGCATCTCGGGAGGCGACGAGCCGACGATGCGCGAGGTGCTGCTCTCGGACCTCGCCTCGCTCGCCGTGATGGGCGCGGCCACGTTCGCGTTCCGTCGCTCGCTGCTCGCCAACGCGCGCAGCCGCACGGTCACGTCCGCGATCTGGATCACCGTGCTAAGCATGACCGTCTGCGACGCCCTGTGCGCCTTCGTCGGGCTTTCCGCGCGAAAGGCCGCGCCCTTCTCGGTGCTCTCCTCGGCGACGTGCTTCGCGGTGCTCACGGTGCTGCTCGCCATGCCCGCGCGCGCGCGCGTCGCGACGGGCTCGTGCGCCGCGTTGCTCTGTGCGGAGGCGTTCTGGAGCGCGGCGCAGCCGGAGCTGGGGTCGCGCCTGATCTCGCTGTCCGTCGCGGAGACCGCGCTGACCGCCGGCTACCTCGTCTTCGAGATGGCCCGCGAGCGTCGAGACGCGGCGCCCCGGACGTGACACGGGGCCGAGCGCACCGGAGCGCGCAAACGTCAGGGCAGGTCGATCCGGCCCACGCCGTCGGCGAACGTGAAGTAGGGGTCGGAGTCCCCCGCCGCGATGGCGAGCGGGCAGGTGAACATCGGATCGAGCGGCAGCTACTCGGCCGGCCGGCCGGCCCGCGGAAGGCGCGCGATGCCAGCGAGGCCAACGAGGCTCCTCCAGCGCGGTGAGCGAGTGCTCTCGACGGCTGGAACCAAGGGGAACTTCGCATCCAGGACGTTTTGTAACCTCTGGCGGATTCGCGCCAGAAGGCCCCCGGGGCGTTGCATCGCTTATCCCCCTCCGCCCGTCCGCCGTGACCCTCGCCGAGCTCCGCGCGAGCGGCCCCGCGGCGGCTGGCCTTCAAGGGGGAGCGGCCCGGCGGTGAGCGGACACCCATCGAAGCTGATACGCTGGATCTGGCATGGGAAACCTCGATGGTCTGCGCGCTCACCTCAAGCAGTGGAAGGCGGATGCGGAAGCGAGCGCGACTGACAACGCCACGCTCGAACACGAGCGCGCCGAGTGGATCGCGGACCTGGCATCGCTGATGGATCGCCTCCACGCGTGGCTGCGGGAGCCTGAACGGGAAGGGCTGCTCAAGATCCACCGGGAAGGGACGACCGTCACCGAGTCGAAGTACGGCACCTACGACGTCCCGGCGATGATCATCCAAGCGCCGGGACCGCATTCCGTTCACGTGCACCCGGTCGGTCTCGATGTGATCGGCAGCGCAGGTCGCGTCGACCTCGATAGTGGACCTCGCAAGGCACGGCTGCTTCGACAGCAAAGCGGCGCGTGGAAGGTCGCGCTTCCGTCCCGTGTGTCGCGCGCGATCCTCGACCTCGACGACCTGTCCGAGGAGACGTTCGTCTCCGCGCTCGAACATCTGCTGCTCTCGACCCGATCGCCGTTCGCTGAATGAGGTTCGCGGCGGAGTGGCCCGGGCCGGGCGACGTCCTGGCCTACTGCGACCGGTCGATCGAGGCGTTGGAGTGCTTGCAGTCCGTGGCCCCGACGGGTCTCTCCCCCTCGTCGAGCTTCATCGGGATGACCCCCACCGAATTCGAGGCGGCGTTGCGCGACCTGCGCGACGAACTCGATCAGCAGGTGTCGATGGCGCTGCTCGCGAGCTGCGAGGCGCTACTGCGGGTCGACTTCTGGGAGCGGGTGGATCGCATCAAGAAGGAACTCCGTCTGGTTAGGCTTCGCTTCAAAGAACTCGCCGACCAGTACGCTGAACGCGTCCCGCTGGAGGACATTCTTGAGGTGTGGAGGGCTCACGTCGGCCGACCTGAGCGCTTCGCGGCGTTCCAGGAATACCTCCGCGTGCGTCACTGGCTCGCCCCGCGTCGTGGGCGGCCAACCTCGCCGCGTCGTCGGTGATCTACGCGCTCGGGGGGCTCTGCTGGAGCCTCGTCCACCGGCCCGCAACCGGCGTGACCTTCGGCTTCCTGCACGATGGCCCTCCAGGACGTTTTGTAACCTCTGGCGGATTCGCGCCAGAAGGCCCTGGGGCGTTGCATCGCCGATCCCCCTTTGATTCTCGAGGCCTCGGTGCTCGTGAACCACGACCGGACGCTGGGCGACTCGACCTACGAGGTGCGGCGGGTGCGCTTCTTCGCGGCGACACGCACGCGCGCGGTGGGGGCGTTCTTCCAGAGGCGCTCGTAGGCGCGGAAGGTCTCTGCCGGTCGACGGAGCGGATGGCTCACGCGGTAGAGCTCATCGAAGATCACGTCGGCGACGAGAGCGGGAACGGCGTTCCAGAGGCGAGCGCGGCCGAAGGTCAGCGCCATGGGACCCATGTCGCCGCGAAGCACCAGGAGCAGGTCCGAGGCCCAGCATTCGAGGCCCAGGAGATAGGCACTCTCGGGATCGTCGACGTCGACGCGGCGGAAGACGCACGCGGACGGCACGTACTCGAACACGTGCCGTCGCGCCCCGTCGCGGAGCGCAAACGCAAAGGTCGGCCGACGCCCCTCGGACTCGCCCGCCATCATTGAATGGAGGCATCGAAAAAGCGGACCGCCCACCAGCGCGCAGGCGAGTTCATTGAGTCCTTCTTCGATGCGCGGGAGATCACCGCGGCCGAGCGTGCGTGCTCCGCTCGCGGGTGCAAAATCCGGGAGCGTCGCGAGGTGGGCTGGCTCGCGCGAAGGCCAGACGTTGCGCGGCTCGGTCGCGAGAAAGTCGGTCGACGCGTCGACGCGCACGAGCCGATTGCCCTCCATCCAGAACGTCTGCCCAGGAATTGTAGAGACGAACTTTTCGCGCGGATGGGCGCGCTCGAGCAATGCGCAGGCGCGATCGCAGTCGATGGGAAACACGCGACGATTGAGCCACGCCCGCTCGCCGTAGAACGAGAACCCACCCGCGCACAGCAGCGTCGCGGCTGGCCGCCCCCACGCCGCGCGAACGAGCTCGCGACCGACCCCCATCCGCGCCGCGCACGCCTCCGTGCTGCCGCTCATCTCGTCGACGAAGTCGGTCATGTGACTCCAGTCGAGGGCGTTGTTTGTCCAGGTGACCAGCCCCGGCTTCGCGAGCACGCCCTTGACGAGGAGGAGGTGGTGCTCCGTCGGTGTGATGTCGACCATGGAGAAGAAGCTCCCGGCGCCGCCCGTGTCTCGCACAAGCAGGGGCAGCGTGTCCCATTCGTCGCCGCAGTCGACGTTCACGTGATCTCCGGCCAGCGGGATGACCTCCAGATCGTCGAAGGTGACGGGCACCCCAGGCTCGAGCGGCACCACCTGGAACCCCATCTCGCGAAGGATCCGGTGCGCGGCGCTCGACGAGCGGGCGGACAGATGAATGGGAATCTTGCGGCTCAGCCTGGCGAGGGACGGAATGTCGAAATGGTCGTCGTGTTCGTGCGTGAGCACCACCGCATCCAGCGCGGGGAAGCGTGCGAGGTCGAGCCGCCGGGGTGGAAACACCTGGTACTCGAGCGCATGCTGCGCGCCAAACTGCTCGAACAGCAGCGGGTCGACCGCGACGCACGCGCGATCGGAGCGAAAAAGCCAACCTTGATGACCGAGGAAAGTGACGGCGAACACGTGCGCGCATGTTGCCACGAACCCTCGCGCGCAGGTCGATTGGAGGGCCTTCACCTCGACGGGCTCTTTGGGCTTCGTTGGAAGGAGATCCAACGCGGCTGCGTTCTGGCACGAGAGCGCCTGGGCTGACTGCGAGCCCTATGTGCGACTTTCACGGTGTCACGGCGGCGTCGAGACTTCCGGAATTCGCCGTTGGAGAGATCGCTGCCGAGGCAGTGGGAGTTCGGGGCGTTCTTCTTCCCGGCCATGACGGTGCTGCTCGCGACAGCGCTGAGCTTCGTACCCGCGTGGTGGTCGAGCCTCGAAGGCGACCGCCGCGAGCCCCGCGAGGCATAGAACCCTCTACCCGAATGTCGGAGGAGCGATCGCCTCAGCGCTCGTTCGCGCCGCGTTTACGATCCCCTTCAGGAGCCCGGCGATCTGCTCGGCCTCACCCCGTTCGGAGTACTCCCGCGAGCTCTCGATCGTCAGGATCGGGCGGTCGCCGTCGAGCGATCTGCCCTCTCCGCGAACGAAGGTCCAGGTGTCGCTCACCGTGTAGCAGCCGTGCATCACCGCCGAGCCGTCGCCCCGGACCGTGGCGCCGTTGGCCATCATCGCCGCGAGCAATTCCCCGTAGAGCTGCCATTGGGGGTTCGTCGCCTCCAGGCCGCGCTTCGCTTCGACCACCACGAGGAAGGGCGACTCCGCGCCGCCGGACAGGCTGCTCGCGATCGCGCCGTCGATGAGGCCCGAGAGCTCGAAGCGAGCAAAGCGCGCGTCCAGGGGAACCTGCGCGAACGCCTGCACCCGGTCGTTTTCGGCCAGCATCAGCATGGGGTAAATGGCGCGCGACCAGATGGTCGCCTCGTTGAGGAGGGTCAGCGGCCGATCGACGAGCACCTCACGGATGGCCTCGACGCGCGCGCGCTCGCGCTCAGTGATCGGAGCCGTGAGCGCGGCCCAGCGAGATGCGACGACGCCGTGTTCGCGCAGTTCGACCAGCGAACGCAGCACTGCGGCGTAACCCCTCGGCGAGAGGCGTCTTGATCGCTTTTTGATCCTGTGGGGTGCGCCGACGGTCTGCTTCTCCTCGTCTGTCGCCGGGGTGGGCTACGATGGCACTCGCGATGGACGAGGCGGCACTCTGGTCGAGGCGCTGCACGGCGGCA
>CANJUR010000202.1 GCA_947477565.1 Deltaproteobacteria bacterium
CCTCCCTGCCCCCACTTGTGGGGGCGGGGCTGGGGGTGGGGGCTCGCGAGCCCCACCCTTGCGAGCCCCCTACCCTTGCGAACCCCACGGAGCACTTCCGTCGGCATGTGCTGAGGGTGCCAGTCGTCGGCGCGGGATAAGACTGCTGGCCGCTCGTCGGTGCCAGTCCGCGCGAAACGCGACGGTTTCTCACGCTTGTTTCCCCGCAGTCTGACGGTAGACCGCCGTTTCCCCGGATCCCTGCTAAAAGGGGCCCTGCGGATCGGGCGCTTCGTACTTTCGGTGTTTGGGTAGTTCTGGCGGATTCGAGCGCAGGGAGGGTGTCGCGATGGAGCGCTTATTCCCGTTCCCCGATCGGGTTTTCACCGAGGCATCGGGACGGGCTGCGCGATAATCTGCACGGGGTCGATGGGGCGGCGATAGATCGGCGGGAGCGGGGCCACGCCCGGGACGACGCCGACGCTGACGGACTGCACGGTGTTGATGCGGGGTGCGGTCGGGGCGAGGACCGGGGCGACGAGGGTTCCGCCGGGGTTGGCGTTGACCTGTCCGCCCATCGGGACGACGACTCCCATGGTGCCGTTGGGCGCGGCGTAGGCGGGGTTGGCAGCGCTTCCCGGCTGCGCGGGGCGGGCGACGATGGGCATGTTGGGCGCGCCGTTGAAGCCGATGGCATTGGACCCAACGGACACCCCGACGACGGGCTGTGCGGGGCGGGCGGCGAGGCCAACGCCCACCGCGGGCGCGGCGTAGTTGGGCTGTGCGACGCCGACGGCGTAGTTGGGCTGCGCGGGCTGCGCGGGCTGCGCGGGCTGCGCGACGCCGACGCCGTAGTTGGGCTGCGCGACGACGACCCCATTGGGCCGCTGTACGCCGACGCTGATTCCGCCGGATGCGCCCCAGTTGCCGCCGACGGCGATGCCGACGCCGGACGCGGGCTGTGCGGGCTGCGCGACGGCGACACCGACGCCCGGCGTGGCGCATCCGGGGCCGACCGTCGCGGTGCCGTTGTAGGCGGGCTGGGCGATGACGGTGGTCTGCGCGGGCTGGGCGATGACGGTGGTCTGAGCGGGCTGGGCGATGACGGCGGCCTGCGCGGGCTGGGCGTAGAGGGTCGTCTGCGCCGGAACCGCGCTGATGGTGCATCCCACGGGCACCACGAAAGAGAGGACGAAGAGGACGCGAGGAACTGTACGCATGCTTGAACTCCGTTGGCTGTTAGAGGGGCTTCGAGAACGAAGGGCAGCATAACCGACGAGGGAACCCTGGGTGGATGTTCAATGGAATCGTCGGACTGCGGCAAGGCACTGACTTCTGCTGCACCGATGTCGTGAGTGCGATCGAGCGCGAGGCCTGGGGTTGCGCACGCAGTCGCCTGTGAAGTGGACGCGCGCTCCGCGGTCGGGTCCGACCCGGGGACGGTGGATAGCCGCGACGATTCGTCCGACCACGCCATCCACGCCGGGGAGGACCTCCCCGTTTCACACGCGCAGCACTTCCATGCCTTCGCGCTGCGGCGCATGCGTTCGTCGCTCGTCTTCCGTTCGCTGCATGTCGTGGACATCGCCATCCACCTCGACCCCGATCCGCGCGGCAAAGCAGTAGAAGTCGATGATTCATCCGTGGATCACGGGTTGCGGATGCACGCGAGGCCCAGACGCCTTGCCGCGCAGCGCTCGTCAGAGTGCTTGCTCTGCGGGCTTCATGGCGCGTCGCACCGCGCGGCCGCTTTCGGTCTTTTCGGGGGAGGCGCAGGCCCCGCCATCGAGTGCGTGGCGTCGTGCCTTGCGCGGGTTCTCGAAGCGGCGCGAGCGAGGGTGCGAGAGTCGTGGTGTCTCCGCCCTCCCTGCCTCGACCGCATCGATTCATGGCGGAACGCCGGTCGTCGCCGGCAGCAGCGCGTCGAGCCCAGCTCCGGGAAGCTCCGGCTTCGCGAGTTCATCGTGATTTCAGCGCCCAGGAGGGGGAGGATTTCCTACGAGCCGAGCCTGTCAGAAGTTTGTGAATCCCTGGAAATGAAGGCTTTCCGCGGGGTTTGTCTGGCGGTCAGGGGCTTCGGTCACTCGGCGAGGTGACAGGCGACCTGGTGGCCTTCGCGGAGCGGGCGCAGCACGGGCGCATGGACGTCGCAGAGGCCCTTCTTCGCGATCGGGCAGCGCGGGTGAAACGTACAGCCGGACGGCGGATTGATCGGCGAGGGGACGTCGCCAGTGAGCACGAGGCGGCGTCGCGGGCGCGTCGGGTCGGGTACCGGAACAGCGCTCATCAGCGCGCGGGTGTACGGGTGCAGCGGCTCGGCATAGAGGCCCGCGGCGGTGGACTCCTCGACCACGCGACCGAGGTACATCACCGCCACGCGATGCGAGAGGTACTCGACGATCTTCAGGTCGTGGGCGACGAAGAGATACGTGAGCCCGAGTTCTTCCTGGAGGTCTTTCAGGAGGTTGACGATCTGCGCTTGAATCGACACGTCGAGCGCGGAGATGGGCTCGTCGGCGACGATGAAGCGAGGCTCCACGGCGAGCGCACGCGCGATGCCTACGCGCTGCCTTTGTCCGCCGGAGAACTCGTGCGGGTAGCGCGCGCCCTGCTCCGGGCGTAGCCCGACGCGCTTGAGCAGCGCCTCGACACGGCCCTCGCGTTCGCTCCCGCGGGCGCCGAGGTGGTGGATCTCGAGCGCCTCGCCGACAATCTCCCGCACCCGCATCCGCGGGTTGAGAGAAGCGTAGGGGTCCTGGAAGATCATCTGCATCCGGCGGCGCAGCGGGCGCAGCGCGGACGCGGAGAGGCGGGTGATGTCCTGCCCATCGAAGGCGATGGTGCCCGCGCTCGGGTCGATGAGTCGGAGCACCGTGCGCCCGAGGGTGCTCTTGCCGCAGCCCGACTCCCCGACGAGGCCGAGGGTCTCGCCTGCGCGCACGGAGAGCGAAACGCCATCGACGGCCTTCACCACGCCCTTCGCACCGAACATCCCGCGGCGCACCTCGAAGGTGGTGCACAGCCCGCGGGTCTCGAGCAGTACGCCGGCGCTCACGTGGACTCCAGGTGGCAGCGCGACTGGCGGCGGTCGTGGAGGTTCGCGCGTTCGCCTCGCATTTCTTGAGGGGCTGCGACCCGGAAAAGCTCGGGCTCACGCAGCGCGCAGTGGTCGAAGGACTTGTCGCAGCGGTCGCGGAATCGGCACCCGGAGGGCAGCCGTCGCAGGTCGGGCACCATGCCCGGAATGGTGGGCAATCGCCGTGCGCCGAGGTTGTCCCGGTAGCTCGGCACCGACCGCAGAAGCCCTTGCGTGTACGGGTGCCGCGGGTCGGCGAAGAGTTCTGCCACCGGGGCGCGCTCGACCACCCGGCCGGCGTACATGACCACCACGTCTTCGGCGAACTCCGCCACCAGGCCGAGGTCGTGCGTGATGAGCAGCACCGCCATGCCGAGGCGCGCGCGGAGGTCTCGCAGCAACTCGATGATCTGCGCCTGGATGGTCACGTCGAGCGCGGTGGTGGGCTCGTCCGCGATGAGAAGCTTCGGCTCGCAGGCGAGGGCCATGGCGATCATCACGCGCTGCCGCATGCCGCCGGAGAGCTGGTGGGGATAAGCGCCCGCGCGGTCGCCGGGGGAGGGAATACCGACCTGTGTAAGAAGGTCTACGGCGCGCTCCCAGGCCTGTCGGCGGGAGAGCGCACGGTGCAGGATGAGAACCTCGGCGATCTGGTCGCCCACGGTGTAGACCGGGTTGAGGGAGCTCATCGGCTCCTGGAAGATCATTCCGATGTGGGCGCCGCGGACCTTGCGCATCTCGCGCTCGGAGAGGCCCAGCAGGTCGCGCCCCTCGAAGCGGATCTCCCCGGACGCAATGCGCCCGGGCGCCTGGATGAGCCGCAGGATGGAGAGCGAGGTGACGCTCTTGCCGCAGCCCGACTCGCCGACGAGGCCGAGGGCGCCGCCGGGAGGGAGGTCGAAGGACACGTCGTCCACTGCGCGGAGCCGACCCTCGTCGGTGGCGAACTCCGTGCAAAGGTGCCGGATGGAAAGCAGCGGTTCGGTCACGGGGCCCGACGGAACATAGAACAGAATCTCGCCCCGGCGATGGGCGATTGCGATGCTGCGGGCGGGCGCACATCTCGGCTACGATGGAGGCATTGGAGTTCTGTTGACCGAGGCGAGCGACACCACCGATTCCCGATTTCTTCAGCGCGTGGTCGTGGTGCTCTCCCCGAGCGACGGCGCGCTCATCGACGCACTTCGCACGGCGAGATACTCCGTGGTCTCCGCCGCGGCCGAGCGCCTCGATGGGGTCGCGCTTGCCGAACGCGCCCGGCTGGTAGTGGTCGATGAGGCGCTCCCGGGTGCCCTCGAGGCGGTGATCCGACTGCGCCGCAAGGGGGCGGTGCCGGTGGTGCTCCTCGGGGTTGGCGAGGAGATCGGGGAGCGCGCGCTGCGCTCCGGCGCCGACGTCATCTTGCCGCGGCCGGTGTCGCCGGAGTCGCTGGTCGAGCTGCTCGGCTCGATGGTCACCACGGCGTTTCCGAGCATCCCGCCGCCGCCGATTTCACCCCTGCGACGTACCGCGATCACCCAGCCATCGCTTCGTGCGCTGATGCCCTCGGGCCCCCTTTCTTCCACCGGAACGCCGGTTCCGCGGAATCCGACGTCGCCCCCGTTGGCGGCGCTCTCCAGCATGCCCGCGGTGATTGCCGGAACGTCCTCTTCGCCTCCGGTCGGAGTGCCCGTCGAAGTAGCGCTGCCGACGGTGCAGGCGTGGCTCGCGGAGTCGTCCACCGGCCTCGACGACAGAGCCTCGTGGTCGCCGCCGGACGTCACCCTGGAGGTCGAGGAGGCCCTGCTCCGCGCGCTCCGCCGGGTGGGGGGTGACCCCGCCGCGCTCGAACTCACCGCGGCGGGCGACGACTCGCTCGACGAACTCATTCCGCGTGAGCTTCTCGAACCGTTGGAGGGCGCGCTCGACGACGACGACGACGACGTACGGCGCGAGGGCCTCGCGGGCTCCGCTGGCGGAACCACCATCCCCCGCGGCCCCGCAGAGTGGCGCGCGACGCGCGAGGGCGTGGAGGTTGCGCCGGTGGTTCCGCTGCCGGTGGACGGCGACGCCCGGCTGGCCGGAACGCTCGGGCGCTTCGGGCTCGGGCCGCTGCTAAGCGCTGCGTGGCAGGTGCGCGCGACGGGCGATATCGTACTGCGCGAGGGGGCGCGGGAGTGGCAGCTTGCGGTCGCCAACGGGCACCTTCTCTCGCTCCGCAGCAGCCAGCCTGACGAGCACGTCGGGGCGCTGTTTGCGCGGCTCGGGTTTGTCCCGCAAGAGGCGGCGCGCTTCGCTGCGGTGCCCCTCGACGTGGGCCCGCGCGGCGCGGCTCTGCTTGCTGCGCAGGGGTATGTCGCCGCCGACGCGCTGGTCTCGATGCTCGGGCGGGCGGCTCAGGAGGTAGCCTTCGACCTCCTCTGCCTCGACCAGTTCACATGGGAGATCCGGCCCCGCAGTACGGCGCTCAGCATCCCGTTTCCGACCCGCGCCCTCGACGCGCTTCTGGTCAGCGCTGCGCGTGCCCGCATCGAGCCCGCTGCGGCGTACCAGCTCCTCGGCGGCGATGGCACCGAACTCTCCCTGCGCGGCGACGGTGCGGCGCTCGCAGCGCTTCCTCTGGAGCCCAGCGAGCGCCTGGCCGCGCTGGCCTCGAAGAAGACCGATCTCGCCACGTTGGTGCGTGCGCACGGCGATGCGGCGCTCCCCGTGATGGTGGCCCTGCAGTGGCTGCAACTCCTTCGTGTGGAGGGGTTGGCGAACGCGCTCGCGGACGCGCAGGTGCCGCCAGGGCCCGAGCGCACACGGCTACGCGCTCTGGTCGAGGCGGGCGCGCGGCACGATCTGCTGGTGGTGCTCGGGGTGAGCGCCTGGGCGACGCGGCGGGCGGCTCAGGCGGCGCTCGAGGTGCGGCGCTCGGAGGTAGACACCCTCCGCGCGCGCTTCATCGTGAGCGAGGCTCTGGCGCCCGTGTATGCGGCGCTCGACGAGGCCGGCAAGCTTCTCACCGCGGCGGGCGCCTGGGAGCGGTACGTGGCCGCGCTTCGGGTGGTCGATCGGTCGTGATGTTGTGGTCATGCGGGCGGACTTGTAGCTAACTCCGCCGATGCCAACGGATCATCAGGACGCCTCTACCCCTGAATCAGAAGCTGCGGAAGAGGCCGACTGGGCCCTCGCCACGGCGGAGACCCTCCTGGCGAAGGGTGACCTCGACGGCGCACGCACGTGGTTTCGCCGTGCGGCCGAACACCTGATGGACGCCGGGCTCGACGACCGAGCGCTTACTGTTGCCAAGCAGGTCGCGGCGCTCTCCGAGCCCGCCCCGGCGCCGCCCTCTCCTGCGCCGCCGCCCCCCGCGCCGGGGACCGCGCCCCCCCTGACCTCGCCTATCGTGCATGTGAGCGTGGCCTACGACCCCGCGCGGGTCGCCGCCGCGGAGGGCGCCGCTGCGCTGCTGGTGGAGCTTCCGCTCTTCGCC
>CANJUR010000203.1 GCA_947477565.1 Deltaproteobacteria bacterium
GAAGCTCCCGCAAGAAACCGCTTCGCGCAGCACCGCCCAGGCATCAACGGACCGACCAGCGGGAGGGCCGGGGCCGAGACGTTGTCGAACGACACCCACAAACACGGGAACCCCGAGGCGGGAGCCCTGCCTCTTCGCTCGGGGGTCCTGGGGGCAGAGCCCCCGGGCGACATGCGCATTTCCCTGTGAAAGAGCGGCGCTCGCCCGTCAGGGTCAAATTCATGCGGAAGTGGCTGGCCGTCTACACGTCGCGATGCCGCCCGCGTCACGCGGCGCTCGCGGACACCCCAGGAAGGCGCGCGTCGAAGAGAGGAGCGACGCGCAGACGGCGGCGGGGTCGGTCCCCGCGGTGCAGCCGGTCCCGGGCCTGAGATCGCACGGGTCGAGCATGGGTGAGAAGCTCTCGCCGAGATCATCGGAGCGGGCGAGGGCGGCCTCGGGGCTGCGCGCGGCGTCGAGGCAGGCGTACAGGGCTCCGCCCGCCCATCGCAGGCAGCGCAAGGGGAGGCGAGGCAGGGACTCCCAGGTCTCACCGCCATCGCGCGACCGCTGGAGCCCGTCGAGAGGATCGGGGCCGCCCGCCCACACGGTGCGCCCGTCGTCGTGGAGCGCGAAGCCTGCCATGGGGCCGGAGAAGGTCCGCACGCGCCGCCACCGCTCGCCGCCGTCGTCGCTGCGGTAGAGCGCCGACACGTCGAGCGCACCGCCCGCCGCGGCCGGGCGCAGCACCACCCGAACAAACACCCGGTCGGGGTCGTCCGGCGCCACGCCCGCGATGAAGGCGCTCTCCGCGTCCGCCGACCAGTCCGGCTCCAGCCCCCGAAACTGCGCCCCGCCGTCGTCGCTGCGCAGGAAGCGAACGCCCGCGCTCCGCGCCTCCCGCCCGGTCATGTACACGCGCTGCGGGTCGCTGCGGGACATCTCCACGGTGTCCAACAGCGCGTCGCGGATCACGGCCGCGGTGGGACCCCAGGTGTCTCCGCCGTCGTCTGACCTCCAGAGCCGCGCGACCACCGATCGGGTCGCCGAGGTGAAGAGCGTGTTCTCCACCAATACGAGGTGGCGGCCGTCGGGGGAGGCGTCGAGGTCGGCGACGTTCTCCCCCTGGAGCGCGGGGAGGCGGGTGATGCCGCAGCGGTCGGGCGAGACGCGGACGAGGCCGTCGTAGAGCCCGAGCCACACGCCCCCGCGCGCGTCGATCACGAACGGGGGGTCGAATTCTCCGCCGTAGCCGAGCGCGTCCTCGCAGGCCCAGCGGGGCGTCGCCGCGGGACGCACGAACGCGAACCCCCAGGTGGCCCGCAGCACCATCGTGCCGTCGCTCGGCGAGCGCCAAACGTGCTGTGCGTTGGGGAAGCGCCCGTTGGCCGATGAGGGCGACGGCGTCGCAAGGACCGCGAGCGTCGCGACCAGCGCGGTGAGGAGGCGGGTCACGGCGCCGTTCGGCGGACGCGGAGCCCGTGCGGGTCGGCGCGCTCGACGTCGCCGACGCGGTTGCTCACCCGCGCGACGACGCGCAGCGATCCGGTGCGCCCGCCCTCGCTCACGTCGATCACCGCGAGGCCGGGCGTGGCACCGACGGCGTTGTTCACCGACGGGGCGTTGGCGGTGAGCGGGGTCGGCCCGCGCAGCGCCGCGTAGACGCGGGTGCCGTCGGGGGAGAGGTCCAGCAGGTCTGGCGCGGGGTCGCTCGAGACGGCGCCGGCGATGGAGATCTCGCCCACGCGGGTCTGGCTGGCGGTGTCGACCACGTCGAGGAGGTTGCGCGCGCGGTCGGCGGTCCAGAGGTAGCGCCCGCCGGCGTGGAGCACCGCGCCGTGGCTGTCGCCGGTCGCGCCGAAGTCGAACACCGTTCGCGGCGCCGGGGAGTTGACCGCCGTCGGGGCCGGCGTGAAGGCGTCGAGGTTTAACGAGTAGAGGCTCGAGCGCAGCGGGGTCGCCGCGGTGCCGCCGCCCGCGTTGATGTACATGTTGCGACCGTGCTGGATTCCGCCGCACCCGTTGGGGGCGACCGTGGCGCGATCGTACTCGGCGACGATGCGCATCGGCGAGGCGGTGTGATCGACCACGAAGAGCCCGCCGCCGCGGAGGGTGACAAACGTGAGCCGTGAGCCGTCGTCGACCACCGGGCAGATGGGGGCGTTGTCGGGACGCAGCGCCGCGGACTCGCAGGGCGCCCCGCTGGGCGTCGTGCAGGTGGCGAGGTTGATGGTGGCGCTCTCGTCCAGCGTGAAGGTGCCCGCCGACCAGTTGGTCGTGATGCGCTGGAGGAGCTTCCCGTTCTGGTTGGCGACGATGACGTGACGACCGTCCGCCGTCGGAAACGCCGCGTGCGCCTGGGCGCCGACGTCGATGCACGCCACCGGGGTGCGCGTCGCGGCGTTGTAGAACACCACGTGCCCGGTCGCGACGAAGGACAGCACCGCGTAACGCTCGTCGGGCGAGAACAGCAGCATGTGCGGACGCCGCGGCGCCGAACGGGTCTGGTCGACGCAGAGGGTGCGGGTCGCCGCGCCGAGGTCGATGCGCTCCGGGGTGACGGCCGAGAGGTCAGCGCCGCCGAGCGCGCTCCCCGGGTAGATGTAGACGGTCCCGCCGGACTCCTCGGCGGTGTCGGACTGATCGACCAGCCAAACCTCGTGTCCGCCGACGCCCCCCGCGTCGGTGCTGGCAGCGTCGGCGACGTCCGAGCCTCCGCGGTCGCTCGCCGTGTCGAGGGTCACCGCGTCCGGAGCCGCGTCGACGGGGCCTCCATCGAGGCTCACGTCGAGGCTCGCCACATCAGAAGCTCCGCCATCCAACACGGGCGCATCGTCCCCGCCCGCGTCCGCGACACCACGATCGGCGGTGCTGGCATCTGTAGGGACCGGATCCGACTCGCAGCCCTCCGCGAGAACCCCCACCGCGAACAACCCCATCACGAACAAGCTGCCTCTGACCATCGCATACCTCCTGAACAAACCCGTCGTCGTGCCGTCCGCGAAACCTCTCGTGGTGCGTCAGTATAATGTACTTGGTGTCTACTATCATGGAACTGTCCTGCATTACAGAGGGGGAGTCCTGTGCCCTCGGCGGCCCTCGGCGGCACTCGGCGGCGTGGCCGGCATTGTCGAGGCGGTCACCGCCGCACCCGTCGGCTCCTCGCCGGCGCAACACGTGTCGGGCGCGAGGTCGATCGGAGCCTTCGGCGAGGTGACGGCGCTCACCGCGGGGCGGTCGCGTCGCGCTCGACGATCTCCAGCGAGCTCTCCAGCGGCCGCACCCGGAGCGTCTCGACGACGCTGTGACACCGCGTGCTGCGCACGATGGGCCATCTGGCAACTGGAGGGGAGCGAGGCCAGCGAGGCTCCACCAGCGCGGTGAGCGGGTGCTCTCGACGGCGCAGACCAGGGGAACTTCGCATACCGGATGTTGAACGAAGCCGCTCCGCTGCAGGCCAGACCGCGTTACGAAGCGTCCGGCCATTGCCCCATGTGCCTTCCTGAACACCCCACGAAGACCCTCCCCGCTCTCGAACGATTCGCCGGGAAACAAGGCCTTCGGCTAATTTTCCCATAGGGTTCAGGACTGACGAACGCTCGAAGGCTCCGCGGCTTCGTTCAACCGCGCCCTGGCAAAGCGCCTGATGCCGCGTGGTTGACTGCCACTCGACCGCGCTGGCGCTTCGCCAAACCGCTATCTGTTATGTAAAATTCAGCGGATCAGTGCCAGAAGGGCTTTGGGGCGTTGGATCACTTATCCCCTACGGGTGCGACCGCGAGATGACGTGGCGGTGCGGCCGGGGTGCAGGCCGCGAGCGCGAGCGCCCAGGGGAGCGTGGAGGTGGGGCGGAGCGCGGGGGCCATCGCCCGCGTTGGGGCGACGGGAGCGGGACCGTTGTCAACGGCCCCGACGGAAGGAGTTCAGTCGCGGCAGCAGAGCACGCCGCCGGCGGCGGAGCCCGACTTGGTGACCGTGCGGCTCTCGGCAATGCTCCCGCCGCAGACCCACGGCGCCGTGAGGCTGGCGCAGTTGTCGCCCGAGGTGCGATTGAGCCCGTCGCAGAAGCCGAACACCGCGGTTCTGCCCAGCCCGCCGCAGCCGAAGAAGTCGTTGTTGAGGTCGCCGCTCTCGTGGCAGTTGTCCCGGCACGAGTTCGATCCGCAAACGGTGCCCGTGAGCGTGCCCGATCGTAGCGCGCACCTGCCGCAGCCCGGGCCCGACACCGCGGCCGCGAAGAACGACGTGGCGGGCGCCGCCAGGTCGGCCCCGCAGCCGGTGACCGTGCGCGGCGTGACCTCTCCGCCGAAGCAGATGTGCCAGCCGCTCGCGCAGAGGTTCGACGACGCGCATCCCGCGCCATTGGTCGGGGCCGTGGTCGACGAGTTGCCGAGCGTCACGCAGGCTGCGAGCGCCGACGCGGGGATCGCCGGGAAGATGCCCGGCAGGCTCCACGCGCCGGAGCAGCCCGCGATGAGCGGGAATCGCGTGCGGTCGACGAACGACTCGCGCGTGCCGTCGGCGCACCCGATGGCGTCGATGGTCACCACGCGCACGCACACGCCGCTCGCGCAGGTGCTGTCGGACGCGCAGCGGTTGCCACAGGAGCCGCAGTTGGCCGGGTCGTCACCGAGCGTCACGCACTGGATGCCGCAGAGCGTGCTGCCGCTCGCGCAGGTCGCCTGGCAGCTGCCGCTGCGGCACACCCGGCCAGTCGGGCAGATGGTGCCGCACGCGCCACAGTTGCGCGAGTCGCTGGTCACGTTGACGCACGCCCCCGAGCACGTGATGTTGCCGAGGGGGCAGGCGCACACGCGCGCCGCGCAGATCGCGCCGGTCGGGCACACGGTGGTGCACGTCCCGCAGTGCGCCGTGTCGATCGCGAGGGTGACCTCGCAGCCGTCCGTCGCGCGGCCGTTGCAGTTGGCGAAGCCCGCGTTGCAGGCCCCGAGGCCGCACACGCCGGCGGTGCACGTCGCCGCGCCGTTGGCCGCCACGCAGGCGTTGTCGCACGCGCCGCAGTTGGCCGGGTTGCTGCGGGTGTCGACCTCGCAGCCATCCGCCGGGCTGCCGTTGCAGTCGGCGAAGCCCGCGTTGCAGGTGTACGTGCAGGTGCCCTCGGCGCAGCGCTCGGTGGCGTTGGGCTGCGGGGCGCAGAGCTGACCGCAGGCGCCGCAGTGCGCCGCCGTGGTGGCGGTGTTGGTCTCGCAGCCGTTGCCCGCCATGCCGTCGCAGTCGCCGAACGACCCGGTGCACGAGGCCACCGCGCACGCGCCCATCGCGCAGCGCGGCGCGCCGTTGGTCACCATGCAGGCCATGTCGCAGCCGCCGCAGTGGGCGGTGTTGGCCTGCGGGTCGACGCAGCCGCCGCCGCAGCAGTTGAGGCCCGTCGGGCACGCCTGCGTGGCGTTGCAGCCCGCGACGCACTGGTTGCCCGTGCAAACGAGGCCCGCGGGGCAGTGCTCGTCGCGCAGGCACGCGAGGCAGCGCCGGGTGGCGACCTCGCAGTGCAGCCCGGCCGCGGCGCCGCCGTCGGTGGAGACGCCGCCGTCGGCGGTCACGAGGCCCGGGGCGCAGCCGTCCTCGTTGCGACAGCCGGGCACGCAGCGAAAGGTCGCGCCCTCACAGAACTGCCCTGCGAGGCAGTTGTCGGCCGCGGGCGAACACGTCACGCAGCGGCCGGAGGCGACGTCGCAGATGTGGTGGCCGAGCTCGTTGTCGTGGCACTCCTCGTCCCGCGTGCACCGCGCCGGGCCCGTGTCCGGGGTGTCGGGCGCGTCGACGGCGCCCGTGTCGAGGCGACCGAGGTCGGCGGAGGTGTCGGCGCCGAGGTCGGTCGCCGCCGCGTCCACCGGGCCGCCGACGACGGTGGTGCCGAGCCCACAGCCAGAAATGATCAGCCCACAAAGGGCTGCGGCCCATAGTCCAGTCGGATGCGCCATCCCGACAGTATGCACCGGGCGGATGAAGGTCGGTCAACTGCCGACGTCGCGCGCGCGGCGCCAATCCATCAGGTGCGAGGAGTGCAGCCCCTGCCGTCGCGGGAGTGCCGCTATCTTCCCTGGCTCGTCGGCGGCCGCGAGTAGGGCATCCATCGCCCCGTGGGCCAGCGAGGCTCCTCCAGCGCGCTGAGCGGGTGCTCTCGACGGCGCAGACCAGAGGAACTTCGCATATAGGATTTAAAACTCTGGCGGATGCGTACCAGAGGGGCCTTTGGGGGCGTTGGATCGCTTATCCCCCTCCGAGGGCAGACGACCGACCGGCGGATCAGGCCGAACCTTCGGTGCCCTGAATGACCCGCGGCTGCGGGAGGGTGTTACGGCGCCGTAACAACTAACGATTCCCTGTGATTCACGGTGAATACGAGCGGCGTCTCTAACCAGGGATCCGGGATTCGCGTCGGAAACACATGATTTCCAGGTGAATCTACCGTCACGTCGAGCCCCCACCCCCGGCCCCGCCCCCACGGAGCCTCCAGGTCCGCCGCAGTCGAAGGACGAAGGCACGTC
>CANJUR010000204.1 GCA_947477565.1 Deltaproteobacteria bacterium
GATCACGCAGAATCTCCTGCCCGCTCGCAAGACCGCGGGCGGCCACCGGCGGGTGCTGCGCCCGCACCTCGCGCGCTTCCTTGAGCAGCAGGGCTACGAGGTTCCGCCGGATGTGTCGCGGATGCGGCCGCTGTTGTTCGCGGTGGAGGGCGACCCGGTGCGCGCGGAGGTGCTCGCCGCTCTCTTCACGCAAGACTTCGACGTGCAGGCCTGGCCGGCCGCGATCGATGTACTGCTCACGCTCGGAACGATGCGACCCGACGTGTTAGTGGTGGCGATCCCGATGGCGGCGCTCGACGGCGCGCGCGTGCTGCTGGCCTCGTCTCGAAGCGCGGCCACGGAGAACACACTTCGGGTCGCAGTGGTCGCGCGGTCCGAGCAGGCCTCGAGCGCGCGACGCCAGGGGGCCGAGATCGCGTTCTCCCGCGATCAACTCGACAAGCTCTACGCGGCGGTGCTGGCGCGTGTGTCCGACCGGCAGCGACGCCGGGTGATATAGGCCCTGGCGATGCTCATCGAGGCGCTGGTGACGGCGATCGGGCTCTCTGGCGCAGTGGGAGGTGTCGTCGCGGTGTGGCAGCGGCGGTTGCAGCGCGCGGCGCCGCCGCCGCGGACCACCCTGGATGCCGCACCGTACCGGGCGCAGGAGACGCCCGCGACGGCGCGCGACGGTGCGACCGGGGGATATCCCGCGCCGCCGCCCTTCGACGATTGACGCCCGTCGTGCGCGTCGGGTGTCATTGCCCACGTGGACACCTCCTCTGCTGAACACTCCTCCCGACGCACGATGATCGCCACGGTGCTCATCGGGGCGCTCGGATACTTCGTCGATATCTACGACCTGCTGCTCTTCTCCATCGTGCGCACGAAGTCCCTCCAGGACCTCGGCGTGCAGCCGTCGGAGAGCCTCACCGTGGGCCTGTCGCTCCTGAGTTGGCAGATGTGGGGCCTCCTCCTGGGGGGCCTGCTCTGGGGCGTCATCGGAGACAAGCGTGGTCGTGTGAGCGTGCTGTTCGGATCCATTCTTTTGTACTCGACGGCCAACATCGCCAACGCGTTTGTGCACACGCTGGGGCAGTACGAATTCTGGCGTTTCGTGGCGGGTGTCGGACTGGCGGGAGAACTGGGCGCGGCGATCACCCTGGTGAGCGAGACGCTACCGGCGAAGCACCGCGGGTACGGCACGGCGGTGGTGGCGGGGGTCGGACTCTTCGGCGCGGTGCTCGCGGCGTATGTGGGCAAGCACTACTCGTGGCGCACGGCGTTCATGGTCGGCGGAGCGCTGGGCTTCGGGCTGCTGCTGACGCGGGCGACGATGCTCGAGTCGGGGATGTTCGACCGGGTGCGCTCGGAGACGGTGAAGCGCGGCGACCTGGGGATGTTGTTCTTGTCGCCGCCGCGGTTGTTTCGGCTGGTGCGCTGCGTGCTCATCGGGCTGCCGATCTGGTTCGTGGTGGGAATCCTCGTGACGGGGGCGCCGGAGTTTGCGCGGGCGTTTCACGTGACCGGCGAGGTGACCGGCGCGAGCGCGGTGCAGTCCACGTACCTCGGGCTGGTGCTGGGCGACCTCGCGAGCGGCTTCCTGAGTCAGTGGCTCGGATCGCGCCGCAAGGTGGTGTTCGGGTTCCTGCTGGCGACGACGGCGCTGGTGGCCGTGTACCTCTCGCAGTCCGGCGGAACCGCAGCCAACCTCTACGCGCTGTGCGCGGCGATGGGCTTCGGCATCGGGTACTGGGCGGTGTTTGTGACCATCGCGGCGGAGCAGTTCGGCACCAATCTCCGCGCGACGGTAACGACGAGCGTGCCCAACTTCGTGCGCGGGAGCGTGCCGCTTCTGACGGCGGCGTTCATTGCATTGAAGAAGAGCGGTCTCTCGCTGGTGGCGAGCGCCGCGGTGGTGGGCGGGGTGTGTCTCGCGCTTGCGCTGGTGGCGTTGTGGTGGATGGAAGAGACGTACGGCAAGGAGCTTGACTACCTGGAGTGAGCACTCACTTCATGGGCTTGCTCGTGTGTTCCTTGCCGTCGAAGCGCAGGAGCGTGGCCCGGCCGTCGAACTGCGTCGCCAGCGCGCAGGGCCGTCGCCACACCCGGTAGAGGTTCTTAAGGGTCTCTTTTCCCTTCTCCTGATCGAGATCGACGCCCTGGTGCTCGTGCCGCAGGAGAATCTCCCCGCGGTTCTCGAAGTTGCCATCTTCCACGTAGATAAAGGGGTTTCCGAAGTTGGTCATCTGGAAGAGCAACTTCTCCTTGATGGCCTTGAACTCCCGCGTATCGATCTCGAATCGGTCGTTCCGGTTCGACCACGCGTAGGTGAACATCTTGTGGTCAATAACGAACTCCGGCGTCAGAAACTCGTCAATGAACATCACGTCTGTATAAAGAGCACGCACCTCGAAGATCTTCTTCCGCCCGAGTCCCAATTGCCGGTCCCAGTGCAGGCGATCTTCCAGGCTGGTGCAGTCTTCCCACTCCTTGCCGAAGCGGCCTTTGTTCCATCGTTCTTCGATGTCACGATAGAGCTCGACGCCCAGCTTGTAGGGATTGAGGTTCTTTCCCCCGCCGCCCATCACTGAGGCGTTGCGGTCGGCGTAGTCAATGATCTCGCTCGCATCGCAGGCGAACCCCGTCATGATCTTCGAGTGCCAGAACGAGTTGTGATTGACCACGCCCCCCGCTGCGTAGCGGTGCGTATCCTCGACTGAGATGTCGTAGACGTCCGAGCGCCCGCGCTCCAACGACACCACCTCGTCGTCCCAGCGCTCCGCCTTTGTCCAATGATGACTCGCGACATACGCCTCGAGCGCGGCCTGCTTGCGCTCCAGACCGAAGCCCACCACCTCGGCGAAGCGCGACGCGGAAGCGCCGGCCACGTGCACGTGCCAGCAGCCGTCCTTCTGGAGCCGCCGCCGGGAGAGCACCCCGAAGTTCAACAGCAGCAGTTGCACCTCTCGCGACATCTCCACCGACGCCGTCGAGAGGATCACTCCCTGCTTGCCCGCGTACCCTTCGCAATCGAAGTACGCTCGCAGAAACGCCCGCACCACCCCGACCGGTGACCGCATCACCCTGGCCGGAACCCGCTTGCGCGCCGCGCTCGGACCCTCGGTGAGCCCGAAGGTCTCCACCATGAAGTCCGACAGCGACTCGGAGTGCACCAGCACCCGGTAGCGATTGCCATCGAGGCGGGTCTGCGCCTCCAGCCCGAAGGCGTCATGGATCAACGTCGCGAACTGCACCGCCTGCGGCAGGTCGCCAGTGGTCAGCCCGAGGTGATGCTTCACCCGGCTGATGTGCCCGTCGCCCAGCAGATACCCGAGAATGGCCCCCACTCGCGCGTCGAGCGTCGCAGGCACCTTCAGCGCCTTGCGCCTCGCGGGCAGCACCCACGGCGTCTCCTCGTAGGCCGTCGTCTCCAGCGCCTGCGCGACCGCCGCGCCCGATCGGGTCCCCCGTCCGGCGCGGTGCCGCAGCACGGTCCACACGCTGACGCCGGCCTCCTCGGCCACGTCGTCGAGGGTGACTGAGCGCGGAGCGGCGTACGACAGCGCGACCTCCTCCTCGGCCCACATCCCGCCGCCGCCGGAGACCTGCACGCGGTCGCCCGGCGCGAGCTCATCCAGCCGCTTCCAGGTCTCGCCGTCGGCGAGCAGCACGCGATGGTTGATCGATCCGCAGAGCTCGATGCCCCGCCGCGTGCGCAGCGTGACCGTCTCGTGATCGCGAATCACGTGCTGGTCGTACACCCGGCGACGCGCTTGACCATCGAACACGGTGTCGCTCGCGCCCTCGACGAGCTCGCGCATGGTGACCACGCCCGCTCGCGTAAACAACAGGCTGTCAGGGTGCAGGCACGCCCACCCCTCGTTCATCACCTTGGTCTGCGCCTGTGGCCAGAAGTAATAAGCCTCCTCGCGAATCACCTCCAGGACGTCGCGCTCCCACTTCTCCAGCGGTGCGTTCTCCAGGAGAAACCATAATACGTCGCGCATCGGCTTCTCGGGGAAACGCCTGGTCTTCGCGGCCTCTGCGTCCATCTTCGCGCGCTGCGCGTCGAGGTACTCCTTCGGGTTGATAAACGAGTCCATATACCCGCTCGACCGCAGCCGCGGAACCTCCTCCGCCGGCGCGTTTTCATCCCTCTCCGGCGCGCGCGGACGGCCCTCCAGCATGCGCCCTGGCGGGTCAATGAGGTTCTCCAGCGAGTGGCACACATCAATGAACTCCTCCACCGGGCTCACCCCATATCGGTCCATGTGCCGACGAATGCGGGAGGCGTGGTTGGCAAAGGTGTCGATCCATTTCCGCGCCGGCAGCCGGTCCATGCGCGAAACCACCATGTCCTCCGCGCGCCCCGGCGGGCGGCGGTCCTGGTCGGTCACCTTGAAGGCGTAGTTGTTCTTGAAGAAGTCGTTGTGGCCGCAGACGTGCGCCATCACCAACTTCTGATCGGTGAGTGAATTGCCCTCCAATAGATAGGCCACGCATGGGTTGTTGTTGATCACCATCTCGTAGATGCGTGACAACCCATACTCACTCGACTTCTTCAGCCGCTCGTAGTCCATCCCCCAGCGCCAGTGCGGATAGCGCGTCGGAAAGCCGCCAAACGCCGCCACCTCGTTCATCTCATCGAAGCTGAGCACCTCGAATACCTGCGGGAAGAAGTCGAGCCCGCTGCGGCGAGCGTATCCCTCAATCTTCTCCTGCCACTCGCGCAGATACTCCGGCAGCGCCTCGCGCAACCCCGTGGACTCCATCTCAGCGCCCCTTTCCGAGGAATTCCTTGATCGATCCCATGATGGCCTCCTTGTCGTGAATCTCCGAGGTCACCACGCGCTCGTCCTTGCCCAGGTGCTCCCGCAGATCCTTCACGAATTGCCCAGATCCATAGGGGCTCTCAACCTGCCCGTAACAGAACATGTTCGACCCCGGCAGAATCTTGCTCTTCAAGATCTCGATGCATTGAAGCGTGTCATCGGCGGACCAGTTATCCCCATCACTGAAGTGAAACGGATAGACGTTCCAGTCCGAGGCTGGGAAGCGCCGCCCGAGAATCTCCGCGCACAACTTGTATGCCGAGGAAATCATCGTTCCACCCGACTCCCGGGTGTGGAAGAAGGTGTCGCGATCAACCTCCCGCGCGACGGCGTCATGAATGATGTAAACCGACTCGAGTCCCTGGTATTGTGAGCGAAGCCACGTATCGAGCCAGAAGCTCTCAATGCGCACGATCTCCTTCTGCTCGTCGCCCATGGAGCCCGAGACGTCCATCATGTAGACGATGACCGCATTGGCGACCGGCTGCACGCTGGTGCTGGAGCCACGGTATCGACGGTCTTCGCGAATAGGGATGATCGCCGGGTTCGAGGGGTTGTATCCCCCGGAGGAGATCTGCCGCTTGAGGGCCTCCCGGTAAGTGCGCCGGAAGTGACGCAACGACTCCGGGCCAGAGCGCTGGATGCCCGTGTACTTGTCCTTGTCGGCAACAATGCTCGACTTGCCCCTGGGCTCGATGCTCGGGAGCTTTAGCTCCTCGCCGAGAATCTTCGCGAGGTCCTCGAGTGCGACCTCCACTTCAAGCGCGTGCTCTCCCCCGTCCTTGCCCGCCTTGCCCTTGCCCGCCCCCTCTCCTTCACTGTCGCCATCCATCGGGTCGCCGGGTTCGCCCTTGCCGCGACCCACTCCCCCGGACTGCTTCTCGCCGAAACGAAAGCGCGGAAGGTCGATCTGCGGCACCGGGATGGTCACCGTGTCTTTGCCCTGACGGGCAACGAGGTCGCCGCGCGAAATGTATCGCTTCAGGTTCTCGCGGATGCGGCCCTTCACAATGTCGCGGAAGCGCGCGTGGTCCTGGTCGATCTTGAGCGCCATCGGTCGTCGATCACCTCCGCTCGAGACGCCGTGACGGTGATCGCCGCGGGCGTCCGTGGAAACAGCGTACCACGCCGCGCCGCGACGACGAGGAGAGGTTACCGGAGCGTCCTTACGGCGTCGGCGTCGGCGCAGTCCGCGCGCCCGCATCCCGCGGCGCGTTGCGACAACGAATCTCCAACACCGGCACCCCCGCGTCGTCCTGCAGCGGCCACGCCATCACCACCGGATCGCACACCGGCGCACCCTCCAACTGCGGTTGATCCAGCCGAAACCGATAGCGTGCCGGGGTCGCCTCAGTCTCCCGTGCGCACACCCCTCGCTGAGGGTCGAGCACCTCCTCGCGCAGCACGCCGTCCCACCGTGCCGCCTCGAAGCTCTCACCCGGCGCCAGGGTGATCGACCCCGGCTGGCCCAACCCCCCGTAGCCTGCGCCGGCGTCGGCACTGCACAGCGCCATCTGCCCGATGGGAAACGCCTTCACCCGCTGGACCCGTGGGCCGCCCGCGTACATCGCCGCCCGATCGGACGACACCTGCACCCGATGGGCGTGCAGCAAC
>CANJUR010000205.1 GCA_947477565.1 Deltaproteobacteria bacterium
ACCATATCCAACTTCACGATATCGGGCTCCAGTGTTGTCAGGCTGGTGAGCCCGGCGAAGCCTGCGCCGAGGTCATCGACGGCGAGGCGAAAGCCCATCTCCCGCAGCCGTGAAACGCGCGCCCGGAAGTCAGGAACCTCGTCCAGCGAAGCCCGCTCGGTGATCTCCAGCACCACCCTTTTGGCGATTCCCGAGAGGGCCTCGGCGTCCGAGAAGAGCGCGTCGTCGAGGAGGTCGCGTGAGTGGAGGTTGACGAAGAGAAGCGCCTCCCCTGGTGCCATGGTCATGGCCTCTGCGGCGGCCCGGCGGATGACGCGCCCCAGGTCCGAGAGGCGACCGAGAGTCTCCGCCGCGCCGAGAAGCGCTCCCGGATGTGGCAGCGATTTCTCCCGGCTGCGCACCAGCGCCTCGAACCCCAGCGTGGAGTGATCCGCCGGGCGTACGATGGGCTGGTAGGCCATCCACAGCGTCGAGAGCGCACGATCGAAGTCGGCCCCGAGTTCGGCTCGGCTCCCCACCTGCCCGGCCGCTTCGGCCTCGCGGGCCAGCGCGTCCCGCTTCGCCACTGCCCCGCGGTACAGAACAATGGCGCGCTCGACGACCTGCGCGAGCTTCGCCATCTCGAAAGGCTTGGTGAGATAGAGCAGCGCGCCGAACTCCGTTGCCTCCATTGCAGTGCGGATATCCGGCGCCCCGGTGACGAGCACCACTGGGAGTTCGGGCTCGCGCTCGCGCACTTCGCGAAGGAGTTGCAGCCCGTCGAGGCCCGCCATCTGGATGTCGCTCACCACGACGTCGAAGCGTCCGCCGTTGAGCTGTTCGATCGCTTCCTGGCCCGAGGCCGCTTCGACTACGGTGTGGCCGAGGGCGGTGAGCGAGCGTCCCATCACGCGGCGCAGCGTGGGCTCGTCGTCCACCACCAGCACCCGGCCGATGACCACCTGCGGTGACGGCGATGTCATGACTTCGTGATCCCGCGGCATTCGTCCTGCGACGCCGACTCGTCGTGACTGGTCATTCGCGGAAAATACACCTTAACCGTCGTCCCTTGTCCGAGCGTGCTCGTAACAATCACGTGCCATTCACTTTGCCGCGCGACGCTAGCGACTGTCGAGAGATCGAGACGCTTGCCCGTATCCTTCGTCGTAGAGAAGGGCTCGGACGATAGCGCACGGATCTCTGCGTCCATCCCGATGGCAGTGTCGGCCACATACACTGCGACGTAATCCCCCACTGGCACGCCGGGGATCTCCTGATGGTTCGTCGCGGCGAGCGTGACGTTGGCGGTTCGGCTGAAAGCGACAGCCTGCCGTGTAAGGACCGTGGCGTGCTCGGTGTCGCGTCTGATTTTCAGTAGGTTATCGCTGCGCTCGTCGGTGGTCGGGAAGGCCTCGATGAGTTGCTCGACGTAGTGGGTGATTACTGCGGGGATGTCGTCGAAATCATGGGTGTTTCCACCCTCCAGGTACCCGATGGCCTCCACTGTCTTTCTTTGATCGGCGAAGCTGCGCCTCCAGAGAGGGGCAAACAGAGCCCGCTCTCGGTGGACAGCGGTAGGTCTTTCGGGGAAGCGCCGCTCGACATCGATTTTGTGCGACGCGGTTAGGCTTCAGTTCTGCTCCTGTGGTGCGGTTTGCCTCGCCTCGGCCGTCTCTACTTGGCGGCTCCACGATTCGAATCCACTCCGATGCGTCTCGCGCAGCGGCAGGTGGTTGTCGGTCTCGCAGGCTTCGACCACCAGCATCCGCAACGCACTCAACGGGACTCCCTGGAGGCCGTGTCGGTGACGGTTGTGGCGGAGGGACACGGCCGACCATCCTGCGCCGTACATCGACGATGCTCGCTCGATCCTCTTGATGTGGCCGCGGAAATTTTCCTAACCGGAGATTGTCCCGCGTGCGGTGTACCGCCGCGGGGGAGAGCGATAGTGTCGGTTTACCAAAATGGCCAAACTAGATCTGCGCCTGCGTGACCTGGAGACTGCTGAACTGCTCATCGCCTCGTTCGAGAGCGAGGACGACGCCGCCACGTGGCTTCGCGAGCGGCCGCCCATGATGGAAGTGATCGGCCTGATCGCCGACTCGTCCGACCCCGTGATGCATCAAATGTTACGGGCTGCGGTGCGGCCACTCGATCCAGACGAAGCCGAGGTCGTGCAGCGAATGGACGCCGCCGACGCCGTCGCGCGGACCGCGCGGGAGATCGAACATGTGCGCCGCTCTGCAGCGGAAGCCGAGGCCCACCGGGAGTCGATGCGCCAGGCCGATCCGAACCGCCTGATGCAGATCAGTTGGGCCCGCGCCGAGGGGTTCTCCATGATGGATCCGGCGGACGAGCGGGAGGTCACACCAGCCGCGCAGGCCGCGGTGTTGGAGTGGGTGCGCGAGCGCGACGGCTGGGTCGCCGACCGCGGGATGATCGTCGTAGAGGCCACGCTCTCGGTCTGGCCCGGCGACCTCCCGAAGGGAGAAACGCGGGTGCAACAGGGAGGAAAGTTCATCCCCGCGGCGCCGCTCCCGCCCACGACCTGAACGAGCCAGAGAATACCTCCCCGGCCGCTCGCGATCGGGGAAGTGCGCTTCAAGTCGGTGCGTACTTACGTCATGCAGACGATCCCCAACCGGATTCGCAACGAGCAGCACCTCACTGTCTGCTCGCACCCGCACGGGGGTCCCGGGACGCAGCTCCGCGGCGCTGAATGTGTGGGCGCAGGCCCAGAGGCACCGAGTCAGATCTGCAGAAGCGCCCCGAGAACGGCCATGCCGAGAGTGCTGGCTGACAGCGCAACGCCGCCGGTCGGCGGAAGCAACCGCGGCATCACCTCGGGATCCGTGCGCCAGGTCACCACGGGCGATCGCACGAAGCGCAAACCGTCTCCCGCGGACGCTTGCGAGCGTCGCATGGGGTGCTGCGCTAGCACTGCTCCGCGCTGCACCTCGCCGATGATCGCCACCCGTTCACCGAGGCGGAGTCGCAACTCGTCAACGAGGCTCTCCCCATCGCCGGTGTCGGTTTCGAAGTCGATGCGGCAGTGCTCCGGATCGAGCATCACCCGGCCGGTGTCATCTTCGATCCAGAATGGAGATTCACTGCGCTCGATTCGGAGGAGCACCCGGCGTGCCCGTAGCCCGCGTCCTTCGATTGCGTAGTGGTGGACCTCGTGCACCGCCGTGGCGATACCGCCCTGGACGCTCATCCCGGGGTGTTCGCAGCCGAGGGTGCCGACCAGTTTCACCAGGCCCGTCGTGGCCAGGGCGATCGGGGTGGGCGCGAGGTGTCCGAGAGCCCGCACCTCGTGGAGGGTCATGGGACCAAGTTGTTGACGGTAGTACTGGGTGAGGCTGCCGATCGTGGCGAGCCCCGAGACCATGGCGCCGACGAGCAGCGGCGGAAACATCACATCATCCTGATGCCTGCCACGTCCCGGAACAACCCCACCGCGACACCCAGAATGTGAAACACACCCATCTCGCGCTTGCGCACAAAAATCGGGCTCATGGTCTTGTTTTCGGGCTGGAGCCTGATGTGGTCGGTTTCAGGGAAATAGCGCTTCACCGTGGCCTCGTCACCGACTACGGCGACAACGATCTCGCCACGCGCAGCGGTCTGTTGGCGCCGCACGAAGAGCGTGTCGCCGTCGTGAATGCCGGCCTCGATCATCGATTCTCCCTTCACACGCAGCGCGAAGGTCTCGCCCCCGCCACGCAGCATCGATGGATCGATGTGGAGATACCGCTCGACGCGCTCGTCGATGGTGCTCAACGGCCCCGCCGCGATGCGATTGAACAGCGGTATCGCGATGGCATCATTGGTCGGCCGGTCGTCCCGATCGATGCGGATCACCTTCTCCGGAAGCTCATCGCCAGTGTCCCTGTTTTGCATCAGGAAGGTTCGACCCACCTTGGTCGGGCGCAGCGCACGGGACTTCATCCCGATGCGTTCGAGGTAGCCCTTGCGCTCCAGTGCGCGGAGGTGATCGCTGACTCCGTTGGTCGAGCGGATGTCCATGCGCGCCCCGATTTCCCGCAGCGTCGGAGGGTAGCCCTTCTCGTCGATGGCCTGCTGGATGTACTCCAGAATCGCCTGCTGTCGTTCGGTGAGTGGCTGCATCGTCGTCGCGCTCCACTGCACAGGTACTGTACATCAGCACCTTGGTGGCAGTTCAGGTGACCGTAGCTGAACGCTCGTACAGCCGTCAATCCATCGTCTGTCATTCTCTGGCCTGCCTTCCGACTGCGCTGCTACGGGCCTACCCGTGCGGGTCATGCGCTGGTTTTGGTGGACGCTCTTCACGCTCTGCGGAGTGTGTGGAGTCGCGCACGCCGACCCACCTTCGCGCGTACACCGGGGCCGCAACGTCGTCGTCGCGCGGCCGAGCGCCAGCGTCGGCTGGCCCAACCACGGGAGCCTCGACAACGCTCGCCACCTCGATGCATCGGGCACTGTGCGGATCTTACCGGGGAGGGTGCTGCAGTGGGGCACCGACGAACTCGTCGGCCTCCTCGAGCGCACTGCGATACGCATGAAAAGACCTGCCCAACAGCCGCTCACCGTGGGTGACCTGTCGGCGCGCGCCGGCGGAGTCATCAGTCGGCACCGCTCCCATCAGTCGGGCCGCGACGCCGACATCGCGTTCTTCGCACGAACCGAAAACTCCCGCGGAGACTCGCGCCCCGCCCCGCCCACGGACTACGTCGTCTTCGATCGCGCCGGCCGCTCCCTTGACGGCACGCTTCACTTCGACACCGCCCGCAACTGGGCGCTCGTGCAGACGCTGCTCACGGACCCTCGGGTGCGCGTCGAACGACTCTTCGTCTCCACCACGCTGCGCGCCCTCCTGCTGCAGCACGCTCGGGCGACCCACTCCTCCTCGCGCCTCGTTACACTTGCCGCAAATACGCTCGTGCAACCCGCGCGGGTCTCGCCTCACGACAACCATTTCCATCTGCGCATCGCGTGCCCGTCCGGCGATCGGCAGTGCCACACCGGCGTCTGGCTACCACCACCGCCGCCTCGCCGCCGTCGGGTTTCGCCGTCGCGCACCCACGTCCGCCCCGCGACGACGCACGGCTACGCGCCGAGCCGGCCCGCTACGGATCGATGAACAACTGCACTCCGATCTCGCCGGCCCCAGAGAACACCCGCACGCGGTAGCGGTAGACGCCTGAGTAGCGCGTGCAGAAGCGGGCGCTCTCGGTGCCGCGGTGGGTGGAGTCCTGCGCGACCCGGTGGCGCGTCGGATCCTCCAACTCGATCACCAGGTCGCCGATGCTCGGCACCGCTGCGGCGGCCACCTCGATGCAGCGATTCGAGGGGAGCGTCACTGTCTGCTCGACCATTCCGTTGGTGGCGAGCGTGTGCCGCGTCATCGCGGTGAGCCCCGTGGCGCCAGGTCGTCGCGCGGCCACCTGCCGAAGCTGTCCCCCGACGTAGTCAGACCCTGCACCGCCGATGGAGTACCGCGCCGCGCTCCCGTCGACGGAGGTGACCTCCATGTTCGCATCCGTCGCTGGGCGTGCGGTGCTCAGCCTCTCTTCCAGCGGCAGCACCTCAATGTGCCACCACGCGGCGTTCCAGGCCTCAATGTCGATGCAGTACAACTCCGGCGCCTCGACCACGCAGAACCTCTGCCGAGCCGCCGTCCCCAGTGAGTTGGCGAGCGCCAGAGCCGGTCCCGCGACTGCCTCGCGCACCCGCACCTGCGCTCGCACCTGCGCCGCTCCCTGCGCAGCGCCCACCAACTCATAACAACGTCCGCGCTCAAGTTGCGGGTGCAACACCTCGGTGGCCCCCGCGCGCGTGCGCCGCGTGCTGACCATCGCCGGAACCCTCGCTCCTCGCACATGCGCCACCAGTGCTTCCGGCGACGACTCTGTCCCGCTGTCGCGCGCTCCCGCGTCTTGCGCGGCGATCGGCCTCGAGACGAGTCCGAGCGATGCCCCCAGCGCTGCGAACGTGAATGCGTCGATGACCCTCACGGCTGCGCACGCTAGCATGGTGCTACTGCTGCGATGTCGCCTGCTCCCTCTCCCGACGTGACGCTCGCTGCCCCATCGCGCCGCGTGCTCGACCGCGTCGCGTGGGCCTCGGCGCTCCTCGCCGCATGGCCCGTGGTGCTGCTCTCGACGTGGATGCATCCCGACGCGCGCGGCTTTGGCACCCACCAGCAACTCGGCCTCCCGCCCTGCTCGTTCGAGGCCGTGACCCGCGTGCCGTGCCCCGGATGCGGCCTCACCACGAGCTTCACCCAGATGGCCCACGTGCACGTCATCGAAGCGTTTCGGGCGCACTTGATGGGGCCGCTGCTCTTCACGCTTACGCTAGTGGTAGCGGTGGTGTCGCCGGTCGGCGTGCGTCGGGGCTGGTCGGTGATGCGCGCGCTCGCGTGGCCGTGGCTCACCGTCTACCTCGCCGTGACACT
>CANJUR010000206.1 GCA_947477565.1 Deltaproteobacteria bacterium
ACCGGCACCCCCGCGTCGTCCTGCAGCGGCCACGCCATCACCACCGGATCGCACACCGGCGCACCCTCCAACTGCGGTTGATCCAGCCGAAACCGATAGCGTGCCGGGGTCGCCTCGGTCTCCCGTGCGCACACCCCACGCTGCGGGTCGAGCACCTCCTCGCGCAGCACGCCGTCCCACCGCGCCGCCTCGAAGCTCTCACCCGGCGCCAGGGTGATCGACCCCGGCTGGCCCAACCCCCCGTAGCCCGCGCCGGCGTCGGCACTGCACAGCGCCATCTGCCCGATGGGAAACGCCTTCACCCGCTGGACCCGTGGGCCGCCCGCGTACATCGCCGCCCGATCGGACGACACCTGCACCCGATGGGCGTGCAGCAACTCGTTGACGTCCGGGTTCGTCAGGATGCGCAAGGGCACCCTGTCCACGTTTTTCACCCGCACCCGCGCCACCACCCGCTCACGCGGACCGGCGTCCGGCGCTCCCGCGTCTACCCGCACCAGACCAGCGTCCACCCGCACCACCGGAGCCGCCGGCGTCGCCCTCGCGGGAGCGTCCTTCTCACATCCCGACATCAGCGCCAGTGCGCACACCACCAGAGGTCGGCTCACTGGTTGAGCTCCCGCAGGCCGAGCTCTTTCATCTTGATCTGTAGGCTCTTGCGCGAAATCTTCAGCAGCCGCGCGGCCTGCGTGACGTTGGTGTTCGTCTGGTCGAGGGCCTTCATGATCAGGTCGCGCTCCAGCGCCCTCGTGCGCTCACGCACCAGGCCCTTCAATCCCCCCACCGCAGTCGGGTCGCTGTCGTCGTCGTCGTCCCCGGCGCCGCTCGCCCCCGCCCCCGCCGTGCTCCGCACCTCCGTAGACAGGTCGCGCAGCCGAATCGTGTTGTCGTCCGCCAACAGAACGCAGCGCTCGATGACGTTCTCCAACTCGCGGATGTTGCCCGGCCAGCCGTAGGCCAGCAGCGCGTCGCGAGCCTCGCCGGAAAGCTGGCTCACGGGCTTCTTGAAGCGCCCCGCGTACACGCCGAGGAAGTGCTCCACCAGCAGCGGAATGTCCCCGCGCCGCTCGCGCAGCGGCGGCATATGAATCGGCACCACGTTGAGCCGGTAGTAGAGATCCTCGCGGAAGCGCCCCGCGGCGATCTCCTTCTTCAGCTCGCGGTTGCTCGCCGCGATCAACCTTACGTCCACGGTCATCGGCTTGATGCCGCCCACCCGGTCGATCTCCCCCTCCTGAATCGCCCGCAGCAACTTCACCTGCATCTCCACCGGGATCTCGCCGATCTCGTCGAGGAAGAGCGTCCCCCCGTGCGCCAGTTCGAAGCGCCCAGGCTTGCTGTTGACCGCGCCGGTGAAGCTCCCGCGCTCGTAGCCAAACAGCTCAGCCTCCATCAAGTCGCGCGGAATCGCCCCGCAATTCACCCGAACGAAGGCGTTGTCCTTGCGCGAACTATTCTCGTGCAGGGCGCGCGCGATCAGCTCCTTGCCGGTGCCCGACTCGCCGCTGATCAGCACCGTCGCGGTCGTGTCCGCGACCTTGTCCAGGATGCCGTACACGTCAACCATCGCGGGGTCGTTGGAGATGATCTTGTAGCGCCCGTTACCGAGGCCCTCGATCTGTACGTCGCGAGTGCGCAATTCGCTCGTGCGCAGCGCCTTGCCGACCACGTTGCGAAGCTCGGCCAGGTCGAAGGGCTTGGCCACGAAGTCGAACGCCCCGAGGCGCATCGCCTCCACCGCGATGTCGATGGTGCCGTACGCCGTGATCATGATCACCGGCAGGTCGGCGCAGTGCTCCTGACAGTACCGAAGCACCGCCATGCCGTCGATGGTGCCCATGCGCAGGTCGGTCACCACCGCGTCGATGTGGTGCTCCTTCAGTGCCTCGATTGCGCGAGCGCCGTCGCCCACCTCGTGCACTTCGTGACCGTCCGCCTGCAACTGGGCGGAGATGACGCGGCGGATGTTCGCCTCGTCGTCGGCCACCAGAACTTGTTTCCTACCTCCCAGCATGATGCGCGGACACTACTCCATCTCCGCGAGCCCCCACCAACCCCCGCGTTGGTCCCGTCTGTGCTCAGGTGTCGCGCATGAGCATCGCCCGATCGCCCTCGCGCCTCTGCACCTTCGCCGCCCTGATCTCCGCCTGCGCTGGGGAAATCGTCACCGCGCCCGCCGATGTCGTGGCCGTCGCCGACGCCTCCGAGGTGGGACGCGATGTGCCAACCGACGCGGGCACCGACGCCCCCATCGCCATGGATGTCCCCCTCGACCGCGGCCCGGACGCGGCAACCGTAGACGTCCCCCCCGTCGACGGCGAAACCTCCCTCGCCTGCCTCACCGGCGGATCTCCCCCAGAGCAGACCTGCGACCGCTCCCTCTGCGGCAACGGCCGCGTCGATTCGTGCATGCAATGCATGCCCTGCATGGGCGGCAGACCGGGCGGCGGCCCACCCCCGCGGGACGCCGGCGTGTGCTGCACCAACGAGCCCGAGCAGTGCGACGGCGACGCGCTCGGCAGCACCACCTGCGCCTCCCTCGGCTACGCCGGCGGAACGCTCCGCTGCGGCCAATGGTGCGGCCACGACACCCGCGGCTGCGACGCCTGCGCCATCAGCGCGCATACCCGTGTGTGTATTCGTGCAGACGTCGCGGGGATGGCCCCGACGGCCCTCGCGATCGCCACCACGGACACGGAGATCGGCGTCGCGTGGGCCAGCGACGACGGCGCAGCGGTGCACTTCGCGCGGTACAGCCCGACGCTGGTGAAGCTCTCCGAACGCAACTGCCTCAACGTCGCCATCCACGCGCAGGGCGTGGCGCTCGCGGCGGTCACGGGCGGCTGGCTCCTCGCCATCGGAACCGACGGAGCAACCCGCACCGTGCCGCTCGCGCCCGACGGCAGCAACCGCGGCGCAGGATCGCTGGTGCCGATCGGCGCGATGCCCATGCTCGCGGCTCGCCCATCCGGCCTTCCGCTCCTGGTCGGAACGCACTACGAAGCCGTGCGCGGCGGAGTGATCGTCGGGGCGATCGTCGATGCCAACGGCGCGCTCGCGAGCGCCCCGCAGGAGTTGATCACCCTCGAGAGTGAGGCCGGGTACGGATCGGTGGCGTGGGTGGGCGACGGCTGGCTGGTGGCCTCCCGCGGCGGCCGCGCCATTGACGGCGACCTCGGCGTGCTGGTGACCCGCGTCGAGCCCGACGGCCGCGCCAGTCTCCCGGTGCAACCTGTCGGCGCGCAGACCGAGTATCCCCAGCTTGCCCTCGCCGACGGCGCCGTGTGGCTCACCCACGCCAACTTCGGCGGCACCTCGCCGGGCATCGCCCGCGTGCGCCTCGACACCCACGGCAACGCCCTCCCCGGGAGCGTAGATCTTGGACACATCCCCAACTACTTCAACCCTTCGCCGGTCGTCGGGGTCGGGGGCGACAGCTTGATCTTGCTGGGCGCGTACACGGGCAGCACAGGACAGGGGCGACGGCTCGAAGTGACCCGCGTCGATGCCAGCGGCCGCACCGTCATCGCGCCGTTTGCCATCAGTACGGGGCCTGAGTTCGTCAGCCGCTATCGCCTCGCCCGGCAAGGGTCTGACGCCGTCGTCGCGTGGATCGGTACGGGCTACCCCGGCCGCATCGGGCTCGCGCGTGTGAGCCCCTGAGCGGCGCGGCGCGGCGTTGGCCAACCGGTAACACCCTGGTGTATTCGGAGAGCGCATGACACTCCCCGCGACGCTGGCCGAGACGCTCGACCGCACCCTCGACACGGAGACCTCAGCGCTGCGTGAGCTGGCCCTGAAGATTCACGCGCACCCCGAGTTGCGCTTCGCCGAGCACCGCGCGGCTGGATGGATCTCCGACCTCCTCACGCACCGCGGCCACGCGGTCGAGCGCCCACTCGGGGGCCTGGCCACGGCGCTGCGCGCGCGGGCGGGCGGCACGGGTCCGCGGCTGGCGATTCTGGCGGAGTACGACGCGCTCCCGGAGATTGGCCACGCGTGCGGGCACAACCTCATCGCGGCCGGCGCGGTGGGGGCGTTTCTCGCGCTGGCTCCCGCGGCGGAGGCGCACGGGTTCACCGTCGATCTGGTGGGGACGCCGGCGGAAGAGGGCGGCGGCGGCAAGGCCTTGCTCCTCGACGCGGGGGTGTTCGACGGGGTGGACGCGGCGATGATGTTTCATCCGTTTGACCGCGACCTGGTGGCGCACGGCACGCTGGCCAACCTCTGGCTGGCGATCACCTTCCATGGCCAGCCCGCGCACGCCGCAGCCGCACCCTGGGACGGCAGCAGCGCACTCACGGCGTGCATCCAGACGTTCAACCTCGTCGATTCGCAGCGGGTGCACTTCCGCGACGGGGTGCGCGTGCACGGGTTCATCACCGACGGCGGGCAGGCGGTTAACATCATCCCTGAGCGCGCGGCGTGTGAGTTCTCTGTTCGGGCGAAGAGCCTCGACGAGCTCGCGCGCGTGCGGGCCATCGTCGAGCGCTGCGCCCTTGCGGCGGCGATGGCTGCGGGCGTCGAGGTGACCATCGCGCCGCGAAAGGGCTACCGCGATCTGGTGACAAACCTCCCGCTGGCGAGGGCGTTTGCGACGCACCTCGGCGATCTGGGGCGTCCCGCGGCGGAGACCGACGAGCGCGTCGGCATGGGCAGCACGGACATGGGCGACGTGTCGCATGCGGTGCCGTCGATTCACCCGTGGCTGGCGATCTGCGCAGTGGGCGAGACGCTCTGTCACCAGCATGCGTTTGCGCGGGCGGCGTGCAGCGAGCGCGGCCTGGAGACGATGCTCACCGCGGCGCGGGCGATGGCCAGGACGGCGGGGGAGTTTCTCGTGGATTCGGAGCTGCGGCGGGCGGTGCGCGAGGCCTTCGAGGGGCGGTAGACGGCGCGGACCCGCTGATGGTGGCGCGCGAAGAACAACTGCCGCTGGCAGGTCGATCGCCCATCGAAGGATGGTACCGGACGATCGTTGCATAAGTTGAGTCCGATCGAAGGATCAAAACGCTCGATCGTTGCATAAATCGAGTCCGATCGAAGGATCAAACCGTCCGACCGTTACATGACCTGAGTACGATCGAAGGATTATGTCTCTCGATCGTTGTTTGAGCTGGGTCCGATCGAAGGATCAGAGTCCATCAACGTGGGTACGACTCATCGATCGCTGGCACCGGGTGGGGTTCGAGCGCCGTGGAGTGGCTCGACGCGACCACCCAGCGCGTGACCTTCATGGCAGGGCGCCGGGTCGTCGCAGATGCATTACGCCCTGTGGATGCTCTCTCGCGACCGCACAGACGGGCATCGCCTCGTCGCAATCGAACATCGCGACGAAGCGACGGTGAATTACGCCACGGGGAGCGCTGATTGTGCCTCCAGCGACCGACTGCCGGGGGTCAGCCCATGGGTGCCGGGGATGTGGCGCGCGTTGCCGGAGGTCTACGTCGCGCGGTCGGCGGTGGGAACTGTGATTGCCCGTCGCCGCCGGGCGCGAGGGCTCCGATCAGGAGACCTCGACGGGCGTCGAACACCCGAGCTTCGCGAGGTGGGTCTTCGCAAGACCCGTGGGCTCGCGTGAGAAGCTGTTTCATGCGGCTTTGCGCCTGGGCGGGGGCTGAAGGCCAAGCGCGAGGAACCGCTTGATACCGTCCTCGCTGCGAATGGGATTGGCCGTCATGAATCGACGTCTGAGGAGGAGATTTGCGTGATTGCGATAGCCACGCCCGCGCCGGACAAGTGACTCCCAGTTGTTGTTGAGGGCCTCGACGCGACCCGCTGCGGGGCGGTGCTTGCCCAATGCCAGGATCGCCGTACGATGGGCTTTGAGGGAGTCGTGCGGCTGTCGTAGTGGCTTGTGACAGCGCCGATTGGTGCGGCGGAGGATGTGATCGAGCCCTCGGACATCGACTCCCGGCCCGGGGCCTTGAGCATCGCTCGGACTTCCTCGGCAATCTGTTAGCAGGGATCCGGGGAAACGGCGGTCTACCATCAGACTGAGGGGAAACACGCCGTAAATACCGTCACGTTTCGCGCGGACTGGCACCACCGACGAGCGGCCAGCAGTCTGAGCCCGCGCCGACGACTGGCACCCTCAGCACATGCCGACGGAAGTGCTCCGTGGGGTTCGCAAGGGTGGGGCTCGCGAGGGTGGGGCTCGCGAGCCCCCACCCCCAGCCCCGCCCCCACAAGTGGGGGCAGGGTGCAGAAATACCTATTATAGAAGCGTTTTGTCGCTCCGAACTCCCTGCCCCCA
>CANJUR010000207.1 GCA_947477565.1 Deltaproteobacteria bacterium
CGACGACAACAAGTACCTCGCCAAGACGCTCGAAAAGATCCGGCAGGACCAGATCGCACGCGACGAAGAGAAGCTGACCCAGCTGAAGTCCTTGCGGGAGAAGCGCAAGCTCGAGGCGTCGCTCGCCGCCCGCCGGTAGGGCCAGAACCTGACATTTCTACTTTGGGCGGGAACCCGACATTTCTACTCTGGTTTGACATCCCCTTGGTTCGCGCCGTCGAGAGCACCCGCTCACCGCGCTGGAGGAGCTCGCTGGCGACATTCAGAAAACCAAGCGTTTCCTCGGCCCGCGCTTGTGCGACGGTTTCCGGGTCTGTGTTTCAGCAGAGTTACGAGCGTTCCCCGCATCCCTGCTAAGAAACAAGGACTTCGGCTGATTTCCCAATAGGGGTCTGGACTGACGAACGCTGGGAGGCTCCGCGGCTTCGTTCAACCGCGCCCTGGCGAAGCGCCTGATGCCGCGTGGTTGACTGCCACTCGACCGCGGTGGCGCTTCGCCAAACCGCTATCTCTTATGTAAGCTCTGGCGGATTCGTGCCAGAAGGGCTGGGGTGTTGGATCGCCTATCCCCTCCCTTGTGTAACCGTCCCGCCATGCACACCACACAGCAGGAAAATGAGGTCGGCGGACGCATTGGCACCGGACGCATCGATGCTCTAAGCGACGGCGTGTTCGCCGTTGCGCTCACGTTACTCACCTTCGACGTCGTGGCTGCATCGAAGGACATCGGTGCGGGGGTCTCCCTCGCTGCGCACCTCGGCCATCATTGGCCCACGTTCGTCTCGTTCCTCATCGGCTTTATGACCATCCTCGTGTGCTGGATCAACCACCACTGCGTGTTTGGCTACGTGCGCCGATCCACCCCGGCGCTGCTGTGGTTGAACGGGCTGCAGTTAGCGCTCGTGTCGATCGTACCCTTCCCCACTTCAGTGCTCGCCACGCACATCAATGGATCTGCCGACAATCGACGCACCGCGCTCCTCGTCTACGGCGCTCTGTTCTGGTCCATCGCAACTTCGTTTGCGGTGCTGTGGCGGTACGTCACGAGCCGTGGCCTCGCCGACGTCTCGGTGGATCCCGTACGCGCCGCAGGCATGGGCGTGAACTACACGCTGTCGTCATGCTGGACCGTTCTGTGTCTCGTCGTCGCCAGCGTGAGCGTCTACCCGGCGTTGGTGATGTGGGCAGTGATGTTCGCGGTGTTCGCCTTCCCCACCGCCTTCGCAAAGTTCACCGGACAGCGCGTGCACGCCCGCAAAGGCACCCCTGCGGAGAGCGCGGCCTGATACCCCAGCGAGTTCTTCCAGCGCGGTGAGCGGGTGCTCTCGACGGCGCGAACCAAGGGGATGTCAAACCAAAGTAGAAATGTCGGGTTCTGACCCTATCGGCGGGCGTCCAGAGAGTCCTTGAGCTTGCTCTTCTTGCGGAGGGTCTTGAGCCTGATCAGCTTCTCCTCGTCGCGGGCGATCTGATCCAAGGCGTCGTCCTGGGAGGTCCCAGGAGGTCCCGCCAATGCTCGCGAGACGGGGTACTACGCGTGAGGGGCGATCTGGAAACTGGAGCGGATCCGCGCCAGGGAGGGTGCAGCGTTGGATTTCCTATCCCCACAGCGCGGGAGAAAATCACGACGGCGTGACGTCCGGGCGCAGCAGCGGACCGGGAGGCCGCCTCCCGAATCAGGGGCGCGGCACGGTGACGCGGCAGACGATGTGGTTGTCGAGGTCGAGGTTGCGCGTCCAGATGAAGCGCCCGCGCGCGAAGAGCGTGGCGGCGTAGCGGGTGTACGCCGGGTCGTTGGTGACCCGCGCGGCGTCGAAGAGGGACGCCGCGGTCCAGCGCGAGGCGTCGTAGGCGGGCGCGGCCCAGTCCACGGGGAGCGCGGCGTGCGCGGCGAGGCAGTTGCGCTCGGGGCTGTTGGTGAGGCACCGGATGGTCGCGTCGGTGCTCGGACAGCGCGACGAGTCGACGTTGCCGTCGGCGTCTTCGCCGAGGCACCCGGCGTCGTCGAGCGGGGCGATGTACTCCGGTCGGCAGCGCCACGTCGCGTCCGTGGCGACGCCGTTGGAGAAGGTCGCGATGAACCCGCCGTCGCCCACGTGGTAGGCCCCGCCGCGCGACTCGAGGCCGACCCCGAGGTAGCCCTCCCAGTCGACGAGGCGCACCGCGATCGTCATCGGGTAGCGCGCCTGGAAGCGCACCGCGGCGGTGTTGAACGGCGTGAACCCGAGCGAGTCGCGGGCCACGTAGCGGCCGTTCACGGAGAGCTCGAAGTAGTTGTCGGCGAAGAGGTACCCGGTGACCACCTCGCCGTCGGCGTCGATCACGCGCGTCACGAGGCGCGACGCCACCTCGGGCACGTCACCGCCCGCGGTGCAGGTGTCGTAGACGTTGTCGGCGGGTGATCCTTCGGCGATGGGCGCGGGGAGGGGGAAGGTGACGCCGCCCTCGGTGAGGGTGCCGCAGGTGGTCGCGCGGTCGGCCGCGACGGCCCCGGGCGCGCACGTCGCCGCGGCCCCGCAGGCGGCGCTCACGGTGCCGGTGCCGCGGGTGATGAACCCCGTGAACGCGCCGGGCGCGCGCGCGGCGTCGGCGGTGTCCGTCGGGCTGATCGCGTCGACGGGCGCGACGTCGGCGCCGGCCTCGCGCGCCGGGGTCGGCGTGCTCGCGGGCGACGCGCACCTCGCGAGCGCACAGCACCAAGCCGCGGCGAGCATCGTTCGGGCGCGCGCGCTCATCGGGAGTACGTCACGGCGAGGGTGGTGCTCGCGAGGGTGAGCGTGCGGATGGCCTCGGTGACCACGGCGCCGGTCACCTGGCTGGCCTGCGCGGGCAGCGTCGGGCGCCCGGAGAGCGCGTACACGGTGAACGTGTACGTCATCGGTCCAGGGCCGCGGGAGCACGGCGGGGAGTAGGCCAGCGCGGGACCGTCGCTGGTGATCCCGGAGGTGCCGACCCCGGCGGTGGCGACCGCGAGCGCCGTGGTGGTCGCGGGGAGGTTGTAGAGCACCCAGTTCCACTTGAGGCCGTCGCGCGCGAGGGTGGTCATCAGCACGACGAACCCGACGGTTCCCGCGGGCGCGCCGGACCACGCGAGCGACGGGCTGTGCCCCACGCCGTCGCACGTGTACTCGACCGGGAGCAGCCCGCCGTTGGCCATCACCGGGCTGGTGAGCGTGAAGGCGCCCGCGTCGGTGGTGGGCGTGACGTCAGTGGTCACCGCGACGTCGGTCGTGACGGCGACGTCCGTGGTGACGGCAACGTCGGTGGTCACCGCGGCGTCGGTCGGCGGCGTGGCCGCGACCGGATCGGACGAACAGCCTGCGACGAGCAGGCCCAGCAGCGAGACGCGAAGCGATGGACGAGCCCTCATGCGACACCTTCCTGACGACGGGGAGCCCGCCGCGAGAACATCCACGCCCCCGCCGTAGCGAGCGCGACCACGACCACCCCCAGCGCCCCGCGGAACACCGTCGCGGGCTCCCTCACCGTCGCGCTCGCCGTGACGCGGGCGGACGGGCGCACGAGCGAGAGTACGGAGAAGTCCGCCGTCGCGCCGGGGCGGGTGTACCGCGTCGCGGGCTGCACGAACGACACGACCACCGGACCGAGCAGCGGGGGTACGGCCAGCGTGAGGTGCGCCGCGCCGGGGATCGCCTGCGCGGCCTCGAGGCGCATGCGCACGCGCGACCCGTGCGACGAGCCCGCGGCGGAGAGCGCGGCGGCGAGGCCCCGAAGCTCCGCGGCGGAGGGCCAGCCGGTGAGGTGCAGCGCCACCGGGGCGCCGTCGACGCGCAGCTGCGTGCCGTCTTCGATGGTGCGCTGGAGCCGCGCGCGGGCCGCGACGAGCGCCTCGTCCGAGGCCGTCGCGAGGGCGGTGGGGGTGGCGTCGGCCAGCAGGAAGAGGTCCCACTCGGCGACGACGTCGACGTGGTCGTCGCGCAGGGTGATGCGCGCGGTGCCCTCCTCGAGGTCGTGCGCAGTCGCAGCGCCGCCCGCGAGCAGCCCCGCCACGGTCAGCGCGCGACACACGGCGCGCGGAGTCATCGCATCCCCCGGCAATAGGTGCCCCGCTGGAGCACTGCCCGCGTGGTGTACGAGGTGTCCTCGAAGTCCCAGCAGTTGGCCGCGGCGGCGGGTCGGTAGGCGATGGAGTACGACCGGCCCTGGTGGTCGTAGGTCATCGTGTGCGAGCCGTCGGCGGCCTCGAGGTAGCGCAGGTTGGTGACGCCGCCGGGGGGCTTCTCGCCCGGCGGACGACCGCCGCCGCCCTGTCGGCTGAGCGGCGGGACGCGCGGCGCCATCGCGAGGTCGATCGCGCCGACGAGGCACTGGACGATGTACGGGTGCGTCGCGGAGGTGTGATAGCGGAACCCGAAGGTCGGGTCGGGCTGCGCGTTGCAGACGTCGAGGGTGCCTGCGGCGATGGGCGATCCGTCGGGGTTGGTGTCGCCGAAGAGGGGGTATCCGTCGAAGCCCCAGCCGAGGATGGCGCCCGGCCCGCGGTTGCGCATCGCGGCGATCATGCAGGTCGGGGCCGCGTGGTAGTGGTAGTCGTCGCCGCGCCCGGAGTGGCCGTTGCACTGGTCGAGCTCGCCGGTGCGGGTGGTGTCGAAGCGCGGGTCGTAGGCCGCGAGGTCGAGAGCGCCCTGCGACGAGTAGTCGTAGATGGGCACGCCGTTGACGGCGACGCCGAGGGCCGCGTCGATGGACGTGGGGGTCGCCGCGCGGGTAGGCGCGAGCGCGACGGGTGAGGTGTACCCGGGCGCGGGCACCGGAACCTGGTCGTTGGTGCCGATGATGCCGACCATCTTCGGGTGGTCGGGGTAGGTGTCGGAGACGAGGTAGGCGTAGCGGTCGTCGCAGCGCACGGTGACCCGATCGCCGAAGCCCGCGGACTGCACCGACGCCGTGATGGCGGCGCAGCGCGTGGCGGGCGTCGCGGGCCCGGCGTCGACGGGGACATCGGCCGTGGGCGCATCGGTGGCGGCGGGCGCATCGGCGGCGGGGCCCGCATCGGCGGCGGGCGCATCGGCGGACGATCCGCACGACGCGAGGGCGAAGAGGGCGAAGGCGGGAGGGAGGCGTCTCAGGGTGGACATCGGTGGCACTCCTCGTGGTGATCGGGTGAGTGCCCGATCGCGTGCAACATGTTGGTCGGAATGCGCGGGAGGCTTCACGCGACGTGCCGGTTGTGGCGGGTGATGGGCGGGGTCCGCTCCGTTGCGACCGAGCCCGGGACAGGTCATATAGGTCACATGCGGAAGGCGTCGTTCACCCAGACCAAGGCTCACCTCTCGGAGTACGTCGACGCGGCGGAGCACCGCGGGACGCGCGTCTTGATCCTGCGCCACGGGAAGGCCGCGGCCGCGATCGTTCCGGTGAGCGTGGCTGATCCGGGGCGGGGCCCGAAGCGGCCTCGGTCGGCGGAGGAGATCGCGTCTCTCTACGCGGCGTTGGGCCCGGGTGACGGCGAGAGCGCCGTGGACGATCTGCTCGCCGGCCGCCGATGATCTTCGTGCTCGACGCGTCGGTGGCCATCGCTGCGGCCCGCCCGGCGGAGGTCGCTCACCTTCGTGCGCGGTCGATGGTCGACCGCATTCTCCGAGGGGACGACGCCATCGTCGTGCCGTCGCTCTTTGGCATCGAGGTCGTCGCGGGGCTCACCCGTCGAGGACACGACGCGGCCGGCGCGGAGGCCTTCGTCGATGCGCTCCTCGCGCCGCCGAGCGAGGCGATCACCATCGGCCCGGTGCGCGCGGCGATGATCCGTCGTACCGCCGCGGCGTCGCGACTGCGGGCCGCCGATGCCTGCTACGTGTGGACGGCGCAACGCCGTAGCCTCGCGCTGTGCACCCTCGATGCAGAGATCCTGACGCGCTCCATCGGCATCCGCGTCTACGCGCCGTAGCGGCCAAGGCGTCGTCCTGGGAGGTCCCAGGAGGTCCCGCCCATGCTCGCGAGACCGGGTACTACGCGTGAGGGGCGATCTGGAAACTGGAGCGGATCCGCGCCAGGGAGGGTGC
>CANJUR010000208.1 GCA_947477565.1 Deltaproteobacteria bacterium
CTGGTCCTTCGCTTCACCCGGCAAGACCGAACGCGCCCGCGAATTGCGGCGTGCGAGGACGCCCGCAGAGCAAGCACTCTGGGCAGTGCTACGCGGCAAGGCCCCCTGGTCCTCGAGTGCGTCCGCAGCATGTGATCCGTGGATGGATCGTCGACTTCTACTGCGATACCGATCGGTTGGTGATCGAGGTGGACGGCGACATCCATGACCTGCAGCGAGAGGAAGACGAGCGACGAACGCTTGCCCTGCACCTCGAAGGCCTGGAAGTGCTGCGCGTGCGAAACGATGAGGTACTCAGCGAAATGGCTGACGTCGTCGCGCGAATTGTCGAGGCGATCCACCCTCCCAGGGTTGGGCCTGACCATTGGGGCCGCGAGGTCGCCCCAGGCGAGTCCACAGAGTGAGAGTGGCCGAGTCGTCTCTGCTCTGCCCACCCTGCCCCCACTTGTGGGGGCGGGGCCGGGGGTGGGGGCTCGACGTGACGGTAGATTCACCTGGAAATCATGTGTTTACGACGCGAATCCCGGATCCCTGCTTACCCGAGTAGGGATCTCGCGAACTCGCCTCTCTTCCATATGCTCGCCCGTGGCCGTCCCGAGGTGCAGCGGGCGACCTACTTCGCACTTCGTCTGAGGGGCAATCTCGAAGGCACTTCGATTCGTCGCGATGCGAACGGAGACTCTGAACAGGGATCCGGGGAAACCGCGGTCTACCGTCAGACTACTGGGAAACAAGCCTGGGACACCGTCGCGTTTCGGGCGGACTGGCACCGACGAGCGTCCAGCAGTCTGAGCCCGCGCCGACGACTGGCACCCTCAGCACATGCCGACGGAAGTGCTCCGTGGGGTTCGCAAGGGTGGGGGCTCGCGAACCCCACCGGTCACTTCCGCCGTCGGGTACGAGCGCTGGCTTTCTCGACCCAGTGGGAGCCTCCGACTTCGATTCAGCGGCGTTGCGCGCGCAATCTCAGTTTCCTCGGCCCGTGCTTGTGCGACGGTTTCCGGGTCTGTGTTTCAGCAGAGTTACGAGCGTTCCCCGCAGCCCTGCTGATTGCGCATCATGGTGGAATCATCGCGTGTGTTATTGCCTCGCACGACGCACTCGCCCTGACCGATCGGTCGGTCTCGCCGTGCGGCGCTTGCGGTGACACCGCGGCGGACAGGGACCGTCAGCGGAGCGCGAGTACTCCGGTGATGACCAACGCCAGCGCCGCGACGAGCGCGGCCCAGAGCCACGCCGCGCGCGAGAATCGTCGCGCGGGCGTCGTCGGGACCATCGACGGCGTCGCGCGCGTCGCGCCGCGAGCCTCGGCGAAGGCCGGCGGGAAGGCCGGTCGGACCCCCCCGGCGTCGGGGCGCGTGCCGAACATCCGCGGGGCTTTTATCGTCGAGACGATGTCGGCCGGAGCGATCGAGTGCGTCAAGTCGGGTCCGGCGATCGGGAGAAACGTGACCGTACGTGAGCGCCACGCCTCGGGCGTCGGGACGGCGACGGCACCGCTCACGACGTCGAGTTCGGAGGCGTTGAACCACGCGGTGACCTCCTCTCGGCGCGGAGGCAGCAGGCGACCCGCCTTGAGCGTATCGACGAAGAACTCCGCGACGGGGCCCGTGGGGAGCACGGTAGCCTCTGGCGTGTCGCGCCGACGCCGCCCCGCAGAAAGCACCCCGAAGCCCCGACCGAGCTGCGCACGCCCGTTGAAGGTGCGCATCGCCACGGCGGGTGCGCTCGTCGGAGAGCCCTCGCCCGCGGCGCGCGCCGTGGCCTGCGGAGGAGGCGCGGCGGCCGCAGGGAGCACTACGGCGCCCGGCGTCGTTCGCGGCGGGGAGAGCACCTCGAGGAGCATCGGCAGCGCCTCGGGCGCGGCCACTGGCGCCGGGGTGGGCGGCGACGCTATCGACGACCGCGGTGGTTCGATGATCGGGGGAATGGGTTCTGACGTGGGGAGATACCTCGGAAGCGCGCGTTCGAAGGTGAGCAGCGCGGGCACGGGCGTCGCGATGCGGCTGCGAGGCGAAGCCACTTCGCGGGCCGTCCAGTCGACGCTCCGCAGTCGGTCGCGGAAGCGTTGCGCGCTGGGAGGTCGCTTGTCGACGTCTCGGCATGCGTGGACGAGGTCCCACACGCTGCGATCGACGTCAGGGCGAAGGCGAAGCGACACGGCGTCGAGGTCCATCACCGGCGTCACCGCCTCCCCGAGGAGCACCTCGCCGAGCAGCGCCCCGAGAGCCGCGACGTCATCGGCCAACGTGCGCGTTCCGCCACAGAGAATCGGTAGCGAGAAGTCGTCGACGGTCACGATGCGCTGCGACTCTCCGCGCTTCTCGACCCATACGCTCTCGAAGAGCGGCCCGCCGTGCACGATGGGCGCTCCGTCGACGCCGCGATGCGCCGCCACGATCGACTGCGCCGCCTGATCGATCAGGGCGCGGACGTCCTTGAGCGCGAATCCCGCGGCCCCGCCCGGGCGTTGTGCCAGAAACGCGAGCAGCGGCACGCCTGCGGCGATCGCGCTCACGACGAAGACCCCGCCGAGGTGCGCGCCGACCTCGCGCACGGGCACGGCGTTCAGGTGTCCGAAGCGCGTCAGCCGACGGGCGACGTCTTCGCGGGGCGAGGCGTTCGGGATCCATGTGAGGCGCCCGTCGGGCCCGCGACTGTCGGTGACGCGCCAGCGCGAACCCATGGGGCCGTATGCCAGACTCTCGACCAGCTCGTAGCGGTCGGCGACGCGCGAGCGCAGCGGTAGTTCTTCAGCCGTCACGGCGTGACGCACAACGTTGCTGCGGTGGACGGCTCTTCGCGCAGCAGGCCTTGAAGAACGTTGCCGAACGAGAGCCCGGTGAGATCGATGACCCGGGGGTTGGCGCCGTGGTCGAGGAGGTCGTTGACGGCGGCGATCTCCAGTTGGCGCAGTGCCCAGAAGATGGCGCTGGGTCGGAGTACGTCGCGCGCGAGCCCGGAGATCACCTCGGCGCGCTCCGGCCCTCGACCGCGCGCGCAGCACTTCGCGGAGCGCAGCAGCGACGCCCCGCCGCGGCCGGGGGCGTTGATGTCGACGACGCTGGAAGCGGCCACCAGCGCCGACGGGCGCCCATCGGTGAGCGACCTCGCGACCTCGCGCTGCGGCGAGGCGAAGAGTTCGTCGGGGTTCAACGCACGAACTCCATCAAGGGCACTCCCTGGCCGTGCTCTCCGCGATCGTCTTCCGGTCCTGCTGCTTCGGGGCCTCGATGCCTGCCATCCCCTGGTTCATTCCGTGTTTGCTGTACGGGTCGCCCCATCCGTCGACCTCGAACCTGTTACCGATCGAGTCGGGAGCGAGGTACGTGCCCGTGCCGTACGCGCGGGCGATGACGACCGTGAAATCGTAGGGGCACAAGAGACCCTCTCTCTCGCGCGCACGCTCACCACCGTCACATCGTCGGAGGACACTTGCGCGACGGAGAATCGCCAATCGACCTCATGAAGAACAACGGCTCCGGGCATCACTCCTCCACTTTTCTGACGAGTCGGATCGTATCGGAGGACGCGCACCGCGATCCAGAAATTACGTCGAGCGCTGCGATCGGGCGCGCCACGCGGACCTCGAGGAGCCCGGCGCCCGCCGTCCTGCGAACTTCGACGCACGGCCGAACTTCAACGGCGCTCGATCACACAGCCGACTCGAGGCACTCGACCGGGGGACGTCAGCGTGCGGTTCCGACCACCGCCCAGGCGCGGGCTGCGCAGTCCGTCAACGCGCACGATGCCCCGACGAAGGAGGTTGAGAAGTTGCCCATGAAACGTGACGAAGTCGTGAAGGTACCCTCGAGGGTGTAGGTCTCGTTGCAGTCGCCTGCCATGGTTCCGCTGACGCGAAAGCGACCCGTGGCGTCGGGGGCGTTGCCAAGCATCGACACGGGGCCACCGTTGACGGTCATCGTCGCGCCGGTCACCACAAACTGCAGCGCCCGAAAGCTGAACATCACCACCGGGGTGCCGAAGGCCGTGCACCCGTACGAGACCGCCACGTCCAGATCGTAGAAGCCCGAGCGAACCGTCACGCCCGCGCAGGATGGATCCATCGCGTGCGAGCACATCTCCCCGGCCCCCTCGACGCAGCGGTCGAGGGTGCATGCCTGCCCGTCGTCGCACATCACCGTCGCACCGGCGATGCACGCCAGCTCGGAGCACCGCTCGCTTCCGTTGCAGCGCATGTGGTCATCGCAGTCGGCGTCGCTGGCGCAGGCCACCTCGGCGATGCATCCCATGCCCGCGATGCAGCGACGACCAGCGCCGCAGCGCGCGTTTTGCGGCACATGCGCGCAGCGACCGTCGACCCCGCAGAGGTCATCGGTGCACGCCTCGCGGTCGTCGCAGTCGGCCGGCACCCGGCACACCGTCGGCATCACTGCGCCCGTGATGCACCCCTGGGAGGCATCGCAGCGCTGGCCCACGGGGCAGCGGTCGTCCTGCGCCACGCTCCGACAGGAGCCCTCGACCAGACACGAGTCGCGGGTGCAATCCACGCGGTCGTCGCACTGCGCCGCGGTGGTGCACGACGTCGCTCCGCCGGAGGTGCACCCGCGCCCCGCGGTGCAGGTCATTCCCTGGCCGCACATCGTGTTGTCGCCCACGTGTTCGCAGACTCCTTCGACGGTGCACACGTCGCGCGTGCACGCCACGCCGTCGTCGCACTGCGCCGCGCTCCGGCAGCCGGCGTCGGCTCCGATCGACCGTGCGCCATCGTCGACGCAGCTCGCAAGAACCAGCCCCAAGACTCCCCACCGCCGCATTGCTTGCATCGCCTTCATCGCCGCGTCCCCATGACCTCGCCAAACTGCGCGAAGCACCCGAGGGTCGCCACGCACGAGTCAAACGCGATGTTGTATGTACCCATGAATCTCCCATCGACGGTGAAGCTGCCGCTCAGGGTGTAGCGCCAGAGGCAGCCCCCGCGAGACTCGCTGCCGGTCGCCGTGAACATCCCACCCATCGGCGCGGATCCGCTAAGCGTAGCGGGAAAACCAGTGATGCTGACCGCCCCGGCGCTGACGGCGAACGCCACCTGGGAGATCGGCCCGATGGTTCCAGCGCCGCAGCCGTACGCGATCGCGGGCGCGAGAGTGTAGGTGCCCGACATCACCGCGCCGCCACCGCACATCATCAGCGCCGGGTGGTCGCAGCGCCCCGCCGCCTCGCTACAAATGTCCCCCGTACACGGATCACTGTCGGTGCAGTTCGGGACCGTTCCTGCCGTGCACGCGCCGCTCGCGCAACGCTCGACGCCGTTGCAAAATACCCGGTCGTTGCAGTCTGCGTCGCCGGTGCAGCGCCCCATCGCCGCGCAGCCCGTCGCGAGGCACGCCATGCCCGAACCGCATCTCGAGTCGTCGCGGACGTTCTGGCAAACGCCTCCGGTCACGCAGAGGTCCTGCGTGCACGGGATGCCGTCATCACACGCCGCGCTCCCGGTACACGATCGCATCGCGGCGCAGCCCTGGCTCGGGAAGCATCGCTGATCGGCCCCGCAGCGCGCACTCACCGGCGTGTGTTCGCAGCGCCCACCGATCACGCACTCATCGTCGGTGCAGGCGATGTGGTCATCGCAATCCGATTGCCGCACACACGCCGGCACGGAGCCCGCGTCGACGGCGACTCCCGTATCCATGGGCGCAGCGCCCGCGTCCGCGGCCCCCACGAATCGCGTCGGAGGCTCAGAGCCACAATGAACCGCCGCCAACAGCCAACAGAACGCAAACCCTCGCATTCATCGATGGTACCCCCGATCTCCCGCTGGCACCTCCGGCGGACACGACCCGGTCGCCGCACGCACCCACCGCTGCCCTCCGGCCCCCTCCCCCGGTCGCCGAGGTGCCCCCCCGGTCCTGTCCGGCCCCCTCCCCCGGTCGCCGAGGTGCCCCCCCGGTCCTGTCCGGCCCCCTCCCCCGGTCGCCGAGGGACCCCC
>CANJUR010000209.1 GCA_947477565.1 Deltaproteobacteria bacterium
AGGCGCTCATCATTGCAATCGGTGCAGCGGCCCTCGGGCTGGTGCTGCTGCTGCTCTATAAGCAGCGCTTCGAAGCAGAGGCTTCCGGGGGAGTGCCCGTGCGGGTGTTGATCGCTGTGCAGGACATCCCTCTGGGTGCAGCGCTCTCTGAAAATATGATGGGGTATCGGCTGATCCCACAGGCTTACCTGGAGGACCGGTTCATCCGATATTCCGACGTCCGTCGGATCATTGGAGTCCGGGTATCCAACGGACTCCGCGCCAACCAAACGGTGATGTGGACCGACCTTGCGACCGCCTCGGACGCGCGTCGCGACCTGTCGTCACTGGTCAGCACTGGAATGCGCGCGATCACGGTACGTGCCGATATCACTAACTCGTTCGGGGGCCTGCTACGTCCGGGCGACCGCGTGGACGTCCTTGGGACTCTCTCCCGCACCGGCGGCGAAACCGACCGGGTCACCATCCCCCTGCTGCAGAATGTGTTGGTGCTGGCCGCAGGACGGGACACGGGCGGCGAGGCGCAGCGTCAGACGGTCAACGGGACAACCGGGAGCAACGCACCAGTGGAGATCTCGCAGATCACCCTGAGCGTCTCGATGGAGGAAGCTCAGTTGCTCACCTACGCCGCGGATCGCGGAGGCGCCGGAGGCCGGCACACGGGCCTCACCCTGGTACTGCGCAACCCCGAGGACATCGCCATCCTTGAGGGAGTTCCGGAGACCAACATCGAAGACATCTTCGAGCCCACCCGCCGCGCTAATGTATCGCGCCGTCGCCGTCAGGTCATCGAGCGCATCGGTCCGCAGAACCCCAACGCCCTCTGAACGATGCGGTCTCAAACCATGATTGCCCACCGATTCCGATCAATGGTGACCCTCGCGGCACTGGGCTGCGTCGGCGTCCTCAGTACCACGGCCGCCTTTGCCCAACAGCCCGCCCCCGCAACCCCCCCGGCGCCCCCGCGCGGCACCGGGCGTGACCTTTCCCTTGCGGTCGGCGAGCAAGTGCTCGTCCCGTCCGAGGGCATCCGTCAGTTTTCCGAAGGGACAGCCGGAATCGTCGACGTTCGCACACCAGCGGACGGGCGCAACCTGGTGGTGGTCGGCCAACGGTCGGGCACCACCACGCTCCTGCTCATCCGCAATAGCGGCGCACAGGAGACCCTACAGATCACGGTCTTTGCTCGTCGGCCAGAGGCCGTCCAGGCGGAGATCGAAAACCTGCTTGAGGGCTACAACGGCGTTCAGATTCGCCGCATTGGCGCGCGTCTCTATCTTGAGGGCGGCGTGGCCTCAGAGCAGCAGCAGCATCGGGTGCAGCAGATCGCTGGCCTCTATCCCGGCCAGGTCGAATCACTGGTTTCCATCGACGCAACCATCGTCGAACGACGCATCAACGTTCGCCTCGACCTGTACTTTGTCGATTTCGCGACGAACTCTGGACGGCAGGTGGGCATCGGCTGGCCTGCGTACATCGGAGGGAATCCGCCGAGTTCACAGGCCAGTGCGACGATCAACCTGGTCGCCCCGATGGGGATGGGGGGCGTCGGCGAGGGCGTGCAACTAGCGCAAGCGATCATCAGCAATCAGCCGCTCCCTCGTCTCGACATGGCCAGCAATGGTGGGTGGGCCCGCATCCTGCGGCAGGCGACGGTGATCACGGCGAATGGCAACGAGGCGTCTTACCGCAACGGTGGTGAACTCAACTACAAGTTGCTCGGATCCAACGGTTCTGCCTCGCTGGCCACCATCGCCTACGGAACGAACCTGACAGTCACACCGCGCTTCGACCCGCAGAGCTCGCGTATCGACATTCGAGTCAACGCGGACATCAGCGATCCGGTCGAGAACGGTGGCGATATGCCAGGCCGCAGCATCGCGCACGTCACCACCCTGGTGAACCTGCAGTTGGGCCAGTCGATCGTGATGTCCGGCTTTCGTTCGCGGTCGCAATCGCAGGGCTCGAATGGCTTGCCTGGGCTCCGACAAATCCCGATTCTCGGCTACCTTTTCGGCTCTGAACGCAACAGCGAGCAGGAACACGAGGGGATGATTTTCATCGTACCCACGGTCGTTGAAGGACTGTCGCGCAGTGCACAAGATCGAGTGGCCGAAGCGCTTCGCCAATATGAGCAGTTCTCTGGCGACATCGACGACGTACATCTCTACGAGCCGACCGGGACGCAGTACCGCTAAGGTGGCAGTGGGAGAGTAGAGAGGGCCTCGCGATGGACCAGGTGCTCCTTTCGATCGAGACCCCAAATGCACCGCCTATGACCTATGTGGTCCCGTCCGGTGGTGAGATTTCCATCGGGCGTGATGAGACTTGCACCGTAGTGCTGGCCTCTCCCGACATCTCGCGTCGACACGTGTCGGTGACGATTCAGTCTTCCGCTATTGTGGTGCGCGACTCTTCGAGCAACGGCACTCAGGTCGGCTCGCAACGGGTGTTCCGCTCGGAGATTCCGGTGCCCTTTGGCACACCAATCATGGTTGGGCCGTACGTGATCCGCGTGGTGCGACAAGCCCCTGTCGGCGTCAGCCCGTCGCCAATGCATACCGTCGCCCCTGGCCAGGGTCCCGTGCTCCCGCCTCTGCCGGGTCGCTTCGGCGCCAATGCCCCGCCAGGCATGCAATCCCTCGTGGCTCCGCAGGTCCTCAATCAACTCAGCGCGACTGCCCACGATGCGAGACCGCGTACCGTGATGCCGACGCAGACCATCGCGCCGGTTGGCGTACCACCCGCCGTCCCGGCTGCCGCATACCGTCAGGCCGGCGGTGGAACCGCAGGGACAATCCACGTTTCTGTCGAGCTTCGCCGGCGAATCCACCGGATGCTGCTCGACAACCTCGACCTCGCCGCTCTCGACCGCTCAAAGATGGGCGACTCGCAGATGCGCCCGAAGGTCCGTGACGCCCTCAAGCGCATCGTTGCGCAACTCGCCAGTGAGATTCCTCCGGGCACGGAAATCGATCGCTTGATTCAAGAGATCTCCGACGAGGCGCTCGGACTTGGTCCACTGGAGCAATTCCTGGCCGATGCGAGCATCTCGGAGATCATGGTGGTCGATCCGCAGACGATCTTCGTCGAGCGAAGGGGCAAGTTGCAGCGAGCCGACGCGCGCTTCACCGACGACGAGGCTGTGCGCTCGTGCATCGAGCGCATTGTGACTCCCCTCGGACGACGCATCGACGAGAGCACGCCGCTGGTCGACGCGCGCCTCAAGGACGGCTCTCGGGTCAACGCTGTGATCAAGCCACTCTCGATCAAAGGCGCCTGCATCACGATTCGGAAATTCTCAAAGACTCCGCTCACGCTACAGAACCTTATCGAGTTCGGCGCGCTCACGGAGCAGATGGCCCGATTCCTGACCCGCTCGGTGATCGCCAAGAAAAACATCGTGATCTCCGGCGGTACTGGCTCCGGGAAGACCACCACCCTCAACGTGCTCGCTTCGGCCATCCCGAAGGAGGAGCGCATCGTCACCATCGAAGATGCAGCGGAGTTGCAACTCAACCAGCCGCACGTCGTCTCGCTGGAGTCACGCCCCGCCAACATGGAGGGCAAGGGCGAGTACACCATTCGTGACCTCGTCAAGAACGCCCTCCGCATGCGCCCCGATCGCATCGTCGTGGGCGAGTGCCGCGGCGGAGAGTGCCTCGACATGCTCCAGGCGATGAACACCGGCCACGATGGCTCGCTAACCACAACGCACGCCAACAGCCCGCGCGAGGCGATCAACCGCCTTGAAGTGCTAGCGCTGATGAGTGGCATTGACCTCCCCGCTCGCGCCATCCGTGAGCAGATCGCCAACAGCGTGCACCTCGTCGTGCAGCAGTCTCGCTTCTCCGACGGCACCCGGCGCATCGTCTCCATCGCCGAGGTCATCGGCATGGATGACAACTACGACATTCAACTGCGGCCGATCTTCGAGTTTCAGCGCTCGGGCATCGCCGGCGATGGACAGGTTCTCGGGGAGTATCGCGCCACGGGATATCTGCCCTCCTACCTCGACGCCTTCATCTCCTACGGTCTGGTGCAAGGGAAGGACTACCTGTGAGCGCCGCGCCACAGACGTTATTGATGGGTTGGATGGGACTCCTGCTCTTTCCTCTAGGGCTCGCGGCGATCATCTACGTCACTCTGACCTTCCCAGACAGTCCACTCCATCGCGCCTACGATCGATACGCCAAGCACCTCGATGTGCAACTACGGGCGATGTTTATCCAGAACCCGACTGGGAAGTACGTCACCAATTGGCAACTCGGTCTCATCGGGGCGCTACTACTCTTCGAGCCCGCGCACCTCGCAATCATGGGGGAGGGCTCCATGCTTCCCATCGCTCTCATCGGAATACCCGTCGTGGCGTTCGCGCCCGTTGTCTGGATCTCCGACGCGAAGGCCAAGCGCAAGGTCGCCATCGAGGCACAACTCGATACGTTCCTTCTGGCGCTTGCCAATGCGCTCAAGGCGTCGCCCTCGCTCGGCGACGCGCTCGGCGCCTGCACGCTGCTCCTGCGCGCCCCGATCAAGCAGGAACTCGAACTCACGATGAAGGAAAACCACCTCGGGATGCCACTCGACACCGCGCTGCTGAATATGGCAACACGGGTCGGTACCCGGGCTTTCTCCGGCGCTCTGACCACCGTGCTGATCGGGCGGCAGACCGGTGGAGATCTGCCGAAGATTCTTGAGACCAGTGCCAGCACGCTGCGCGAAATGGCTCGTCTCGAAGGCGTTGTGCGCTCGAAGACCGCCGAAGGGCGCGCGCAAGCCTGGGTGCTCGGGGTCATTCCACCGCTGCTCGTTGCCCTGCTCAACTGGATGGATCCGGAGTGGCTCAAGCCCCTCTCGACCAACTTCATCGGCTACATCATTTCGTGCATCGCAGTGGTCTTCTGGGTCGCGGCAGTCTTCCTCGCAAGGAAGATTCTCGCAGTGGACATCTGAGTACCGGGAAGGACGCAATCGAATGACCCCATCGACTGAACTCCTCGGGTACTTCTCTCTAGCGCTGCTCATCTGCGCCCTTGCGACGGTAATCTACCAGTTCGCGAAGAGTCCGGCGGACCTGCCGCCGGACGTCGGCGTGAAGGGTCTCAAGCGCAAGGCTGTGCTCGACGAGCAGGGGCTTTTCAACACGATCGAGCCGCTGATGCGATGGTTTGCGCGCCGTATCGCATCGCTTCCGATCGACGACACACGCGAGCGGATCAACACGCAACTCCGACAGGCGGGCGAGTACCTCGGGCTCGCGGCGGATGAGTATCTCGCGCTCTGCTTCATCTCCGCGGTCGGGATGCTCGGCGCAGGTGTCGTCATCGACAAACTCTCGGGAGTCGGGGGCATCGTCGTACTGATGTTCGTGGGCTTCGGCTCCATTCTTCCGCACATGCAGGTTTCTGGAGAGATCGAGCGGCGCTTTACCCAGGTCAACCGCGGGCTTCCCCACGCGATCGATCTGGTCGCCCTCACGATGAGCGCCGGCCTCGATTTTCCAGGCGCGCTGCGCCAGGTCACGGAGAAAACTGCGGACAAGCGCGATGCGCTCTACGAAGAACTCACTCGCATCCTCCAGGAGTTGGAACTCGGTCGCACCCGCAAGCAGGCGCTACTCTCCTTCGCCGAGCGTGCCCCGACGGAGTCCGTGCGCGATTTCGTGTCGGCGGTGGTGCAGGCGGAAGAGAAGGGCAATCCCCTCGCGGAGGTGCTCCAGATTCAGGCCACCATGCTTCGCATGCGACGAAGCATCGCCGCCGAGGAGAGCGCGGCGCGCGCGGGCGTGCTGATGATGGCTCCCCTCATGCTGATCTTCTGCACCATCATGATGATCATCCTGGGTCCCTTCGCGGTGAACATCGCGGCGGGCAAAG
>CANJUR010000210.1 GCA_947477565.1 Deltaproteobacteria bacterium
CCACTCGTGGTCGCACCCGTCGATCTGGATGAGCTCCCCGAGGCAGGCGCGCCGCCGACGGGGCGGATGAATGCGGGCCGCCCGGGAGGCATGCGGCGCCCACAGCCCGTCGTTGGTCATCCACTGCCGCAGCGTCTCCACCGAGACCTGCACGCCGTGCAACTCGGTCAACTTCTCGTGCGCGAGCGTCGGACCGAAGTCCCAGTAGCGCTCACGAACGAGGGTCAGCACCTCGACGCGCAGGGTGTTTGGGAGGCGGCGCAGGCTCGGCCGCCCGCGCTTCTTCGAGATCAGGCCCGCCGCACCGTCGGCCTTGTAGGCCCGGTACCACCGCTCGACCTGGCGCACGCTTACGCACAGTCGCTCGGCCACGTGCGCTTGCGTCGCGCGACGTGCGCCGATCTCCCGCATCCATTCCGTTCGGTCCAGCTCGCGTTTGCTCATGGCACCCAGGCGTCATGGCCGATCCGGTACCCCGAAGCCGACAGTTTCACTTTGGGCTCACATTGAAATCGTTAGAGAATTCGATGTCAGGTCAGGATCTCTGGAATCTCACCGCGCGCACCGAGGGCCGTCGTCGCGGACCGAGCCCCTACGCCCAACTCGGCATCGACTTCGTCGACGATGGCCGCCCCTGGTACGAAGTACTGCTCCAGAAGATGAACGCGAACTGACCGGACTCGCCCTCACGCCGGTGTCTCACCCGCCTCGACGGGAGCGGAGACGTGTGTCCGCGGGGTGTCGCTACGGATCTACGGGGGGAATGAACGACCGGTCCCCTGGCAGGGCTCGCCATCGCCGGCGCCGCGGTCCGTCGTCGTCGTCGTCGCTGAAACGTGACCCGAGCCCTGGGGCCCGGTCGTTGGCAGCGAACGCTGCTGAGGCGCAAGGAGCCCGCCCCGATAACGGGCGGGTTTCGCGCTTTGTGGCGGCACGCAGCGGGACAATTGCGTAGCTGCCGGCGCCTCAGCGCCTTGATGGCGGCGAGTCGCTCTTCAAGGCAATCGCGGGCTGAAATCAGCGGCAACAGGTGCCAATTTCCAGCCGCACAGCCTCGTGCTGCGGTGCCCACGCGATGTTCGACCTCATCGCGCCACGCCGGTGAGCCGGCATTGCATAAAACGGAACTCGCCCTCGCGCCCGACCAGCGCCTCGTAGGCCGCCACGGCGTCCGCGCCGAACGCGTCGCGCCGCTCTTCGGGGAGCACTGAAAACCACGGGCTCATCGTGGCCTTCATCCATGAGCGCAGCGCCGCCTGCGAGCCGAAATGCCACACCTTCGAGTCGGTCTCGACTTGCGCCGAAAAACCGGCACTCTCGGCGACTGCGCGGAGCCCCTCCGGAGGTCGGTGCTCGAATGGACGCTCGAGGCCGCGGAAATGCGCGGCCCAGGCGGGCGTAGCCGCCGTTTGCATCAAGGTCTCCTCGAGGCTGGCTTTCTGGCCCGCACACACGCACCGAATCGCGATGCGTCCGCCGTTGCGCAGCACGCGCCGCAACTCGCCAAAGGCGCGCTCAAGATCGTGAATCCAGTGAAGGGTGTTGAACGACACCGCGAGGTCGAACGACGTGCCGAACGGCAACGCGAGCGCGTCGCCAACGGTGAACAGGACGTTGGGCGCTCCGGGTAGGCGCTGGGCGAAGGCGATCTGCGCCGGGGAGAGGTCGATCCCGGTGACCCGCCCCCGCGGAACGCGCGCGGCGATCGCGTGCGTCATGCGCCCGTCACCGCAGCCGAGGTCGAGAACGTCTTCGTCGCCGCGCCATGTGAGGCTGTCGATCGACTGCCCGGCGAGCTCGCGCTGCAGGGTGGCGATGTCTGCGTAGGCCGCGCCGTCCCAGGTGCCGTTCGTCATGACCTCAGGCTACTACGGGCGACCCGCAGAGGCCGTTCGAGGCGTATCGAGTCGCACCAACCCACATTCCAGCGGCGGCGGGGCGCATCCGCGTCGCAGGCCCGAAGCGCGATAAGACCCGTCCGGTGTCGCCGACTTGTGTTTCGAATCGACTTGGGCCGCCGCAGCATCTAGGAACGCATACGGGCCGCGCTCCCGCGTCGGCCTACAGGGAGAGACCATGATCGTGGGTGTCATCGGCTCCGGTGCAATTGGCCCGGACCTCGCGTACGGCTTTCTTACGGCGCTGGCGCGTGAGCCCGGCTCCAAAGTCTATCTGGTCGACATCCGGCAGGAGGCGCTCGATGCCGGCCTCGCGCGAATCGCCGACTACGTGCACAAGGGCGTTTCGCGCGGCAAAATCGACCCGAAGGCGGCCACGGCCATGACCGACGCGCTCGTGCCGACCCAGAGCCTCGCCGACCTCGCCGGTTGCGATTACGTGCTCGAAGCTGCGAGCGAAGACCTCGCGGTGAAGCGCAAAATTCTGGCGCAGCTCGAGGCGGTCGTTCGCGCTGATTGTCTGATCGGCTTCGCCACGAGCGGTCTGCCGCGTCGCGAAATCGCCGCGGCGGCAGTGCACGCAGAGCGATGCTTCGTGAATCACCCATTTTTTCCGGCGTGGCGCGCGCTTCCCATCGAGGTCGTCGGCAGCGGAGACACAGCGCTCGACAGGCGCATGATCGCGACCATCGAGAAGCTCGGCAAGGTGCCCGTCGTGACCGCCGACGTGGAGTGTTTCGCGGCCGACGACATCTTCTGCAACTACATCTCCGAGGCTGCGCGCATCGCCGAAGAGGGCCTCGCGACGCCCGCGCAGGTCGACGCCATCGTGCACGCCGCGCTTGGAGGCGGTGGTCCTTTCAACGTGATGGACCTCACGAAAGGCAACCTGCTTACCGACAAATGCCAACGTCTCATGCAGCACGCGGCAACGGGCTCGGATTGGTTTGCGCCGCCAGCAATTCTCAAAAAGCAGGGTGATAACCCCTGGCACGATCGTAAAAATCCGGGCGATCCCGCCCACGACGAGGCGCTCGCGAAGACCGTGCTCGACCGCATCGTCGCGGTACTGCTCGCGCGCACCTACTTCGTCGTCGAAAACGACATCTGCTCTGCGCTCGAAACCAACTGGCTGACGCGAATGGCGCTCGGCTTCAACAAAGGCCTGCTCGAAGTGGGCGATGAGCTCGGCTACCGTCGCGTTCGCGACTTGCTTGCGTCGCACGCGGCGAGCTGCCCCGGCTTTCAGGTGCCGAGACTCGTGAACGAAGGAAAACTGCCGACTTTTCGGTGCAACGTGAAGGTCGCGCGCGACGGTGACATCGGCGTCGTTACGGTGTTCCGGCCTGAGGTGAAGAACGCGTTGAGTCGACGAACCCTCGCGGAAATCGACGCGGCGGTGGCCGAGCTGAACGCGGACGACGCTGTGCGCGGCATCGTGATGACCAGTCACGACGGCGCCCTCGCGGGGGCAGATATCGGAGAGCTCGCGGCGTTGTCGACGCCCGCCGAGTGCGAGCGCACGTGTCTCGATTCGCACCCTGTTTTCGTGCGCATTTCGTCGTCGAACAAGCCGATCGTCGCCGCGGTTGATGGCCCGGTCATGGGTGGGGGCGCCGAGCTCAGCATGGCGTGCCACGCGCGGGTGGTCGGCAAGTCGCTCGCGCTGGCGCAGCCCGAAGTGAACCTCGGGATCATCCCCGGCTACGGCGGCACGCAGCGCTTGCCGCGTCTCGTTGGCGTGCAGCGCGCCGCAGAAATGATCCGCACCGGCCGCGTCATCGGTGCGAAAGACGCCTGCGCGTGGGGCTGGGCCCACGGCGAGCCGGCGGCGGATCCGCTCGCGGAAGCAAAGTCGCTGCTGCGTCGCGCGATCGCCGGGGAGGTCGTCTTAAAAGCCGTCGATCCGGCGCCGATGCCGACCTTCGGTGCGCTCGCCAAAATCGATATCGGGCAGCGATCGCTGTCGATCGACGCCATCGTCGTCGACGTGCTGTGTCGCGGTCTCGCGCTGCCGTTGGCCGAGGGCCTCGCGATCGAAGCGCAGGGGTTCGCGCGATGCAAGACGACGGTCGACATGGACATCGGCATGAAGAACTTCGTCCAGAACGGGCCGCGCGTCCCCGCGGCTTTCCTCCACGAGTGACCTGAGCGGAGCCAAGCACCATGTCCACCATCGGATCCATCGTCATCGTCGAGGGCGCCCGTCGCACACCGCGCGTCGACATTCTCGAAAACAACAAAGACGCCGGGCTTTTTGCCCGATTTTCGACCACGCAGCTAGGCGGCTTCGCCATCGGGGCGACCCTCGCCAGCACGAGCATCGACCAGGCCCTCGTGGGCCACGTGGTCATGGGCATGGCGCAACACAGCCATCGAGACAGCATCTACGGCGCCAAGGGCATGGCGTGGCGCGGTGGACTCGACGCCTCGGTGCCGGCGCTCACGGTCGCGCGCATTTGCGGCAGCGGCGCGGAGGCGATCGCGGTGGGAGCCGAGATGATTCTCGCGGGTGTTCGTCACGACACAGACCGGCCGTTCGTCGTCGTGGGCGGCGCCGAGTCGATGCAGTACCCGTTTTCGCTCTATGGCGTACGAGGCAAGAAGATCGGCGAGGCGGTGCAGAAATACGGGCCGATCGACGCCAGGACGCTGCCGCCCGGCACGCACTTGCAGGACATGCTCCTGATGAGCCTCTACGATCCGTCTGCGAAGCTCGGCATGGCCAACACCGCCGAAGAGCTCGCGCGCCGCTACGGCATCACGCGGGAAGAGGCCGACGCATTCGGTTACCGCTCGCATCTGCGCGCGAAGGCTGCACGTGACGCGGGAGTCTTCGACGAAGAGACGGTGCCCGTCGAGGTCGACACCGGCGACCGAACGCTGACGGTGCGCCACGACACGCACATTCTCGACGACGCCTCGATGTCCAAAATGGGTCGTTTGCCAGCGGCGTTTGAGCAGGGCGGGATCGTCACCGCAGGCAACGCGAGCGCGGTCGTCGACGGCGCTGGCGCGATGATGATCGGCAAGGAGAGCGACTGCGTGAAGCATGGAGGCAGAGCCCTCGCGCGCATCGCCGGCATGGGGGTGGCGGCGTGCGATCCGCGCATCATGGGATGGGGGCCGGTGCCAGCGACCGAGCGTGCGCTTAAGAGCGCGGGCATCCGCGGCAAGGACATCGATCAGGTCGAGTTGAACGAAGCCTTCGCGCCACAGGCCCTCGCCTGCATTCGCGATTTCGAGAAGATGGGAATCGATCCCGAAAAAGTGAACCCGCTCGGCGGGGCGATCGCGCTGGGCCACCCTCTTGGGGCCACCGGCGCGATTCTGAGCATCACCTGCGCGCACGCGCTTCGGCGCACCGGCAAGCGCTACGGACTCGTCACGATGTGCATCGGTGGCGGGCAGGGTATTTCGATAGTGCTGGAGGCCTTGTAGCGCCTGCACGTACGGAGATCGACCCACGCGCGCGTCACGAGGCGACCGTTGCGGCTTACTCGACGTCGAAATCGGCTGGCGTAGTCGCCTTCGGTGGCGGCTTCCAGCGGTCGGGAAGCAGCTCGCACAAGTCTGTGGGGGAGACCCCGTCGATTCTGTCGAGCACGTCTTTAAGGTAGGCGATCGGGTTTACGTCTGTGCGCTCGCAAAATGCGAGTAGCGAGTAGCGAGTAGCGACGTTGTTGTGGGCGTGTGAGCACAAAGTGAAATGTCGGGTTTTCCAAAGTAGAAATGTCGGTTTCGGGGTACCGGACCGACCATGACGCCTGGGTGCCTGACCATGAGCCAACGCGAACTGGACCGAACGGAATGGATGCAGGAGATCGGCGAACGTCGCGCGACGCAAGCGCACGTGGCCGAGCGACTGGGCGTAAGCGTGCGCGAGGTCGAGCGGTGGTGCCGAGCCTACAAGGCCGACGGCGCGGCGGGCCTGA
>CANJUR010000211.1 GCA_947477565.1 Deltaproteobacteria bacterium
CGACATGACCACTCCACCCTCGACCGCCGACCACACTCCCCACCACGGCAGCCTGAAGACCCTCATGCTCGGCGCCGTCGGCATCGTCTTTGGCGACATCGGAACCTCACCGCTCTACGCCTTCCAGGAATGCGTCGGCAGCCCACACGGGGTCGCCGCCAACCGGGAAAACGTGCTCGGCGTTCTCTCCCTCATCGTCTGGTCGCTCGTGATGGTCGTGACGGTGAAGTACCTCAGCTTCGTCATGCGGGCCGACAACCGTGGCGAAGGAGGCATCTTCGCGCTGCTCGCGCTGCTTCCAGAGAAGGCCCGCACACCAGGAAAGGTGCGATTCGCCCCGGTGGCAGTGCTCGTACTCATCGGCGCAGCGCTGCTCTACGGCGACGGAATCATCACGCCCGCCATCTCCGTGCTCAGCGCGGTAGAAGGCGTAAAGCTCGTCGCGCCGTCCTTCGGGCCCTGGGTAGTGCCAACCACGGTGCTCATCCTGCTGGGGTTGTTTGGAATACAGCGGCGCGGCACCGGAGGCATCGGCCAGCTATTCGGACCCGTCATGGTGCTCTGGTTCGCAGTCATCGGTGCGCTCGGGCTATGGCATGTCGCGCATTACCCTGCAGTGTTCGCGGCATTTTCTCCTGTGTACGGAGCGCACTTCTTCGCCGAACACGGCTGGCACGGCTTCAAACTGCTCGGCTCCGTGGTGCTCGCAGTCACCGGCGGCGAAGCCCTCTATGCCGACATGGGCCACTTCGGCCCAAAGCCCATTCGATATGTCTGGATGGGCCTGGTCTTCCCCGCGCTGGTGCTCTGTTACCTGGGCCAGGGCGCACTCGTACTCAGACACCCGGAGTTCGCGCATGCGCCGTTCTTCGCGATGGTACCGGTCGGAGCAGCCACCATCGCGCTCGTCGCGCTGGCAGCGCCAGCCACCGTCATCGCCTCCCAGGCGCTCATCTCCGGCGTGTTTTCACTCACCCAGCAAGCGGTCCGGCTAGGGTATCTCCCGCGCGTGCTCATCCGACACACCTCCGGGAGCGCCGAGGGCCAGATCTACATTCCAGGCGTCAACTGGGGACTGGCCATGGCGTGCATCGCACTCGTGCTCGGCTTCAAGGAGTCCAGCGCCCTCGCCGCAGCCTTCGGACTCGCCGTGTCGGGCACCATGGCCATCACCAGCATTGCGTACTTCGCAGTCATTCGCGAGACCTGGGGCTGGTCGCGAGGGAAATCCTGGGCGCTGCTGCTGCTCTTCCTGGCGTTCGATATTCCCTTCCTCATCGCCAACCTGGTGAAGTTCTTCGATGGAGGATATCTGCCAGTCATGGTCGGCGCGCTCTTCTTCGTCATCATGGTCGTATGGAAACTTGGCCGTACGCACCTGAGTGACTACTTCGCCGAGCGTTCGCCGCCGTATGCGGGGTTTCTCGAGAGCCTGCCGACACGGGTGGTCGCGCGCACGCCTGGGACCGCGGTGTTTCTCGCATCCAGTACGGAAGGCACTCCACCGGTGCTCGTCCACCACGTCGAGCGCCTCCGCGTGCTGCAAGAACGAGTGGTGCTATTGACCATCACCACAGAACACATTCCAGTGGCAGCGCGGGCGGGGCGGGTGCACGCAGAACTCGTCGCACCGGGAATCTATCGGGTCGTCGCGCGCTGCGGCTTCATGGAGACCCCGCAGGTGCCTTCGATGCTCGCGCAGGCCATCGAAGAAGGACTGCTACCGATCTCCCTCGACGATGTGACGTATTACCTCGGACGAGAGACCTTCATCGCCGGCGACAACGGGAAGATGGGTCCGTGGACGGAGTCGCTGTTTGCCTTCCTGAACCGAAACGCCCACAGCGCACCACTGTACTTTGGACTGCCCACGGAGAAGGTCGTCGAACTCGGAGTGCAAATCGACTTGTGAGCCTCGACTCACACCCGATCAGGCATCTCGAAGGTCGCAGGCACACCCCGTAGACCGGTATCGACCACGAACTTCCAATACTGCACGCCACGCTCGACCCGCGCGAAGGGAAGCCCCGTCGCCCGCGCCACACCACTCCCGGCCCGCTCGTTGATCGCTTGAAACAAGCGCACCGCGTATCGCCACGGCGTCTTCGGATACCCCAGCCAATCGGCAAACTGCTCCCCAAGCAAGTGCCGCGAGAGAGCGTAGCCCACCACCCGCGCCCGCTCCGCGCGAACCCGCTCCTCGGGCGTGCGCGCGGCGGTCACACCGCTGTCGAGCAGCGCGTTGGCGAGCGCCCGGGAGTCGTCGTCCGGCGGAGCCTGCGTGTTCGACAAGAGATCCCAGAGCGCCTTCGCCTCGGCCTCCGTCGTACATCGAAGCTCCTCGTCGACCCCAATGACGTATGCCCCGTATCGCCATAGATGCATGAAGTCCGCGCGCTCCTCCGCGGTCATCTGGAATCCCAGCTTGTCGAGGCCGTCCAATACAATGGACGAAAAGAGCAACGCCGTCCCGCTCATGTCATATTGATTGATCGGAACCCCCCAGGCAGCGGAGTTCCATCGCGGTGATCGCAGGAGCATCCGGCGCACCGAGGCGTGCACCAGGCGCACCTTCACCATCGCCTTGAAGCCGTCCCCGTAACGGTGCATGCCCCCCGGCGTCGATACCGCCTGAACGAAGCGACCCGTCTCCGCCAGTCTCCTCGGCGCGTCCTGTGCGAGCCGACCCGAGAACGCCAATGGCTTGTTGCCCGCCGGGGAGCAATACCCCGCCACCAACGAGTACGCCCCGAGCACCATGCCGCCCAGCAAGCCCGCCCGAAGAAACGCCGCCCCACCCCGATCAAGCCGCGCGCCGTCCACCCAGAACGGAACGTGATCAAGCTGTGCAAAGAGCGCCCGCAATGCCTCCGGCGCGTCAGGCACCGCCGCGATTCCGTCCTGGAGCGCCCGGTCTACCATCGACTGCCGCACGCCCGCGGGAAACCCCGCGAGCGAGTCCACCGCCGCGTCCGCCAGGGGGTCGCCCTTCGACAGAAACACTCCCAATCGATCGACCCGGTCGCCGTACTGTTCGCGGGCAAGGTCGAGGCGCACAAAGCGGGAAGGAAACGTCATCACAGGTTTGGCCGCTCTTATGGTCCGCGGAGGCGCGCAAGACAACCGCGACGTGAGCCCGCGGGCCTTGGTATACGCACCGCCATGTCGCAAATGAATGACGTGTTCGCGCATCGCGGCGAGCGAGCGGCAGACCCTCTCCATCCGAGGCTCCGGGCATCCCGATGAACCGCCGCGGGTGGCTCGAACGCGCCGCGGGCGCCCTGATGCTCGCCGCCTGGACGGCGTTCTCCTGGGCGGCGCTGAAGGTCGATGTGCACGACCCACTGCTCCCCACGGCCCTCGCGGCGATGGCCGTGGCGGCGGCCGCAGGAGTGATCATTCCGCGCGTCGGGGAGTTCTTCCGTAGAGCGGTGCTGGCGCTGCCGGCGTGGGTCTTCGTCGCAGTGGCCGCGGTGGTGAGCGGCGCAATCACGGCGTGGCTCTGGCGCGGAGTGATGCATCGCCAGGTGATCTCCGGCGACGCGTGCATCTATATCCTTCAAGGGAGGGCACTCGGACACCTCGACCTGGCCATCCCCGCCGCCGCGCCGCGACTGGCCTCTTCCGTGAAGTTTCTTGTCGAAGGAATGGACGGACGCTTTCATAGCGTGTTCGTGCCGGGGTATCCCCTCTTCCTGGCGCCCTTCGTGCGCCTCGGCGTGCCCTGGTTGTCGGGAATGGTCGTCGGCGCCGCACTCGCGACTGCACAGTATCTCCTCGCGAAGACCGTCACTCGCGACGAGTTCGCCGCGCGCCTCTCGCTCCTGCTGGTGATGCCCACCTACGCACGCGCCGTGGAGACCTCAGACCTCCTCTCGCATGCCTTCGTCGGCACCCTCAGCGCCTTCGCAGTCGTGCTCGCCCTCGGCCTGCGCGCGAAGCCCGACTGGCGCCGTGCAGCGCTGTTGGGCGCGTGCGTCGGGTGGGTGTTCTCCGCGCGCATGCTCGATGGGTTCGTGCTGGCCGCGGTGGTGGCGGCGACGCTCGGAGGCGAGGCCGTCGCGCGACGATTCTCGTGGAAGTTCATCGTACTGGGAGTGCTCGCGGGACTGCCGTTTATCGCCATGGTGGCGGTACAGCAGCGCGAGGCGACGGGCCACTGGCAGACGGCCACGGTGCTCGAATACGCCAACCGCTCAGACCACCCGCGAGGGTGCCTGCGACTGGGCTTCGGAAAAGAGATCGGCTGCTCGCTCGAACACCCCGGCGAACGGCGCTCGTTTGGCCCCGACGGGTACACGCCCGAGGACGCGTTTCGCATCGTGTCCGAGCGCACCGGGCGCTTCGGGGACGAGAACTTCTTCGCTGCCTGGGTGGCCGTCCTCGCCTTCCTCGGCCTCGTGGTCTTCCCTTCCACCGAGGCCCTGATCGCAGCCCTCTATGCAGTCGGACTCACCACTTCGTATGGGTTGTTCTATTACGGGAGCGGCATCGTGCACGGGGCGCGGCACGTCTTCCCGGCGCTGCCCTTCGTGGCGGCACTGCTGGCGCGAGCCATGAGCGAGTCGAGCCGCGCGGCAGCCGGGCGGTGGTCCAAAGAACAATGGCAAGGAGCGCTGGCGCTCGGGTATTTCGCGCTCGGGGCGGTGTTCTTTCCGACCATGTGGCGCGAGGGCAAGGCGAAGATCAAGCGAGTGCAAGACCCGCGTATCGCCATTCGCCCGTTGATGGCGCGAGAACACATCACCCGCGGAATCGTGCTGATTCCCGATGTGCACTCCTACCTGGAGGCGCTCGATCCGTGGACGGACGGGCGCGAGCGGGTGCTGGTGTATTCAGACAACGCCGGCGAGGCCGACCTGCGGCGGCATCACCCGCAACTCCCGGTCTTCATGGTGCTCGATGAGCGCACCGTCCTGCGGGTCGGATCGAGCGCACCGGGGCCGGGGCTACGACTCGAGATGGAGCGCGCATGGCCGTCCGTGCAGCGCCCCATCGGGCTGAGCGCGGGAATCACCCACACGCTGGAGTGCTGCCTGATTCCGACGAGCGGCATGCGGGCGCTTCGGGTGTTTGCCGTGGAGCCGGGCGGACGCCTCGGGGTTCCGTTCGATCTGGCCTACGGGGGCCGCTTCCGCTTCCGCATGAACGGCGTCGTCGCGACCGATCAGGGGCGGTTTCAACTCTCCGTGGACGGTCGGCCGCTGAGCATCTGGGACGGATACGCGCCGCGACCTGCGCCCGCGCGAGGCGAGTGGTCGGCACCGTTGGACATGGCCGCGGGACGACACTGGCTGGTGGCGAGGGCGCTGCACCGGGCGGCGGCGAGCACCGGGGACAACGCGACGTTTGATCTGTTCGAGGGGGAGCCGGCGGGGGAGCCGTAGGAGGGCTTCGCTACGCAGGGATCCAGGGAAACGGCGGTCTACCGTCAGACTGCGCGGAAACAAGCGTGAGAAACCGTCGCGTTTCGCGCGGACTGGCACCGACGAGCGGCCGGCAGTCTGAGCCCGCGCCGACGACTGGCACCGTCAGCACATGCCGACGAAAGTGCTCCGTGGGGCTCGCGAGGGTGGGGTTCGCGAGGGTGGGGTTCGCGAGGGTGGGGTTCGCGAGCCCCTCCCTCGCGAACCCCACC
>CANJUR010000212.1 GCA_947477565.1 Deltaproteobacteria bacterium
CGAGCGGTGGCTTTCTCCACCCAATGGGAGCCTCCGACTTCGATCCAGCGGCGTTCCGCGCGCAAGCTCAGTTTCCTCGGACCGCGCTTGTGCGACGGTTTCCGGGTCTGTGTTTCAGCAGAGTTACGAGCGTTCCCCGCATCCCTGCTTAGGAGGGCCAAAGGCCAGGCCGCGCGGCATCACGACCGACTTCTCAGGCCAGGATCTCTGGACCCCAACGCCGCAAGGCTTCCAACGGACCCACCCGATGCGCCATTCTCGCGGTCTCCCCGGTTGGCCCGACAGCCCCGTCAATCTCCTGAATACACCCCCGTAAAAACATGCAGAACATCCCGGCCTCCGCTGGTCCCGCCGCGCCCGTGAATCCCTTCGCCGAGCCGACCCCACTCGGCTTGCTCGGCCTCGCGGTCGGCTGCGCGGCGCTCATCCCCATCGCCTTCGGGCACAGCCTCACCCCCGCGGCCTTTCGCACCGCGGCGTTCTACTGCCTCTACTTTGGCGCAGGCTGCCAGTTCATCGCTGGACTCATGTCCCTCGCCAACAAGAACCTCCTCGGCGGCACCCTCTTCACCACCTTCGCGTTCAACTGGCTCATGAACTACCAGACCCTCTCCGGGTACGCCGAAGGCCGCGCCCCGGACCCTCACATCGTCCTCTCCGTCGATGTGATCTTCCTGGTGATCTTCGTCGTCCTCACCTACGCGTTCGGCTTCTTCTCCAAGCTGCTTTTCGCGTTCCTTCTCGACATCGTGGTGCTGTTCTCGTGCCGCATCCTGAAGGAACTCACGCACTCCCAGGCCTTCGCGCTACCCATCGCGCTCGCCACCGTCGCGCTCGCCGCCATCGCGCTCTACCTGGCCTTCGCCATCCTCGTGAACTCCGCGGCCGGGCGCCCGGTCTTCCCGGTGCCCGGCCCGCTGTTCACCCCCGCCGCCCCCGCCGCGCACTGACCTCCGCGGTCACGGCCCCCGTCTACGGCACGGCCCGTCGAAGCTCCGGTCGGTGCTCGTCTGCACGCACGCCCCGCTCGTCGCCCCGGTCGGCACCAGCGGGACGATGTCGCACTCGCTCCCCCCGCTCCGCATGCTCACGTCGGCCACGCGCCAGAACGACGACGCACGATCAAACCCGCCCAGCCCGCTGGTGAAGCCCGCCACCGGCGATGACCCGTAGAGCGTGCCACCCACCATCGCCCCGCCAAACGTCGCTCGCAACGAACCGCCACAGTAGATGTTCACCATCGGCTGCACCGGAACCGAGCCGCGCCAGTAGTACGCCCCGATGCGAAACCGATCGCCGTCCCGGGGGTTGTCCACGTTCACGTTCTCCGGATCGACGTCGCTGTGCGCCGCGTCGTTGAGGCCGTTGTTGTCGAGGTCGAGCCGGGGGTTCTTGCAGAGCCCTCCTTCGGGCGTGCGGCAGGCGCCGCCCGACGACGCCGGGTAGCCCCAGTTCGGACGCGAAGCGACGAAGATCGAGGGAATGTCCGCGTTGCGGTTGAAGCAGTTGTACGGGCCGCAGGTCTCGTCAGCCTCGAACCCCGGCGGAAAGCCCCAGGTGCCCATTCCGCGGGGGCTGTGCAGCCACAGGTCGATGTCGGCGCCGATGGTTCCCGAGGTCGCGCGGGGGTTGCCCGTGCGGTCCCAACAGATCTCGACGCGCAGGCCCGGAGCGCGCACCGAGATGATGAACGTGCACTCAAACACCGGCCCGTCGGTCGGCGTCACCGTCAGCGTGACGGTGTAATCCCCGGAGAGCGTCGGGTTGAACGTCAGCTCCTCGCCGTCGGTCTCGCGCGGGTCGCCGGCCGATCCGCCGAGGCCGTACGACACCCGCGAGCGCGTCGCATAAATAAGCTGATCGCAGGGACCGCCGACCACCCGCCAGTGCCACGCCCGCGCGGGCCCGGGAAAGAACGTCGCGCCGTGCAGCGTGTACGGAGTAAACGGCCGCCCCGTCGGCACCCGCGGATCGTCCGCGGAAGGGCACGTTCCCGCGGGGCGACAGCAGAGCCCGTCGTCCGCACAGCCGTCGCAGTTGTTGTCCGCGCCGTCGCACGTCTCCGCCGACGGCGCGATGCCGCCGACACACGCGCTCCAGTTGCCAAACTCCCCGATGCCCACGCAGGTCTGGTTGCCGTCGCTGCACGCGCCCGCCCCGCGGTGCCCCGGCGGGCCGAGGAAGCAGCGCTGCACCGTCCCCGGAATGCACGGGCAGGTCTCGTCCACCACGCCGTCGCAGTTGTTGTCGAGGCCGTCGTTGCACATCTCGCGCGCCCCGCACCCGTCCGCCCGCGCGGAACAGACCGGTCCCGCATCGCACACCGGCGCGTCGCCCGAAGGCACCACGTCGTAGCGGTTGAGCACATCGCCGGGCGCAACCCCCGCGTCGCCGGGCCGATCAACCGGACTCCCGAGGTCGGTCGCCGGACGCACGTCCATGCCCACCCGAACATCCACCCGCGACGACGCATCGCCCGCCCTGCCACTGTCGACACCGAGCACTTCCGTCACAGGCTCCCCGCCCGCGTCGCAACCCGCCATGATCAAGCCGACCCATCCGAGCCCACGTCGCCACTGGTGCATGGCATTCCCTATCACCGACCTCACGGTGATTTCTCCCACAATATACGGCCACCTCGGCACTTCGATCCCCTTTGCTGGCGGCCAGCCACGAGAGCGTTGTATGGGACGCCCGCCGTGCGTTTCGTCCGAGTGCTTCTCTCCCTTGCCGCGCTGCAACTCCACTGCGCAAGGGCCCCGCGGGCGACCCGACCGCAGCCGACCACACAGGCCCCGGCCGCGCCGACGACCCCCGCGCCCCCGTCCCCCGCGGAGGCCTGGAGCGAGGCGTTCAACGTCCGTCAGGGCGTCGCAGATTTCGCGCCGTCCCCGGACGTCGTCGTGCACGCACCGCCGGGCTTCGACCCGAGCGCGCCGCTGCACCTCGTGGTGGTGCTCCACGGGATGGGACACTCGGCCCTGAAGTGGGCCGGCGGCGGCCTCATCGACCCGCGCACGGGACAGCCCGCGCAGGGCTGGGGCGGCGAACAACGCCACGACCTCGCGGGCACCCGCACGCTGCTCATCGCGCCGCAGTTCGACGACCGCCCGGGGCACGCACGACTCGGACGCTTCGCAGCGCACGACGGGTTTCGGCGCTTCCTCGATGAACTACTCAGCGAGACACTGGCCCCGCGGCTCCACGGGCCGCACTCCCTCGCCGACGTCGCGAGCGTCACCCTCGTGGGATCAAGCGCCGGAGGGCCCGCCATCGCCGCCCTCCTCGACCGCGACGACCTCGACGGACGCGTGCGCTCGGTGGTGCTGTTCGACTCCATCTACGCCTCCGAGGCCAGCTACGCGCGGTGGCTGCGCGGCGGCGACGCGGGACCGCCCCGACGGCTCGTGTGCATCCACGAAGGCCTGACGTTTACCGCCTCCCACGCCGCGCGCCTGCTCTCGATGGTGCGGCCCGGCCTCGGTGCGCAACTCGCCGTGCAGCCCGGCGGATCGATGACCGAGGCTGTTCGCACGCACCGCGCGGTGTTTGCGACGGTGGACTGCGAGCACATCGGGATGGGCCCGGCCTACCTCGACAAGGTGCTACCGGGCCTCGATTTACCTCCGCGGGAGCCTGATCCCGACCCGAAAACCCCAGACGCGCCCGCACCCGCGCCCACCGCCGCCCTCGCATGGGGCGTCACCGTCCCCGGAAGCCTCGCCACGACAGACCCGAGGATGCGCGACGGATCGGTCTTCGACGACTACGCCCTCGACCTCGCGGCGGGCGAGAGCGCGACCGTGACGCTGCGCGGCGGCCCCTCGGCCGGGGTGCTCTGCCGCCGCCTCGACGTGCAACTGCGCGTCCTCGAGGGCGACCGCCCCGTCGTAGACGACGACGACGGCGACGGCGACCTCGGGAGCCGCGCTCACTTCACTGCGCCACACGCGGGGCGCTACACCGTGCGCGCGATGTCCCATGGTCCGTGGGTAAACCTCGGGGACTACACCGTGCGGGTAGACCGCTAGGCTGCCTCGCGCGCCGTCGATCGCCCCCCTCGACTTCCCCGAGCGCGGAGTGACGGAGGCTCTCTTTCGTCAGACTCCCGGGTAGGCGTGCGTGAGGCGCACCACCTCGCTGCACGGTCGGCACATCGCATTGGCGAGCCCGGAGTTGCGCCGGGTTCGCCCGGCCACGGACTTGAACACCGCGCCGCTCCGGGTCTCGTCGCACGCAAGGCACGCGTTGAGGCCGCCATCCGGCAGGTGATACGGCGCCGTGAGCAGCGGGAGACAGATCGCGCCGCAGGCCATCCGGGTGTGCTCGGTGTTGTAGGCCCACACCTGCGCGCAGGCAGGCGTGAACCCGAGGCCCGCGAGGCACGCAACCAGGCCATCGAAGCGCCCGAAGTTGCTCAACCCGCACTGCCGGACGGGCGCTGTCAGATCGGGCGTCCCGGCGTACACCGCCAGGTCGGCCAGGGACGAGCACGCGCCGCACGCGCCGCTGTGACTCACGATCGCTCCCGCCGCGGTGGCCGCCGCAGCCGTGGGCCAGGTCTCCATCCGATACGATCGCTCGCCCTCGAAGCGCGCCGCGCACACCGTCTCCGGCGCGACAGGAGACGGCGCCGCCGCAGCGTACGGATCGGCCGTCCGCAGAGTCGGTGGATCGAGCTGCGTGAGGGCGCGCAGCGCTTCGAGGGTCGCTGGGGTCCACGGTCGCGGCGCAAACGCGTCGGTTGCGCAGCCGCAGACGGGACGGCACTGGGTGGTGTCGAGGCCGGTGTTCTCGTTGGGCGCGCCGAAGAGGGCGACGCAGTTGGCGGCGGCCGCGTCGGCGACCGGCGAGGCGGGCGTCGGAGAGCAGGCAAAGAGCAGAAACCACAGCCCGCCGACGGGGAAGAGGAGGCGCATCACGCAACAAGATCACGTCGCGCATCCCCAAAGGGGAACAACCTGCGACCCGGGGGCCCCACCCTCGTCCGCCGGTACGACCGCGAGGCCGTCCGCGAGTGATTCCCCGGACCTTGAATCCTCGAAGATCGGGCATTCGGTGGGCGAGTTTGCGGGGGGGGTCCGTGACCTCCCTGCGAACTTCGCCCAGAGCCCGCACGAGGGTCACGACCCCCTCGGGAGCATCTTCAATTGTGTGTACGAGGGTCACGAACCCCCTGTGAGCTTCGCCCAGAGCCCGCACGAGGGTCACGACCCCCCTGCGAGCTTCGCCCAGAGCCCGCACGAGGGTCACGAACCCCCTGCGAGCTTCGCCCAGAGCCCACACGAGGGTCACGAACCCCCTGCGAGCTTCGCGGCGGTCGGATTTGCAATCCTGGCCTGAGAAGTCGGTCGTGATGCCGCGCGTCCCTGCGAGCCCCTCCCTTGCGAGACCCTCCCTTGCGAGACCTCACCCCCAACCCCCTCTCCCAAAAGGGTTCACCTCGGGACACATCTCACGATTCGGCTGTAATCCATGCTGATTCGTGCGCTCGATGGGTTTTTGGCGTTGGCGGAGGGAGAGCG
>CANJUR010000213.1 GCA_947477565.1 Deltaproteobacteria bacterium
GTTCAGGTCCGACCGCGGGGACACGACGCGATCGACTGTCGATTGATCATCATGCGCCTGCTCCCCGATCAGGCCGCGAGGGCCTGCAAGCGCCTCTACGAGGAGCACACGAAGTCCGAGGTCACGCCCTCGATGCTGGAACTAACGAACTACGTCGTCCTCATCACGACCGTACCCATCAATCGGCTCAGTGCAGAAGAACTCATTGAACTTTACAGACTCCGCTGGCAAATTGAGTTGAATTTCAAACGAGAAAAGACCATCGCGGGGCTCGACAAACTCCCCACTCGACTCCCAGAGACGATCTACTGTTGGATCTGTGCGAAGTACCTCGGCATCGAGTTGGCTCGCAGGCTCGCGGCGTCGCCAACGCCGGTACCCGAGTTCGTCGCAAGCGAACCGGCTGACGTCGCGGAGGCGCCGGGAGCCGAGACGTTCGCACGCGAGGCGTCTCCCCGGAGGTCGCCGGTGGTGGCGCCTAAGTCGATATCCCTTCGAAGGTCCGAGACGATCGCAAGTGAGCAGTTACCCGCGACGAATCGGTCCTCCGTGCCGCATCCTGCGCGCCGCACGAGACTCGCAATCACGCTTCAACTCGGCCGAGGCGTCGAGGACCTGGTCGTCCTCGTGAGAGAGGGCGCGCGGAGCCTCGCTGGACGACAGGCCGCCAGTCGGCTGGCCGCCGGAATCTTGCGGGGAGCACGCGATCGGAGCCGCGAGGAGCAGCCCGCCGTCGAGGACCAGCAACGGCGCGTGGTCCCGCTGCGGGAGGCACGTCCGGCGACGCGTCGAGGAAAACTTCGGTCAGATCCTGGACGGGCTAAAATCAAGCGCGCTGCGTAAGCGCGCCGGCATGGTCAGGATAGTTGTCGCCGATCATGCGCTCAGCGTCCGTCACACTGCGAGTAGAACTCTCGTCGCGAGGAAGACACAAGGCCTTCGTGCGCGACCCAACGCCGAGTTCGCAGACTGCGGTCGGACCGCCCGGCTCATTGAGCTAGACAGGTACGACTGTCACCTGCTCGCGGTGGCGCTTCGCCAAATCGCTATCTCTTTTGTAAACTCTATTGGATTCGTGCCGGAAGGGCTTGGGCGTTGGATCGCTTATCCCCCGGATTCGTGCCAGAAGGGTTGGGGCGTTGGATCGCCCATCCCCTCAGACACCCTGTAGTCGCGCTACCTTCGCTTCAAGGCGGAGGACCAGTTTCTGGTAGGTTTCCTCTGAGATCTTGCCCTCCGACAGACGCTCGACGAGAGCGTCGATCTGCCGCTCGACGTCCGCCGGAGTCTCCGCCGAGGCCGGCAGGGTCGAGGGCGCAGTCGGATGTGTGAGGGCCGCCAGCGGCGTTGGGGCGGCGTAGGCGGGCGCCGCCGTTGGCGTCAGCGCCGCTGCAGCTAGCTGACCGAACAGCGCCGCGCGAGGGTCAGCGCCGAGCATGGCGCCCTGGGCGGGTGTGGCTGCGAAGGTCTGCAGAGCCTCCAGTGCCTTGAGCTTCAGCGGGTCGATGCCCTGGGCCTGGAGCTGCGCCATGATCTGCACTTGCGCCATACCCGCGGAGAGTTGTGCCTGCGCCGCAGCGGTGGCCTCGATCTGCACCAATTGAGCGCGAGTTGCGGCTAGCGAGAGGTCCGCGCGGCCGGTGTGCTGCGCCAGGGTGGCCTGCTGGATCACTGCCTTGAACTCCGGTGGGAGCGTGACCTCGACCACTTCGAAGCCGTCGATGCCGAGGCCCATCCGCATGACGGTTTCTGTAAGTGCCTGCCGGATGTTGTCGGTGAACAACTCCCGCTGGGTCTGGAGCTCGAGCGCAGGCCACCTAGCCAAGATCGATCTCAAAACGCCCTGAATGCGCGGGAGGAGGAACCGCTGTAAGTCGATCTCAGAGAGCGATACGCCCCCCTGCACGACCTCGTGAGTGAACAGCAGCGCGTTGTCGACGCGCAGATACATCACACCGTTGGCGCTTAGCTGGATGCCGTCGTTGGAGGAGACGTTGCCGATGCCCCACTTCATCGCCTGCGGGGCCGCGCTAACCCAGATGACGTCCAGCGCCCCTGTCACGCGCGCGCGGTGGAATACGTACCGACCCGGCTCAAGGATCCCCTGCGCCCGGCCTTCTTCGAGCACCACCGCGACCTCGCCATCCTGGACGAGAATGGTCTGGGCGCTCGCGAAGATGCTTGCGCGCTGGTGAGGGTCGCGCGGCAGTCGATAGATGATGCTACCGCGGTTGCCAACCGGCCACGCCAGAGGCACTGCCCCCATTCGGATACCGACCTGCGTTGCGGTGTTTTCCGCGCGCACTCCCAGATCAAGAAACCATGACGCAAGTCCCATAGGAGTCCTTTTGCCTGTTCGCTCGGTGTCAGCCGTACCGCTGAAGAATCTGTTGAGTGGCCTGGACCCGGTGAATGACGCTATCATCGAGTCGGACGAAGCCGTTGGCGCAGTTCACCACAGTGCGCGAGCTTCCCTTGTTATCTGTATAGTTCGCTGAAGCGCCGGTGAGGAAGGCGATGCCTCGGAGGTTCACCCTGGGGTTGAGGGTTCCTGGTCGCGCGCGCACCGCCTGGGTGAACATCAGAATCACGTCACCCGGTGTCGATAGCGGCAGGGCGACCTCGGAGGTGCCAAGGGGCGTGGGATAGCCGAGGGCCTGGGCGATAGGGTGGGAGGGGTCATCAATGAAGACGACCTTAGAAGAGTGGGGCGAACTCGCATCGACGAACGCGATGGTGCGGGACTCCACACCGGAGGTGAAGACGCTCCCCTGGGCGCGAGAGAAAGCCACGTCGGCCACCCACACTGGCGCCATGAAGGCAGTAACCCCTGTTACCTGCTCCTCGGTGCCAAAGAATCCGAGGGACTTGCGTGCCCGCTGGGACTCCGCCCAGCCCGAGATCCATGACGTGTCGGCAGAGGTTGGCGCGACCGCTTCGCCCCGTGCAGCTCGGAGCACGAACGCGGCGACTTCTAGGCGCTGCGCGCACGCTTCCGGAGCGATAGTTTCACCCCCAAGCAGGGGCGTCACGTCCGATACGAACTGGAGGAAGGGCAGCTGCGTTCGGCTTGTGAAGATGTCGTAGCTCTGGAGCCAGCGCACGAGCACTCGCGCTGCCGCGGCCTCGTTGCGAACGCCGACCACCGTCGGCATCGTGTCCGCCGGCGAGTACCCGGAGCCCTCCAGTTCAGTAGCGACGCTCTCTAGCTCTCCAGCGCACCGCGCGACGCTCTCCGCGAGGGTGGTGCCGTGGGCGGTCAGTGAAGTGCACAGTTCCTCGCTGACCCGGCAGAGCTCGATCAGGTGCTGATAACGTCTGCGGATGATCAGAAGGAACCCTTTCAACCCGGTGTCGTTACGGGCCTCCGCGGTCAGTGACTTATCGAGCTCTTCAATGAGCACCTCGAGGTTTCGACGCGCTGCGGTATATCCCTGCGGTCGACGCGTGCTCGCAGCATCGGCCACGTTGGAGAGGTGAACGAGCTCCGCGAGACGGCGGTCCATGGACTGGAGGGACGACTGCTCGGCCGGGCCGACCGCGAAGCCCGAGATGTGTTCGCTGGAGAGACGCGCGCGTAGGTTTTTGAGCCCGAGGATCTGTGTGCGGTGCGTGATCAGTGGGTTGTGGACTGACTGGTCGGCGCGCGACGTGGCCACGGGCATCGGGACCAACGCGAACTGCCCAAAGGTGCCGAAGGTTTCCAGCGATCGATCGACGTCGCGCTTGATGTCCGGGAGGATCCGTTGCTGGAAGATGAACGCCCGGCTTCCGGCATCGACGCCCCCGCCGCTGAGGCCGACGGCCCCTACCTTTTGCTCCACCCAGGCCCGAATCTCCTGCAGAAGCCGCGACTCCTCGCGCTGCGCGTCAACGACGCTGAAGGGCTGGAGGCAGAAGTCGCATATGTAGCGTCCTTCGGAGCGCGGCTCAGCGGTCGCGTTGCAGAACGGGCAATGAACCTGGACGCTTTGCATGGTCACGGCCTCACCTGAACACCGACCGGATCTCAAGCGTCCGGACGCGCACTGCGAGATCGTCCATGACTGAAGTCACCCGTGAGAGCTGCCCGAGGAGCTCGGCGCGGACGGCTCCGGCCTGCTGTGCGGCGAACTGATCAGCGATGCGCTCCATGCTACTGCCGCAGGTGCGACACAACACGATCTGCCCGCTGCCGAGGTCGATGGACGAGGTGTCCTGCCCGAGGCGGGTCACTAGCGCGGCCACGTAGGGGGTGACCACGGCGGCGTAGCTACTGAAGTGCACCGTCGCGCCTTGGCACTCCCGGTGACAGAGCCAACAGGTGCGCCGCTGTCGACAACCCGCGAGCCACGTCTGCGCACGGCCGCTCCAGGCGTCGTCCTGGCATTGACGGAAGGAGGCCAGAGCCTTTCCCATCTGCTCGGCGGCTACCTCCGGGTCACTCAGCACAGCGTTCAGTGCCTGGTGCCAGTTGGCGAGCCCCTGATGAAAAAAGTACCGCGACTGCGCGGTCTCGGTGTGCGGGTCGGACCGCTGGAAGCGGTATGTCACCAGCGGGGCCTGGAAGATCTGCCGGAACGTGTCCGCTGCGTTCTGGTGCAACCCTGCGAGTTCCAGGTGCTGGTCGTCGTGGACGCCTCGGATGCGTTGCTCGATCACGCGAGCATCGATCTCGACCTTGAGCGTATCGGTGGGAATGAACTCCGTCTGAGAGCCGATGGCCTCGATCTGCGGAATCGTGTCGAGCGCGCGCCTTAAGTCGGTCAGGTGATCGGGGGATCCGGTTCCGATGAACGAGTACAGTCGGGCGTTGGCGATCGCCCGCGCCTGCGTCTCGCCGTCCCCAACCTCTGTGGCCTTGCGCGCGGCGTGATCAAACAGCTTGACCGCCTCGCCGTACATCGTGGGGCCAAGCAGTACCCCCTTTTCGAAGGCCCGGTTGTAGTGCTCGCCGTGGGAGAGTCCCAGGCCAGTCGCCTTCTTGAGCGAGTCCATTAGTCCCATCGACGCACTATGCTCCCTCCGCAATTATTGATGTCTGGTCGTCCTCAAGGACTAGCGGATGGATGACCACCACTCCCCAGCGCTATCGAATCTGCATTGGACTAGACTACCGTGAGTGTCGCCTGTCAAGGCGGATAGGGCATCCAACGGCCCGGGCGCGAGGAGTCCCCGCCAGTCGCCACCCAACCGCACGTCGTCGCGGACCCGGCGGCTGTGCGATCAGCGGGACCACAGATTTCTACTACTCGTAAGAGATAGCGGTTTGGCGAAGCGCCACCGCGGTCGAGTGGCAGTCAACCAAGCGGCATCAGGCGCGTCGCCAAGGCGCGGTTGAACGAAGCCGCGGGCAGACCCCACACAGTGGCACGTCACGCAGGGCAACGGACCAGAATGCGAGTCAACCCTTCGTGATGACAGCAGATTTCGGGTCCAGAGCCACTATGTGGAAATTGGACAGGCACCTCTGCCGCGAGGCGATCACGTCGGCCTGCTCGAGGCTCCCGGCGA
>CANJUR010000214.1 GCA_947477565.1 Deltaproteobacteria bacterium
GCCTGGACGACGTCGTTGACCTCGGGGACGAAGTGGTTGCCGCGCTGATCGAAGGGGCGGCAGTCGTGCACCTCCTGCGTCGGGTTGAGCACGATGTGCAGGTGGCCGCCGAGAACGATGTCTACGCCGGTGGTGAACTCCACCGTGCGAATGTCGTCCTCGAGGCCGATGTGGCTGACCATCACGATGACGTCGGCGCCCTGCTCGCGAACGAGGTCGATGTAGTGCTGGGCGGTCTCGATGGTGTTGAGCGGCGTGATGCCGAGGCGGTTGGGTTGGTCGAAGATCGAGGTGATGGAGGAGAGGTTGCCCATCCCGATGACGCCGACCTTGAGCCCGCGGAGATTGAAGAAGGCGTACGGGTGGGCGAGGCGGCCAAGCTCGGACGACCCAGGAGTGGAGGGGTCGTCGAACTGGTAGTTGGCCGCGAGCACCTCGAAGGTGCCCCAGCGGGTGAACTGCCGCGCGAAGTTGAGCGCGCCGCGGTCAAACTCGTGGTTGCCGATGACGACCGCGTCCACGCCGGTGTGGGCCAGCGCGCGGACCTCGGCCTCGCCGTTGAAGAAGTTGAAGATCGGCGCGCCCTGGAAGCAGTCGCCGGAGTCGAGGTGCAGCACCCGGTCGGAGTGTCTGCGCTCGCGTTGGATGAGGTAGTTCATCCGGGCGGCGCCGCCGAAGGGGGCTTTGCTGGGGTCGAGCCCGAGGTTCTGGTCGGTCTGGTTGACCTGTTGGAAGTACGGGAAGAGCCGCGAGTGCCAGTCCGCCGTGTGCAACAGCGTGAGGCGCACGTCGCCGCGGAGGTCGTACGCGTCGCCGGGGCTGTTGCACCCGAGCGCACACAGGCTCAGCGCGAAGAGCGCAAGCGCTAGCGCGCGAATCAACAGAGAGCGGGGAGTAGACAGGTCACGCGAGCGCAAGGAAACCTCTCCAGATCGACCAACCTGATACCGCCGAGGCTCTTAAACCCGAAGCGCCCGCGACAGCAAGCAACGTCGCTGACGCGGCTCGTGGCGCGGTGCGGCGGGCGCGCGCACCGCGCCCACGATTGCGTGCTATGAGCGCCCCGCTGCGTCGGGAGCATCCCAAACCGCACAGCCACGAAGCGCACGATGGAGATCTTCAAGGAATTCACTTTCGAGGCAGCGCACCGGCTGCCCAACGTCCCAGTCGGACACAAGTGCAGCCGGTTGCATGGGCACTCGTTTCGCTGCGAGCTGCACGTGCGCGGTGAGGTCGATGCGCGCGCCGGATGGGTGATCGATTTCGCCGACATCAAGAAGGCGTTTCAGCCCTTCTACGACCTGCTCGATCACCACTATCTCAACGAGGTCGATGGGCTCGACAACCCGACCAGTGAGGTGCTCGCGCGCTGGATCTTCGATCGCGTGCGCCCGACGCTGCCGGGGCTGTGCCGGGTGGTCGTGCGCGAGACCTGCACCTCGGGCTGCGTATACAACGGGGACTGAGCGGCGAAGCGATGGAAGACGTTCAGGCGCGCCCGGACGACCGGGGAGTGGTGATTCAGCAGGCGGGCGTGAGCGAACTGATGGTGCCCATCACGGTGCTCGATCGCACCCATGGAAAACAACAGACCATCGCTCGCATGAGCATGTCCGTGGGCATCCCGCACCATTTCAAGGGAACCCACATGAGCCGCTTCATCGAGGTCATCGAGGAGCACCGCGGCGAGGTCACGATGCGTACGCTCCCGGTGATTCTCGCGGAACTGCGCCGACGGCTCGACGCCGAGACCGCGCGAATCGAGCTGGAGTTTCCATACTTTATCGAGCGCGCTGCGCCGGTGACGGGGGCGCGGGCGCTGATGGACGTGCGGTGCGCTTTCATGGGCGAAGTGACCTCGGCAGGCGATGATTTCCTGCTGACGGTGACGGTGCCGGTGACGAGCCTGTGCCCGTGCAGCAAGACGATCAGCGACTACGGCGCGCACAACCAGAGGACGGCGGTGACCATGCAGGTGCGCACCGTGGCCCGCGCGTTCTCGGCGGAGGCGATCTTGTGGATCGAAGATCTCGTCGAGGTCGCCGATGGGGCTTCGTCGTGCCCGGTGTACCCGCTGCTCAAGCGCGCGGACGAGCGGCACGTGACGATGCAGGCCTTCGATAACCCTAAGTTTGTCGAGGACATCGTGCGCGATGTGGCCCTCGCGCTGCGCGACGATTCCCGGGTGCGATGGTTCAAGGCGCGCGCCCGCAGCGACGAGAGCATCCACAACCACTGCGCCTTCGCGGAAGTGGAGTGGACCCGCGGAGAGTGATGCTCGTCGGTCGTGGTCGCAGGTGCGACAATCGACCGAGCGTGAAATGTTAGCGTTGCGCGGGTGATCACACGAAACTTCGGCCTCGCGCTCGGTGCCCTCGCCCTGGTCGCTTCAGGCTGCGCGGGCGACCCAATCGAAGAGGGTTCTCCCGACGTCGGAATGCTCGACGAGGACGCGCCCGCGCTCGATGTCAGCCCCCGCGATGCACCCGCGCTCGATGTCAGCCCCCGCGATGCACCCGCGCTCGATGCTGGCGTTCGCGATGCACCCGCGCTCGATGCTGGCATTCGAGATGCGCCCATCGATGCACCCATCGACGCGGGACGCCCATGGACACCGCCGGTCGAGACCGGCGCGGTGACCTTCCCGTACCGGGCGTACCAGTGCGCCTACGATGTTCGTCGGGTGAGCCCGGGCGTCGCGGCAGCGCAGTTTCACGCCGATCTCGCCGGCACCGCGCCGCGGCCGCGCAACCTGCACCTGACCTTTGCGGGCGATCCGGCGACGTCCGTGGTGATTCAGTGGAGCACCGACGCGGCGACCCTGGCCAGCGAGGTGCGCTTCGGAGAGCGCGCAGCCTCCCTCGATCGCACGGCGCACGGATTCTCGTTCACGTACGCCGGGGCGACCGGGCGTAGGCAGCACGAGGTGCACCTCTGCGGCCTCGCCCCCGGGCACACCTACTCCTACGACGTCGGCGGCAGCGCCGCGGGCGGCCGATCGATCGCGTGGCGCTTCGTGACCGCACCCGCGAGCCCCGCCGAGGTACGCGCGATCGTTGCGGGTGACTCGCGCACCAACCCATCGCAGTGGGCCGCCGTGGCGCGACGGGCGATCACCGAGGGAGCCGACTTCTTGCTCCTCACCGGCGACGCCGTGGCCGACGGCGCCAGCCAGGCGCAGTGGGACGCCCTCTTCGACGCCTCGCCGGAGATCTTCGCCACGCACCCTGCGGTGTGGACGCATGGCAACCACGAGGGCCTCGCGGAGCCCTATTTCGCGCAGCTAGCGCTCCCCGACCACGGCGGACCTCGCGGGGTCGAGCAGTGGTACGCGCTCACCTACGGGCCGCTCCGCATCGTCGCCCTCAACGACATCGTTTCCGCCGCGACGGACATCTCCATCGCGCAGGTCGATTTCCTCCGCGCAAACCTCTCAACGCTCGATCGCTCACGCACTCCGCACGTGATCACGCTGCACCACCGGCCCATGTACACGACCTCCGCGGCGCACGGATCAGCGACCACGATCCGCGGCGCCTGGGGCCCGTTGTTCGACATGTTTCATGTGAACGTCGACCTCGCCGGGCACGTGCACAGCTACGAATCGACGCGTCCGCTTCGCGGCGGGACTTCGGCCTCCACCGGCACCGTGGTGGCCCCTGCGCAGGGAACCCGATTCTTGAACTTCGGCGGCGGGGGCGCGCCGCTCTACTCGTTCGGCACTACCGCGTCGTGGATACAGCTCCGTGAGAGCACCCGCGGCTACGCCGTGCTCACGGCGTCCGCGACCGCGCTCACCTGGACGGCCCATCGCGAGGACGGCTCCACCCTGGAGACCATCGACCTCTTGCGGTAGCCCCGCTCAGCGCGCGGTCTTCACCTCTGCGCCGTCCGCCCAGTGGAGCGTCTGCGACGGTCGCGACATCTTCACTCCCAGGGCTTCGAGCGCCTGCAAAAAACCCAGCAGCACCTCCTGCCGGTACCCCCAGAACACCTCCAGTTCGCCCGTCTGAAACCACGCCATCACCTCCACCTGGAGCGAGTCCGCGGTGACCGCCTTGAGCAGCACGTACACCTCCGTCTTCCAGAGCTTCGGGTGCGCGCGGAGCACCGCCTCCAGGGCCGCGATCACCGCTCGCACCTGCTCTGCCGACGTGTCGAGTTCGAGCGCGATGGTCGTCAACAGCCGGATGCGGTCGCGCTGCGTGTAGTTCTCCACGCGCAAATCCGCGAGCTTGCCGTTGGGAATCGTCACCAGCGTCCGGTCGATGGTGCGCACCCGCGTCGAGCGCAATCCCACGCTCTCGATCGTGCCCGTGTGCTCGTCCAGCTTCACCAGGTCGCCCACGCGAAACGGCTGGTCGAGCCCGATCGCGATGCTCCCCAGGAGGTGCTCGACGGTCTTCTGTGCCGCCAACGCGAGGGCCAGGCCGCCGAGCCCGAGGCCCGCAAGCAAGCTCGCCACGGGGTAGCCCAGCGCGGAGAGCACCGCCACCACGCTCACGCACGCCAGCACCACCCGCGCGGCCTGCGTGATCAGCGGCACCACCGTCACCGATCCAGGGTGCGCGCGCGCCCAGAACGACTCGTGGAAGGCCCGCGCCAGCAGCGCGATGGTGCGCCAGAGCGCCCAGAAGAGCCCCGCGAAGAGCAGCGCGCGCAGGAGGTTTTGCACGAAGGTGTCGGCCACCCGCGCGAGTCCGAGCGGACCCATCGCCATGGACACCAGGCCCACCGCCCACAGCCACGAGAGCGGCGCGCGAGCGTGCGTCGCCATCGACGCGTCGCGGATATCGACCACCTTGCGCAGCAACGGTGCGATCGCCGCCAGCGTCAGCCCCGCGAGCATCTGTCCCAGCGCGAGCGAGACGGTGAACGTCACCACCAGCGCTACCCACTGCCAGCGCAGCAGGCCCTTCGTCGAGGGGTGCAGCCACCAACGCGGGAGGTGACTGCGAATCCACCGGCCCTCCATCCCGTCGTACCAGCCGTCGATGCGCCGCACCGTCGCGCGAGTGAACACCCACCGCACGCCGTCGGGGTACTCCCGCCGCGTCAGCCGAACCGGATCGCCCGCAGGGGTCGCCCCGGGTACGCGCCCCAGCTCGTCTACCCGCACCGGGAGGCCGTCATCGGTGTCCCCCGCAGCGTCATTGGAGAGCGTGCTCGGATCGACTCCCAGGTAGCGGTCGAGCACCTCCCGGAGCCGCCGGGTCAGCGTGGCGCCGTCGCTCTCCGGGCGTCCCGTGAGGTCGAGAAAGCGCGAGGCCTCTTCCCACCGACCGCGCTGCGTCAGATCGGCGAAGCGCTGCAGAGAGGCGCGCGGAGACTCCGGATCGACATGATCGTCGGCCTCTTCGATGACCGCGGGCGTCGCGGGCGCAGGCTGTGGAGCGAACTGCGCGCGCACCGACGGCGGTACCGGCTGCGCAACGGATGGCGACCC
>CANJUR010000215.1 GCA_947477565.1 Deltaproteobacteria bacterium
CGGACGCCGCGACTCGGAGCGTCCGAGGAGCCACTCGCCGGCACAACGGAAGAGGCAAGAACCGCAGCGTCAGCAGGTCACGCGAGCGACCGGGAGGCCCGGCTCCAACCTTGCCGCGGAGCGGCTTCGTTCAAAAGGGAGTTATGTAAACTCTGGCGGATCCGTGCCAGAAGGGCTGGGGCGTTGGATCGCCTATCCCCCTCCCGCCACGATCCGCCGTCGTCGTCGTCGCGGCTCGTGCTGCGCCTGATCTCTGCGTGCTTCTCGCGCACCATCGGCGCGAGCTCGTCAACCAGATCGAGCGTCCGTCCGGGGTGTCGGATGGGCTGCTTAACGTCCGCGAGGTCCTTCCGAGGGTCGAGGTCGACTCCGCGCCGAACGCCCGGTAGACGCTGGCGCCCGGGTTGGGCAAGCCGACGTGACCACGGCCGTGCGCTGGGAACGCATGCTTGATGAGCGAGGCTGGCTCGTCAAGGAACCGTTCCCAGCGCGATCCGCGCGCGGCTGCGGGCCGGGCCGTTCGTCGCTACTGTCGTCCAATGGACGACCTGAGAGCGCTGAAGCGAGCGGCCTTCCTCGCGATCGGGGAGGGCGTGGCGGGCCTCACCGTGGCCGGCACCCCGGTGCGCCTCCGGCGCTCGGTCGACGCGCTGCGGGTGGAGGTCGACCTGCCCGACGGTTCGCACGGCCTCGTGCACCTCGCCACGATCAAGCACGGCCTGCCGGTGGGGGCGTTCGCCGTCGATCCCTCGGCGCTCGTGTACGGGGGCCGGGTGCGCGGCGTGCTCGAACGGTTGCCGGTGCCCGGCCGCCACATCGCCGGCCTGGGCGCGATCCTGTCGTCGAAGGGTCCCCGCGACGCTGGGCCCCCTCGACCCCTCCCGGTGACCGCCATCGACGCACCGGTGATCGCCGGCCTCGTCGCCGCGGTCCGCGAGACGTTTCTTCCGCTGTTGGCGGCGTTCTCCGGCGAGTGGTCGTCCGCGCTGCAGCACACGCTCACCCACCCGCACGATGTCGATCGGCCGTACTCCGCCGCCGTCGTGTTGTCGCTGCTGGCCGGGCGGGGCGCGCTGCCGGCAGCGGTGGAGGCCGCCGTCGCGAACGACCCGGCTTTCTGGGATCGCTCCGCCGCCCTGGCCGCGCCCGGCTGGCGCGAACGCGCGGCCGCGCTCGTCGCCGCGGCACCCTGAAGCAGATTCACACCGGCGCGGGGGGGGGCGAGGGGCAGACGCGTTCACCGTTGATCGTGCGGTGCAAGCCCGCTGGGCCCCGGGGGTTCACCGTGCTTCGATGCGCCCGGTCCAGGCGGTTCACCCCACGGCGACCGCAAGCGGTCACCTCCGCTGCGCGGAGGTTGCAAACGGAGGCGATGACTTCCCTGCAACCCCGGAGCGCAGCGCAGGGGTGACCACCTTGCGGTAGTCCGGGGTGAACCGCTCGGACCGGGCACCGCGAAGACCGGTGAACCCCGGCCCAGCGGGCGCGCCGGGCGATCAACGGTTACGGACGCACCGAAGAACAAGTTGGGCAGCGAGTACCCGACGATCCCACGCTCGAGCCCGCCCAATGCGGCCTCACCCGGAGGGGAGACCCAGCGAGCTCTCCAGCGGCCACGCCAGAAGCTCTCGACGAAGCACCAGCCACTGCGAAAATCGGGTAATAGGCGTTCCGGTAACTGGAGCGGATCCGTGCCAGCGAGGGTGCCGCGTTGGCTTACCTATACCCCCGCGACGGCGTGGGCGTTCTTCCGCGCGGCCCCACCGCGCGAGCGCGTCACTTTCGCGGTGCTGGCGACGGCGATCAGCGCCGCCCTGGAGTTCGCCGCCGGGGGAGGCCACGGCTGGCTCTACCTCACGGACCACACCCGCTTCGGTTGACCGGCCCACAGGCCACGCCCGCCCGCCGGAGGTCGCCCGCGAGCCGTGCGCGCACCGCGGCCTCGTAGCGATCGACCCGCCCGCGCGTTCAAGGCCCGGCGGTCAGTGACCGTCGGGCTGGGCGCACTGGTCGCCGAGCACGAAGGAGACTTTGCGGACGCCCTCGCCCTTGAAGGGCTCGTGCCACAGGAGCTTGCCGTCGCTGGCCTCGAAGCAGGCGGCCTCGCCGCCGTTCCCGACGAACAGGAGCCCGTGCGACAGGAGCAGCGTGCCGCTCTCGACGCGCCCGGGAAGCGGGCTCTTCCACTTCAACGCGCCGGTGCGCGAGTCGAGGCAGTGGAGCGCCGAGGACAGGACGAAGACGTCGGGCCCACGCACCGCGACACGGCCGAGGCCCACGCCCGACGGGACCGGGTCGAGCGCAGCGCGCCACTGCTGTTCGCCGGTGCGCGGATGGAGGCCGAAGACCTTGTCACCGAGGACCACGACGAGAACGCTGGGAAGGGACTGATCGGGGCTCATCCCGCAAGGCTCTCACGGGCAATAGGGAATTCAACCCGGCACTCCGGTCGGCAGGGCATCGGCGTGAACCGTCGATCGTGCGGTGCAAGCCCGGGGGGCCGGGGTTCACCGGTCTTCGCTGGGCCCGGTCCAGGCGGTTCAACCCATGCTACCGCAAGGGGTCACCTCCGCTGCGTGGAGGTTGCAGACGGAGGCGATGACTTCCCTGCAACCCCGGAGCGCAGCGCAGGGGTGACCCACCTGCGGTAGCCGTGGGGTGAACCGCTTGGGCCCAGCGAAGACCGGTGAACCCCGGCCCACCGGGCTTGCACCGCACGATCAACGGTGAACGCCTATGGGTCGGCAGGGATCCCCTCGGGTTTCCATCGAACCCATGACCCGAAGTTCGCGCCGTCGCGGCGGGGTCTAGTCGCCTGGATGAGGCCGCTGGAGAGCTCGCTGGCGCTCGCGTCGACGGTGGCGCTCGACCCGGCGACCGGCGCCTACGCGGCGCTCGCGGACATGACCACGGTGCGGGCATACCCGGGCTTCGTCGCGCTGCTCGACGGCCGGCTGATGGCCGTCGAGGGGCAGACGTCGTCCGGCAGCCCCGGCATCACCAGCGTCGAGACGTACACGCTCGGCACGAACACCTGGCGCTGAGCCCGCGCGGCAGGCGGACCGCCGTGGCCCGGACCACACCCGCTTCGTCGCCGCGCGGGTCGCTGCCGCCCGCCACGCGACGGCTACGCCCGCGGCGCAAGCGCGTACGCGACGGTGCCGACGACCAGGCACGCCAGCGCGACGACGTCGGCCAGCGAGCTCCTCCAGCGCGGTGAGCGGGTGCTCTCGACGGCGCGAACCAAGGGGAACTTCGCATATAAGGGAGTTATGTAAACTCTGACGGATCCGTGCCAGAAGGGCTGGGGCGTTGGATCGCCTATCCCCTGGAGGAGCCTCGCTGACTTTACCTGGTGACGTAAGGGGAAGGGGTCACGGCGGATCGATCCACGCTTCGAGCGCGTCGCAGCGCTCGCGGCGCAGGCCCGTCGCCGTGCGAATCGTGTCGCCGAATTCGAGGTAGGTGTCGTTGGCCGCGGTGAACGCCGGCCAGGTCGACGACCCCGGCGCGTTGGGGTCGCCCGTGCCCGCGAAGCGCACCCACGCGCTGCCCATCGCTTGAGCGACCGCGTCGTCGGCGTCGGCGCGCACCAGCAGCCCCGTGAAACGGCCGAACACGTACGCGATCTCGGAGGAGTGGTAGACGCCGAGCCTCAGGACGCGCCCGCCCGGGTTGAGGCGTGAGAAGTAGTACTGGTAGGCGGGCGTGCCGGTCGCGGCGACGAGGCGGGCCTGGGCGCGCGACGCGCATCCGAAGGCGGCGTCTCCGGCGAAGGCGGTGTAGGCCGCGAGCGCGCCGGGAAACGCCGAGAGGGGGTAGAGCCGCAGCACCTCGTCGACGTGATCGGGCACGAGGAGGCCCACCGCGGCTCGGAAGGCGGCCTCGTCAGGAATCTCCAGGTTGCGCGTGAACACCGTCCCCTCGTCCTGGTTCGACCCGGTGATGAAGGGCACGCGGTGGAAGCGCCCGGCGCGCAGGGCCGTCCACGGCGGCTCCGGGACGACGTACCCGTCCACGATGGGCTGGTAGCGGGCGCCGAAGCGCTCGAGTTCGGTGGGCCTTGGCGCCGCGGCGAGCACCTCCTCGACCGACCGCGAGCGCAGGCAGGCGGCGACGTCGGGCGCGGCGTCGCAGCCGAGGGCCTGCGCGAAGAGGCGACCCTGCGAGACGGCCGACTGCACCGGCGCGCGGGCCGATTCGTCGCGCAGCGGGGTGATGGTGAAGCTGCACGGTCCGCTCTGGGTGATCGCGCGGTGGAAGAGCCCGGCCGCGCCGGGCGACACGAGGTTCGCGCAGACGGAGATGCCCCCCGCCGACTCGCCGAAGAGGGTGACGTTGCCCGGGTCGCCGCCGAAGGCTGCGGCGTTGTCGCGCACCCAGCGGAGGACGGCCTGCTGGTCCATGATGCCGTAGTTTCCGCTGGTGTGGTGCGCGGTGTCTTCGGCCATGAAGGCCGTGTGGGCGACGAAGCCGAGCTGAGCAAGGCGGTAGTTGAACGTGACGACCATGACGCCCCGGCCTGCGAGCCCGGCCCCGTCGAATTGCTCGTCGTTGCCGGTGCCCGAGTTGAACCCACCGCCGTGGATGAACACCATCACCGGGCTGCGGCCCGCGGTCGACAACGGCGGTCGCCACACGTTGAGGAAGAGGCAGTCCTCGCTCGCCTCGCTGCCCGCGAGGAAGAGACCCTCGGGCTGCGGGCACGCGGCGGCCTTGCGGGTGGCGTCGCGGGTCGCGGTCCAGGCCTGCGCCGGCGCCGGGGCACGCCAGCGCAGCGCGCCGACCGGGGGCGCCGCGTACGGCAGGCCGAAGAAGTGGGGAATGCCCTCTTCGACGGCGCCACGCACGGGCCCGAGCGTGGTGACCGCGACGAGGCCGCCCTCGCTCGCATCGCCGCCGACGACGCCCGCGTCGGTGAGCGGTGAAGGGGCCGACGTGCAGGCGATCAGGGTCGTCGTCAGCGCGAGGAGCGGCAGGTGCGATCTCATGCCGTCCAGCGATATCAGAACGTCGCGTCCTCCGTCGTCGCTGCCCACGCGTTCAACGTGGGGCGAGCGCGATCCCACGGAAGACCGTGTTGATCGCCGCGGTGCGGAGGGCCGTCCCGGCCAGGGACGTCGGCGCGGAGCCGTCATCGAGGAAGCGCACGACGCGCGACGGGCTCTCCGCGGTCACGACGAGCAGCGTGGTGGTGGCGCCGCTCACGAAGCCCGTGATCGCGCGGCAGCCGCCGGTGAGGCCCACGCTGAGCGTTCCGGCGAGCGCCCAGGTGCCGCCCGCGAGCGTCCACTTCTGGACGCCGCCACCGGTGGCCACCGAGCGATCATCGCACTGGTAGATCAGGTCGATGCCCGCCGCGGCGTCGCGGTCGAAAGCGACGAAGCCGAA
>CANJUR010000216.1 GCA_947477565.1 Deltaproteobacteria bacterium
CCCGGGGCAGACCCGGGCTCCTACGATGTCCCGATGGAGAAGCGCTGCCCCGTGGGACCCGGGATGGAGCCCGCTGCGGGCTTTCGCTGGGGTGCCGTGTGCTTCAGCACGCGGCACGGCGGGCCGAGGCGGCGTACTCCGAACCTCAGCACGCTCAGCCCACCTTGACACCCGTGCCCGTCCCGCCCTTCCATCGCTCCCTCCTATGAGCCACTCCCCCCTCGCCCCGTGTCCCTCGTGCCTCCGCCACGTTCGCATCCACAGCGCCGTGTGCCCGTTCTGCGCCGCCGTCGTCGCGATCGAGGCTGCTTCGGTCGTGCCCGCGGCCACCACCCCCCTCAGCCGCGCGGCGGCCTTCACCTTCGCCACCACCCTCGCGCTCGGATGCGCCACCACACAGACAGCCACCGTCGAGCCCGCGCCGACGATCATGGTCGCCCCCGCCGACCCGTCGCCCCCGGTCACCCCCGTCGCGGCCCCGCAAGACCAGGGCGCCACGATGGCCATCTACGGATCGCCCACCGCGATGGCCGACGCCGGTGCGCCCGCCGTCGATGCGCCCGCCGTCGATGTGCCCGCCGTCGATGCGCCCGCCGTCGATGTGCCCGTGCGCCCGGCGCGCCCGTCAGGCTCCATCGGCGTGCGCTACGGCAGTCCGCCCCGCCCGACGCACTGATCCGCCGCTCAGCCCAGGCCCAGCAGCGCCTTCACCTTGTCTTGAACCACGCCGAGCTCCTGCCGGCGGTTGCCCGCATAACCCAACAACGACAGATCTTCCGTGCGCACCGCGCCGCCGTGGAAGAGAAACGCCCGCGTGCGAATCACCCGGTACAACTTCACCAGCTTGCGATCGCTGATGAACACCTTGTCCTCGGTCTCCAGCGTTCGCACCACGCGCCGAAACTCCGCAAACACCTCGCGCGGAAACCACCGCTCACGATCGGCACTCCCGCTGCCCCCTTCGCCAAAGGTGAGGTCCATGAAGCGCTTGAACTTCAGGAAGTCCTCGAAGCTCGCGCTCCCCCGCGCCCAGGGCTTCTGCTCCGTGGCCTTGTAGACCTCGTTCATGATTCCAGCATCGATAAGCTCGGTGAAGTGATCGTCCTTCACCGGCCGCGTCTCGACCTTCACCACGAACCGGTCGGCCAGTGCGTCAAGCTCGCTCTGCTCGGGGATGTCGTTGGTCGCCGCGAAGAGCATCCGTAGCGCCACCGGAAGCGCCTCGCCGTCCTGGTAGAACTTCCGCTCGTTCACGATGGTGAGCAGCGTGTTCAGGATGGCGCTGTTGCTCTTGAAGATCTCATCGAGGAAAGCCACCTTCGCCTCGGGCAGCTTCCCCTTCGTGCGCCGCATAAACCTCCCCTGCTTCAGCAGGTCGATGTCGATGGGCCCGAGAATCTCGCTCGGCTCCGTAAACTTCGTCAGCATGTACTCGAAGTAGTCGCTCTCCCCGAGCCCGAGACTCTCCACGAACTTCACCACCAGATCGCTCTTCGCCGTCCCCGGCGGACCCACGAAGAGCAACGGCTCCTGCGCGCACGCACACACCGTCGCAAGATCGATCTCCTCGGACCGCTTTACGAAGTACTCGTCCAGCGAGCGCCGGTGCCGATTGATGCGCTCCCGAATCCCGTCGATCTCCCGCTCCAGCTCCTTCAACGTCCACATGCTGATCTCCAGTCCGCGATGATCCGTCGGCGAATCGCCTGCTCGTCCTCGTCGAGGTACCCGCGCACCCGATCGCTCTCGAAGGTCACGTCGTCCGCCACCGTGTCCACGACGCGCTCGAGCAACAACACCTTGAACGTCTCGTAGACCCCCTGCGCGCTCGCCGTGAAGGCGTCGGTGAAGCGATCGAGACCCTGCAACAGCCGCCGTACCAGCACCAGCCGCGCGCCCATCGGCCAGTGCCGCAGCGCCGCGAGCGCCGCCGTCGCCGCGTCGAAGCGCTCGACGTGGCCGAGCGAAGCCGACAGCACATCGTCAACGGTGGACTCGATCAGCGCCGCGGCGCGCGCGTCGTCCTTCAACAGCAGGTACCCCTCCGCGAGCGAGGCGCGCACCTGCAGACTCCCCGGCGTGGCCTTCGCCGCCACCGGCTCAAGCGCCTCGAGAAACCTCCGCGCAGACGCCCCCGCCCCCAGACGCCGCAGCGCCGCGAGCGACGGGTGAACCCCCGTCAACAACTCGTTGGGCGTCTGCACCGCGCCCGTGAGCGACCCGACGCTCTCCAACAACCGATCGACCGCCTCGAGGTCGCCCAGCGCCGCCGCGACCTTGATGCACTCGCCCGCCGCCGCCACGCGCCGCCCCGGCGAGCGCACCCGCGTCGTCACCTGCGGAATCGCCACCGCCAGCACCCGCGCGATGCCCTCGTCGCTCCCGCTCCGCAGCGCCGCGCGCAGCAGACGCTCGATCACCTGCGCGATCTCGTAGTCGAAGAGTTCGCGCTGATCGACCCGCGGATCAAGAAGCTCGGACATGCGCTCGGCGATGAGCACCCCGCTGGTGAAGCCCTCGGCCTCTGCCACCCCGCGCTCGGACACCGGCCGAAGCGTCGAGGCCGCGCTCGCAGGCGCAGCCGAGCGCAACCACTCGCTGCGCTTGCGGAGAAACTCCACGCGGTCTTTCACGCGGGCGTCCTTGAGCGGGGCGATCGCGGACTCGACCTCCCGCGCCCACGCCGCGACATCGCCGTGCGTCGCCTCGTGCGCCATCCGCGCGAAGTACAACTGGAAGATCACCCGGTTGGGTGCCTCGTGCGCCGACAGATCGGCCTCTACCGGCGCGACGACCTCGCGCGCCTGCACCGACGCCCCCAGCCGCGTGAAGCCCACCCCAAACGCCATCCGCACATACGCGCTTCGGGCGGCCGGCTCCAGAACGATCGCCGCGGAGGCCTCGCGCCAGAGGTCTTCCATCGCGCGGAGCTGCTCGGCCCTGGAGCGCTCCATCTCCCCCTCGACGCCCTCCACCGTGCGCGCCAACGCGTAGCGCACGAAGCGCGGCAGATCGGCGGACTCGGACAGCCCGCGGTCGTTGATGCCACCCAGCACGCGCTCCTTCGCGCGGGTGAGTTCGAGCGCGTCGCGGGTGCGTCCGTGCACCGCGCGCAGCACCGCCCAGGCCAGCCGCCGCGACGCCGGCGTCTCCGCCGACGCGAAGCACCGCGCCACCTCCAGGAACCACCCCTCCGCCCCCGGTGACTCCAGCCCGTCGCCGCGCGCGATGTGCTCCAGCACCCGCGCCCCGAGGTACGCCGCCTCGCCGGGCGAGAGCTTCGTCGCCGTGGCGAGGGTCGCCCACTCCTCGAACGTACCGCGGTGACCGTGCATCTGCGCCCGCTGCGCCGCGAGCCGGGTGGCCACGTCGAGGCTCAGCCCGCCGTGGAAGAGGGCGGCCTCCAGGCACGCGCACGCGTCGTCGGGATCGCCCGCTTGCCGCTTCAGATCAGCCAGGTCGAGCCACGGGGCGGGATCCTCGCAGCCGCCCTCCGCGATGCGCGTCTCGTACCCGCGCATGGCCTCCCGCAGCGCCACGGAGAGCGCGACCTCGTCGCTCGGATCGACCCGCCCGGCCTCGTCGGACACGCGCTCGGACGCCTCCTCGGGGCGGGCGCGCGGCGGGCGCTGGGCGTCGTCTTCCGCGCGACGAACGCGGCTCTGTGCGGGCGCGGGCGGGCGCTCGATGGTGAGTTCGGGCCAGTCGAAGACACTGGTCTCGACGAGGCGTTCGAGTTCGAGGCGATGGTCGCTCGCGGCGTACTCGACCCAACTGCGGAGCGTGGACTCCGCCGGGTCGATGAGCGCCACGATGCACGGCCCGTCGCTGTCTTCGGTGATGACCACGGCGCGCGCGCGGTCGGTTCCGAGCAGCGCCCGCAGCTCGTCCCGGCGCATCGCGGGGACCAACCGCCGCCCCACCGGCAGATACAGGTTATCGACCCCCGGAGCGCGGGCGAAACCAGCAACGCCCAGCAGGTCGCTCACGCGGAGTCCGAGCCGCGGCACGTTGGGGCGCACCTGCTCCTGGAGAACGTAGCGGGTGCCCTGCGGACCGGTGTTACGAGACACGCTAAACCGCGCGAGTTCGGCGTCGGGCATCGACTCCACGAGGGGTTCCATCGCGAGAAACTGCGCCGGGTCCAGGAGCCATAGCTCCGGGTCGCTGAGCGCCGCGGGGACGAGCCGCAGGGTGATACGGAAGCGCTCCACCGCGGGCGCATGGGTCCACTCTGCTGCGCGCGCCTCGAAGCGGGTCTCGAGCACGTCGTAGATGCTCCGCGCGGGGGCATCCGGGGCGACGAAGTGCCAGCTCCCGTCGGCATCGACGAAGGCCCGGCGGCGCTGCTCGTGGAGCGCGCGAGAGGCCATCGGGCCGAGCGGGTGCGCGTACCCGAAGGCCACCCAGAGATCGCCGTCGCCCACGCGAACATACGCGCGCACGGACTCCGCGGGCTCTTCCCGGGCGCGCATCAAGAGGTAGAGCGGCGCGTTCGTCACCTGGATGAGAAGGGCGACGCCGTCGGTGTTGCGAAGCTCGGTGACCCTCGCGTCGTCGCGCCCGAGGGCGAGCAGGCGCTCGAGGGTTCGGTGCGCGCCGTCGCCCTCCCGAAGCGCCCAGAAGCAGGCCTCCGCGGCGATGGGATCACCCGCGACACGGCGCGGCGCGACGGCCTCCCAGAGGGTGGGCGCGAGGCGCGTGCGGAAGGTCTCCCAACGCGTCGGGGTCGCGAGGCGGTCGGGTCGGTACGGGTGCACGATGAGCGCGCCGAAGTCGTCTTCGGTGAAGCGCACGACGTCGAGGCCGAGGCCGCGGAGTTGCTGGGCCTGGGCGAGATCGATGGGCCCGTGGAGCACTGCACCGGGCACCGCGGGATCCGTCGGCCGCAGCTCCGTCCACCGAGCGGAGCGCAGCGTAGGGAGGGTGTCCGCAAGGGTGCGGAGGGTGGCGAGGTCGCGGGGGTCGTCGTGGAGGCGGAGGCCGTATTTCATCGTACGCGGGGGAGGTTCACACTACGGGGCGCAAGGGCGGCGAGGGAAGGGCCGGGATTCGGAGTCCGTCGCGTCGGCCCGCCGTGCCGCGTGCTGAAGCACACGGCACCCCAGCGAAAGCCCGCAGCGGGCTCCATCCCGGGTCCCACGGGGCAGCGCTTCTCCATCGGGACATCGTAGGAGCCCGGGTCTGCCCCGGGCTTCCACACCGTGCCGTGTGC
>CANJUR010000217.1 GCA_947477565.1 Deltaproteobacteria bacterium
CTGCCCCCACTTGTGGGGGCGGGGCTGGGGGTGGGGGCTCGCGAACCCCACCGGTCACTTCCGCCGTCGGGTACGAGCGATGGCTTTCTCGACCCAATGGGAGCCTCCGACTTCGATCCAGCGGCGGTCCGCGCGCAAGCTCGGTTTCCTCGGCCCGCGCTTGTGCGACGGTTTCCGGGTCTGTGTTTCAGCAGAGTTACGAGCGTTTCCCGCATCCCTGCCAATGACCATCAGCGAAGGAAGTCTTCAATCGCGGCGTCGGCGGTGTCCGGCGCGGCGTCGCTCACTTCGATGACCCGATGGGTGTCGAGACGAAATCGCAGGGAGTGACCCACCGAGAGCACCTCGCGCAGCGCGGGTCGCAGGCGCAGCAGCGTGAACCAGCTCCGGGCCATGGCGCGCACGCGGAGAACGCCGGCGGCGGTGGGGAGGTTGTCTTCGGTCCAGGTGTCGCCGCGCAGGAGGAGCGAGTGACCTGCGACGAAGCGTGTGCCGCCCGCGCCGACGTCCACCTGTTCGGCTTCGCGGAGGTCGCGCAGTCGGTTGGCCACGCGGCGCCCGGCCTCGCCAGTGGCGTCTACCGAAGGAGCGGCGGGCATCACCGGTGCTGCGGACAGGGTGTTGGCGGCGCCCGTGCTCACGGACGGACGACCGCTCGGACCCGCCCCGTCGAGCGACTGGAACGCACGAAAGTCGTCCCGATCTGCGACCGGGGCGCGGGCTGGTGCGGGCGATGCGGTGCGGGCGATCGAACCCTCCGCGCGACCGCCCCGGGGACTGCCAATCTGGATCGTCTGGGACATGGGCATGTCCATTGGCACCGAGGGTTCGCGTGCGGGGCGCGACTCTTCGGTGACGAGATAGCTGGTGTACGGCGTGACGATGCCGAATCGCCGTGCGAGTTGAATGACACTCTCGCGAATCTCGCGGTTTTCTCCTCGCAGCCTGATCTCATCCAGGAGATAGCCCACCTTCCGGGTGGCCCAGACGCGCGGGATGAAGTCATTGGCAGGCTCGCGGGCTGCCATGTTCACGGGCCACTCGAAGGTGCGCGGCGCCTCCTGCGCGGCGACGGTGGCGGTCAGCGCAACGGTGGCGCTGCCTGCGGTGCGGTAGCGCCCGGTGACGACGAGTTGACCGCCGCGGTAGAGGGTCCCGAGGTCGCGGGGGTAGACGTCGAAAGCGTCGGCGCCGGGGAGGGCGAGGCGCAGGTCGGCGAGCATCGGGTACGCGATGCGATTGTAGAAGCCGTCGAGCAGCGTGGCCATCTCCGCACCGGAGCGGGCGTAGTCGGCGGAGCCGCGGTTTTGCTGGGCGAGCAGGTCGAGGAAGGTGGTGTTGACGTCGTCGCCGAGGCCGAAGGTGAAGATCTGCGCGCGGCCCGCGTTGCGCTCGGCGGCCCGGCGGACGATGGCCGTGGTGTTGGTCTCGCCGACCGTGGGCATGCCGTCGGTGAGAAACACGATGGTGCGCGGCGCGCCTCGACGCACGGGCACTTCGAGGGCTTGCGCGAGGGCGGGGGAGATGGCGGTTCCGCCGGAGGCCTCGAAGCCGTCGATGAAGCGCAGGGCGCGGGCGCGGTTCTCCGCGGAGGCGTTGATCGATGACTCCGCGAAGGCCTCGACGTCGGTGCTGAAGCGCAGGACGTTGAAGGTGTCATCGGGGTTGAGCCGGTTGACCCACGCGCGCAGCGCTTCCCGGGCGTGGGTCATCTTCTCGCCCGCCATGGAGCCCGACGTGTCGCACACGAAGAGGATGTCCTTGCCGATGACCTCGTGCTCCGTCGCCTCGCTGCGGGGCGCGAGCATCATGAGGAAGTATCCGTCCTCGCTGGCGTCGCGGTGCGTGAGCACGCTCATCCCGACGTCGCTGTCGGCCAGCGTGTAATAGAGGTCGAAGTCGCGATCGAGGACGGCACTGCCCAACTCGAATCCGACGGTCGCCTGGCGCGCGCCGCGCCGGGTGGTGTCGATGCGGTGCGTCGGGGAATACACCGCGCGGATGGGGGCGCTCGCCTCGAGCGTGGCGCTGAGGGTGAAGTCCTCCATCGTGCGCGCCTGCGGACCGGCCGTGCGTAAGGGATAGCGGTAGTGGATGGTGCCGTTTTGGTAATCGACGGTCTGCGTGAAGCGCAGTTCCACGGTTTGATCGCCGCTCGCCGCAATGGGGAACACCCGCGCGCGGAAGAGGTTGCCTCCCATGTATTCGACGAGGCCGGGGTCGCGCATGCGGGCGACGATGCCCTCGTAGATGCCGCGTGCCTCGTTGGCTTCGAGCACCGACCCTTCGACCCGCTGGCCGTTTACGGTCATGGCGAAGCCCGAGACCGACGCTCCCGGCGGGAGCGGAAAGATGTACGTGCCCTCGAGCACGCGGCTGGTCTGGTTGTGGAAGACCTGCACCACCCGGGTCTCGGCGACGCGCTCGTGGATTCCGACGGTCACCCGGTGCGACCGGATCACGAGCGGCCCGAGGGTGCCGTCCGTGGGCAGCAGCAGCCCGGTGGCGTGGGCGCTGCGCACTTGTCCGAGTACGGAGAGCACCATCGCGAGGAGCCCGAGGGCGAGGCGGATCAGCCGGAGGTGTGGGGAGGGGTTCATGGATCGTGTGCTCCTGCAGTTCTTCGGACTCGGACACACAACGACCTTTGGCGGTCTCCTCTTACACCGACGCGCAAGCTTTCCCGGGGCTCCCGCCGCCGAGGTCCGGCGTGCCGCTACCGGTGTGCCCAGTCCCGTTTACACCCCGTCACGGAGGGCCCGTTGCGCCGACAGCCCTCGAATGCCCAACCCCTGATCGACGCCCTCGCCGCCCGACGCTCGCTCCCGGAGGCGAATCGCCCGCGGAGGCAGCGTGCGCACCGTGTCCGGCATCATTCGCGCGGCCAGCGATCCTGGCCACCGGATCACCCGTGCGGTGCTGGTGCACGCGCCCCCCGCCCCTGGGGTGCAGCGGTGAATCGTCCGCAGCGTTAGAGCGCGTGCCCGGGCGTCGGGAGCTTCAGCGTGACTCGGGTTCCGCGGCCTTCGACGCTTTGCAGGTCGATCGTGCCGCCATGACGCTCCACGATCTGTCGCACGATGGAGAGCCCCAGTCCCGTGCCGGCTCCCTTCGTGGTGAAAAACGGCTCGAACACCCGGTCCATGGTTCCTCCCGGAATGCCGCGCCCGCTGTCGGCGACGACCACCGTCGCTTCGGGCTCGTCCACGCCGCAGTGACACGACACCGTCACCACGCCCCCCAACGGCGTCGCCTCCAGCGCGTTCACCAGCAGGTTCAGGAACACCTGCTTCAGTCGCTCGCGGTCGCCCACCGCCCGTGCGTCTCCGATTTGCCGCACCAACGTCACGCCCGCAGCCGTCGCCGCCGGCTCCTGGAACGTCGTCACTTCCTCAAGTAATTCCGCAAGATCGACGGTCTCGCGCGCCATCGGTCGTGGCCGCGCCAGCTCCAGGAAGTCCGACAGCAGCCGCTCCAATCGCTTGAGCTCGCCCTCGACGATTCGCGCGCGGCCCAGTAACGGATCGCGCTCCGCCGTGTCCACCCTCGCGATTCCGCGGCTCAGGAGGTGGAGTTGCAGGAGCGCTGCGTTCAGGGGGTTGCGTACCTCGTGAGCGAGGCCTGCAGCGAGCGTCCCCATGTGTGCGAGTGCCTCGGCCTCCGCAGCGCGACGCTCGAGCGCCCGCCGGTCGGTCACGTCGGTGCCCACGGCATAGGCGGCGATCTCATCCCTGGCCGCAGGCCGTTCGGCGCTAGCGGCGACTACGTGCCAGCGCACAGTCCGGGTCCGACCGTCCTTGATGAGCAGGGGAGCCTCGAACTCCCCTGCCGGCGCGCCCGCCAGCGTGGCCTGCACGTGCTTCTGAACCCGCTCCCGGGCCTCTGCAGGGAGGAGCACCTCCAGCGCAGGTCGTCCGATCGCCTCTTCGGACGTGAGGCCGGTAAGCTCACCGGCGCGTCGATTGAAGAGTCGCATGACCCCTCGGGAGTCGATTCCCACGACCAGAACTGTCGACGACTCGACGACATCGCGGTAGCGCTGTTCGGAGTCGGCGAGCTGCCGCGCAAGGTGATCGCGCTCGCACCGGAGCGTGGCCTGCCGCAGGGCCGCTTCGAGCGTGGCCACGAGTTCATCGAGCTTGAAGGGCCTCGCGACACACTGAAACGCCCCAGGGCGCACAACGGCGACCGCGGAGTCTAGGGTGGCGTGTCCGGTGATGAGCACCACTTCGCCAACAGGAGAGGCATCGCGCAGCGCCGGGAGCAGGTCGGCCCCGCTGGCGTCCAATAGGTTGGCATCGACGAGGGCGAGGTCGAAGCCCTCCGCGAGGGCGAGGGCGAGGCCTTCCTGCGCGCCCGGGGTGAAGCGCACGACGAAGCCTCGGGGCTCGAAGATGTCCGCGAGGTTCGCCGCGAGGTCGCGATTGTCATCGACGATGAGGAGCCGCGGAGGGCGGGCAGGGAGGGGTTGGGAGGCCGTCGCAGGTGCGTACATCAATGGCTTGAAGGGAAGCAGTACACCAAACGCGAAGCCAGGGACGACCGCGCAGAGCGACGGTCTGTCAGCGTCAGTTGAAGCCCTCACGTTGTCGTTGAATACCCTGATGATCCCCGCGGGCGACCCTGCCGGATCACTGTCCTGGGTGTTCCATTCGTCGGCGTTGACGCGCTGATGGTCGCGCGCGGCGCGGAAGGGCCGTCGCGCACTCCGCTGGGTCGCTCGACACGTCGCCGACACCGGTCGCGGAGGCGTCGGCTTCGGGGTCTACACGTGTAGACCTCCGGGTGGACCCACGGTGAACCCCGGCCATCCGGCCTGCGCGGGCAGTCAAAACCCGGCCATCTGTCAGGCGACAGTGGCACGGCGACGACCGCGCGGCGCGGCAACCTTGACAGCTGCCCCGCCCGCAGACCCACTCGCCACCCCTATGAGCCTACTGCGTCCTTCCCGGCGGTCTTTGTTTGCACCGCTCCAGGCATGCCTCGTTCTCGGAGCCTGCACGGGCAGCCCGGGTCCGGCTTCCACCCCTTCCCCGACCGACGCCGCGACCGACGCCGTGATCGACGCCGGGACCGACGCCGGGACCGACGCCGGGACCGACGCGGTGGAGACGGTGGCGGTGACCTTTCGGGTGATCGACGCCGCCACGCGCCGCGGGGTTGCGGGCACGCTCGACCCGGGTAACGGAGAGCCTGAGCAGTCCCTCGCCGA
>CANJUR010000218.1 GCA_947477565.1 Deltaproteobacteria bacterium
CTGGGATTCGGAGTACGCCGCCTCGGCCCGCCGTGCCGCGTGCTGAAGCACACGGCACCCCAGCGAAAGCCCGCAGCGGGCTCCATCCCGGGTCCCACGGGGAAGCGCTTCTCCATCGGGACATCGTAGGAGCCCGGGTCTGCCCCGGGCTTCCACACCGTGCCGTGTGCTTCAGTACGCGGCACAGCGGGCCGAGGCGACGTACTCCGAACCTCAGATCGGGTCCTGGGATTCGGTTGCGCCAGAAGCGGCCGCGGAGAACGAAGACGTGATGAATCACTGCCCGGGACCATCACCGATACCGTCGATAGGAATCACACGGACCGCCACGAGTATTTCGCGCGCGATGACGCTCGCCGAGCGGGGCTGATCGAGCAGCACGCCCATCGCATCTCTCGAATCGCCCTCGCGCACGAGCGCCTCGCCGGCGTCGATCTGCACCAGCGTCGCGATAGGTGGGCGTCGATGGGGATGGCTTTCACTGCCCGACGATACCTCTTGCGCTCGCCGTCGACGGGGCGTGATCGGGCGCGATTATCGCTCACGGCGACGAACCTCTTCGCGGGGGGTTTCCCGGTCCGTGTCGAGCACATCGGCGGGGCGCAGCGCGCCGACTCCGAAGCGGTTGGCGATGGCGTCGAGGGCCCCGTTGAGCTTCGCCGCGCGGCGGGCGCCGGCGTCGAAGAGCCCTGGTTGCACCGTCGGCGCTTCGAGCAGCACCGCGCTCACGCCAGTGAGTCGCATCGGGCCGAGGCGTCCGTCTTCGTGTTCGCGCGCGAGCATCTCGGCGACGGCGTCGTAGAGCACCTGCCCGTCGTCCGTGGCCGCGCGAAAGGTCGTGCGGCGCGTGCGTGACTCGAAGTCGCCGGTCTTGAGTTTGAGCACCACGCCACGCGCCACCCGGCCAGAGCGCCGCAGACGACGGGCCACGCGAAGCGCCTGCGCGTGGAGGTGTGGCAGGAGGTCTTCGCGGGTGGCGAGGTCTTCGCCGAAGGTGTCCTCGGCGCCGATGCTCTTCGCCTCGCGGTCGGGCGTGACCGGGCGCGGATCGAGGCCGTGCGCGAGGCGGTGGAGGTGCGCGCCGAGTGGTCCGAGGTCTCGCTCAAGGGCGACGGGATCGCGGCGGGAGACGTCGTCGATGGTCTCCAGGCCGATCGCGCGGAGGCGCTCGTGCGTGCGGGGGCCGACGCCCCAGAGGCGCGCGACGGAAAGCGGCGCGAGGAAGCAGCGCTCGTCGCCCGGGAGCACCACGCGGAGGCCGTCGGGCTTGGCGAGATCCGAGCCGATTTTCGCGACAAACTTCACCCTCGCGACCCCCGCGGAGGCCGGGAGGTGCAGCTCGTCGCGGATGCGCTGACGGAGCGACCGCGCGATGGCGTCGGGCTCGCCGAAGAGGGCGCGGGAGCCGGTGACGTCGAGGAAGGCTTCGTCGAGGGAGAGCGGCTCGATGAGATCTGTGACCGCGGCGAAGATCTCGTGGAGGCGCTCGCTGGCGGCGACGTACGCGGCGAATCGCGGTCGCACCACGACGACGTCTCGGGGCGCGAGGCGAAGGGCCTGGGCCATGGGCATGGCGCTGCGGACGCCGTAGGGGCGCACCTCGTAGCTGGCTGCGAGCACGACGCCGCGGTGTCGGCCGCCGACGATGACCGGGCGGCCGCGGAGGGCCGGGTCGTCGCGCTGCTCGACGGACGCATAGAAGGCGTCCATATCGACGTGGATGATGGCGCGATCGGTCATCGCTGGGGCGCGAGTGTACGGCGGGGCGGTCAGGAGCGGGCGCGGCTCATCGTGGTTCGCGCGCTGCCGCGAACGCGCGACACGCTGCTGCTCCGGCTGCTGGGGGCCGACGAGACGCTCCGTGGGGCGCTCGAACGCGTGGCTCCACGCGCCCGTCACTGCCTGAGGAAATGTCGAGCGCTCGTCATGCCGATGTCGAGCGCTCGACATCGCGGGCGTCACCCCCGCAGTGACACCAGCAGCGCGCCCGCCCCGCCGAGGTCATCGGGCGCAGTGCGGAATGCCTCCACCTCGTTGGCCGTCGGCGGCGCCGCGAGGGCCTTCACCACTGCGTCGCGCAGCACCGACACGCCATCCGGGGAGTTCTTCCCGCGGCCGCAGATCACGCTCACGCAGCGCACCCCGCGCGCCCGCCGGGAGCGCACGAACTCCTGCGCCCGCGCGGTCGCCTCCACTGCCTCCAGTCGGTGCAGGTCGAGCGTCTCCGCGGGCACCACGAACCTCCCCAGCGCCTCCAGCGCAAACTCATGCCCGCGGCGGAATCCCACCACCGTCGCGTCTTCGCGCCAGTCCACGACGAGCCCCGCGCCGCCCTCCGCCGCCGCGCGCTTCAGCTTCGTCTCCAGCGTCACCCGCCTGGGCTTCACCTCCCCGTGCGAATCGCTCGCGCTCACTCGCACGGCCTTCGCCGCCAGCGGCGTCACGCCGGACATCGCCGACGCGAACAACTGCTTCTCGTCCGGGCGCCACACCTCCACCTCGGTGCGCTTCGCCGTCCCGTCCCTCGCGGTCTGCACCGTTGCCTTCGCGGGCTTCTTCTTCTCCTGCGGCAGCCCGAGCCACTTCGCGTGCTCGGCCCGCGCCTCGGCCTTCTTCTTCTCCTCCGCCGCCTTTGCATCGACGACGGCCTGCAGGTCGTCCTTCACGCGCTGCAGCGCCGCGAAGGGATGGTTGGCGTCGGGCTTGTTCTTCTTGCTCACGGCTGCACCGGAACCCGAAAGCGCGCCCGCAGCGCCGTCTGCGCCGCCAACAGTCCCCCGAGGAGGCCGTCCTCATAGTGAAAATCCGTGTCTTCGAGCTCGCGAAAATCGTGGGCGTTGCGGACATCCTCCGCCGTCAGCCCGGGCCGCAGCCGACGCGCCAGTGAGATCACCTTCAACTCCTGATGCTCGACCATGCGCTGCAGCAGGTCTTCCATCGCCAGGTACATCTCGGTCTCCATCGCTCCTGTGTCCCCTCCGTTACCGTCCGCCCAGCGCCTGTGTCAGCACCGCCGGGGCATCCTCCGCGATCACCTCCACGAGGTGCTCGTTGTGCGGGTAGATCACCACCGCGCACCCACTCCCTGGACAATGCCCCAGGCACCCGGTCGCCGTCACCCACACTCGCGCGGCGATGCCCGCCGTCGCCCGCTTCAGTGTCGCGAACACCTCCGGCCCAGCCGCCCCACAGCCCGAGCGCAGCGGACCCTCCGCGCCCCGCACATGCGTACACACGAACAACTGCACCCGCGGTCGCAGGCTCGACGCTCTCATCGGGTAAGCGCCTCCAGCGCGCGAAGGTGCGCCGCCGCCCGCGAGCGCCACGCATCGTCCGGCGTCGCTCCATCCAGGTAGCGCCGCCAGGCCTCCGTCGCCGCCGTCCGGTGGCCCTGAACCTGCGCCGCGTCTACCGGCGCGCCGAAGGGATTGCCCGCCGCCGACGCCCGCGCCACGGCCTCGTGCGCCATCCCCTCGTAATAGAACCGATCATACGTCGGAACGTAAAAAACCCCCTCCGCGTCGAGCGCGTCGATGATCGCCTCGGGGTCGAATCCGCTCGCCGTGCGCGGTGTCCGCAGGTGGGCGATCGCCTCGTCCGAGGCCGCGCGCACCGCCGTCGCTGCATCCGGCGTCGGATCGAGCAGCGCGCGGTCGCGTGCGATGGCGAGCCCCAGCCACCCGAGGGCGTACTCCGGGCGCAGCGTGACGCACGCCACGTAGCTCTCCACCGCGGCGCCAACGTCGCCCAGCGCCAGGTACGCGTCGCCCAGATTGCCCAGCACAATCGCTCGGGCGCTCTCGCTCATCGGGAGGCGCAGGCTAGCAAGGTAGTGGTCCCGACAAGGGGCGTGCTCGTTGCGCCAGGTGTGCACCACCGCGAGGGTGAAGTGCGCGTCCTGTGCGGAAGGTCCGTCGGGATCGAGCACGAGAGCGCGGGCGGCGTCCCGGGCGGCGCCGTCGAGGTCGCCGGTGCGCTCGCGCAGGTGCGCCGCGGCGGCGAGGGCGCGCGGGTCGTCCGGGCGCAACGCGAGCGCGCGGTCGTAGTGCGCGAGGGCCTCGCGGCGCAGCGTGTCGTGCGAAACGTCCGCGCGCTCCGGCGCGAGGCGGTCGCGGAGAAACTCCGGAAGTTCGTCGAGGAGGTTGATCCAATCGGCCGTGCGTCGGGCGGTCATGGCCTCCCGGGCACGGGGCGCGGTGGCGCGGCTCCAGAGCGACGCGGCAGGCTGTGCCGCTGCGACGGGCGTCAGGGTGAGGAGCGCGCAGAGCGCGGCGCGGGGGAGGTTCACAGGGGTGGCGATCATGGCGGGAGCGCGGTCGGGATGCACGCGTCGTGGTGCCGTCGAGTGTGCGGTTGGCAAAAGTGGATCAGTCCGTCGTGTCCCAGGTCCCGCGGGCGGGCGGCCGCCCCGCGGCGACGCCGCTCGGCTTCGCGTGGACGCTCTGCGCCACCCGCCGCCACCCCTGCGAGGCATGGGATCATCGGTAGTCAGAGCGGATTTGCGGCGGCACGGCGGTCGCTCTGCCCGCGGACCCACCGATGGCCGATGGCGGTGTACCGGCTCACGTGGGCGCCCGCGATCCCGTCCGCGATGGCGTGCTGCATGGCCTCATGCGCGATCACTTCGCCGCCTTCGCCGAGCGCATGCAGGAGGGTGGGCACTCGCTGTTGCGGCACGTCGTCGCGGAGTTCGAGGTGTTTCTTCGGTGTGGAGTGCTCGCGTGCGGGTTCATGCGCGCCCGGTGTACGGGCTGCGGTTTCGACCGGCTGGTGGCGTTCTCGTGCAAGCACCGTGGCGCGCGATCCGGCGCTGCTCCATGCGGTGTTGCGGGTGTTCTTCGAGGAGGTGCGCGGATGGCTGCGGAGCGTAGCCGGCGTCGTGCACTGGGGGGCGGTGGAGGCTGGCGCAATGACGTTCGTGCAGCGCTTCGGCAGCTCGCTGAACCTCAACCCCCATCTGCACATGATGGTGGCCGATGGGGTGTTTGCGTGTCGCGTTCGGAAGACGCCGACGGCGGCGCTGGGGACGATGGGATGGAGGGCTTGCGGCGGGCCGCGGGCGGGCGAGGGACCTTCGCGCGAGTCGATGAGAAAGGGGCCACGAACGAGGAAGAGAGCGCCGAAGCGCCGTTGTGGATGGCGTCGAGAGGGCTCGTCGCGGA
>CANJUR010000219.1 GCA_947477565.1 Deltaproteobacteria bacterium
GACGGGTTGGCGGTGGAGTGGGTGGCGGTGTCCAGCGGCGCGCGCATCGCCATGGACAGCGGAACGGAAAACCTCGACTGGACCGCGCGCGTGCTCGCTCGCATCGTTCGATTTACCCAGGCGCGCGGGACCATCAACGTGATCGTCGATGGCATCAACGTCGGCGCCCAGAGCTACTGGAACGCCGAAGCCACGATGCTTCTGCACTGCCGCGGGGCGCTGATCATGACGCCCCAGGGGTCGATGCTTCTCACGGGCAAGCGGGCGCTGGAGTACGCCGGAAGCGTTGCGGCGGAAGACAACAACGGCATCGGTGGGTTTGAGCGGGTGATGGGTCCCAACGGCGAGGCGCAGTACTTCGCGGCAGACCTCACGGCGGCGTATCGGCTTCTCTTCGAGCACCTCGCGTTGACGCAGATCGCGCCGGGGGAGCGGCGTCCGCGGAGGCTGGAGTCGGTGGATCCGGTGGAGCGCGACGTGACGTTGACGCCGTACGGGGCGGACGGCGAGGCGGAGGGCTACCGCACGGTTGGGGAGATCTTCGACGAGGCGACGAACCCTGGTCGCAAGCGGCCGTTCAGCATCCGGCCGGTGATGCGCGCGGTGCTCGACCAGGACGTTGCGCCGATCGAGCGCTGGGCGGCGTGGCAGGGCGCCGAGAGCGCGGTGGTGTGGGAGGGAAGGCTCGGCGGCGATCCGGTGTGTTGCATCGGAATCGAGTCGCGTCCGGTGGTGCGCCGCGGCGACGCGCCCGCCGACGGTCCCGACCACTGGACCAGCGGAACCCTCTTTCCGCTCTCGTCTCGCAAGGTGGCGCGGGCCATTTCGGCCGCGAGCGGCGCGCGCCCGGTGGTGGTGCTGGCGAACCTCTCGGGCTTCGACGGCTCGCCCGATTCGCTGCGGCACCTGCAACTCGAACACGGCGCGGAGATCGGTCGCGCGGTGGTGAACTTCGAGGGCACGTTCGTGTTCTGCGTGGTGTCCCGCTACCACGGCGGGGCGTACGTGGTGTTTTCCCGCGCGCTCAACCCGGCGGTGGAGTCGCTGGCGTTGCAGGGTTCTTTCGCGAGCGTCATTGGCGGCGGGCCCGCGGCGGCGGTGGTCTTCCCTGGGTTGGTGCGACGGCGTGCGGACGCTGATCCGGACGTGGTGGCGGCGCGCAAGGCGCTCGAGGCTGCGCCGAAGGCGGCTCGCAGCGCAGTGGCGGCGGAGTGCGAGCGGGTGCTGAAGGCCGCGCAGGCGAAGGCGCAGGCAGCGATCGCGAAGGAGTTTGACGGGGTGCACACCGTCGAGCGGGCCTTCCGGGTGGGCAGCCTCGACGCGGTGATTGCGCCGCAGACGCTGCGGGCGGGTCTTGTGGCGCGGTTGCGCGCGACCTGATCGGGGCATTCCTGCGAAGGAATGTCCGGATTCCTGTGCAGGAATGCGGCTGCTGTTTCGCGGGCGTCTCCCCCGGCGGGGAGCGCCCGGCCACGTCAGTCCGGTATAACCACTTCGAAGTCGATGGTTGACGCTGCCGCCCCGTTGCTCGCGCTCCCACCGGACGAGGCCCACCTGTGGCTGCTGGACCCGTCAGCCTGGGACGATCCTTCCCTGGCCGCGCGCTTCCGGGCCTGGATCACGCCTGCCGAGACCGCCCGCATGGAGCGCTACGTATTCGCCCGTCATCGTCACGAGTACCTCGCGACGCGCGCCCTCTGCCGTGCGGTTCTTTCGCGCTACGTCGCGGTCGATGCGAACGCGTGGCGCTTCGTCTCCAACGCCTGGGGTCGGCCCGAGGTGGCGTCTCCGGTCGCTCCGTGGCTGCGCTTCAACCTCTCCAACGCGGACGGTCTCCTGGCGTGCCTCGTTGCGCGCGAGCGTGACGTTGGCGTGGACGTGGAGGACACCGCGCGCCGGGTGGACACCCAGGCGATGGCCTCGCAGGTGTTTGCTCCCGCGGAGGTGGCCGCGCTCCGGAACCTGAACCCCGCCGAGCACCGCGCGCGCTTCTTCCACTACTGGACCTTGAAGGAGGCCTACATCAAGGCTCGCGGGATGGGCCTCGCGCTCCCGCTCGACGGCTTCGCTTTCGACCTCGACGCATCGGATGGAGTGCCGCGCATCGCGATCGATTCCTCCCTCTGCGATGACGCCGCGGGCTGGCAGTTTGTGCAGTTGCGCCCGACGCCACGGCACCAGGTCGCGGTGGCGCTACGCCGCGGGTCCGACGGCGATCTGCGGGTGGTGGTGCACGCCGCCGCCGACCTCTTGCGCTGACCGTTGGCCGAGCGGCCTGCAGTCGCGCCCGGCGTCAGTGTTGGGGAACTCGCGTCGGTCCCCCGCGGACCCCAAGCGCCTGATCGTCGTAGTGGACATACACCCGCGTCCCCGGGTGCTGTGCGTCGGCGTAGGCGCCGCTCCAGCCTGCGGGCACGCGCGGCCAGGTCCAGCGATAGAACCATCGCGCGTCGGGCGGGCTGAGGTTGACGCATCCGTGCGAGTGCGTCGCCCCGAAGCCGTTGTGCCAAAACGCCCCGTGCAGCGCGAAAGAACCCTCGAAGTACATCACCCACGGCACGTCATCGATGCTGTACGGACCATCATTGGCGCTGTTGCCATCCATGGTCGTCGCGACGTGCTTCGAGAGGATGCGAAAGCTCCCCTGGAGGGTCTCGTAGTTCTCTTCGGGGTTCGTGCGGGAGCGGCGTCCGGTGCTCACCAGGCTCACGTACACGGGCTGCGCGCCCTCGTAGGCCACGATGCTCTGCCGATCGAGGTTGACGTCGATCCACCCCTCGTCCGGCGCGCCCAGATCTGCCGGCGAATCATGCCGCGCAACCACCCGCACCTGCCGCGCCCGAACCATCGTGCCATCCACCGCGCGGAGATATTGCTCGCCCCCGATCGTGATCGCGGCCTCGTCCAGCAGCGGAATCATCGTCAGCCGTGCTGCCCGTCCGGCCGCGGTCACTGCTCGCCCGTGGGTCCGCCAGAGAGACGCCGTGGGGGACATCACGAAGGCCACCGGCAGGGTGGTCTGCGCATCGAGGGCCACGCCCTGAAAGCGCTCGACCTCGCGCAGCGGTGACACGGTGCTCGCGCGCACGTAGCCGCCGGTCTGCGTGTGCCAGTACGTGGCTCCGTCGTCTGCGCGTTCTTCGCGGTGCAGCGAGACGTGCATTCCCGGGAGAAGCCGACGCTGGAGTGCCGTCCCCGGTGCGCCCAGAAGGTCTTCGAGGCGAGGGAGAGCGCCCGGGAGAAGCACCGTCGCGGGGCGTGCGTCGAGGCGGCCCCGCTCGAAGGCGTCGAGGTCGCCCGCGGACGGAAGCCGACGAAACACTCCCGTCGGTCGGTTGGCCCGCGCGTAGGCGAAAGGCATCGCGGCGGCGAGGTCTGGCGGGTTGGGGAGCCGCTCCGTGCTGGTCCGTGCGGCGAGGGAATCGCTGAGCACCGCGAGCGGTCCGACGCACACATACCCGCCGCCCACGACCTCGTACCAACCACTTCCGTTCGATCCGCGCCGGGCCGGACATCCCGCGCGCCCGACGGGTCCGCGCAGCACTTCGAGCGAGCCTCCCGCGCGGACGTAGCCCATCCAGCGCGCGTTGGGCCGCGGCGCATCGACGATGCCCGTGCGCCACCCGAGGGCGGTGATCGTCACCGGGACACCTGCGTCGGTCGCTGCGTCGGTGAACTCTCCCGCATCGCTCGCGGCGTCCGCATCGCCGCCGTCACTCGCAGCGTCCGTGGGTTCTCCTGCGTCGCTCGCGGTGTCCGTGGTCGCGGCGCCGGCGTCCTCGAAATCCAACTCTGGATCAGGCTCGAGCGCCGACCCGCCGGCGTCCTCGTCCGCGCGCGGCGCGACGTTGGGATCGCGTGCCAGGGTGAGCGCTTCGATCACCGCCGGGGGAGCGGCGTCCGGGGGTTGCGTCGCGCGGTCCCAGAGGCTGTCGAGGTTGCTGCAACCGAGGGCGGTCACCGCGGCGAGCAGACGTACCGAGCGTGGTGGGGTGGCGGTTCGCATGTCGTCGACGGCCTTCGCGCGCTAGCACGCGGCCGCGGCCGATTCTGCATTCCTGGCGCTTCAGCCCAACGCGGGTTTCGCGCGATGATGCAAGCGAACCTCGACGCAAACGGACAATCGAGGGAGGAGTGCGCCATGATGAAGATCCGACGCGCCGACGAGCGCGGCCACGCCGACCACGGCTGGCTCAACAGCTTTCACACGTTCTCGTTTGCGGACTACTACGACCCGGCGCACATGGGCTTCCGGTCGTTGCGGGTGATCAACGACGACCGCGTGGCGCCCACGCAGGGCTTCGGCACGCACCGCCACAAGGACATGGAGATCATCTCCTACGTGCTCGAGGGCGGGCTCGAGCATCGCGACTCGATGGGCACCGGGTCGGTGATTCGCCCTGGGGACGTGCAGCGCATGAGTGCGGGCACGGGCGTCGCGCACAGCGAGTTCAACGCCTCTTCGACGGAGCCGGTGCACTTCCTCCAGATCTGGCTGCTTCCCACGCGGGCAGGGATCGCGCCGGGGTACGAGCAGCGGACGTTTTCGCGCGAGGAGAAGATCGGTCTCCTGCGGCTCGTCGCCTCGCCGGACGGGGACGGCGGGAGCGTGACGATGCACACCGACGCGCGGCTCTACGCAGGGCTGTTTGCGAGTGGCCAGAGCGCCCGGCACGATCTGGCATCGGGGCGGCACGCGTGGGTGCACGTGGCGCGCGGTCGTGCGCGGATCAACGGGCACGAACTCGGGGCGGGCGACGGCGCGGCGCTCTCCGACGAAGGGGCGGTGACCATCGATGGAGTCGATGGCGCAGAGGTGTTGCTCTTCGATCTGGGCTGAACGGTGGGTGGTTTTTGCGGGCCGTCGCCCGCAACGGACCCAGCTTTCGCACAACGACCCGCTGGAGGGCTAAAGACAGGCCCCCGAAGGATCGACCCCCTTGCGAGACCTCACCCCCAACCCCCTCTCCCAGGAGGGAGAGGGGGCTAAAAAGCCTGATTTCATGTCATTTCCTCTCGATCCGAGCCCCCTCTCCCAAGAGGGTTCACCTCGGGACACATCTCACGATTCGGCTGTAATTCACGTCGATGTATTCACTCGATGGGGTGTTGGCATTGGCGTTGGCATTGGCGTGGCCGCAGGGAGAGC
>CANJUR010000220.1 GCA_947477565.1 Deltaproteobacteria bacterium
CTGATGGCCAACCCTATTCCCACATAGACGACTGACGGCGTGCCGGTGGCTCCGCGGCTTCGTTCAACCGCGACTTGGCGAAGCGCCTGATGCCGCTTGGTTGACTGTCAATCGTCCGCGGTGGCGCTTCGCCAAATCGCTATCTCTTATGCGACGCTCGCGGTTGCCGTTGGGTCGTCGAGCGCTCCGGTCCGAGGCCGCGGGAGAGCTCGCTGGCCACCGTCACTGCCACCGTCGGAGCCGCATCCAGCCGCACCGTCACGTCGCGCGTCTCTCCGCGCTGCACAACGACGCTCTCCTCGAAGAGCACCTGGCGTCCCGCAACCGCCGCCACCGCCACCATCCCGGACGACACCGTGAGCAGGTCCCCCGCCGATCGATCGACCACGCGCCCCTGCACCGTGAGCCGTAGCCCCTCAGGCAATGTCGCAGGCAGCCGCAACCGCACGTGCCCGAGCGTCGCGCACGTCGTCGCCACCAGCGCCGCGCACCCCTGCAGCGCCGTCGCATTACCCGCACCCGTAAGATCAGCCTGCGCTTCGGTCACGCAGGCCGTCGCGCCTTCGCAGGCTTCGATCGTGTGACCGAGCGCGTCCTGCTCCTGCGCGACGGACATCCGTAGTCCCGGCCGCATCTGGATCTGACCTGCCTGCTGAAACAGATCGAGCGCCTGCGCGTGCTGGCCCGCGTCGCGCGCAGAGATGGCGCGCTCGACGAGCTGCCGCCGTGCCGTGGCATCGGGTGATGTCTGTGCGAACGCGGACGAGGTCACCGCGAGCGTCGCGAAGAGCGTGGCGAGCAGAGGTGTGCGGGGGCAGGTCATGGCGTCAGATCTTATTGGCGTTGAGAGCGCGAGCACGGGGGATAGGCGACAGATTCTGGCGTGACTGATGGAACGTCGCTGGAGAGCTCGCCAAGGCGTCGTCCTGGGATGTCCCAGGAGGTCCCGCCAATGCTCGCGAGACCGGGTGCTACGCGTGAGGGGCGATCTGGAAACTGGAGCGGATCCGCGCCAGGGAGGGTGCCGCGTTGGATTTCCTATCCCCTATCGACTCGGCGGCCGCGCCAATCAGGGCAATCGAGAGGGGGGTTTCGGTGAGCGTTCACCGAAACGAATTGTCGGCGGACGCAGCGGTATCGAGCGCTGCGTGATCGTCTCCCGTCGAGGAGTGGGACGGCGTCGAGGCCCTTCCCTGGGCCCCGGACGGAGGGCCCCGATTGTCTCACCCGCCACTGGTGACCCGGCCTCGACGGCGATACTGTCGTCTCGTTGAAGTGGAATGCTGGAGGGATGGGTCGCGGCTCGACAATCGTACGGATCACTCTCGCCGCAGTGCTGACCTGCGTGGCGTGCAAGAAGGCGTACGCGGACAACCCCGCGGTCCTTGCGCAAATCCAGGCCCTTGAGCGTACTCAGCAGCAACGGCGTACCGAGCTCGAGCAGGTTCAGGCCCAGATCACCACCGCCCAGGAGCAACTGCGGGTAGAGCAGGAGCGTGTCGAGCAGGCCCGCTGCGACGCCTCTCGCACGGAGGTTCAAGCGGCCGCATCGCGGCTCGCGGCCGACTGCCTTGAGCTCCAGCTTCGCCATGCGCAGTGCACCGCGGCGGCCGCGAGAGCCGCGGCCGACAACACGATGGGGGGCATGCTCATTGGGGCAGCGTTGGCCGTCCTGACGGGCGGAGCCGCGGCCCCGTTGATGGCGGGCGGGGCCATGGCGGGTCGCACCGTTGCGGGCGCGAATGGCGCATGTGGTATCCCGCCGAGCTGCAGCCTCGAGGCGAGTGACCACGTCGCAACCGCCCTGCGAGAGCGCGGCCTTGAAGTCCTGCCTTCGTGCAGCCATGAGACGCCGGCGCGGTCCTCCTGCTCCTTCCGCGCGCCGCGTCAGTTCTATCTGCGCGACCATCAGGCCATCGAGGACATCGGTCCCCTCATGCCGGCGGGCACGCGGATTCGGATCTTGCGATCCGGGGTGCTCGTGCGTCCCGACGGTCTGCGCGCGACTCACGTCCGCCTCGGCGACCGGCGGCAGGGGTGGATGTTCCTCTCCGAGGACGACATTCGCACGCATCGATGCGTCAGGGAGCTGTGACGCGGCGAGCCCTCTCGTTGGCGCTACTGCTCGTGGTCGCCTGCACGGACCGGAAGCCGAGCGGCGCCTCGATCGCGACGCGGCTCGCGGCGCTGCACGCCCGCGAGGCCGTGGCCACCGAACAGACGCGGCAGGCCCAAGTCGACGCGGAGAACTTCTCACGGGCAGTCGCGAGGTTGTCGGGGGAGCTCACCGAGGCCGAGGCCGCCTTCCGTCGGGCGGGCGGAGACTTCCGGGCGACGGAGGATTCGTACGCACGAGCCACAACCGCCGGAGTCGCGGCGATCACCGCATACACCGAGGCGGAGCGGCAGTACCGGCGCGTGGCCTCGACGCTGGTGGCTGCGGCGATGACGGAGATGGCCGGCGCCCACCTCTGCGAAGGTGCGATGAGCACGTCCGAATATCGACAGATGTTGCGCGACCAGGGCGTGGACCTGTCGGAGAGGGACATCGATCACATCTGGCCGCACAATCAGGGCGGCGCGAACCATCCGCTCAACTACCAGCCACTCCCCAGCTCGATGAACCGGTCACTCGGGGACCGCGTGGCCGAGAAGTTCGCGCAGCAGCCGCTGGATGTCCTTCGCGGTCTCGCGGTCTCTGCGCTCATGCGACTTCACTGCGCGAATGATCCGCGCGCCTTTGGACGTTGAGCCACCGGACTGAGGCGCGCGGTCGAACACGGGCCCGCTGCCGCAACGGGAAAAGGACGCGAACGCGGCGCGATCAGGTCAGCCCCAGCACCTTCATCGCCGCGGTCTTCGGGTCGCCGTAAAACACCGGGTCGACGTGCTCCATGATGTCGGCGCTGACGTCGAGGAAGCTTCGCTTGTTCTCGATCGGAATCAGCGCGCGCCGGGCGCCGTTGTCCTTGGCGACCTGCAGCGGCTCGGTGAGCGACCGCAGCGGCTTGATGTTCCCCTGCACGCTCATGTCGCCGAGCACGAGCAGCGCCGGGCTCACGGGTGCCTTCCGAAAGGCCGAATAGCAGGCCACGAAGAACGCCACGCCCACCTCGGCTTCGACGCGGTTCGCGAGCAGGTCGATCACCTCGACGTGCATGTCCGACGTGTCGGCGTCGCGAGCGATGCCCAGGTCGCTCTTCTTCGCCTGGAGGTAGCTGAACGCCCGCTGCACGGACTCCTTCATCGCCCCGCCCACGCCACCCGCGAGCTTCAGCTTTCCGGTGCCCGTCGAGATCGACACCTCGAGCCGGTACAGGCCCACCGTGCCGTCCGACGTGACGCCAACCAAGGCGTCGTCCTGGGAGGTCCCAGGAGGTCCCGCCAATGCTCGCGAGACCGGGTACTACGCGTGAGGGGCGATCTGGAAACTGGAGCGGATCCGCGCCAGGGAGGGTGCAGCGTTGGATTTCCTATCCCCTCGACCCACGACGGGAGAGATTGATCTACAGACTTTCAGCCCCAGTGGAGCCGACGCATGGCATCCACGACGCTCGCGTCGTTGTCTCGGGCGAGGCCCTCGAAGACCTCGCGAAGGTCGGGGTCGGCCACCCCGTCCGCGGCCGCTGCGACGCGGATGCGTGCGGCCGAGGGATCGACCTCCATCGCGGTGAGCGCGACGGCGGCGGCGGCGCGCTCGCGGGGCGCCAGCGCGGGGTTCTCGAGGGTCACGCCGAGGGACGCCGCGTCGAGGGCGGCGCTTCGAAACACCTGCTCCGAGCCGCGCCCCGCGGCGCGAAGGCGCTCGACCCACGTGCGAACGACGTCGTCGCCGCGCGCGGGCAGCAGGGCAGAGGCCTCGGGCGACGCGGCGTCTCTCACCGCGGAGGCCTCGTCGAGGCGGCCCTTGAGCGCGAGGTAGCCGCTCCAGAAGAGACCGCCGAAGATCATGAGCCGCGTGGAGCGGCCCTCCGTGTGGAGAAAGAACCCCTCGACGACGGGCTCCCCGTCGCGGCCCTTGCGATAGGTGATGGTGGCGCCCCGGAGACGCGCCGCCGAGATGAACTGCGGGCCCCCGAGCCATTCGAAGGTCACGCCGTCGGCGGCCACGATCAGCCGACGCGGCAGGCGCTTGAGGTAGACCAGGGCGACGCCCGCCCAGAGCAGCGTACCGAAGGGCGGAGGGAGGCTCTGCTGCACGATCCCGGTGAAGATCATCAGCGCGATGAACCCCAGCGCGCCGAGGTAGAAGTGCGGGCGGTCGAGCACGCCGATCTGCAACGCGCGCTGCCCCGCGTCGTGGCCGAGCGCGCGGAGGAGCCCCGAGACCACCGCGGTGTCGCTCCCATCGAAGTGGAGCGCCGGCCGCCCGCTGCGCTCGATGCGAAGCACGGCCCCGTGAAGGTCGTCGCCGGGGATCAAGAAGCCCCGCGTGATGTCCTCGCCGGGGAGCCACAGCGCGCCGACCCGCAACCCCACGCGGCTCGCCGTGACCTCGCACGCTTCGATGCGCGTTGCGATGGGGGCGATCATCGCGACGACGGCCCCAGCGCCCAACAAGAACGCGGTCGCGATGAGCGCGGCGTCTGGGGAGAGCCCCACGATGACGCCCGAGACCGCCGCCGCCGCGAAGACGAGGCCTGGGACGAGCGCCAGCGCGAACGCCTTCGGGAGCGTGACCCGTCGTCGCACGACGCCCGACCAGGTTTGTTCTGTAGTGCCCTCGTTGCTCGCAGGGTTTGCCGTCGCGCCCATGTTGCTCGACACGCGACGACACCCGCTGCGCACGATCCACGATGGTGCGTCCGTCGGCCACGCTTTCGCGGGAGCGGCGTGCACGATCTTGTTGCCCCGAGCGGCGGACAACAACGATGCTCGGTCGCAGCCCTCCGCAGCGATGAAGCCTCGATTCTGTTCGTCGGTGCCAAGGCGTCGTCCTGGGAGGTCCCAGGAGGTCCCGCCAATGCTCGCGAGACCGGGTACTACGCGTGAGGGGCGATCTGGAAACTGGAGCGGATCCGCGCCAGGGAGGGTGCCGCGTTGGATTTCCTATCCCCCAAGGCGTCGTCCTGGGACTGAGGTTCGGAGTA
>CANJUR010000221.1 GCA_947477565.1 Deltaproteobacteria bacterium
CCCGCAGCGGGCTCCATCCCGGGTCCCACGGGGCAGCGCTTCTCCATCGGGACATCGTAGGAGCCCGGGTCTGCCCCGGGCTTCCACACCGTGCCGTGTGCTTCCGCACGCGGCACAGCGGGCCGAGGCGACGTACTCCGAACCTCAGGCGAGCGCTTCGCCCTTGATCCGGCCGACCCGCAGCACGTCGCCGCGTGAGATGCGCGATTGCAGGACCATCGCAGGGTTTTGTCTCCACGATGACGGTCTCGCAGGCGACGATCGAGGGACTTCCGCCCGGCGACCCCATCGAGAATCGGACACCCCCCCGATGAGGCATCGACCCGATCACCGGTCCGGTGAACGCGATCACCGGTCCGGTGATCCACACGCCGGCGGAGCGAGCGTTGCTCAGAGCGCTAGCGGCATGCGGACGACGCCGCGGTCGGGCTATCCGGTTGTGGCGGCTTTCGCGCCCTCGACGATCTCCAACCGACGCTCGCGGGCGAGCCGGGCAATGCCTTCGCGCTAGACGAGCTTCGTAGCGCCGCGCTGGCTCTCGTCGGCCACTGAGCAGGGATCCGGGATTTCTTTCGCCACGCGTTTGATTCCCGGAGAGCCAACCGTCATGACGAGAGCGCGGGCGACTCTACGGAAGGCCCGCCTCGCCCGTGGCGAGCGAGACACGTCGTCGTGCTGACGGTATCCGACGAAAATTCAGAAACCCTGCTAATCGCACCGCGGAAGTGTCCCGGTGGGGCGCAAATGCCCAACCCGAGATGCTTCGCCCCCGGTGGTTGGGTCCTGGAGTAACTTCCGCGCCGGCCCCGAACAGAGAGCCCCAGAGATCCCCACTCATGAGCACAGAAATCGCCCAGCGTCGGCCCGATTGCGACGTGATCATCATCGGCGGAGGCGTGAACGGCACCGGCCTCGCGCGAGACCTCTCCCTCCGCGGTCTCCGGGTGATTCTCCTGGAGCGCAACGACCTGGCCTTCGGTGCGAGCGGCAACTCGTCTGGGATGATCCACGGTGGCCCGCGCTACCTGACGACGCACCCGAAGGTGACGCGCTCGTCGTGCGTCGATTCGGGGTACATCCAGACCATCGCGCCGCACATGATCTTCCGCATTCCGTTCGTGATGCCGATCTACGGCCACGGGCCTGTCGCGAAGGTGCGCTTCGACGCCTACGACGCCTTCTTCGCCGTGTACGACGAGTACCAGCCCCTCAAGCGCGGCAAGCCCCACACGCGGCTCACCCCTGCGGAGGCGGTCAAGCTTGTGCCGGGCCTGCGCGAGCACGATCTCTACGGCGCCGTCACCCTCGACGAATGGGGCATCTACGGCAACCGGCTGTGCGTCGCCAACGCCACCGACGCCGTCGAACACGGCTGCCAGTTGTATGTGCACACCAGCGTCGAGCGCATCCTCGTCGAGGAGGGCCACGCCACCGGAGTCATCGCGCGTGATCGCCTCGATGGGCGCGCGTTTGAGTTCAGTGCGCGGGTGGTGGTCAACTGCACCGGCGCGTGGAGCCCCATCACGGCGGCCACTGCGGGCGTTCCGCAGCGAGTGCGAGTGCGCCCGGGGAAGGGCGTTCACCTCGTGCTCGACCGCCCGGTGACCGACGTCGGCGTGATGGCCGAGGCCATCGACGGCCGGCAGATCTTCATCGAACCCTGGGGCAACACCTCCCTGATTGGCACCACCGACGACGACACCTACGCCGACCTCGACGACCTGCCGGTGACCACCGACGAAGTGCGCTACCTGCTCGAGGGCATCGAGCACGTGCTGCCGCGGGTTCGCGAGGCGCGGATCATCGCAACCACCGTCGGCGCCCGCCCATCGCTCTATGCGTGGGGCAAGATGGAAGACGCCCTCTCGCGCGAGCACGAGATCGTTGACCACGCCGACCAGGGGGCCGAGGGGCTGTACTCGCTCATCGGCGGCAAGCTGGCGAGCTACCGGATGTTTGCGCAAGAGGCGGCGGACCTCATCGCGCCGCGGCTGGGCAACCACGTCCCGTGCACCACGCACACGGCGTCGCTGCCCGGGGGCGATCGCGTGGTGGACATCGACAAGCTGGCGTCTCGCTACGAACTCTCGCGCTTCGCGGTGGAGCGGTTGGTGACGCGCCACGGGTCGCGCGCGGAGGCCATCCTCGGGGAAAGCGACCGACGCGGGCGCGCGGTGGTGTGCAGCCACGAGCCGGTGTTGGCCTGCGAGGTGCGTTGGGTGGCTAAAAACGAATACGTGCGCACGCTTCAGGACGTCGCGCGGCGCACCAACCTCGGGCACGGGGCTTGTGGGGGCAACGACTGCGCGCTTGCGGGCGCGGTGATCGCGGGCGAGGTGCTGGGCTGGAGCCCCGCGGAAGTGCGCGCCCAGGCGGCGGATCTGTTGCGTTCGCGGCAACGTTCGCGGCTCCCGGCGATCGGGGACAAACAAGCGCGGGCGGAGGCGATGACGATGGCTGCGCTGCGGTCGCTCGGACGGGCGGCGCAGCCATGAGCGCCGAGGATGTGACGGCGGACGTGTTGGTGATCGGCGGCGGTGCGGCGGGCGTTGCAGCGGCACGCGCGGCGCACGAGGCGGGCGCGACGGTGGCCCTGGTGGCCGACGGGGGCGGCGCCACGACGCTGGGCTCTGGGGTGGTGTGGGGGGCCGCGCGAGATCCGTTTACGACGTGGGCGACGAGCGACGCGTGGCGGATCGGCGGGCGATACGTCACCGTGGCGGGTTGGCTGCTGGAGGGAGCCGCCGGGGCGCTGCGCTCGCTGCTCGACGTGGGCGCGCTGAGCGCGGGAGGGACCCCCGGGGTGCTCGACCTCGCGACGCACCCGTCGTGGTCGGCGCGGCTGGTGGCGCAGACGCTGGGTGCGCGTGTGGTGGAGGCGCCGGACGGTGCGCCGACGGGGCAGACCTTCCGCGAGGTGGCTGCGAGCTTCGATCGGGAGGGCGCGGCGGAGGCCTTCGCGCGCTCGCTCGCAACACGCTGCGAGGGGCTCTCGGGGCTGCTTCTGCCGCCGGTTCTGGGGCTGTCGCGGCTCGACGTGGCGGAGCGACTGAGCGCCGTGCTGGGCATCCCGGTGGGCGAGGCGGCGGGGGGGACGGGCGATCCGCCGGGGCTGCGGGCGCTGCGAGCGCTGCGGGGCTGGCTGCCCGAAGGGGTCGCGGTGATCAACGACCGCGTGACGGTGAAGCCCGGACGCCTCCCGACGGTGGTTTTCCGCAGCGGGCGTCTGGGGAAGGCGCGCTCGGTGGTGCTGGCGACGGGCGGTCTGGTGGGCGGCGGTCTGGTGTTCGAGCACAGCCTGCGCGAGGCGACGGCGGACGGGCCGGTGTGGACGCGCGATCGCAAGCGGGTTTTGACGCGCGCGGGCGCGGCGCGGGGGGCCGACCCGGCGGAGTGGTTCGACGAGCACACCGGGCGGGCGCGGGGTGCGGGGCTGCGGGTGGATGCGGCGGGTCGGGTGCTGGACGGCGACGGCGCGACGCCGTTGGGCGAGTGGCTCTACGCGGCGGGCGAGGTGTGCAGCGGACGCGGCGGCGACGGGGTGGCGGATGCGCTGGCCGAGGGCGCGCGCGTGGGCCGATCGGCGGCGCAGGCGATCGGACGCCGGGGCTGACGAGGCGATGCGGGCCGCCCGGGTGGTGCTGGCGCTGGCGCTGACGCTGCCCGCGGTGGGTCTGGCGCAGGCGCCGACGCGCATCGAGGCGGGGCGCGCGGCACAGGAGGCCGGGGACACCGCCCGAGCGCGGGCGGCTTTTACCGAAGCGGTAAGCCAGGGGGACCCGGTGGAGGCCGCGCTGGGCGAGTACCACCTCGCGCGCATGGCCGACGAGGCGCTGGATTTCCCGTCGGCGCTGGAGGGCTACCGGCGCTTCGTGGTGCGTGATCCGGGCTCGCGGTACGCGTCCCGGTCGCTGGCGCGCATCGACGACCTGCAGGCGCATTCGGAGGGTGGGTTCGCACCGCTCATGGCGCTCGAGCGGGTGCGTCGTTCGACGGCGCTGAGCGATGATCCGCGGGCACTGGAGGCGCTCGATGGAGCGTCCCGGCGGTGGCCGGGCGGGAGCGTGCGCGCAGAGGCGTGGATGCTGGTGGGCGAGGCGTTTGCGGGGCGGATGCATCGGCCGCGGGATGCAGCGGAGGTGTTTCTACGGCTAGCGGAAGACGAGGCGACGCCGGCGGCGCTGCGCGAGCTTGCAGCGACGCGGCTGGTGGAGTTGCGCGCGATGCTAGGAGAGTCGGCGCGCGCCGAGCAGGAGTTGGCGGGCGTTCGGGTGCCCGCGGGGGTGCGCGCGGAGGCGGCGGGGCTGGCGCGACGGGCGCGTCTGCGGCGGGCGGCGTTGACGGTGCTGGCGCTGTTGGCCGCGTCGGGAGCGGCGGCGCTGGCGCTGGCGTGGCGGCGGCAGCTGCTGGGCGAGGTATGGAGGCGCTGGCAACGGCCGATGCCGCTGGTGCAGCTGACGGTTCTGACGGCGGGAGGCGCAGCGCTAGCGAAGGCAGCAGACGACCATGAGGTGTCGCCTTTCGTGGTTCTAGGCGGCGGGGCGCTCGCGGTGTACCTCGTGGCGGTGGCGCTCAACGTGGTGGGCGGCGCGGGGCCTGCGGCGCGGGCGGCGCGGGCGGCGGTGTGCGCGATGGCAGTGCTCGCGGTGGCGTATCTTGCGATGCTGGGGCTCGACCCGATGATGCTCGAAGGCATCGGGCTTTAGCGGGGGGCTCGCACTGGCTACGCGCCGCCGTCGCCGAAGACCTCCGCGGCATCGGCGGCGGTCACTGCGCGGTCGAGCCAGGCGTCCAGCGTGGTGGCGTCGGCGCAGGCCAGTACCCGAGCGCGCATCGCGTCGTCGACGGCAATGCCCCGTCGCGTGAGCACGCGGAGCAGCGCGCTCGCCTTCCCTTCGAGTTTTCCCTCGAGTTTTCCCCGGCGCTCGAACTCCTCGCGCAGATCGCGCATGAGAGGCCCTTCGGTCACTTTGCTGAGATCCATGAGCAACTCCAGGAGCTTCGCGCGAAGCTCGTCACCGACCATGTTGATCATCCCGCGGACGAGAGCGCCCCGCAACGCGGCGTCGG
>CANJUR010000222.1 GCA_947477565.1 Deltaproteobacteria bacterium
CGTTGGGGAATCGCAGGAGCCCGCGGCGGGCTTTCGCTGGGGTGCCGTGGGCTTCAGCCCGCGGACCGCAGTTGCACGAAACCCCCGACTTCCACGCGAATCCTGAAGATGAGGGGAACGGTGAGATGCTCTCGGAGGGGGGGCAGTGAGTTTGTTCGAAACCAAGTTGCCACGGCCTTCATCACAGTGCGGACACAGGAAAACAAACTTGCGGCGCGCCGGGGCGCACCGTGGCTGTTCATGTCTTTTCGGCGTCCGCGCCACTCGGAGGACTCATGTTCAAAATCATCATTGCAAGTTGTGTGGTCGCATCGGTTCTGGGTTGTGGCGCCTCTACGCCGCCTCCCGCGTCGCCCGTCACGGCGTCGGCCTCGAGCGGCGCGGAGGCACAGCCCGCCGGCGACATCATCGCGACGGCGCGCGGCGCGGGATCGTTCCGCACGCTGCTGGCGGCGGTGGAAGCTGCGGGTCTGAACGCGACGCTTCAGGGTGCGGGGCCGTTCACCGTCTTTGCACCGACGGACGCTGCCTTCGCGGCGCTCCCGGCGGGCACGGTCGAGACCCTTCTGCGCCCCGAGAATCGCGCGCGGCTCACGGCAGTGCTGACCTACCACGTGGTGTCCGGCAACGTGAGCGCCGCGCAGGTCACCACGATGACATCGGCGACCTCGGTGCAGGGCGCACCGATCGCGATCGCCGTGGAGAATGGGCACGTGATGCTCAACCACTCGGCGACGGTCACAACGGTGGACGTGCGCGCGTCGAATGGCGTCATTCACGTGATCGACCGAGTGATTCTCCCGCCGGGTTGAGCCTCGCAGGGAACCCAATTCACGCTTCTGTGACCTCGACTCTCACCGGGTTCGTGCAGTCGGGCTGAAGACTGCGGCAGGCCCGTGTGCATTGAGAAGTTGCCGAAAATCCGCGAGTGGACTTCATTGCACCAGGCGCTGCCTCGGGCTTCAGTCTGACAGCGTGGGCCCGGCGAGATTCGAATTCACAACACCGTGAAATCAATGACCTCGCAGCGTGGTCTATCGCGCGCCTGCCGATGTGGGCCTCGAAGAAGATCGTCGCGCTCTTTGAGGATATAGGAACTCCAACGGGGCAACACACCCGGTGCCGAAGCCTCCGCGCGACTACGCGATACGTTCTCCGCTCGCCCCGCCCGCCGTCTACGCGGCATCTCAATAGCAGTTATTCCCGAGGGGACGTGCCCATAGGCGTTAATCGCCTTGAGGACGGCTGCTTCCACTGGCGCCGCGTCGAAGAGGGAGGCCTCCACCGGGCGAAGTCGGAAGCGCATCGCCGCGCACGGGATCCCATCGGCACAACGACGGGGCGGGTGGTTACCGCGTAGTCTTCGCAGGCTCGGGCGACGTCAGTTCGCGCGACGACCGGGCGACTGGCAGACGTGGGCGGGCGTCCCATGACCTGCGCCCCGGGGCGACGGACCCTTCGGTTGACTACGGTGGTCAGGTTGCTACCGCCGCCCGAGGAGCGAACGAAGGTAGCGGTCTACAACATCGCCGAGGCCAGGGCCCACCTGCCGGAGCTGGTCGAGCGGGCGAGCGCGGGTGAGGTCATCATCGTCGCGCGCGCCCGCCGGGGAAGGGCTAAAGGGCGCTTCGTGGTCACTTCGACGAGCCGCTGCCAGAGGAGGTCATCGCAGCCTTCGAGTGGGGCGCGCGTTGAGGCTGCTTCTCGACACCCACGCCTTGCTCTGGTGGGACGAGGGGACGTTGCCCACGAAGGTGGTGCGTCGAATCCGCGCGGCGAGCGCGTGGGAGGTGGCGATCAAGGCGGGCCTGAGCAAGATCACTGTGAAGGGCTCTTTCCCCGAGGCAGTCGCCCACTACGCCTTTCGCGAGCTGCCGGTCGGCTTCGCGCACGCCGGGTTGGTGCGCGCGTTGCTGCTGATCCAACGCGACCCCTTCGATCGCATCCTCTTGGCGCAGGCCATCGTCGAAGTCTTGACCCTCGTCACGCGCGACGAGTTGGTGACGGCGTACGCGGTGCCGAGCGTGTGGGAGTAAGGTCGTCCCGGGCAGGTCACGGGGTCGGCGTCGGGGCCGGCGGCGCGACGGTCCTGGCGCGCGTGCCCTCCTGGCGAGCGACGTCCGGAGCGCTCGACCCACCACGACCCTGACCCGACGATGATATTTGTGCTGGGCGTCGGGTCTTCGAGATCTCTCGACCTGGCTGCGGGAGAGCTCGCAGGAAAGGCCACGAAGACCCACTCGACGCTCTGGAGTTGGTGGTGAACCCGATCGTGCTCTGGTGCGACTCGGCGGCCGAGCTGTCGCTCGCAGAGCTAGCGCACAGGCGCCTCTGTCGCGCGTCGCGCCGGCAACGGCTCACCGTGCTCCACGGCGACGTGGGAGACGTCGTACATCCACGAAAGCGCCGAGGCGTAGAGCACCACGCCCCAGGCCATCAGCGCGCGCGGCAGCGGCGGCGCGGTGATGGCGAGCCGCACGAAGACAGTCACCAGCGCGAAGCCGAAGTTGCGGAAGACGAGCTGGAAGTGGGTGGTGTAGCGCAGCGAGAGGAAGACGATGGCGATGTCGGAGAAGATCAGCGCGGTGAAGAGCGGCGAGAAGATGTTGAAGTGGCCGCCATGGAAGAATAGCCCGAATGCCTCCCGCACGGTCAGCCAGCCGAGAAGCGCGAGCAGCAGCACCGCGATCACCTTCTTGCCCTCGACAAACTGGGCCAGCTCCGCGTCCGAGGAGGTGATGCGGCGGTGGCGCTGCAGCCGATGGTAGAGCACGAGGCCGCCGAAGACGCCCAGCGCGCCGAGCGCGTCGACGCTGATGTCGAAAACCGACTGCGCCTTATGCCTGAGATCCGGTCCCAGACCTGGCAACAAGAGCGCGGTGAGGTCGATCGGCTCGGAGAAGCGGCCCAGTTCCTCGAACGACTTGCGCAGAAGGATCAACGCGAAGATCTCCAGCTGCTTGCCGAGCGCGCCGGCCACCGAGTCTGCGAGGCCGAAGATCAGCTCGATCACCTCGATGAAGAGCAGCAGTTCGACCGACCACGCCACCGCGACGAAGTGGTTGAGCGGTAGCGCGTGGCCGAGCCGCGCGGGCAGCCAGCCGCGGCGGTTGCACTCGATGAGCATCAGCGAGACGCCGAAGGTGGCGAGCAGCAGCGTCGAGGAGAGGCTGCGCGAGCGCGCGCCGCCGTACGCCGCGTGGAGCTTGTCAAACAGCCGAGCCGAGCGGGTGCGAACGCTCATTGGTGTCGCTAGCACGCGGCGCACGCCCTGCACACTTGCGGCGTCCGCAACGCCCAGCTGTGACGTCCCGGACAGCCCTTGCGGCGACCGAAACGCCCACGTGTGACGCGCCCGACGGGGGGATGGGGAAAGCAACGCGGCACCCCCGCAGGCACCTGCCCGCGGCGGGCGACCGAACTCCGACCGACTCGATTTTCCTGGCGGCGCTCGGTGGATCGTTGGTGACGCGGCGTCGTTGGGGTGTGCCCTCCGTCGCACCCGACTTTGACCGCTTCACGCTCCGAGGATCTCGATCGAGGGCCGGTTCTGATCGTCGCGAGGGCGGAGGCGTGATGCGAACTACGCCTCGTCCGCGAGCGCGACCCGAAAAATCTCCCTGATCGTGGCCTCGATGTGATCGACCGGCGCGTCGCCAGCAACGTCATGAGAGACCTCGATGGGCAGCCACAGGTGACCCTCGCTCTCGACCGCGGCGGGGTGCCGCACCTTGAGGCGCGTGTACATCTGGGCGAAGAGCGGACTGCGGCGACTGACCCTCAACCAGATCGGAGTGGCGTGGGGCGCGAATGGCTGTCTCACCCCGACGCTGAGCACTCCTCGTGAAGTGCGAAGGGCGCTCGAGCGTGAAGGTCGCATTGGGCCAGAACCGGGGGCGCGGATACGCGAACGAGTAATCCCCCGGAAGTTCACCCGCGCAGTTCGCGCTGGAGGCGCTCGGGGGTCGACGGGCTCGGTCCTCGCCCCGCAGCTGAGTACAGCGGGCGCGGGTGCGGCGAAGGCCACGAGCGACGTCACGGCGAGGCTCATTCAGGATAGGCGAACCAACGCCGCACCCGTACAGGGCACTGACCCGCTGCAGGTTCCGAAGCTCCCGGTGAACGATGTCCGCGGGTGGCCGTGCGTCGTCGAGAACTGTGGTCGTGGCCGCGCTGGCCGAGGCCGCGGCGACCGCGAATCTGCGGTGCTTTTCGCTGCGGGCGATGCGGTCACGGCACTCCTGGGGCCTCTGGCCCGATGGAGACGGCGCCGGAAGACCCCAACGCCCTCACCAACCCGACGCTCCTCGTCGAGGTGCGCTCCGACTCCACCGAGCTCTTCGACCGCGGCAAGAAGTTCAAGGACGACCAGCGTCTCCCGTCGCTCCAGCACTACCTGCGGGTCCACCAGGACGAGGCCCGCGTCGAGCACTACTGCCGCAACGACGACAACACCTGGACACTCTCCAGCGCCGAGGTCGGCGGCGCGGTGCGTCTCCCCGACCTCGGGGGTGACCTGCTCGTCGACGACCTCTATCAGGCGATCGACCGGGTCCGCTCGTAGCGAGCGCCTGGCCGCGCGCAACGCTCCTTCGAATCCGGGGGGGGCATCGGTAGTTTAACCGGGCAGGTCCGTGGCACGAGATTGCCGGGGTTTAAAGATGAGATAGCGGTTTGGCGAAGCGCCACCGCGGTCGAGTGGCAGTCAACCACGCGGCATCAGGCACTTTGCCAAACCGCTATCTCTTGAACGAAACCGCGGAGCCTACGAGTGTTCGTCAGTCCAGAACCCTATGGGGAAATTAGCCGAAGCCCTTGTTTCCCAGCGAATCGATCGAGAGCGGGGAGGGTCTTCGTGGGGTGTTCAGGGAGGCACATGGGGCGATGGCCAGAAGCATCGTGACGCGGTCTGGCCTGCAGCGTAGCGGCTTTGTTCAACATCCTATATGTGAAGTTCCCTTTGATTCCCGCCGTCGAGAGCACCCGCTCGCCGCGCTGGAGGAGCCTCGCTGGCGGGGTGCTCGCGGACGAGCGGGGGGAGAGACTAGA
>CANJUR010000223.1 GCA_947477565.1 Deltaproteobacteria bacterium
ATTGTGGGAGGTGGGGCCGCCGTCGTTTGCGCTCGAGATCGTCTCGCGGGATGTCGGAAAAGATTACGAAGACGCCCCGGCGGAGTACGCCGCGATGGGGGCGAAAGAGTTGGTGATCTTTGATCCGGGGGCGACGTCCCGGAGCCGTACACGGGTGCGCTGGCAGGTGTACCGACGGCTCGCGCGGCGCGGCTTCGTGCGCGTGGCGCAGACGATGGGCGATCGGGTGGAAGTGGCGGGGCTCGGGTGCTGGCTGCGAGCAATGAGCGAAGGACGCGACGCGCGGCTGCGGCTGGGGATTGGGGTTGATGGGGAGGAGTTGTTCGCGACGGAGACGGAGCGGGCGGATTCGGCGGACGCCCAGGCGGAGGCGGAGCGGGAGCGGGCGGAGGTTGCGATCGAGCGAGCGGATATGGCGGAAGCCGAGGTCGCGCGGCTGCGGGCGCTGCTGGCCGGGCCGGGCTGATCGCACGCGCGCCGAGGTGGTCCGCTCCCGGCGGAGGCGTGTCGATCGGATACGACCGCGTAGCGTCGGTGCGCGCACGAGCAGAGGCTGCAGCGGAGAGTCGCGCAGACGGCCCGGGCGTAGCACTCAATTCCATCACGCTCGTGGTCTGTAGGGACGTACCGCCGCGTCGCGTTCGTACCCGGTATTGGGACGCACCGAAGAACGACCTGAGCGTTTGCATCGCTGCCCGTCGGGGACAAACGCTCACTTCGTTCTTTGTTGCATCCTTACCGGGGGCCTGACCTTTTGCCGTCGCCCGGTGGCCCCTCGTGCTCCAGGGTCACAGACTCTCCTGTCGCGCCGTGCTCGGGGTTCTAGCGACGGACGAAGTGCCTACCCACCTCAAACTACTCGCGCTCCGCTACCTCTGCACCACGTGCGACGCGACCTTCACCGTCGTGCCCGTTGATGTGATCCCGTGCGGGCAGATCACCACCGAGCGCCTACTTTCGAGGCGTCTCGTTTCGCTCTAAGGGCAACCTCGGCACGCCCGACTGCGGGCGGCGATGTCTTGACTTGATGCGCTGGTTCCGTAGGGTCGCGCGCTTCCTAAAGACCTCTGGAGAAACGATGCGCTATTCGAAGTCATTTATTCCTACGCTGCGTGAAGACCCCGCCGAGGCGCGAAAGAATCCCTCGCACCGGCTACTGCTGCGCGGCGGGTACATCCGGCAGGTGGGCGCTGGGATCTATGAGTTTCTCCCGCTCGGTCTGAAGGTGCTCCGCAAGGTTGAGGGCATCGTCCGCGACGAGATGGACCGCGCCGGTGCTCAAGAAGTGATGCTCCCCGCGCTGGTGCCCGCCGAGCTCTTCAAAGAGACCGGCCGCTGGGATCTCTTCGGTTCGACGCTCTTCCGTCTCAAGGACCAGAAGCGAAACGACTATCACCTCGGCCCGACCCACGAGGAGGTCATCACCGACCTGGTCCGCGGCGTGGTGCGCTCGTACCGTCAGCTCCCGGTAAACCTCTACCAGATTCAGTGGAAGTACCGCGATGAGGCCCGGCCGCGCGCGGGTCTGCTGCGCTGTCGCGAGTTTCTGATGAAGGATGCGTACAGCTTCGACGCCACCGAAGAAGGGGCGCTCGCGAGCTACCGCACGATGCGCGCGGCCTACGACCGAATCTTCCAGCGCGTCGGAGTCAAGTACCGCGTTGTGGCCGCGGACTCGGGTGCGATGGGCGGAAACACCAGCGCGGAGTTTCAGATTCTCGCGGAGACGGGCGAGGACGCCATCGTGGTGTGCTCGGCTTGCGACTACGCAGCAAACGTCGAGGCCGCGGTGGCGCAGCGCTCGCTGTCGGCCGTGGCGGCGACGGTGTCGGGCAAGCGAGAGTCGGACATCGCGACGCCCAACAAGAAGACCATCGAGGAGGTCGCGGAATTCCTGAAGGTTCCCAGCACGCAGACGGTGAAAGCCGGCGTGTACCTGTTCGGTCAAGCGGCGGGTTCGGTGCCCCGCATGGCGGTGGTGTTCGTGCGCGGCGATCGACGCATCAACGAGGTCGCGCTGAGCCGCGAACTGACCGCTACGTGGCTACGACCCGCGGAGGATGAAGAACTCTCCGCAGCGGGTCTGCAGGCCGGGTACATCGGCCCGCGCGACCTCCCCGCGGGGGTCGAGAAGGTGCTGGTCGATCGCGAGATCGCCGAGGCGACGGAGATGGTCGTCGGAGCCAACAAGAGTGGGTTTCATCGGCAGCACGCTGCGATGGCCGACGCGCTCGGGGCCCTGGGTGAGCGCGCGAACATTGCCGACATCCGCGCGGTCGGCAGCGGCGACCTCTGCCCGCAGTGCGGCGCTGCTCTGTTGGAATACAAGGGCATCGAAGGTGGGCACATCTTCGTTTTGGGAACCCACTACACAGGGAAGATGGGCGCGAAGTTTCTCGATGAGAGCGGAACGGAGAAGCTCATCGTGATGGGCTGCTACGGCATCGGTGTGTCGCGGCTTGTGGCGGCGACGGCGGAGCAGTGCCACAACGGCGACGGACTCACGTGGCCGATGTCCATCGCGCCCTACCAGGTGATGCTGTCAGCGCTGGTGACGACCCCGGAGGCCGTCGCTGCGGCAGACGGGCTTTACGAGGCGCTCACCGCGCTCGGCGTCGAGGTGCTCTTCGATGATCGCGACGAGCGCCCAGGAGTAAAATTCAAGGATGCCGACCTGCTGGGTATCCCGCTGCGAGTGACGCTCGGGAAGAAGAGCCTCGAGCAGGGCAAGGTGGAGTTGAAGGCCCGCACGAGCAAGGACGTGGAGCTCATCGACATCGCGACTGCGGCCGAAGAGATTGCTGCACGGGTGAAGGCTGCGTTGGGCTGAGAGCGAAAGGGAAGGCGCCGCGGGGAGTGGGGGGATGAGCCTCTCCGCGGCGCTGGACGAAGGACTACAGACGACGCTGCAGTTCGTTGGCGCCACCGCCCTCAGTGGCGCGGCGATACGTGAAGCCACCGCGCAAGACGATGCTGCGACCCTCGTTGGTGAGGATGTAAACATCGATGGGGTGACCCCGATCGGCCTCGCGCGCCTCTGGGGTAGTGAGGACGATGGTCTCGTCGTCGGCAATGCCCACGTTTTGGGCGGCCTTCGGCCCAAGACGAACCTCAAGGCCGCCGAGGGCGCGGAACCCGTGGCCGCGGATGCGGATTTCCTCGCCGCCGCTCGGACGACCCGAGGCGGGGTTGAGGCTCTGGAAGAAAACGCCTTCCTTCTTGCAGCCCGTCGCCCCCGCTGCGGACACGAGCAGCGAAGCCATCAGCACAGTGCGCAACGCACGAATCATCGTTGAAATGCCTCCTCAGCGTGAACGAGCCGGACGCTAGTCGAGGGGCGTTGACAGGGTCAAGCCTCGACCGCGCGTGACTCGTCTTCGCGAAAAGAACCCGACCGTTGCCCCAATGGATGCACGCCCTTCAGCACTCCAATGATCCGTGGGCCGACACGCGTCCGCGGCGCGAATGTCGCGACGATTTCAGCGGGACAAGGACTTGTGCGACGTGGCAGGGTCCGCCGACTCTCGGATGCCGGCGGTGGTTATGCCGACGTGGCGCGATTGAAGTGAGGTAAGCGGTCGTGGCGAAGAACAAGGGCAAACGCAACCGTCCACAACGCAACACGGCCTCGTCGACCACGCTCGCTGGAGTGGGGTCCGTGGTGAATCAAACCGACGCGGAGGGCGACGAGAGCGAACTCGAAGCGCCCGAGGCCGCGACGACGCAACGACCTGCGGCGATCGCCGTCGAGCCGACGCCGAGCACTGACAACGTGATTCCGTTTCCTCGATCGCCCGCGGTCGGGGAGGAGGTGCGCGAGGCGAAGATCACGCTGATCTCCGGGAGCGGGTCTTTCGGATTGGCGGTATCCGACTCTGCGGTGGAAGGCGAAAAGTCCGAGGCGCCCGCGAAGTCCGCCGAGCCGAGGGTGTTTGAACCCGCCGCGGGCGAGCATGAAGGCACGGCTGTTTCCCCGGACGGAGCGACCGGCGATCAGGCCAAAGTGGTTGCCTCGGAGAGCCCTGCGATCGCGGTGGAGAAAGCAGCCCAGAGGACGACCGACAAGCCACCCAGGATGCCGGACGAAGAGGCGCGCAAGACGATGCGCGGTGAGATTGTTGGCAAGAAGGACGACTCCCGACGCCTGCACAAAGAGTCGCTGTCCACGCACCTGAGCGACGAGGCCAAGGCATTCTTCTCCGATGCCGCCGCGGTCGCGGCCTACAAGCAGACCCACGACACCTTCGAAGACCTTTCGCCCGCCTCGGAAGATCACGTCAAAGAGCTCGCGCGAAGCAAGCGGGCGATGGCGATCACCGGTGCTCTCCTCATCGGCGTCATCGCCGTGGTCGCAGGCTTCGGCATCTACTCGCGGACGAGCGTTCCTGAGACCGGTCTGATGCAGCGTCCGGCGACCACTGAGCCCGCCGTGACCAACCCCGCGCCCGCGGCCGAGCCCACGACGCCCCCGGTTGCCGAGGCCACGGCGCCCCCGGCGGCGGAACCGACGCCCGTGGCCGCGGCCGACGCCTCCGTCGCCGTAACGGTGCCCTCAGGGCCGACGCCCCCCGCCGCAGCACCCCCGGTGGAGGCAGCGCCTGTACCGCTCCCGCCCCCGGGTGTGGCGGCGCCGTCCGCGCAGACACCGCAGCAACTCCTGGCGGCGGCGCGCGGGTTTCGTGGCCCGTTTGCAGGCAAACTGGCGGCCTACAACGCGTATTTCGACGCGAACCCCGCCGACGATCGCGCCATGACTACCTACGCGATGAGCCTCGCCGAGAGCGCTCACCACGCCGAGGCTGAGGCGGTCGCCAACCGAGCGGTGACGGCCAATCCGCGCAACGGGCAGGCCTGGTTTGTTCTCGCGTACGCTCGGTCAGAGCAGCACAACCGGGTGGGCGC
>CANJUR010000224.1 GCA_947477565.1 Deltaproteobacteria bacterium
CGGCGCTCTCCCTGCGGCCACGCCAATGCCAACGCCAATGCCAACACCCCATCGAGTGAATACATCGACGTGAATTACAGCCGAATCGTGAGATGTGTCCCGAGGTGAACCCAAGAGGGAGAGGGGGCTGGGGGTGAGGTCTCGCAAGGGGGTCGATCCTTCGGGGGACTGTCCTTAGCCCTCCAACGGGTCGTTGTTCAGAAACCCGCTCTCCTCCCGGGAGAGGGGCTGCGCGGCAGCGCGGGGTGAGGTCGCGCGAACTTCGACGCATGGCCCCTCCGCGGCATGGATCTCCACGGCACGGACCTTCGCGGCGTCACGACGAGCGCGGGGCGTGCGGGCGTGACGACGGTTGGCCTCGCGGTGACGGTGACCGCGCTCGCGGCGTCGTGGCACCGTCGTCGCAACCGAGAAGTGAGGGCGAAGCCAACGGAAGACAGAGCAGCAGTCTACGCAGGGCCATCGGAGCGTATCTCCGCGCTCACACCTCGAGGTAGGCGCAGATCATCCGGTCGAGTTCGCGCACGAGGACGGCGTCGGCGAGGGCCACCTCCGCGCGACCGCTCACGGCGAAGGCGTTGCGTTGCTCGAGCGTGGCGGTCACTACCCGCAGGCCCATCTCGACGGCGCGCGCGGGGTGCGGATGACCGATGTGCTCCTTCTTCGAAAGCACGAGGGCGGTCAACCGATCGCTGATGGCGAGCGCCGTGCTGGCCCGCCTTCCGGCGAAGGCCGCGTCGCCCGCAAAGGCCACGGCGAAGGCGTTCATGATGTTGCGCCGCGATCCGAAGACCTCCACCGCGAGTTGCACCCCGGCGCGCACGAGGTCGCGCACCGAGGAGTCGGCCCACCGCGCCGGATCGAGGAGACCTTCGGCTTGCGCGAGCGACCGCTCACACGCCCGCTGATGCACGGTGACCAGCAGCGCCCGCTTGTCCGGGAAGCGCGTGTAGAAAGCCCCCACGCTCGACCCCGCGGCCTTCACCACCTCGGGGACGGTGACGGCCTCGAGGCCGCGCTCGAGCAGGATGCGCTCGGCCGCGTCGAGGAGGTTCTCCATCGTGCGCTGGCTGCGCGCCTGCTGCGGCGCACGCACCTGGTGGAGCGAGTCACTCACGCTCAGTAGCCCAGCAGCTTCTTGAGGTGAAAGTACGCCGGCGTCGCGCTCGCCGCGGTCTTGCGCTTCAGCGGACCATCCATGATCGGGAGATACATCACGCACCGCTCGCTGGCGTCGCCGGTCACCTGCGCGAGCGCCGTGCGATGCCAGAGACGCCCGTCGTGGAGCGTGAGATCGCCCGCCTCGGTGGTGATGGCGAGTTCGTTCGGGTCGGGGGTCATGTCGAAGAAGTGCGTCTTGGTGGTGAGCATCGAGGCGATGGACTGGTTGTGCGTGCACGGCAGCAAGCGCAGGCCGCCGACGCGCGTGGGCGAGTCCGTGAGGGAGAACCCCACGTTGAGGTATCGCCGAGGCTTCTCGAAGTAGGCGAGGTCGCGGAGGCTGTCGGTGTGCCAGCCGAGGTTTTTGTACTTCGCGCCAGCGTGGTTGCGGAAGCAGTTGACCACGAGGCCGTCGCGCTCGTCGTGCCCGATGCGCGAGCCCGGCGCGAGGTCGTCGATGATGGCCTGAAACCGCGGATCGCCGAGGAAGGAGCGAAACTCCTCGCGCTGCAGCGAGACGAAAGGGACGCGACCGTAGAAGGCCGTGCCGTCGTCCCGGCGGCCCTTGATGAGAGGCACGCCGTTGATGACCGAAGTGTCCCGGGCGACGAGGTCGGCGGTGAGCGCGTTGAAGGCCGCGTAGAGGGCCGCCGCGGCGTCGCGAGTGGCGAAGCGCCGGAAGCGAATGAAGCCGTAGGTTTCGAAGAAGTCCACGTGCTCGGGGGTGAGCCGCTCTTCGAGGCGGAAATCAGGGATCGCGATGACCCGGTTGGCGCGCGGCAGCGACGGGTCGGAAGCAGCGGTCTGGACGTGCGACATGACAGATTCTCCGGGTGATGGAAAACAGAACAAGAGACCAGAACGGTCGTTCTGTTAAAGGACCGAAGTGACGATGTCAAAGCCTGGGGTGTGTATTTTCAAAACAGAATCAGAGACATGCACGGGCGTGCGGCGGGTCAGTCGGGCTGAAACATACCCTCTGCGGTATTGTCGCCCAGATAGACGTTGCCGGGTCGCTCGAAGGTCGCCGCGCCGAAGACGTTGACCGCGATGGCGACCACCAGCAGCGCCCACCCGACGCGTCGCCACGGACGCCCGTTGACCGCGAGCGCGCCGATCAACAGCAGCGCGAAATCGTTGCTGAAGCGGTATCCAAACTGCACCCAGCCGCTGTTTTGGTAGAGCAGGTCGAGGCTGGCGATGGCGAGCGCGGCGACGATGAGGTTGGTCGCAAGACGCGAGACGCGGGCCGGGCGCAGTAGTTCGAGGTACTGCGGCGTGGTGACCCAGAGCGCGAGACCGTGGCGCGAGACCTGGATGTACGGGGCGACGCGGGAGATCCACGGGAGCAGCGCGAGGGCGACGGCGAGGTTGCGCGAGAGGTAGTGGAAGTTGAAGAGGCCCCACCGGAGGATGCGCGTCTGCCAGCGGATCTGCAGGAAGCGGTAGCCGGTCTCGCGCCAGTCGCCGAAGCGCAGTTTGTTGAGGAGCATGTAGACGGCGAGCGCGGCGAGGACGGGGACGGAGAAGCGCAGCACCTTGCCGAGCACCGCGCGCCAGTCGGTCGAGCGGGCGTAGCGCACGGCGCGGGTGAGGAGATCATCGTCGGTGGAGGCTTCGGTCTCCCCGGCGAGGCGATGCACACGGATGGCCTCGAGGCCGAAGAACACCGCGGCCAGGAGTGTGGAGGTACGTGTGTGAAACGACAGTCCGAGCAGCGCACCGGCGGCGAAGGGGCGAGAGGCGTTGAGGGCCGTGAGCAGGAAGGCCGCGCCGAGGGCCGCGCCGATGACGTGCGCGGTGAACCAGACTGCGCCCTGCACGGCGGTGAAGAAGTAGACCGAGCCGAAGGCGAAGAGGGCGGTGAGGCCGAGGTTTTCGCGCCATGAGCGCCGCGAGAGCCCCTGGCGGGAGAGGCGGTCGAGGAAGAGGTAGAGCAGCGCCGGGGCGAGGCCCGCGAGGAGGACGTCGAAGGCCCGGTTGGGGAAATCGCGCCCGAAGAGGGCCACCGGCAGCATGTACACGACCGCCGGAAACGCCGGGAAGGCCACGAACCATCGGTCGCCGAAGCGCGCCCAGTCGTTGCCGCCGCCGCCGGGTGGGCACGCGATGTGGTGGGCCACGTCGGCGTCGCAGCGCACCGCGAGGGTGCCGTGGAGAAACGCGTCGGCGAGGTAGGCGAAGTGGTTGTCCGGCGAGTGCGAGCGCAACCGATCGCCCGCAAACAGGGCGTAGACGATCACCGCGACGAGGTACACCGCGAGCGCGACGCGGGTGGCGCGCGGTCGGGAAGCGGGTGCATCGACGGGAGACGAGGGATGGGTCGCGGTGTCGGCCATGGCCCGCGGTCTGTACCAACCGGGCGTCGCTGCTGGCAACGGCAGCGGCGGCTTGACGAGTGCGAGCGAGACACTTATGCCCCGCGCCATGTCCGTGTCGCAAGAGACCCTGTTGAGCGCGTTGTCCGATGTGGTGGACCCGGTGGTGGGCAAGCGCCTCGGTGAGTTGAAGTCCGTGCGCGAGGTCACCATCGCGGGCGACGTCGCGCGCGCCACCGTTGATCTGCTGTCGCCGGCGACCGGGTCGCGGGACGCCATCGTGAAGGCCCTGGAAGACGCCGCGGCGAAGGTGGGCGTGAAGCGCCTCGAACTCACCCTGGGCTCCGCAGTGCGCACCCGGCAGATCGCCGGCGACGACCCCTGCCCCGAGGTGAAAAACGTCATCCCGATCGTGTCGGGCAAAGGGGGCGTCGGGAAGAGCACCGTGGCGGCCAACCTCGCGCTGGCGCTGCTGCGCTCCGGGGCGCGCGTGGGCCTGCTCGACGCGGACATCTACGGCCCGAGCGTTCCGACGATGCTCGGCATCATGGGGCGGCCCATCTCCCGCGATGGCAAAAACATCGAGCCCCTCGAGCGCTTCGGGCTCAAGATCATGTCCATCGGGTTTCTCCTCGAAGACTCGCGGCAGTCGGTCATCTGGCGCGGGCCGATGATCCAGGGGGCGCTGCAGCAGTTCTTGAAGGACGTCTCCTGGGGCAAGCTCGACTACCTCATTCTTGACCTGCCGCCGGGCACTGGCGATGTAGCTTTGACGCTCTTCCAGAAGCTCAAGGTCAACGGCGCGGTGATCGTCACGACCCCGCAGGACGTCGCCCTCATGGACGTCTACAAGTCCGTGAGCATGTGCCAGAAGCTCAACGTGCCGATTCTCGGCGTGGTCGAGAACATGAGCCATTTCATCGACCCGGCGGGCATCAAGCACGAGATTTTCGGGCGCGGCGGCGGGGCTCGCATCGCGGAGTTCGCGAAGGCGCCGCTGCTGGGGCAGATTCCCATCGACTCGGCGGTGCGCGAGTGGGGCGACAACGGCACGCCCATCGTGCAGGCGCAGCCCAACAGCGTCCCCGCCAGGGCCTTCAAGGAGATCGCCGAACGCCTCGCGGACATCGTCACGCGCGCGGTCTTCGAGTCCCACGGCGGGGCCGCTCCGGTCGATGGTCCGAAGCGCCTGCCGATTCTGCGCTGAGCTAAACAGGGATCCGGGATTCGCGTCGGAAACACATGATTTCCAGGTGAATCTACCGTCACGTCGAGCCCCCACCCCCGGCCCTGCCCCCACGGAGCCTCCAGGTCCGCCGCAGTCGAAGGACGAAGGCACGTCGAGCCCCCACCCCCGGCCCCGCCCCCACACGTGGGGGCAGGGTGGGCAGAGCAGAGTGGTCAGGCCCGACC
>CANJUR010000225.1 GCA_947477565.1 Deltaproteobacteria bacterium
CCCCCACTCGTGGGGGTAGGGCGCGCGGCAGCGGGGAAGGGGGCTCGCGAAAACACCGAAACCCTTCGATGAAAAACGAGAGGATGCCTCAGCCCTGAGCCCTGCCCCCCGCTCGCGGGGGTTTAGGGCTCCCACGTCTGCAGTGCAATCGCGAACCTGTCAGCACCCTGAGCCCTGCCCCCACTCGTGGGGTACAGGGCGCGCGGCAGCGGGGAAGGGGGCTCGCGAAAACACCGACACCCTTCGATGAAAAACGAGGGGATGCCTCAGCCGTCCGCCGCCTATCTTCTCGTCGCTCTCTAGCGCGCGCGCACCTTCACCGTGCGGCCGATCACGTCGAGCATCCCGCGCAGCTCGTCGTAGTCCGGGTGCTTCATGCGAATCCACGCGTTGGCCATGTATCCCGCATCGACCGGCTGCGTGGGCGTGCCCGGCGCAGGCAGGTGCATGTCGATGATGGCCTCGCCGAAGCGCCGCTGAATCTCCTCGACGCCCTCGTACCCGACGATGCGCCCGTCGCACTCCGGGCGCAGCGCCACGATGCCCGCGGAGTAGCGGCGCGAGAGCCCCCGGCTCGGGCTTCCGTGCACCACGGCCATCGCCCACTCCTTGTAGATGTCGATGTCGTTGGCGGCGCCGTAGAGGTCCCAGGTGCGGACGCCGGGCGGACGGCAGCCGATCTCGCTGAACTTCAGCCCCCGCGGGCCGAAGAACCACTCCATGTGCGTCGCCGAGGTCTCCAGGCCGAGCGCGCTCACGACCTTCTGGCCCATCGCCTTCACCTCGTCGTAGCCCGGCGCGTCGATGCGGTTGGTGGTGATGAACTGCGGCGAGATCCACCGCGTGCGCATCGCCTCGAGGACGTTGGGGTAGTAGTGCGTGACGAAGTCGTGCACCACGCGGCCGCCGATGGTGAGCGTGTCGTAGAAGCCCTCGTGCCCTTCGATAAACTCCTCGACGGCCACGCTGCGCCCGCTGCCCAGGCCAAACGATGCCAGCGCCTGCGCGAACTCCTGGTCGTTGTCTACGCGGGCCGTGCCCGACGCCCCCGCCGCGTCGCGCGGCTTCACCACCAGGGGGTAGCCCACCTTCGCCGCGAAGGCGCGCAACTCGGCCACGTCCGCCGACCCGATGGACTGCGCGCAAGCGACGCCCGCCTCGCGCAGCGCGTCCTTCATCGCAGGCTTGTCGCGGCAGAGAAACGTCGTCCGTACGCTCGTCCCGGGGATGCCGCAGCGCTCGCGCACGCGGGCCGCAGCCATCACGTGCGACTCCACCACGGCCTCGAGCCGATCGACGCTCACGTGCTGCTGGATGCGACGCACCGCGCGCTCGACCTGCGCCTCGTCGGTGACGTTTCCGACCTGTTCGTAGTGCGAGAGCCAGCCGCGCAGCGCCGGGTCGAGCGACTCCTTCGGTCGCTCGCCGATGCCGGTCACACGCGCGCCGACGGCGTGGAGCGCGCGGACGAATTCACGCTGATTGGCAGGGAAGCACGGCTCGAGAAAAACCACGTCGAGGGTCATGTCGCGGGAGGCTACCAGAGCCCGCGCGGGCGCGGCGCATGTCCTGATAGTGTCGGCGCATGAAGATCCTATTCGTGTCCGCGGAGGTCGCGCCCTTTGCCAAAACCGGCGGCCTCGGAGACGTCTCCGCGGCGCTCCCACGGCAGCTCCACGGGCTCGGCCACGACGTGCGGGTGGTGGTCCCGATGTATGCGCGCGTGCTCGGCCGCGGGCACGTCTTCACCGAGGTCGTCCCGGAGATGGCCTTCGCCCTCGGCGACCTCACGGTGCGCGTCGCGATCTTCTCCGCGCCGCTGCCCGGCAGCGAGGTGCCCGTCTACTTCGTGCGCTGCCCGTCGCTCTACGACCGCGCCAACATCTACGACACCGGCGGCGACGAACACCTCCGCTTCGCAGTGCTCAACTGGGCCGCGCTCAAGCTCTGTCAGTACCTCCAGTTCGGCCCGGACATCATCCACGTCAACGACTGGCAGACCGCCCTCATCCCGCTGCTGCTCCGCACCCTCTTCGCCTGGGACAAGCTGTTTGCGCGCACCCGCACGGTGCTCACGATTCACAACCTCGGCCACCAGGGGACCTTCGACACAGGCGCGCTCGCGCGGTGCGGCCTCGCCCCGGTCGCCGATCGCCTCCACCAGGAGCACCTCCGCGAAGGGCGCTTCGGGTTTCTGCTGACCGGGATTCTCTACGCCAACGCGATCACCACGGTGAGCCCGACGTATGCGCGGGAGATTCAGACGTCCGAGCACGGGGTGGGCCTCGATGGGTTTCTCCGCGGCCGCGCGGACGTGCTCCGCGGCATCCTCAATGGCATCGACGAGGACGAGTGGAACCCCGCCGCGGACGCGCTCATCCCGCACGCCTTCTCCGCCGACGACCTCGACGGCAAGGAGGGCTGCAAGGCCGAACTTCTCGCCTCCGCGGGGCTGCCGTATCGGGCAGATGTTCCGCTGGTGGGGGTGGTGTCGCGGCTCGCGTGGCAGAAGGGCTTCGACCTCTGCGAAGCAGTGCTCCCGGTGATGCTCGAGCGGCGGCGCTTCCAACTCGTGGTGCTCGGCACCGGCGAAGGGCGCTACGAGGATTTTTTCCGTCACCTGGCGCGCGCGTTTCCGCGGCAGGTGGCCTACCTCCCGGCGTTTAGCGAGAAGTACGCGCACGCCATCGAGGCCGCAGCGGACATGTTTCTGATGCCTTCGCGGTACGAGCCGTGCGGGCTCAACCAGATGTACAGCCTGCGCTACGGCACCGCGCCCATCGTGCATCGCACCGGCGGCCTCGCCGACACCGTCTGGAACTTCGATCCCGGCACCGGCCGCGGCACGGGCTTCGTCTTCGATCACTTCGACGCCGCCGGGCTCGCCTGGGCGCTGGGCCGCGCGCTCGACGTCTGGGGCAACGGCGCGGGCGTCGAGCGGGAGCGCTGGCGTCACCTGCAACGCAACGGCATGCGCCTCCCCCTGGGCTGGTCGCACCGCATCGGCGAATACGTCGCGCTGTATCGACTGGTGGCGCCCGACGCCTGATCGCAACCGATCGTCCCGCTCGACCTCACTGGCCTCGTCGCCCGCTCTTCACCCGCAACACCTCTTGAACTTCCGACCGCTGCCGCAGGTGCACGGGTCGTTGCGGCCCGGCGTCGGCACCGCGCTCGATGGCGTCGGCGGCAGCCACAGCGCGCGGTAATGCTGCAAAAGCGACTCCGTCGTATGGACGCTCCAGCGCTCCTGAACCCGCCGGACCACGGTCTCGGGCTGGCACAGCGCCGACGCCTCGCGCGTCGCAAACCACGGCACCAACAGGGCCAGGAGCGCTGTTGCATGCTCGTCGTGGATGCCCAGTTCGAGGGTGCCGTGCCACACCGCCACGGCGTCGTCGTCGAAGGCGTCCCAGCGGCCGGGAATGGCGTCGTAGAATATGCCCGAGCGCATCGTCGCGATCGCGCGACGCTCCCAGGCGGGGCCGTCGTCCAGGCGCTCGCGCATCGCCTGCAGGGCCACCGGAGCGAGCGCGGAGACGTACTGCGACGGGGTCGCCGCGAGCGCTTCGAGGCACTGGGACACGCGTTCGGTGAGGTTTGGGTGCCGGATGCCCGTCGCCGCGAGCGCCCAGACCGCGCCGATGCGCAGCACCGACATCTCCTCGTCGCGCGCGAGCCCTTCAAGGCCGTCGATACAGAGTGGCGCCATGCGCGCCGCGGACCACGCTCCGCGCAGGACGCTCGGCACGATGCCGAGGCGGACGCCCTCCGCCGCGATGTTGGTGAATAAGTCCCCGATGGGCCACGGGTCGCCGACGTAGCGGTAGGAGAGCGCGAGGGAGTCGCTCGCGATGAGGGTCATGTAGTGGGCGGCTGCCCAGGTTCCCAGCCAGAGGGCGCGCAGCCGCGGGTGCTCGTCGCCGCGAAAGCGGGTGCGCCGGCAGAGTTCGCGTAGGGTCGCCTCGACGCGCCGGAGGTGCACGCTGTAGGAGTCCACGAGGTGCGGGAGCATCAGCGGCTGGAGCCCGAGGATGACCTCGATGTCCTCGCGCCGCAGGCGGTCGCCGGCCGCGTACAGCGACGAGAACGCCGTCCGGCTGGCGGCCTGATCGCGGCAGGTCTCCCTGGCGCGGTGCATCGCCTCGCGCAGGCGCACGACGGTCGCGCCGCAGTGCTCGAGGTCGGCGCGCGACACGCGTGCAGCGTCGTACGTCTGCATGCCGCGCTCGAGGCAGGTCACGAAGCGCGCATCGCGGGTCACGATGACCACCGGCCCGTCGTCGTCGTCGCCGAGGGAGATCGCCACGCGCTCGCACGAAGGGTCCGGCCGCGACAATTCGATGATCGACCGCAGCAACTCTGGGTCGCGGTAGAGCGCGAGCGCAAACTCGGTCTCTGCGGCAGAGGTGCGGTCGAGCCGCGACAAAAAATGGTGGGCGTGGTTGTTCATCGGTCAAGCACCGTTCCCCCGATGCAAACGACTGATCATGCGGCGAATCTAACGTGGAGCTTCCCCGGGCATCCAGTCGCCGGTCGATCGTTCGGCCCCGATGAGGACTCGAGGGAGGCTCCCGGTCGATCGTTCGGCCCCGATGAGGGCTCGAGGGAGGCTCCCGGTCGATCGTTCGGCCCCGATGAGGACTCCAGGGAGGCTCCCGGTCGATCGTTCGGCCCCGGTGAGGACTCCAGGGAGGCTCCCGGTCGATCGTTCGGCCCCGATGAGGGCTCGAGGTAGGCTCCCGGTCGATCGTTCGGCCCCGATGAGGA
>CANJUR010000226.1 GCA_947477565.1 Deltaproteobacteria bacterium
TCGTTGGAGCGCGCGATGTGCGCGACGAATCGAGGGAGCGCCTCCGGAAGTTGGCAGATGCGCAGGGGCATCAATGCTGCTCGGAATGTGTTCCAGAGTAAGACCGTGCATCGCCAGATCTCACGGATGAAACCGGGGGGCCTCGGCGGTGATCTGGGGGGCAACGAGGCGGAGGGCGTGATTCCCGACGGAACAGGGGGAAAAAGGCCCGGCAGGCTCCGCGAGCCTGCGAGCCAACTCGATGCCGAGGTACTTCGCACAGATCCAACAGTGGATCGTCTCTGGGAGTCGACTGGGGAGTTGATCGAGCCCCGCGATGCTCTTTTCTCGTTTGAAATTCAGCTCAATTTGCCAGCGGAGTCTGTAAAGTTCGATGAGTTCTTCTGCACTGAGCCGATTGATGGGTACGGTCGTGATGAGGACGACGTAGTTCGTTAGTTCCAGCATCGCGGGCGTGACCTCGGACTTCGTGTGCTCCTCGTAGAGGCGCTTGTGGGCCCTCGCGGCCTGATCGGGGAGCAGGCGCATGATGATCAATCGACAGTCGATCGCGTCGTGTCCCCGCGGTCGGACCTGAACGGGATACTCACGAATCTCCCCTGGTGTCGTCACCCCCCGAAGCCACGCACGAACATCAACCGACGCGCCCGACGTGTCGAAGAGCGGTAGCGGGCCGAAAGCGAAGCGGATGAGGACAGCCGCGTGGGCCGCGACGGCGTGCGCGATGCTGTTGGCGTTGCAGTACCCCCGATCCGCGATCCACAACTGCTTCGCCTCGATCACGAAGTTCTTGAGCGTCTCCCCGATCTCGGCGCCTCCGACGAGGATCGCGACCGCGCCCAGATCGACGAGCCGCAAGGCGAAGTGGATGCGTGCCGTGGTGCCCTTCGCGCCAGGGTTTTGTGCCGTCGTGGCATCGACCGCGATCACGTCGTAACCCGCCCAACGCGCGGCATCGAACTTCGCCGCGGTGGCGACCATCGCGCACACCATCGCAGCGATCCAGTGGCCGGACTTGCGCATCCACTTGTGCAGCGCGACCCCGGAGATCTCGACCAGACCCGTCGCCGCGGCGGTGCCGGCGGTCGTCTTGAGCGCTGAGTTCGTGCAGGCATAGTGGAGGATCATCCGCAGCAGAACGCTCGGGTCCCGGACCTTCCACCCCGAGGCCAGGGCCGACGCTGCGGGGCTCTTGCTCTTCAGCACGCCGTGGAGGGATGCCAACTCGCGCCAGCCCTCCGGCAGCTTCGCCACGATCGCGTCCCAGTCGTCATCCCTTGTCATCGACGATTCCATGAGAGGCGTAGAGCTCTTACGGAAGGCGCTGTCAATGGTTAACGCCTATGGGGGGGGTGGGGGCTCGACGTGACGGTAGATTCACCTGGAAATCATGTGTTTCCGACGCGAATCCCGGATCCCTGCTAACGGAGTCGGGCCAGTAGGGACTGGGGCTTTGAATCGCTGATCCCCTCGCCTCGACCCTCGCGATGCCCTCGCTCGAAAGGGTACGGCGGCGGGCGCCGATAGGAACCAATACACCCACGGGAACATCGCTGCCCACGGGCGGCCGCTGGCGTGGTCGATGCGACGGAGTTCGCGCAGGCTGAGCTTTGCGACGAAGCAGTCGAGGGCCGCGTCGAGGTCGCGCACCCGCAGCAATGGTGGAGGAATCTCCCGGGGGCCCATCGATGGCCCCTCGGCGATGGCGTAGCGTCCACGGCCATGAAGAGCGCGAAGTGTGAGAACTGCGGCGCGGACGCGGGTCCCGGCGCGACGGCCTGCGGGTACTGCGGGGTGACCTTCACGGGTGCGGCGCCGGGGGCCGCGACGGGTCCGGCGGGGGCCAACCCGGAGATCGTGCGGCTGCTGCGAACGAACCAGAAGATCGAGGCGATCAGGGTTTATCGCCACGCGACGAAGTGCGGGCTCAGGGAGGCCAAGGACGCCGTCGAGGCGATCGAAGCCGCACTGAGCCGGGCGCGCTGACCGGCCGCGGCACCTCGAGGGAGGACGGGCGATGCGCTGAAAGACGGCACTCGCGACCCGATACGGGTGCGACTCCGGCTCCCGGAGGCGTTGCCAGACACGGTGTTCGACGAACTCGCGCGGTCCTGTGGGTCGGAGCGCACCGGGGAGCCATGCTACGGCGCCGGATCGACGAGGACGTAGTGAGTGCTGCGCCCGCCGCCGTCGCCCTTCCGCAGGATGCCCATGGCCACGAGGTCAGCGATGTCGCGGGCGGCGGTGTCCTGCGAGCAGCCGGTGAGCTTCGCCCACTTCGACGAACTGAGCTTGCCCTCGAAGTCGTTGAGCAGACGGTTGAGCACCTTCACCTGCCGCGGGTTCAGCGAGATTGCCGCCCAGGCCTTCCAGCAGGCGGCCTTGCGCAACACCGCCGCGAGTGTCTCCTGCGCGCCTCCGATCGCCCGCCCGAGGCATGCCAGGAACCACAGCACCCACCCGGTGATGTCGCCGTCACCCTTCTGCGTGCGCTCGAGAACCTCGTAGTAGGCGGCGCGCTCCGCGCGAATCTGTGCGGACATACTGTAGAATCGATGGGCGCTCTGCTCCGAGCGGGCCAGGGCGAGGTCGGCCATCGCCCGCGCGATGCGACCGTTGCCGTCATCGAAGGGGTGGATCGTCACGAACCACAAGTGCGCTTGCGCCGCGACGAGCACCGGATCGAGCGACGGCGCCTCGACCCACGCCAGCAGGCGCTGCATCTCCCCGGCGACGCGATCCGCCGGCGGCGCCACATAGTGGACGCGCTCGCGCCCGAATGGGCCGGAGATCACGCGCATGGGCCCCGCGGCGTCGTCGCGCCACCGACCGACCTCGATGCGGCGCAGGATGCTGCGGCCGGTCGGGAAGAGCGCGGTGTGCCAGTCGAAGAGGCGCGCCGCGTGGAGGGGCCGTACGTAGTCGCGAGTCGCGTCGAGCATTACCTCGACGATGCCCTCGACGTTGCGATCGGCCGGGGCGACGGCGCCGACGTCGAGCCCCAGCCGACGCGCCAGGGAGGAGCGAACCTGTTGGACGTCGAGCGTCTCGCCTTCGATCGCGCTCGTCCCGACGACGTCGCGAGTGAGCGTCTGGAGCACGGCCTCTTCGCGCAGATCGAAGCCCACCGACTCCATCCGACCGAGCAGGCGACCCTGCTGATGGCGTACGGCTGCGAGCGGAGCCGCCACCACTGCGGCGTCCCATTGCATCGTCGGCCACCCCGGTCGCTCCCAGACGTACTTCATATTCTCCGCAGTACCTGCGGAGCATATTGACCGTATTCTCCGCATCGGCAAGCGACGCGGGTCTCCGTCGCTTCACCGCTCGGCTAAAGTGCCTGGTGGCCCCGGTGTTGATCCTCCGGCGCCAGTCGGGTGTGACTCAGCCGCCGAGCGCAGCGGCCAGGCGCGGGAGCACCTCGCCGGCGGGCGCGTCGACCCGCACCGTCGCGTGCTCGTCGCCGCGACTCTCGCCGAGGTTGACGATGGCGACGGGGATGCCCCGGGCCACGGCCCGGAGCACGAAGCGGTACCCCGAGAACACCGTCAGCGAAGAGCCCGCGACGAGCAGGGCGTCGGCCGCGTCGAGGCGCGCAAACGCCTCGGCCACCCTCGGCTTCGGGACGTTGTCGCCAAAGAACACCACGTCGGGCTTGAGTACGCCGCCGCACGCGACGCACCCGGCGACCCGGAAGCCCGCCGTGGCGGCCGGATCGAGGTCGGCGTCGCCGTCGGGGGCGAGGGAGTGCGCGAGCGCGTCGGCGTGGGGGTTGAGCGCGAGCAGGCGTCCCTGGAGGGCATCCCGGTCTTCGCTGACGCCGCACGCGAGACAGCGGGCTTCATGGAGGGCGCCGTGCAGTTCGATGACGTCGCGGCTGCCGGCCTTGCGGTGGAGTCGATCGACATTTTGCGTGAGCAGGCCGGTGAGGCGGCCGGCGCGCTCCAGGGCGGTGAAGGCGTGGTGCGCGGGGTTGGGCTCGAACGCGCGAAACCGCGGCCACCCGAGAACGCTGCGCGCCCAGTAACGGACCCGAGTCGCCGGGTCGGTGACAAACGCGAGGTGTTGTATCGGGTGGCGCACCTGCGCGCGGGTGAGCGGCCCACGGTAGTCGGGAATGCCCGAGTCGGTGGAGATGCCTGCGCCGGTGAGCGCGCACACCCGGCGACCGTCGAGGAGGCGCGCGAGGTCGGCGGTGTCATGGGACATCTCAAGTGCCTTTTGGATGGGCCCGCGGGTCGGCGGGGTCAAGCGGGAGTGCGGCGATGGGGAGGTCGCGCTGGAGCACCCGCGTGGGATGGATCGCCGGAGCGCACCGGCGGCGAACCAGTGTCCGTCGGGCTCGGATTCCGCATCCGCTAGCGGGTCTGGTCGTACGGCGCTGAAGTGCCTGGAGAGGCGCTCGAAGTGAGCCCTCCGCACGCACACGTTTCGCAGGAAACTGTTGGGCCGACGGTGAATTTCCCGGGAGCGCAACCCGCGGGAGCGTCAGACGGCGCGTTCCCCAGACAGCGCCACCGCCTGCTCCGAACGTCAGACACTCATCTGAGGTTCGGAGTACGCCGCCTCGGCCCGCCGTGCCGCGTGCTGAAGCACACCGCACGGTGTGGGAGCCCGGGGCAGACCCGGGCTCCTACGATGTCCCGATGGAGAAGCGCTGCCCTGTGGGACCCGGGATGGAGCCCGCTGCGGGCTTTCGCTGGGGTGCCGCGGGCGGCACCACCCGGCACCGCGGGCCCCGGCGGCGGAAACA
>CANJUR010000227.1 GCA_947477565.1 Deltaproteobacteria bacterium
CGAGGTGGTTCCGGCGGCGGATGTCTGCAATGGGATGGATCGTGACTGTGATGGCAATCCCAACACGGGATGCGCGTGCACCATCGGTGCGACGGAGGTCTGCTACACCGGGGCTGTGGGGACGCAGAACATCGGGCTCTGCCGCCCTGGATCGCGCCATTGTAACGCGGTCGTGCGCACCGACCGGACGCTGACTTCGGCATGGGGTGCGTGCCTCGCGCAGGTGCTGCCTGCGAGCGCGGAGGTGTGCGGCAATGCCATCGATGACAACTGCAATGGAACGATCGATGAGGGGTGTACGCCGGACTGCGCGGCGGGGACGATCCGCTGCGCCGTGCGGTGTGTCGACGACCGCAATGACGTGATGAACTGCGGCGCGTGCGGCAACGTGTGCGCGATCGGGCAGGCGTGCGTCAACGGGGTCTGCGTGGGCAATGGCTTATTGCGTATCACCATGGTGTGGAGTCTCGCCGGGGATTTGGATCTCCACGTGGTTCCGCCGTGCGGACAGGAGATCTCTTTCCTGGCGACCCACCGTTGTGGAGGTCAGCTTGACCGTGACGACACCTCCGGCACCGGTCCCGAGAACGTCTTCTGGGCCGCGGCGCCGGTCAGCGGAACCTACGTGGTGTGCGCGGTGCCCTACCGGGTGAGCGGGGCGACCAACGTGACCGTGACCGTGACCGAGGGGACCACCGTGCTGCACACGTGGCCGGTCGCGCGGGCGGCGAGTTCGGGCAACGCGGCGTGCAGCCCTGCGTCACCATACTTCGTCGGGATGTTTACCTACTGAATCCGCTCTTGACAGTCGCCTTCTCCATTGAAGTGGCCAAGGGTTGCGGAGATGGCGGTCATGAAATCCCGCAGCGTGCGCACCCGGCTCATGTCGCCGCCGCCGTACTGGCTGGATGGCAGCGTGGTGAGGTCGATTTGCGCCAGTTCATCAAGGGTGACTGTTCCGTCGTCGTCGGCGTCCGCCGCGGCGATGGCGTCGAAGCGCAGCCGCGCCGTCGGGGACTGCAGGTCATCGTAGAAGAAGTGATCGCCGTGGATGGTGATTTGCGCATCGATGTTGCCACCGGACGGAATCGCCAGTCCGCTGGATTTGTCAGGATTGGCGCAGCGCTCGAAAAGGACATTCTGGGTGAAGCCCCAGCGGAAGCGAACCGAGGCGCCCTCCCGGGTGCCTTCGCCTTCGACGTAGATGGCATATCCATTGGACTGTAGGAGGGTGATGTCCGCCGCGGAGGCGTTGCCTGCAACGGAGGCCGCAGTGGCGGGGGCGATGCGATAGGACACCCGGTCCATTCGGTGTGATGGCACTCCGCCGATGCGACCGAAGACGAGTGGCGTGGGGGTGTTCTTGAGGTCGTACACGCGCATGGCAGGGAGTGCGCCGCCTGCGGTGCCGTCGGCGGCCGCGACGGTGAAGTCTCCGACGTTCACCAGGAAGCGCGAGTACCGTACGGTCCAGCCGTTTTCAAACCCGGCTACGGAGCCCATCAATGGGGGAATGCGACCGGCGATGAAGTCCTCGCCCCAGATCGAGACGGACACGGTCCCGGGGGAGGTTCCGATGGAGTCGCTGCCGCAGCCGAGGATGAAGACGGAGAGCGCGAGTGCCATTGTCTGGGAGTTCATATCAGCGACTTTCACAGATAACTCGATTGAGTACTACCGGACGTTGTTGCTGCCGGGCGTCCAGGCGAGACGGAACCCGCTGGCAGCCGGCGCAGTGCGGGTGACGGCGTTGAAGGCCTGGCCCTCCGTGAGGGTCACGACGCCGTCCGGGGTGGCAGGGGCGGCGACGAGGGAGAAGTCTGCCCGGTCGATCCAGGCGCCGACGTCGATGGTGATATCCCAGCGGCCTGATTGGTTCATGTCGCCGTGCGCGGGGATGCCCTGTACGACCTGGGTGAGCGCGGGGGCGCAGTCGAAGTGCACAGTGCGGCTGTCCTTCGTGGCGTCGCCGCGAACGTAGAGGGTTCCGCCGTGGAGGGCCGCGGCATCGGCGAGCGTGGCCTCGGCGGGGCGCAACTCGATGGCCGCGGACTGCACGAGACCGGTGATGCCGTTGCCCTGCTCGAGGCGGGTGCCCTCGACGCGCAGGAGATCGACGACGCGGCGGGTGGTGATGTCTGCGAGTGCCTCGCCGGCGACGTAGTGGCCAGGGTGGGCCCACGCCACGGAGATGCCGAGCAGGCGATCGAAGCGAGAGCGGCCGAAGAGGGCGGCGCCCTCGTACCATCGCAGCGGACCGAGGACGATGCGGGCCTCGGTGAGCGTGACCTGCCATCCGGTGGAGGTGAGGAGCGTGGGATGGGTGCCGTGCACGATGGCGTCGATGGTGATTCTGGTGCGGCCGGTGCTGTCGTCACCGCAATGAGTGGCCGCGAAAGACAGGATCGCGCCGAGCATCGGGGCGACGACGGCGGGGTGGCGGAGGTGCTTCATGGGTGGCTCACAGATAGAGGCTGACGGTACCGAGGACGCTGAGGGGACGGCCTGCGGTGAAGTGCTGGACGGGCACGCGGCTGGTGTCAGCGCCGGCGCTGAAGTTGGAGACGTAGGAGAAAGCGCCGTCGCGCCAGCGGGCGTCCGTGAGGTTGCGCGCGGCGACGCCGAACTCCAGCGGGCCGAGGCGCGCGCTGGCCGCGGCGTCGAGCAGGAAGATCGCGGATGAGCGCTCGCTAAACGGGAGCGGGCGGTCGCCGAGCGCGGTGACGCCGAGCGCGAGGGAGAGGGTGAGCGCGCGGCCGAAGGGGCGGCCGACCTCGCGGACGTACACCGCATCGAGACGCCCCACCCAGGGCGGAACATACGGGACCAGGTAATCTGTGGCATCGAAGGTGGCCCGGGCCCAGGTGCCGGAGGCGATAAGTTCGAGGCCGCGGAGGGGAGCCGCGCGGATGAGCAGCGAGGTGCCGAGGCGGGTCGTGGCGGCGCTCTCCGGGATGGTGACGTTTTGCCCCGAGGCGGGGTCGAAGATGAGGTCGTTGTCGACGTGCGTGGCGAAGGCTGCGGCGGTGACCTGCACGCGCGGGTGACGCCAGCGAGCGCCGACTTCGCCGGAGTGCACCACTGCGAAGGGTGCGCTCTCTCCGTCGCCGAGGGAGAGCGCCTGCGGAGAGCGAAACCCCTTGCCGTACGCGCCGATCACCGTGAATCCCGCGCCCAGGTTCACCTCCGCGGTGACCCGCGGGCCCACCTGGAAGCCCTGCGCGTCGCGTCGCCCGCGCGGTACGCGCATCGTGCGATCGACGAGCATCGTGCTGCGGTCGTCGATCTGGAAGGCCAGCGCGTCGGCTCGCAGGCCCCCGCGGAGGTGGATGCGCGAGAGCACGTGCATGTCGATGTCTGCGTACATGCCGAGGTCCGTCGCGTTGACGTCGGCGTCGATGTCTGTTGCGTAGGTCACATCGTCGGCGAAGCGTTGTCGGCCCATCGACTCGGTGGTTCGGTCGTGGCGAGCCACCAGGCCAAACTCCACGGCGTGCGTGTGTCCGAGCAGCCGGAAGGTCGTTCGGTGCGTCGCGCGTAGGCCCACGGTGACGGCGTCATATCGCTGCTCGAATCGGTCGCCGCGCGGGTCGAGGGCGAAGCCGGTGAAGTTCTCCTGGATGCGCAGTGACCGCACGCCGGCGTGTCCGAGCAGCGTGAAGCGCCCGTGCGTAGTGGGCACCACCAACTCAGAGAGCAGCGCCGCGCGCGAGGAGAAGCCGCCCTGCCGCAGGTCGTAGCTGCCGAAGAAGTCCTGCCCGCCGCGCTCGTAGTCGTCCTCGCGCACGACCCCGGGGCTGTCGAAGCGCGCGCTGTACACCGTCGCCAGCACGCGCACCGTGGCTCCCCCGGAGAGGGCCCGAAGGTACTGGCCCAGCGCCGATGCGCGGCTCGCGGCCCGCTGCGCGCCGTAGCCGTCCGTGCGGTACAATTCCCCTGCGAGGAAGGTCTCCCGGCGCTCGCCCCGCGGGGCCACCACCACCACCGCGCGGGCGGTGTTGAACATCCCGTAGCTGGCTCGCGCCAGTGCGCCGCGGTCGCCCACCCCGAGGTCGAAGCGCGCGCTCCCGGCGACGGCAAAATCGCCCTGCCGCGGGTCGAATGGCCCCTCCTGCACGCGCAGCCGGTCCACCACCTCGGGGATCACAAAGTTGAGGTCGGCATACCCGTGCCCGTGAACGTTGGAGACCTCGTTGACGGGCAATCCCCCGACGGAGAACTCCACATCCTGGCCGTGCTGCGCGTCGAACCCGCGGAGGAAGAGTTGCTGCGCCTTGCCCTCGCCGCCGTGCTGCGAGAGGTAGAACCCCGGAGCCATGGAGAGCATCTCCGCTGCGCTCCCGCGGGGGACCAGCCGGAAGGCGCTGAGGTCAAACGTGACGTCGCTGGCCGAGCGCCGGGGGGCCTCGCCGCGCACCGTCGCTTCGGGTTCGTCGTGGGCGTCAGCCGGGGCTGCCCAGGCGAGAGGGAGCAGCCATACCAGGCACTGTAAAAACGGCCGTGTCACTCTACCGGGAGGGACTAACACGGGGCTGATTGACTGGGGAATCTTGACGGAGCGGCGTCAGGCGCCGGCGCCGCGCTTGAGTTCGGTGAGCACAGACTTGGCGACGGCCTTGAGGGTATCGAAGACGCCGACACCCTTGCTGGCGATGGCCTCGAAGTCGGGGTTGTGCGCGGGGTTGAGCAGCTCGCGGAGTTCTTCCACGGGTGCGATCTCGGGCAGGTCGCGCTTGTTGTAC
>CANJUR010000228.1 GCA_947477565.1 Deltaproteobacteria bacterium
CGGACGCGACGAGACCATCACCACCGTCACGGCCCCCGGCACACCCCGCAGCGGCTGCCACTGAAACGTGAAACCCGACGCCGCGAACAACTCGGTCTCCACCGTCGGCGAACCCAACGCGAGCGTGCGCTCAACCGGAAACACCGGCCTCGCGGGCGCCTGAAAAGAGCAGCTACCCAGGCCCGGCGTCGTCGGCGCAGCGAGATCGCACCGCGCTTCGGGGTAGCACTGCCCCTCAAGCGAAGCCTCCGGATCGCAACTGCCCGTCGGCGGCTGACACTCCCCCTCGGGCGCGCCCCCGGTGTGGACGCACACCTGGTTGCGTTTGCTGCAGTCCGTCGTCCGCGTGCACGCCGGACTAAACCTCGTCGGCTCCCCCACAGCGGGCGGGGGCTCGTCACCCGCGTCCGGCCGACAGAGCGTGTTACAGCACCCGTCGAGCACGCCGACCCCCGCCGCAGGCAATAGCACCGACGCCAGCAGACGAAACATCACGCGCGAGGAAGGGTTCATGGGTCTACACCGACTCCGATCAGGAGACCCAGTTGCAGGAGCGATGCCGACTCCGTTGAGATGGGCGCGGCGCCCAGGTAACTGAACTGTCGCCCCCGCGATCCCACCGTCGGGAGCCACATCGCGCGCAGCCCCGCGAAGACCGTCCACGGGCCCGCGAAGCGCACGCTGGCCAGCACATCGCCCATCAGTCCGAGCCGCGACGAAGCCTCCGAGAGCACCGCGCCGTTGGACCGACGCTCTTCCGTACGCGCCGCCAGGACCCCGGCCAGGAGGCCCGTCAAGCGCAGGCGATCCCCTGTGCCACCAGGGGCCACCGTGACACCTGCGCCCAGTTCGAGCAGCCCATACGTCGCCCCGGTTTCGCCGTCCGGGAGCACCCTGGTGCTCGGTCCGACCAGTTCGGTGTCGCGGCGGTAGCTTCCGTACGTCGCGCCCAGGTGTACCAGGCCTCGGATGCACGTATCGCCGATCGGGCACGTGTCCCCGGTCGCCTCGCTGCGGGTCGGAACATCCACCGCCAGCACCGCCCCCGGGCTGTCTCCGTGCAGCACGCCGATGAGCGTCCCGAGGCGCAACGAGACCGTGCCGAGTACGTGTCCCGGATAGCGCGCCTGAACCCCGATGCTGCGCGCCGGGTCGGTCATCGAGAGAGTCATCGCAGCGACGCCGAAAGAAGGCGCGCGCGCGGCGAGGCCGACCACTCCCGGGTTGGCGGCGAGGGAGAGCACGCACCAATGCGAGCCCTGCGCGGGATGCTCGCCAGAGCAGGTTCCGCGGAAGATCTCGAGGTCGCGCTCGCTGCGAGCGTCAGCGCGCAGTTCGACCTCGCGCTGGCCAAACACAGGCAGTTCGCGGCGGGTGTCGACACGCTCGACCTCGGTGGTGAGCGACACGTCCCGGGCGCGCGGCAGCAACGTGATGCGCACCTGCCGGGACTCATTGCCCGCAGCCGGGAGGCGTCCCTCGCAGCCGAAGTAGCGGCGCGAACCGAGGCCGTCCACGCGCACCGTGTACTCGCCCTCGGTCGGCAGCGCGATGAAGCGCCGGATGGGCGCGCCGGCCTCGTCGTCTTCGCGCACTCGAGTAGGAAGCGCGCCGTTGGGGCCGTACATCACCGGCACGAGCGCGCCGACGTCGCCGGGCGTAAGGCGCTCGCCGGAGAGCGCGTCGATGTAGTCGAAGACGTGCTCGATGCCCGTGGCGGACTGTTCGGCAACGCTCACCGGCGCCAACGGCCGGGGCGATGGATCAGTGCTCGGGACGAGCTCGATGGCGCAATGAAGCTGGGCGAGTAGGAGCAGCACGACGGGGACGCGAAGCTACCACCGGGCGAGCCTCGGGTGGGCGACGCACGTTGAAGCGCGCGCCCCAACGGGTGTACTCGCGCAGGCACCAACCCCCCCTATGATGATGAACGACCTGTTCGCCCCCTGGCGTGATGCGTGGATGCTGCACCTCGACGACGACCTCGTGGTGGTGGACAAACCCGTCGGGGTCTCGACGCATGCGCCTGATCCGGCGAGGCGCGACGACGTGGTGAGCCGACTGAAGACCTGGTGGTCGCAGCGCGACGGCGTGGCGGAGTCGGCGGTGTATCTGGGTGTTCATCAGCGCCTCGACCGGGACACCTCCGGCGTGTTGCTCTTCGCGCGCCGCAAGGAGGCCAACAAGGCCATCGCCGCGGCCTTCGAGGGGCGCACCGCGAAGAAGCGCTACCTCGCCGTGGTGAGCCCTGCGCCCCGCACCGACGGCGGAACCCTCGATGACCTCCTCGTGCCCGCCGACGACGGGAAGATGCAGGTCGTGACGGCCAACCCGCGACGCCCGCCGCCGAAGGGCGCGCAGCGGGCCATCACGCGCTGGTCGGTGGTGTCCCGGCACGGCACCCGGGCGCTCGTCGCGCTCGAGCCCGAGACCGGGCGCACGCACCAACTACGGGTGCAGCTCGCCGCGATGGGGACCCCGATCGAGGGCGACACCCTCTACGGCACCGGGAGCGCTCCGCGGCTGATGTTGCACGCGCACTCGCTGACGCTGCCGCACCCGAAGACCGGGAGGCCCGTGACGTTCACCGCGGAGGCGCCGAAAGAGCTGCTCGCGTGGGCGAAGGGCGAGGGCGATTCGCGCAACCTCGACGAGCGCCTGCTGGCTGCGGCCGACCCGCGCTGGGATCTCGCTCGCGACCCCGACACGACGGCGTTTCGGCTGGCGCACGACGGTGACGGGTTCGCGGCGACGCCCATCGACGTGTACGGAGATTGGGCGGTGGTGCACTGCTACGACGCCGCGCTCGACGAGGCGCTGACCGGCGCGCTGCTGGTCGGCGGGCTGCGCGGGGTCTACGTGAAGCACCGGCCGAAGCAGGGCAACACGGTGGTCGATACGCGCAAGGAGGCGCTCGCGCCGAAGCATGCAGTGAGCGGCGAGGACGCGCCGGAGGCCTTCCCGGTGCGCGAGCACGGGCTGATCTTCGAGGTGCGCCTCGGCGACGGACTCTCCACGGGGATCTTTCTCGATCAGCGCGAGAACCGCCGCCGAGTGCGCGAACTGGCGAAGGGGCAGCGGGTGCTCAACCTGTTTGCGTACACGGGGGCGTTCACCGTGGCGGCGGCCGCGGGCGGGGCTTCACAGACGGTGACCGTGGATGTCTCCGCGACGGTGATCGCGTGGGCGCAGCGCAACCTCGCGCTCAACGGACTGACGGACGCGAAGCACGCGTTTGTGACGAGTGACGTGTTTCCTTGGATGGAGGCTGCGAAGGCGCGGAAGCAGGTGTTCGACCTGGTGTTGCTTGATCCGCCCAGCTACGCGACGACGCGGGACAGTCGGTTTTCCGCGGCGTCGGACTACCCGAAGCTGGCGGCGCTCGCGATGGCGCTGGTGGCGCCGGGCGGGCGGCTGCTGGCGTGCACCAACCACCACGAGATTGCGCGGATGAAGTTTCGCCGGTGGCTGTACGAGTCGGCGCGGGCGGCGGGTCGCGAGGTCACCCAGGCGAAGGACCTCCCAACGCCGATCGACTTCCCCCCGAGCCCGGACGGCCACGCGCACCTGAAGTCCGTGCTCGTCACGCTGAAGTAACGGGCGGGGCAGCGCATTCCCCGACCCGAAACGGGTCTGCGTCAGCCCGAAACGGGTGTGCGTCGGGCCAAACGGGTGTGCGTCAGCCCGAAACAGGTGTGCGTCAGCCCAAACGGGTCTGCGTCAGCCCGAAACGGGCATGCGTCGAGCGAAACGGGTCTGCGTCAGCCCGAAACGAGTCTGCGCAGCGTCAGTCCCGCTCGGCCCGGGCGCTCAGGCAGCCTTCGCTGCCTGCTGGGAAGGCGCGGCAGTTGTCGGGTCGCAGTTCGTAGATGCCGCAGTCGTTGCCGCGCAGGTGCACGCAGTCGCCGCCGCGCAGCACCCGCAGCACCCGCCGTCCGCGCGACGTCTTCACGAACGCCTCCGACGACAGATCGGCCTGCCCGCCGTCGCTCCAGCGCGCTTCGTCCTCGGGCTCGAGGAGCACGCGGTTTTTCCGGCAGCACATCGCGCATTCGCGGCAGTCGAGTGCCTCTGCGACCGTCGATGTCGCGTGCTCGCCGTCGCGCTCGCACCAGTCCAGCACGTGCTCGCGCAGCCGCTTCGGGAGCTTTACGCGCAACAACCCCGCCGCCGGGCCTGCCTCGATCTCGTCGAAGCCCGTCACGCCCAGATCGAGCATTGCCCACGCCGTCAGCTCCGGAATCATCCCCTCGTCGCTCGGCAGCAGCAGCCACCACCGCGGCTCGGAGCGCAGCACCGCGTGCCCGCCTCCACGCACGTGCGCGATGGCGTTCGCCTCGAAGCGCGGATCGTAGGTTCGCCACACCGGCCGCAGTACGTCGCTCATGGGGGCGTTGGTCTCTACACGAAACTGACGTTCGGAGTACGCGATGGCGCTCCTTGTGCCGAGGGTGCCCGACGACGCCACCGCCTGCTCCGAACTCCACGCACGAAACTGAGGTTCGGAGTACGTCGCCTCGGCCCGCTGTGCCGCGTGCTGAAGCGCACGGCACGGTGTGGAAGCCCGGGGCAGACCCGGGCTCCTACGATGTCCCGATGGAGAAGCGCTGCCCCGTGGGACCCGGGATGGAGCCCGCTGCGGGCTTTCGCTGGGGTGCCGTGTGCTTCAGCACGCGGCACGGCGGGCCGAGGC
>CANJUR010000229.1 GCA_947477565.1 Deltaproteobacteria bacterium
CGAGCCCCCACCCCCAGCCCCGCCCCCACCAGGGGGGGCAGGGAGTTCGGAGCGACAAAACGCTTCTGTAGGAGGTATTTCTGAACCCTCCCCCACTCGTGGGGGAGGGCAAGGGTGGGGGCTCGCAAACCCCACCGGTCACTTCCGCCGTCGGGTACGAGCGGTGGCTTTCTCGACCCAATGGGAGCCTCCGACTTCGATCCAGCGGCGTTCCTCGCGCAAGCTCAGTTTCCTCGGACCGCGCTTGTGCGACGGTTTCCGGGTCTGTGTTTCAGCAGAGTTACGAGCGTTCACCGCATCCCTGATAAGTTTCCGCAGTCGATAGAAGTTAACACTGCGGGTACGGGCTTCGCGGATATGCTCCCGGGTATGTCCCTGGAGTTCTACGCGATCATCTTGACCGGGCTCTGCTCGGGTGGATTTGTCTTCGCGCAATGGTATTTCGCCGAGGCGAAGCGGGTGAAGCGGGCGCTGGCCGCCGCGCCGATCACCGCCGTTGCGACATTGCTGGAGGGCGACACGGTGCGGGTAGTGGGGACGCTCTTGCCCGGGCCGAGTACCCTCACGGCGCCGTTGAGCGGACGGCCCTGCGCGGCCTACCTGCTGCGGGTGCGCGAGCAGATGGGCAAGAGCTGGAAGGAGATCATCCGCGAGTCCGACGCCGTCGAGTTCGCGGTCGACGACGGATCGGGCACGGTGCTCGTACGCCCCGGAAACTTCAAACTCGGTCTGGAAGACGATCACAATGAGCGGACGGGCTTCTGGAGCGATCCCTCCGAGCGCGTGAAAGAGTACCTCCTCGCGCGAGGAGAGAGCGCGGAGGGTTCGCTGGGCCTCAAGCGCGTGCTGCAGTTCAACGAGGCCGTGCTCGAGGAGGGCGAGCGCGTGGCCGTGTGGGCGACGGTGATGATTGAGACCGACCCGGCGACCACCGGGGCCGGGGAGGGCTACCGCGATCGGCCGAAGCGCGAGCGCAAGGTTCTGATAGGGCCCGCCGACGGCGCGATGCTCCTCAGCGACGCGCCGAAGGTGACAACGTAGCGGCGCGTCGGGGTGCGTCACGGTGGCGATGCGAACGTGCGCCGGCGCGCACCCCACACCGCGCGCTCCTTCGGGCCGCAACCCTCGCGTTACGCCACCACATCGCGCCCGCGCGCCTTGTGACCGCCAACCCGCCCGATGCGGGCGACCCCACGCCACCGCCGCCGCCGCATGGGTCGTCGGTATGTTTCGCGCAGCGGGGAATCGGTCCACTGCGGGGCCGGGGGTCTGCCCGTCGATGCGAGGCGCTCTGTCGGTGCCTGGCGGTCACACACCGTTGGACTGCCTATTCGCCTCCGTCGGCATGGCCCGCGACATCCGCGTGGTGATCATCGCGATGCCAGCGAGGCTCCTCCAGCGCGGTGAGCGGGTGCTCTCGACGGCGCAAACCAGGGGATGCCGGTGCTGCTCACCCCAGCGATCGGTTCAGGGTCGCTTGAGCGGCCGCGCCGGCACACCCACGACGGTCTCGCAAGGCGGGACATCCCGCGTCACCACCGCGCCTGCGCCCACCGTGGCGCCCGCGCCGATGCGGACGTACTGCAGCACCTGCGCGCCGGTGCCGACGAGCACGCCTTCCTCGATGACCACTGCCCCCGAGATGTTCACGGTCGGGTTGAGCACGCTGCCGCGACCGATCCGCGCCTCGTGCCCGAGGGTACACGCGAGGTTGACCATCGCGAACGGCTCCAGCACCACCCCCACGGTGCCGATCACGCCCGCGCAGAGCAGCGCGCCGTGGCCCAGCGTGCAGCTCGCGGCGTCGAAGATCACGCTCGGGTGCACGAGCGCAGGCCACGTGAGATCCGGGTGCGTGGCCTCGAGGTCCGAGGAGACCTTCAGGCGCGGACCCGGCGTGCCGATGCCGAGCGCGAGCGCATCGACCTCGCCGCGGTGTGTGTCGAGCCACGCGAGGTCGCCGCGCACCTCGTCGGCGCTGTCATGGGGGCCAAGACGCGCGAGGTCGCTCACCAAGTATCCCACAAACGTGTACGTCGGGGTCACCCGGTTGATCTCGCGGATGAGCCACGCGACCTCGCGCGCGAACCCGCCCGCGCCGACCACCGCGATGCGCTTGAGTGTCATGGGATGGCTCCTTCCAGGATGTCGTCTGAAGCGCTCCGGCATCGTAGCGCGGCCCGCCTCATGACCGCGCGACCCGGTCTTCCATGATGCCAGGGTAGCGCGCCGCGAGCGAGTCCCGGGTCGCGTGGGCGAGCACCCACGCCCGACCTCGGCGGCCCATCACGGCATTGCCCGCCGGGTCGTCGGCTCGCGCACGAATCACGGCGTCGATCGCGAGCAGCGTGGGCCGCTCGCAGGCCATGCAATCGAAGACCTTGTTGGGATACACCGTGCGAAACGTGGGGTGGTCCTGGAGGACGGCCGCGCCGAGGTCACAGGCGTTTACGAAGTCCGCCATTCGGTGCCTGGGCTGCACGCCGCAGAACCTCACGTTGGCGAGGCCCCGGCGAGTCGCGTCGGCCTCGAGGGCCGCGAGCGGGGGCGGGGTGGCGATGACGACGTCGGGTCGAGGCAGTGTTGCGGCGGCTGTGGCGGCCGACAGCGTGAAGCCCGGGAGGGCCTGCGCGCGGCCCGCGTAGCCAGTGGTGTACGTCGCAGGCACGATGCACCGCATGACGGTGACAGCCCCGTCGGCCTCGCGAGCGACCCAGCGTCCGCGGTAGCGCGCGGGCACGACCCCGGTGGCGCAGTCCAGGTTGCCCGCGAGCACGGTGACCTCGTGGCCCGCGGCGCTCCAGAGCCGCGCGAACTCGTTGAAGAGCGAGCCGCCCGGATGATTGGGCATCAGGTAGTGCTGATGAACGATAACGATCTTCATTGGGGACACGAAACGGCTACGCTTTGGCCCCTACCAGCGATCGTTGGCGACGTCGATGGTGGGGTGATCGGCGCTGCGCTCGCCTTACGCGGAGGCGGAACCCCGGCTTTGATAGACCTCCAGGAGGAATGAGAACGTGTCGCGGGCGCACGCCGACCACGAGAAGCGGTCGGCCGCGCGCATGGCGATGCCGATGCGTCTACGACGTTCGTCCGTCGAGAGCAGGAGCGTCTCGAGCGCGGAAGCGATGGAGTCCACGGACTCCGGGTCGAAATAGAATCCACCTTCTTCCAGGATGTCGGGCATTGGACCTCGACGAGAGCAGGCGATGGGGAGCGCAGTCGCCATTCCCTCGAGCAGTACATTGGGCATGTTCTCGCAACTCGAGGCGAAGACAATGCCATCTGCTTGATCATAGGCAGCGTGGACCTCCGAGAACGGGAGTCCACCGAGGTAGCGGACGACCGTGGCGCCCGGATCGAGCGAGCGCAACGAGCGCTCAAGCGCAGCAACGGCGACTCGATCACCGTGACCGACGAAGTCGATCGAGATCGGGAACCTGACCCGCAGTCGCAAGACCGCGCGCGCCACGCGTTCGTGGTGCTTGTAGGCCTCAATCGTAGATACATAGATGAGTTTGAATGGGTGTTGAACGGTGTACGAGCCTATGGGGAGCTGCTCCCTGGGAGGTCGACTGAAGCGCGCGTCGAGTCCGTGCGGGATGACGGCGACGCGCTGCGGTGTTCGGTGGAGTTGCGGCAGGATCGCGTCGCGCGCGTAACGGGTCAGGAATATCACTCCGTCCGCGTCGGTGAATGCGTTGGACTGCGCGCGTCGTAGCAGCTCGAGCCTGAGGCGCGCGATACCGGAGTACCGGGCTCGCTCGCTCGCCTCGAAAGGGAGCATGGTGCGCGACATCGTCACCACCGGGTGGACGCCACTCGGAATCATGCCTCCCGGGGCGAAGAGGATCGTTCGATCGTGGCCCAGGCGCTTCGGCAGGACCCGACGCTGCCAGAGGAGTCGCTGAGGCAGGCCCCCGTCCAGCATGGCCTCGGGGACGAGGTCCAGCCACGAGCGTGCCGGGAGGAGAGCCAGTGTATCGCGGCTACCCCACACGATGACGCGTCCGATGGCATCCGTCGTGGGCTCCCAGGCCTCGAGCACCTGGACCAGATGGGAACGGCCACCTCCGAGCCGCAGGTTGGACGCGTCGATTCCAACGGTGATCATGTCCCACAGCCTATCTCAAACGAGCGTTGAGGTTGATTGAGACCCTCCGTTCGCGCTCACCCCCGCGGCGTGCGGAAGAGCACGCCCGGACCACGTCGCGTCATCGCCATCCAGCGTCCGAGCCGTCCCCACTATGGCCTTTATCCTGTCTAAGCAGGGATCCGGGGAAACGGCGGTCTACCGTCAGACTGAGGGGAAACAAGCGTGGAAACCGTCGCGTTTCGCGCGGACTGGCACCGACGAGCGGCCAGCAGTCTGAGCCCGCGCAGACGACTGGCACTCTCAGTACATGCCGACGGAAGTGCTCCCTGGGGTTCGCGAGGGTGGGGCTCGCGAGCCCCCACCCCCAGCCCCGCCCCCACGGAGCCTCCAGGTCCGCCGCAGTCGAAGGACGAAGTCACGTCGAGCCCCCACCCCCAGCCCCGCCCCCACAAGTGGGGGCAGGGAGTTC
>CANJUR010000230.1 GCA_947477565.1 Deltaproteobacteria bacterium
ATCGGGTGAAGTCACCGCGCAGCGCGGGGGCGACGCATCGGGTGATGACTCCGCTGGAGTTCATGGCCCGGTTGAGCGCGCTGGTGCCGCCGAACTCGCCGTGGAGGGTGGCGGTGGTTCCGCGGCCGCCGGTGGATGGGGTGGTGGGCTGCGCGGGCCGGGCGGCGGCGTCAGTGCCGCTGGCAGCGGTCGGCGAGACGACCGGAGCGTCGGTGAAGGGGGAGGGCGCGCGTGGCAGCGTGGTGCCGATGCCAAGCGGGCGCATCGAGTGGGCGCGGCTGATGTGGCGGGTGTGGGCGATCGACACGCTGCTGTGCCCCGGATGCGGCGGACGAATGAAGATGATCGCGGCGCGGACCGACCGAGCGGGGATCGTGCGGGTGCTGGAGCACCTTGACGTATCGACCGAAGTGCCGCGGATGCGGCGGTCGCGCGACGGGCCGTAGGCGGTCGTCGCAACAGAGGGAGCCGTGGGTGGGGGGCAGACCGTTGCAGATGTGGCGAAGAAGGCCGCGGTGCGCGCGGGGCCGGCGCCGCCGGGGCCGTTGGGCCGTTGGATTGGGTCAGCGAGGCTCCTCCAGCGCGGTGAGCGGATGCTCTCGACGGCGCGAACCAAGGGGAACTTCGCATATAAGGGAATTTCGGTAACTGCAGTGGATTCGTGCCAGAAGGGCTGGGGCGTTGGATCGTCTATCCCCTCGTCGGCGTGCGCCCGACGCGCGTGTACGTCGCGCTCGACGGGTGCGCGGTCGACCTGAAGGTGTACTCGCTCGACCTCGCGCGCACGCACGGCACGGCGTACCGCGACGACCGCCAGGTGGCGATGCTGCCCGCGGCGACGACGGCGGGGGCGCCGGCGTTCGTGATGGGCGACCTCGTCGAGGCGCAGGCGCGGGCCTGGGACGCCGAGCGCGCGCGCTTCGTGATCGACCTGCGACCAGTGCCCCGGAAAGATTGATACGGTGCGCGCGATGAGACGCCAGAGGGCTTCCTGGGTGATTGCGGTGGCGGCGGTGGCGTGCGCGGCGCGCCCCCCGGCGGTGGCGACGACGACGCCCGCGACGGGCGCGCTGCCGGGCTACGGGGCGGAGGTCGCGTCGGCGCTGCTGCCGGCCGCGGGCCCGGCGGCGATGCGCGACGCCGAGCGCATCCCGGTGGGCGAGTCGCCGGTGCGCGGACGGGCCGACGCGCTGGTGACGGTGGTGGTCTTCAGCGACTTCCAGTGCCCCTTCTGCGCGCGCGTGCTGCCCACCCTCGGGGCCCTTGCGGAGCGCTACGGCGACGACGTCCGCTTCGTCTGGAAGAACAACCCGCTGCCCTTCCACGACCGCGCGCGCCCCGCCGCCGAGGCCGCGATGGTGGTCTTCGCGAAGGCCGGCGCCGAGGGCTTCTGGCGCTTTCATGACGCCCTCTTCGCGAACCAGCGCGACCTCACCACCGAGCGCCTCGAAGACGCCGCGGAGGCCGTCGGCGTGCCCCGCGCAGTGCTGCGCGCAGAGCTCGCCAGCGGCCGCTACGCCGCGCAGGTCGACGCCGACATGGCGCTCGCGCGGTCCGTCGGCGCGACGGGCACGCCCAACTTCTTCATCAACGGCACGCAGCTCACGGGGGCGCAGCCCGTCGAGCGTTTCGTCGCGGTGATCGACCCGGTGCTCGCCCTCGCGCGCGCCATCGCCCCGCGCGAGTCGGCCTACGCCGTGATGGTCGCCAACCCCGTGCCCGCCCCCGAGGCCCCGAGGCCCCGCGGCCCCGCGGCCCCGCCGTCGAACCCCGACCCGGCGCAGCGGCTCCGGGTGCCGGTGAGCGGCGCGCCCGCGCGCGGGCCCGCGACGGCGCTCGTCACGATGGTGGTGTTCAGCGACTTCCAGTGCCCGTTCTGCGAGCGTGCCAACCGCACGATCACGGCGCTGCGGGCGCGCTACGGCGCCGACCTGCGGGTGGTGTTCCGCCACGAGCCGCTGCCGTTTCACCCGAACGCGCGGCCTGCCGCGGAGGCCGCGCTGGAGGCCCGCGCGCAGCGTGGCGAGGCGGGCTTCTGGGCCATGCACGACCTGCTCTTCGCCCACCGGACCGAGCTCGACCGCCCGCACCTCGAGGGCTTCGCGCGCACCCTCGGGCTCGACCTCGCACGCTTTCGCGAGGCGCTCGACCAGCATACGCACGAGGCCGCCATCGTGGCGGACGAAGCGCTCGCCGCGTCCGCCGAGGCCACCGGCACGCCGCACTTCTTCGTCAACGGCCTTCGCGTCGTGGGGGCGCAGCCCGAGGCGGTCTTCGTCACCGCGATCGACGGTGCGCGCGCCGCGGCCCTCGCCTACCTCGCCGCGCACCCCCGCACGACCCGCACGGCGTACTACGACACGCTGATGGCCACCGCCGACACGACGGTGCGCCGCGCCGCGCCGCCCGCCCCGGCGGACGACCCCGACCGCGTCTACACCGTCGCGCCGAACCCCGCGGCGCCGGCCTTCGGGCCGGTGCAGGCGCGCGTGAACATCGACCACTTCACCGACTTCGAGTGTCCGTTCTGCGCGCGCGTGGGCCCCACCATCGCGCAGATTCGCGCGCGCTACGGCGACCGGGTGCGCTTCCGGTGGCGGCACTACCCGCTGTCGTTCCACGACCACTCGATGATCGCCGCGGAGGCCGCGCAGGAGGTCTTCGTGCAGCAGGGCAACGACGGCTTCGACCGTTACCGCGAGGCCCTCTTCGCGCACCAGCGCGAGCTGTCGCGCGAAGACCTCGAGCGCTACGCCGGGGAGCAGGGGGTCGACCTCGCGCGGCTGCGCGCGGCGCTCGACGGACACACGCACCAGGCGCTCATCCGGCGCGACATGGCCGCGGCCGACGCCACCGGGGCGAGCATCGGGACGCCGGCGTTCTTCATCGCCGGTCGCTTCGTCGCGGGCGCGCTGCCGTTCGAGGAGTTTCAGCAGCGCATCGACGCGGCCCTCGCGGCGGCGCGCTGAGCGCGGGCGCTCCCGTCGCCCGATCAGGGAGCGAACACGTCGCGGTAGACTTCCTCCGCGAGCAGGTCGCCGCCGAGGTCGGGCAGTCGGACGGCGCCGCCCGCCTGCACGATGGTGAGCGTCCAGGTGGCGTCGTCGTTGCCAGCGAGGCTCCTCCAGCGCGGTGAGCGGATGCTCTCGACGGCGCGAACCAAGGGGAACTTCGCATATAGGATGCTATGCAAACTCTAGCGGATTCGTGCCAGAAGGGCTGGGGCGTTGGATCGTCTATCCCCCCCATCCCCGGTAGCCCCAGATCTCTGCAATCATCTTCGTGCGCTGGCTCATCGCGATGTCTCCCAGTGGGTTTGAGTTCACCGAGAGATGTACTCCGCACTTCGGCGGGGGTGGTGAGCCAGCGCATTCCCGACGACGCCCCCCCGCAACGCGAGACTGTCACGGGCAGCGCCCTACGCGACGAGCAGCCGCAGGGTTGGGCGTTTCGCGGAGGAAACTGCGAAAACTGCTTTCCCACTTCCGCGGAAGAGCCAATCTCCTGCTACGTTCACCTCGACATGAGCAAACGCCTGCTTGTCACCGCCTTCGTCGTTGGAGCCGTGGTGCATGCACTCTTGCTCGCCGGAGCCTTCTACGGACCGATGAAGGAGCAGGCGGCCACTGGACTGCTCATCTTTGCGCTGCCAGGGGCCATCGTGGACATGTCCTCGGAGCTCTTTCAGCCGAAAGGCGCAGGGACCGTTGCAGTCGTCGCCTTCGCCACGCTCGTCAACGGCGGGGCGTATGCAGCTGTTGCCGCGCTCGCTTCCTTGGTCTTTGCCAAGGTCTTCGGCGGCAACGCGCCGCGCGGCTGACAGCGCGAACCTGCACTTCGGGTACCGCGCTGGCCCATCAGGATCCCAATCAGATCCCAAAAGGAGCCAGCGAGCTCTCCATCGGCCACGCCGGGAGCTCACGACGACACACCAGCAACTACGAAAATCGGCCATGCGTCGAAGCTCGCGCAGACCTCACCCCCGCTGCCGCGCGCCCCTCTCCATGAATGGCGAGGGGCTCCTGGAAGGGCTGCGTTTCACGACGAGCTGTCAGGTGATCGCAGCCCCTCTCCATTCATGGTTCACTTCGGGACACAAGTCGGTCGGAGCCTTGAATTCCAGGGGTTCTGGAACGACCTTGGGCCCCTCTCCGGACCGGGGTTTGGCGTTCGCCTGCCAGCGAGCTCCTCCAGCGCGGTGAGCGGATGCTCTCGACTGAGCGAACCAAGGGGAACTTCGCATATAAGGGAATTTCGGTAACTGCAGTGGATTCGTGCCAGAAGGGCTGGGGCGTTGGATCGCCTATCCCCCGATGAGTGAGTTTGCGATCATGACGGCCGGCACCCTGGTGGCCCAGCGATTCCGTGTCCTGAAGATCTTCGGGAAGGGCGGGATGGGTGCGGTGTACGAGGTGGAAGACACGCACACCTCGACGATTGTTGCGCTGAAGAC
>CANJUR010000231.1 GCA_947477565.1 Deltaproteobacteria bacterium
AGCAGCGCCTCGGGCAGCGTGCGCTGCGCCACCACCGCCACCAACGAGCGCAACCACTCCGGGTGCTCGCGCAACAGCATCACCATCGTCTCGTGTGGAACCCCAGGCATCGTCCCGCGACCCTGGCGCGACCGTCCATCGAAGACAAGGCGGAGTTGTCGTGGTCGGTCAGGATATGTCCACGCTACGCTTCGTAGCAGGCGCTGGTGGGATCTGTTCGTGGCAGCGGTCGTACCGAGGCTGCGCTCCCCGTCGCTCAGAGGTGCGCGGCGGTGTCCTTCGGGCTCTCGCCCGGGGCGTCGGTAATCGGGGCGCCTGGCTCCGCGGGCTCGTCGATGTCGCGGTTGACGCTCGGCATCTCGTGCTCGCCGTGGATGGGGTTGCGCGCCAGTTCGATGAAGCGGGCCATGGCCTGCACCGACATGGAGAAATCCCCAGAGCGGAAGCGCGAACGGCCGATCAGGTAATAGACCTCCGGGTGCCGGTCTACCCAGGCTAGCTCCTCGGATGCGAGCGCCTCGAGGGACTCTGCGGCGTCCTGGAAGCGGTTGTCGTGGTCTTGCAGCAGGGCCGCGCGGTAGAGGAGATACCCGTAGAGCAGTCGCATGCTGGGGCCCGAGTGGTCGCGCACGTTGACGGGCAGCGCGGCGAGGGACTCGAGCGCGACGTCGTACTGGCCGTTGTCCACCGCGCGGCGGGCGCGGGTGAAGGTCTCGTCCAGCAGGCGCGCACCCTCTTGCGACATCTCAGCCCCAGGAACCGGCGATTCCAGGCGGATGGTGGGCTCGCGCGGCGTCGTGATGGCGTCCCAGATGCCCGCGGCGCGGCTGAGCTCCGGGAGGTCCATCGAGCCGCCGGGGCCGCGGGCAGCGGCGACGGCTTCGTTGAGCACTGTTCCGGCGCGGCTGGGGCGGCCGGCGGCGAGGAGCGATACCGCCAGGTTGGCGAGGCTGCGCGCACGGCTGTTGGCGTCCAGGGCGGTGGGTAGCTCGCGCTCGACGCGCCCGTATGACCAATCGTCGCTGTACATGGTCTCGACGTAGCCCGAGAAGGCGTCGAAGCCGATGAGGTCGCGCGGCGCGGCGAACTCGATGAGCGCGTTGTCGTCGGTGTTCAGCGGCGCGGGGCGGCGGCGGCAGGTCGGGAGCAAGCACTCGCCGAGGCCGTTGGCGCGCAGGTCCGGACGCCAGGCGCCGCGCACGAGGCGCTCGTCGAGTTGAGCGAAGCGCATCACCTCCTCGCGGCTGGCGAAGAGCATGCGGGCCAGGAGGTCCGACGCGGAGGTGGCGTGCGAGGCCTCGATGGCCGTGCGAACGGTGCGGTCTTCGAGCACGTGGTCGATGTGCACCGGGTCAATCGGGATGGGTCGGAAGGAGCCCAGCATGATCGTGTCGGAGCTGTACGCGTCCGCCGCGAAGACCCGAACGTAAGGAAACACCGACGCGAACGTGCGGTAGATGGTCTTGATGTTGTTGGGCGACATCTCATAGAGCTGCACCCACTGGACGAAGATGCCGTCCGGCGTGAGGGACTGCGTCGCCGCGCGGAAGTGGTCGGCGGTGAAGAGGTTGGATACGCCGGTGATCCACGGGTTGGAGGGCTCGGAGATCACCACGTGGTACCGGCGGTCGGTGCCCGCGAGGTAGTTGCGACCGTCGTTGTTGATGAGGGTCAGCCGCGGCATCTGCACGAAGGGAAACTCGCGCTCGCGGGTGTAGGTGAGGTGGTTGACGTCGGCGAAGTATCGCGAGGCATCGGGGATCCAGCGCTCGAGTTCGATGTCGTCGACGCGGCGCACGGGAAACTGCAGCGCGGCGCCGACGGTGACGCCGGAGCCGAAGCCCACGATGGCGACGTCGAGGTTCTCCGGGCCGCGGGGGTGGAGCAACAAGGGATAGCCCGCGACGAGCACCTGCGTGGGCATGTCGTCGCCGTTGGAGGCGTCGACCTTGCCGTTGTTCTTGAGGGCGAAGTGCACGTGGTCGGCGGCGAGGGACCAGCGCTCGACAGTCACCGTCGTGGTCACGCCGTCGCGGTAGTAGATCGGGTTGTCGCCGCCGAGGTGCTGCGCTCGGTCGCCCGCGCCGGACTCGATGCAGCGCCCGTCGCGCCGTTGAATCATCCCGTCGGCGAGGGAGAGGCGAAACACGCCGGTGGTCATCTCGGACTGGTCCCACGGGCGGGGGAAGATGCGCAGGGTGCCGCGCGAGCGGGCGAGGCGGCCCTCGCGGCCGAGGGTGGCGCCCACGGTGGTGACCGCGAGGAGCATCGCGCAGAGGGGCACCAGGAGGTACTTCACGGGCTCCTCGCCGGGGGAGGCGAGCAGCAGCGCGAGGGCCAGCGCGAGGTTGACCGCGACGGCGATGTACATGGCCGTCTCCATGCCCACCCACGGCATGATGACGAAGCCCGTGAGCAGCGACCCGAGAATCGAGCCGACGGTGTTGACCGTGTAGACCGTGCTGGTTTCCTGGCCGACCTTGTCGCGATGCTGGGCGTATGCGCGCACGCCGAGCGGGAAGGCTGCGCCCATGCCCACCGCGGCGGGGAGCGCGCAGAGCAGGGCGATCACGAAGGAGAGCCACTGGATTGCGCCGACGTGCTCGGAGAAACGGATCGTCTCGTGGGCGTCGCAGTTGGTCGTCGAGGACAGCGCCAGGTAGACGAACATGCGTGGCACGCGGTCCTGGAAGAAGTACGTGACGATGGCGCCGGAGGCGATGAGTAGCTGCGTGATGGAGAGCGCCAGGGTGGGGCGACGCCACGCCGCGGAGATGGCCGTGCCGAGCAGAACCACCAGGGTGACGATGACCCAGATGAGCCGCGACACGCTGGTCTGGTAGACGACGAACTGGAGCAGCGCGACGGCCTCGATGGAGCCTGCGACGGCGAGCGTTGCGATGGGCGACGGGCGCGTGCGTAGGATGGCCGACGCGAGCGCTGCGCCCCCGCCGATGCCAACGAGGAATCCCATCAAGATGATGGTGAACGAGTAGATCGACGAGCCGATCACCATGTCGAGGGCGCGCGAGAGGATGACCTCGTAGGCGAGCGCCGCGAAGCCTGAGCCGCCCGCGGCGAGGAGCACCACGATGCGGGTGGTGCGACTGGAGGTCTCCTCGATGAGGTCGTCTTCGTCGGCGGTGGCGCCGGCCTCGGCGGAGTCGGGGAGGGCGTCCGCCGCGGGCATCGCGGGGAGGGCGTAGCGCTGCGGGAGAAGCTCGCGCCAGGAGGTGGGCCAGTCGTTGCCGAGGAGTTGCTTGCGGAAGACGACGATGAGGGCGGCGAGGGCGAGGTTGGTGCACGCGGCGATGGCGTTGGTGACCGAGAGCCCGGCGCTGGGGAGGAGGAAGAATCCGGCGAGGAAGGTTCCGGCGACGGCGCCGAAGGTGTTGACGGAGTAGAGCGCGCCGACGCGCTGCCCGACGCCGCCACCCTGGCGAACGAAGTGGCGCGCGAGCAGCGGGAGCGTCGCTCCCATGAGGGTGGTCGGAGGCAGCAACACCAGCGCGACGACGACGAAGCGCAGGAGGGTGAAGACGTCGAAGCGGTTGCCGCCGTGGTTGGTCACCCAGTGCGAAAACGGCGGGTACACCCCGCGGATCACGAACGGGATCACGAGCGCGAGGAGCCCGACGCCGGCCTCCATCGCGGCGTAGGTGAGAATCGGATATTTCAGCCGGTCGGTGAAGCGCCCGAAGATGAACGAGCCGAGCGCGAGCCCGCCCATGAACGCGCTGAGCACCGTGCTGATCGCCGGCGTGGATGCGCCGAAGACGAGGGTGAGCATGCGGGTCCAGATGACCTCGAAGACGAGGCCAGAGGCGCCGGAGAGGAAGAAGCAGAGGAAGGGCACCACGAGCGCGCCGAGCCCGGTGGGCCGGGCGTCAGGGGGAGCACTGGTGGCGGCGGAAGAAGAGGCGGCGGGGGGGGTCGACACGGCGGCGGTGGACTAACGCGAAAGCCCTGAGAGCGCCATATCCCGAGGGCTCGCGCAAGTCCCGCCGACGCCGGTCACGCTACGAGCAGGGGCAGATCGAGATGCAGCCCTGGGCGCAGGTCGTGGTGCTGTCGCACCAGCGGACGCCGGCCACGGTGTGGCAGTTCGAAGCGGCGCAAATCCCGGCCATGCGTCGAAGCTCGCGCGACCTCACCCCGCGCAGCCGCCCAGCCACTCTCCCAGGAGGAGAGCGGGCCTCTGGATGCTGACAGGCATGTCCTGGCGCAACCCATATTTGAGCCCCCTCTCCTCCTGGGAGCTGAGCATTGACCTCATCTCCGCGGGAAGGGAGCGCCCACTCCGCGGTTGCGGCTCGCAAGGGTGGGGGCTCGCGAGGGTGGGGGCTCGCGAGGGTGGGGCTCGCGAGGGTGGGGCTCGCGAGGGTGGGGCT
>CANJUR010000232.1 GCA_947477565.1 Deltaproteobacteria bacterium
CACAAGATGGGAATCGATCCACGGGCGTATCTGCGCGATACACTGCGGAGATTGCTCGCCGGCGAGAAGCACCTCGCGGCGCTGTTGCCGGAGAACTACGTCGCGCGGACCGGCGCGCCAGTGGTCACGACGACGACCGCCGCAGCGGCCTGACGAGTCGCTATCAGGGTTCGGGCTCGGGAAGGCCCTTCGTAATCCCTCGGCGGCCTCACTGACGTCCGTGTGAATCGCCTCCCGGATCACGCGATCGGTCCGATCGGCGAGGTGTTTCTCAAGCTCCTCGTTGAGCGCGAGATACTCCGGCCACAGCGTCTTGTGATGAAACTTCCGTGGCGCGAGAGCCTGAACGGTACTCGACCGCCGACCCTTCTATCGATACGGCGTCAGTCCATATCGACGACAGAGCGCGAGGAAGAGTTTGCGCTTCCACGGGTCGTCCAGACTGTAGACCATGATGATATCCTCGCCACTCGGTACGTTGAGCAGCCAGACGGGCTTGGTGAACTCCAAGGCAATGCGCGCGGACTCTCGCTTGTCATCACTGTTGGTGCCGGCGTGCAGCGCCTCGACTAGAGTGCCGCCTCGTCCATTGCGAGTGCCGCCGTAACCCACCCCGGCGACAGACGAGGAGAAGCAGATCGTCGGCGCACCCCACAGGATCAAAAAGCGATCAAGACGCCTCTCGCCGAGGGGTTACGCTGGGTGGGGGGGGCGATGCGTCGAAGCCCGCGCGACCTCACCCCCGCGCTGCCGCGCGCCCCCTCGGCGACGGAGACGGGATTCGTGGACGTGAATCCGATCGACTCTGCGCCGAACGTCAGCACCATGGCGCCGGGGATGATGACGCGCGTCGCAGGAGCGCTGTGCGGAAGACTCCGCCGCCGGGCGCACGCGCTGCATCCGTCTCGGTCGGCGCAGAGTTCATCCGTTCGCGTCTGGCGTACCTGCCCGGTGATCGTCGCCGCGCTCGCCGCGCACACCGACGAGCATGCGCAGCAGCACTCCGATATGACTTGCGCGTCGCAACCACGTTTCAGGGCTGCTACAAATGCGCCCCGATGGCGCGATGTGATTCTGGGCGCCCTCAATGAGGAGAAGCTGATGTCGAAGCGATGGTCTTGTGCGGTAGTGGTCCTCGCGATCGGGTGTGGCAACACTCCGACCTCCAACGTGCCCTTTGATGTGCAGATGACCGCCGACGTGCAGGGCGGCACCGACGTGGTGGACGCCGGCCGCGGGCAGGACGTGGTCCGCGCCGACGTGGTGGACGCCGGCGGCAAGGACGGCGGCATCACGGACATCCCCGTGGCGACCGACGTCGCGATGGACATCCCCGTGGCGACCGACGTCGAGACGGACATCCCCGTGGCGACCGACGTCGCGATGGACATCCCCGTGGCGACGGACGTCCCCGTCGACGCGCCGCCCGCGTGTCCGACGCCCACGGGCGCGATCTCGCTCCCCGGCACGGTGGCGCCACTCACGGGCACCACCTCGGGCACGAGCATCCTCCGGGCGGCAGGCTGTCAGGCCAGCGCCGGCGGGCCGGAGCACGTGTACACGCTCACGGTCACCGCGCCCACGGGCGTGCAGCTCTCGACCGAGGGCATGGCCACGAGCTTCGACACGGTGCTCTCGATCCGGCGCACCTGCCTCGACGTCATGAGCGAGGTCGCCTGCGACGACGACAGCGGTGACGCCCCCGGGACTTCGTCGTTCCTGCGTACGTCGCTCACCCCGGGCACCTACACCGTGGTGGTCGACGGATACGGCACAGGGATGGGCAACTACGTGCTCAACGCCTCGGCCTTCACCGTCGGCGCGAACGCCACCTGCGCTGGCGCCGCAGCGCTCACCTCCACCGGGCTCACGGCCCAGAGCCTCGCGGGCGCACTGAACCGCGCGACCACCTGCCTCACCGGCGGCGGCGGGCAGCTCTACTACACGGTGGACGTCGCACCGGGTACCCAGGCGACGGTTCGGGCCACGCCGGCGGGCATGACGCCCACGTGGACCCCGCAGCTCCGGCTGCTCGACAGCTGCACGGCGACGACCTGTCTGCAGAACGCCTCGGGCACCTCGGGGATGCCGGGTACGCTGACCTTTGCCAACAACGGCACCACCATGCGCAGCTACGTGCTCTCCGTGAGCGCGTCGTCGCCGCTGGCGGTGACGGGCACCTTCGACCTCTCCCTCGCGACCCAGGTGATCATGCCGGGCGCGTCCTGCGAGATGGCGCTCGACGTCACCGCGGGCATGGGGCGCACGATGGAGAGCACGATGAACGGCGGTCCGGCCAACACCGTGTGCCAGACGGGTCTCGGGCAGCAGCGCTGGTTCCGCGTGTCGATCCCTGCGGGGCAGCGGCTCAACGTGACCGCGACGCCCGGCGCGATGTCGGGCCGCCGCGCGGCCGTGCGCATCGTCGACAACTGCACGGCCACCTCGTGCCTCGCCAGCACCGGCGGGACCACCGACGTGGCCTCCACCGTCGGCGCGAACAACGTCGGCACGACGGCCCGCACGGTATTCGTCTCGGTGAGCGGTGAGAGCACCACGATGCCGATGGCCTTCGACCTCACCACGGCCACCGTGGCCCTCGGGCCCTCGGCCGTGTGCGAGACCGCCGTGGCGCTCACCAGCGGCGTGGCCGCCATGGGCGACACGGCCCGCGGCGTCGCGCGCCCCACGCGCTGCCAGACGAGCGACATGAGCAACGAGGTCTTCTACTCGGTGACCGTGCCCGCGGGGCAGCGCACCGTGGTGCTCGTGACGCCCGCCATGGGCGCGACGTGGCGCCCGCGCGTTCGTGGGCTCGCCGACTGCGGCGCGACCACCTGCTTCGCCAACATTGCAGGCACCACCGACGGCGGCGCCGCGACGCTGAACCTCGACAACCCCACGCAGCTCCCGCGCGCGATGATCGTGAGCGTCTCGACCACCACCGTGGCCACCGGCGGCGCGTTCGCCATCACCGCGACGAGCAGCGCCCTGATGTCCGCGTCCATGCCGTACTACTCGCTCTCGACCATCACCGCGGCGTGCGACGACCTCGCCACGGGGGCGCCCGTGAACCCGAGCATGGGCATGTGGGAAGACGACGACGTCTCGGCAAACGCCGCGCTGCCGTTCACGTTCCGCTTCTTCGACGCCGACGCGACGCACTACACCGTGACCTCCAACGGTTTCATGCAGATGTACGCGAACGCGATGGGCATCGGGAGCACGAGCTATAGCAACGTGACGATCCCCACGGCGGGCACGCCCAACGGGCTCATCGCCCCGTTCTGGGATGACCTCTACGCCATCGACGCCACGACCACGGTGCGCTCGGCCACGCTCGGCACCATGCCCAACCGCCGCTTCGTGATCGGTTGGAACAACTGGGAGACCGGCGAGGGCAGCGTCGGCGAGAGCCTCACCTTCCAGGCGAAGATCTTCGAGACCACCAGGGTCATCGAGCTGCACCACTGCAACATCGCCGGCGCGGGCCAGGGCAGCCGCGGGAACTCCGCAACCATCGGCGTCGAAGACGCCATGGGCATGCGCGGCAACCTCATCAGCTACGATTACCTGGGCGGCGCCGCGACGGGTCGCGCGTACCGCCTCACGCCGCCGGGCCCCTGATCCTCCTCCGCGCGCGGCCCTCGGGAATCACCCCGGCGGCCGCGCGCCCTCCCCTCCGCTTACATTCCTGGCATGCAGGAGCACAGCGCCAGAGGGTAAGCGATCCAAAACAACGACCCGTTTGAGGGCTAAGGACAGGCCCCCAAAGGATCGATCCGTCTTGCGAGACCTCACCCTCAACCCCCTCTCCCAAGAGGGCTCACCGTTCCCCTCATCTTCGGGATTCGCGTGGAATTCGAGCGTTTCGTGCAACGGAGGTCCGTGGGCTTCAGCCCGCGGACCTCCGTTGCACGGGAATGCCTTATTTCCATCAGAATCCCGAAGATGAGGGGAACGGTGAGTCCCAAGAGGGAGAGGGGGCTCGGATCGAGAGGAAATGCCATGAAATCATGCTTTTTAGCCC
>CANJUR010000233.1 GCA_947477565.1 Deltaproteobacteria bacterium
CAGGCTCCGGCTTTAGTGATCGCAGGGCCGAAGGCCCGTCCGCGATCACGGAGCCGGCGCTCTCCCTCCGCCAACGCCAAAAACCCATCGAGCGCACGAATCAGCATGGATTACAGCCGAATCGTGAGATGTGTCCCGAGGTGAACCCTTTTGGGAGAGGGGGTTGGGGGTGAGGTCTCGCAAGAGCGATCGATCCTTCGAGGGCCTGGCCTTAGCCCTCCAACGGGTCGTTGCTTTCGCAGGGATCTGTTGGGACCGTGACTTCCACCGGGTCGCTGCTCCGGGGACCATCAAAGTCCCCGGACACTTCCCTGCGAAGCGCGGGTACTAGTTGGGAAAGGGAGCGAGAAACGCGCGCCCGGGGGTCGCGGGGGCGGGCGTGCATCCCGTTGCGAGCGCCGGGGTGAATGTCCCGGCCAGTGCGCAGGTCGCCGGGTTGACCGAAACCCGGATGCGTCCGAGGCCACCCGCGCCGCCGCCGCCGCCGGTCGCAAAGACGCTCGCGTCGCCGCCGCGGCCGCCGCTCGCAGACACCGTCGCCGTCGCTCCTGCGGTGATCGACGGAGCCACGAGGTAGATCAAACCACCGGAGCCGCCGCCGCCGGCCGCTCCCGGCTGCGGGTCGCAGCCAGCGCCCACCGGGGTGCCGAGGTATGCGTCGCCGCCGGCGCCGCCGTTGGCGAGCAGGCGACCGTTCACGACCATGTCGGTTTCGCTCCAGAGGCGCAGCACGCCGCCGCCGCCGCCGCCGCCGGAGGTGCCACCGAAGGCGGGGCGCTGCAGGTAGTCCGCGCTGCCGCCGCCGCCGCCGGAGCCCGCGTAGAACGAACTTCTCACCGCGAGGTCAGCCGCCGCCGCGCTCCCGATGCTGCCGCCCGCGCCGCCGCCGACCCACGCCCGCGCGACGCCAGCCATCACTGCGTCGCACTGCGACTGCCCCAGTGCGCCGTCGCGACCGTCATACGCCGCCGCGCTCATGGCGCGCCCGCCGCTGCCGGAGGCTGCGCCGCCGCCCGCGGTGACGCCGTTGCAGTCCCGCTGGCCCACAAACGCCGCGCCGAGCGCGCCGCCGCCGCCGCCTGCGTACCCGCCGCCGCCCGAGCCGTACGCGCGGTAGCCCGTGAAGACCCCTGCGCCGCCGCCAAACTGTGCGGGCGCCGCCGCGAAGATGAACACGCTGTCGTCCCCGCGTGCGAGGCACGCCGTCGAGACCACCACGGTGCAGTTGCCCGAGGTGCCCATCACGGCCGGACCGTTCGGCCCGGTGGCACCCGTGGCGAACTCGCAGGCTTGCGTGGGCCGGGCCGCGGAGCGCAGCTCGCCGGTGTAGCCCCCGGTGCCGGCCTGGCCCTGCTGCGTCGAGCGCGAGGCGACGACGGCCTGGGAGCCCGGTCCGCCCGAGACGTCGATGGTCCCGTCGATCTGGATGCGGCCGGTCGCGCGGAGGTCGAGCGTCCCTGCCAGAGACCCGGCCCCGGCGACGTACACCACCGCCCCCGCCGGAACCGTAATCGTCGTGAACTGATGCACCCCCGGCGACAGGTACGTGGGGTTCGCCAACGGGAGGAAGGCCCCTTCGCTGCCGTTGCTGACGCGCTGGCAGCTCCCTGCGGTGCAGGTGAGCCCCGTCGCGCAGGTCAGCCCGCATGCGCCGCAGTTCGCGCGGTCGCTCAGCAGGCTCGCCTCGCATCCGTCCGCCGCGGCGCCGTTGCAGTTGCCGAAGCCTCTCGCGCACGCGCCGATCGCACACGCGCCTGCCGTGCAGGTGCTCGCCGCGTTGGCAAACCGGCACGCCCGCGCGCAACTGCCGCAGTTGGCTGCGTCGCTCGCGAGGTCGACGCAGGCCGCGCCGCAGCAGGTGCGCCCCGCCGCGCAGGTCGGGCCGCCGTTGCACCCGCCAGGAACGCACATGCCATTGGTGCAGGTGGTTCCGTCCCCGCATGCGACGCCGCAGGCGCCGCAGTCAGTGTTGGTGTTGAGGGTGCTCTCGCAGCCGTCCGCGGGCAGCCCGTTGCAGTCGAAGAAGCCCCTGTTGCACGTCGTCGCGCAGACGCCCGCGCGACACGCCGGGGAGCCGTTCGGCCCGCCCGTGCACGCCGTCCCGCACCCGCCGCAGTGCGTCGGATCACCCTGCACATCGAAGCAGGCGTTGCTGCAGCACGTCTGGCCCGCGGCGCACATCGCCCCGCCGCAGGGCGTCTGGCAGAAGCCTCCCGTGCATGTCTGGCCGGTTCCGCAGCGGATGTTGCACCCGCCGCAGTTGGCTTCGTCGGTGCTCAGTTCGACGCAAGTGCCGCCGCAGTTGGTCTGTCTTGCCCCGCACGACTGCACGCTGCAAGTCCCTGTCGGGTCGGGAGAGCAGCAGGCCATGCCCATGCACAGCGACATCGAGGCAGGGCACCGCACGTCGCAGCCGCCGCAGTTGTTGGGATCGTTTCGCACCGGGCGACACGTCCCGCCGCAGCACGCCTGGTTGGCGCCGCAGGGCACCGTGGGGCAGCTTGTCGGGGCCGTGGTGCACGCGCCGCCCACGCAGGTCTGCCCCGCGGCGCAGCGGAGGTTGCAGCCGCCGCAGTTGTTTGGGTCGGTCTGCGTCGGGATGCACGCCGTGCCGCAGCACGTGAGATCCATGAGGCAGCCCGTGGCCGCGCAGTTGAGCGTGGTGCAGGCGCCGCCCACGCAGCTCTGCCCCGCGGCGCACCGGGTGCCGCAGCCGCCGCAGTTGGCCGGATCCGTGGTGACGTCGCGTTCGCAGCCGTTCGCGGGGCTGCGATCGCAGTCGCCAAACCCGCGGTCGCACGCTCCGACGCCACACGTCGAGGCGGTACAGGCCGGGGTGCCACGGGCCACGGATGGGCACGTCACGCCGCAGCCGCCGCAGTTTGTGAGGCTCGACCGCGCGTCGATGCAGAAGTCGCCACAGCAGGTTGCGCCGGTGGGGCAGGCGCCGCCCCGGCAGGGCGCGACGCAGGCGAAGTCCACGCACGACGCCCCGGCGGCGCAGTCCGTGCCGGTGAGGCACGCCACGCACTGGCGGGTGTCCAGGCGACAGCGGGGGGTCACTCCGCCGCAGTCGGCGTTGGACTGACAGCCGGCGGGGCCACCGTCGGTGACGGTTGTTCCGTCGGTGACGGTTGTTCCGTCGGTGACGGTGGTTCCGTCGGAGCGATCGTCTTGTGCCGCGTCGGCGACATCGGGGCGTGCGCCGTCGATGGGCTCATCGAGTTGCGTTCGCGTGCCGCATCCGGTGACCGCGGCCAGGGCCAGGAAGACGACGAAGAAGGATCTACGCATCGGCATCAACATTGGGGCGGGGGTTACCTCTCCGGGCGGGATCGTCGCAGGAAACTGACCATTCGACTTCCGGGGGCATTCTCGCGACGGTGGGTGACACGCGGGCCCCGGAAGCAACGACATGATGGGCGTCGATACCAGCTACCCGCGCCCGTCGCGACCTCCGATCGTCAGGAAATCACCGACGGGCTGCATCTCCGCTAACCCCGATGGCGTCGTTTCGAGGCCATGAAGGCGTCACTCCGAGGGTTCAAGGCGTCACTCCGAGGGTTCAAGACGTCACTCCGAGGCCATGAAGGCGTCACTACGAGGGTTCAAGGCGTCACTCCGAGGCCATCAAGGCGTCACTCCGAGGGTTCAAGGCTTCCACCTGAGCAGGGATGCGGGGAACGCTCGTAACTCTGCTGAAACACAGACCCGGAAACCGTCGCACAAGCGCGGTCCGAGGAAACTGAGTGAGCGCGCAGAACGCCGCTGGATCGAGGTCGGAGGCTCCCACTGGGTCTAGAAAGCCACCGCTCGTACCCGACTGCGGAAGTGACCGGTGGGGTTCGCGAGCCCCCACCCCCAGCCCCGCCCCCACAAGTGGGGGCAGGGAGTTCGGAGCGATAAAACGCTTCTGTAATAGGTATTTCTGCACCCTGCCCCCACTTGTGGGGGCGGGG
>CANJUR010000234.1 GCA_947477565.1 Deltaproteobacteria bacterium
AAAGCCCGCAGCGGGCTCCATCCCGGGTCCCACGGGGCAGCGCTTCTCCATCGGGACATCGTAGGAGCCCGGGTCTGCCCCGGGCTTCCACACCGTGCCGTGTGCCTCAGCACGCGGCACAGCGGGCCGAGGCGACGTACTCCGAACCTCAGGAAGATGACGACCCCCTTGACGTGGACTGGCCCGGTCGATTCCATGGCGCACGCGAAGGGTGGGCCTGGGACGACGAGCGTGTCCGCAGTCTTCTCGTCGGCATTGCCCGCTTGTTCCCCGTCGGCGCCGTGATGCTTCGGGAGGCGGGCGGTCAGGCGCGGTTTCAGGTTCGGCCCGTGGAGAGCGCTGCATGAACGACGACACCGTCGATGGCGCGCGAGTTGGCCATCGAGGTGCTGCGGTACGCGGCGTCCGACGCGACGTCGTGGGGGAGGGCGGTGGCGGTGCTTGAGGGCGGCGCGCTGCGGATGAGGCACGCCGTCGAGCTCGCCGGGTTGGTGATCGACGCGGTGCGGGTCACCGGCGAAGAGATGATCGGGCGAAAGGGCGTACCCGGCGCGGTACCGGAGGCGCGCCCTCCTTGCCTTTGGTCCCCTTCCGTGTGTGCGAACGATTCTGTAGACACACATACAGAGCATCGTAAAGCGCTATAGAAAGAGCACATATTCGTGTGTTTTTTCATCGAACACAGACACACAGTAGACACCGCAACGGGACGCTTCGCCGGGTGACGAGGGTCGGCTCTCTCCCGGGTCTTCGCCGGGTGGGCTACGCTCGCGGCATGTCAGGCGAGGTCGCACGCACCATCGATCCGGAGTTTCCCGGCCTCGCGTCCGACGTCATCGAGGGCTACCGCAACGCCCCGGAGACGATGGTCGCGGAGATCATCGACGGGGCGTTGTCGTTGCTCCCGCGACCGCGGCCGCGACACGCGCACGGGGCCACGCGCCTCGCGGGGAGACTCTCCGCCTTCGGCGATCCCCGCGGCGACGACCCGGGCGGTTGGATCATCCTGCTCGAGCCCGAACTGCACTTCGGCGCGCGCCCCGACGTGCTCGTGCCCGACCTCGCCGGGTGGCGCCGCGAGCGATTGCCCGACGGGTTCATCGACGCCGCGTTTGCGACGCTCGCGCCCGACTGGTGCTGCGAGGTGCTCTCCCCTTCGACGGAGAAACTCGACCGCGGGCGCAAGCTGGCGATCTACCACCGCGAGGGCGTCGGGCATGTGTGGTTCGTCTCACCGGTGATGCAGACGCTGGAGGTGCTCCGCCGCCAGGACATCGGCTGGGTGCTCGTCGCGACGTTCGAAGGCGACGCCGTGGTGCGCGCGGAACCCTTCGACGCGGTTCCGCTCGACCTCGCCGGGTTGTGGTCGGTGTAGGGGGTCGGGGCAGCGGCGGAGGACGGCTTGCGCGACCCCATTGCCCCCGTGGCACCCTTCGGGCATGACGGATCGCGAAGCGTTGCACGCGTTGGTCGATGCCCTTCCGGAAGAGTCGCTCCCGGTCGTTGCGGCCACCCTCCGTGGGTTGTCGGTGGACGGGGTGCTTCCGACGCACACGGAGTCCCGCATCCGTCGAGGCATCGCGGACGCGGAGCGGGGCGCTGTCACGCCAGCGGCGGATGTCTTCCATGGGATGCACGCGCGCCTCGACGTGATCGAAGCGGGCCGTCGGTAGTGCCGTCGCCGGTCTTTACCGACGCGGCCCGGGACTAGCTCGCCGAACTGATTGAGTATCTGGGGCCGCGGAACCCCACGGCCCTCCGGGAGCTTCTCTTCGCCCTGGAGAGGGCGCTCGACCTCGTTGCGACGGGCTACACGGAAGGCGTCAGCGCGACGCTATCGACCGGCGAGGCGGCGCGCCGTTTCGTCGTGCGGCACCCTGGTTGTCTACTACCGCCGGACCGCCGCGACGGTGGAGGTGCTCCATGTGTGGGACGGTCGACGCACGCCACTGCAGCGGTAGCCGCTGACCTCACTGGGCGCGCGCTTGCGTGTGCCGGGTGCTCCGCGGCACCGTGATGGGCATCCGCGACGCGGTGCGGTTCATCGATTGGAACGGGACGGAGGTCAGTGAGTTCGCGGCGCTGCCCCTGGGGCGCTACGGAGCCTCCCCGCACGCGCGGGGCGACGCTGCTCGCGATGGCGGTGTACGGCGCGATTCACCGACGGTGCGCGGACGTGGGCAGGGCCGAGGAGTGCGCGGCGCTGGACGCGGCGCTCAGGGCGCTGGCCGCCCGCGGCGGACGCTTATGGCGCCATAAGGAAAATCGGACAACTAGTGGAAATGATTGAAGTGTCCCTCCCGATTCGAGGCTGGACGGCGCGGAATCGCGAGGGACGGCTCAACACCTCTTCAGTCCACCTTGAGCGCTGATCGCATCGCCGTGACCCACGCGGCCAGCGCGTGCACCTGCTCGTCCAGCGCGGCGCGCTCCTCCGGGGTCATCTTGCCGACGAGCGCCACCGCGCGTCGCGAGAGTCCCGCCGCGGCGAGTGCCGCCCGCGCCCTCTTCGCTCGCCCCAGCAGGGTCGCCGCAGTGAGCCGGGTCGTCCGCTGCTCCCCTGCCTCCGCGAGCAACGAGCCGACGTACGCGCGCGTCGCCCGCTGCGTCAGCTTCAGCCGGGTGACGTGCTGCGCCGCCTTCCGCATCAGTCGCTCATCGGGCAGCGGCAGCAGTAGCTCTTTGCGGCCGGGTTCGAGCGAGCGCCACGCCTCGTCGGTGATGCGCTTGTCGCGCGCGGCGATCTGCACGGCGACGGAGAGCATCCGCTCGTTGAGTCGCAGCGTCGGGCCGCCCGCCCTCGCGCGCAGTGAGCGCCAGACGGGGTTGTTCATTCGGTTCTCGAGTGCGTCGCGCGCGTCGTCGTTGAAGACGGTCACGAGCAGCCAGCGGCCGAAGGAGACCAGCGCGTCCTCGATGGTGTCGCGCGCCTCGTCGCCCCGGCGCAGAGCCTCCGCGAGGAGCTTCCGCTCGGCGGGCGTCAGTGCCTCGTCCGCGGAATGCCCCGCGACCACAACCGCCCGCGGCAAGATCTTCGAATTCGTCTTCGGCATGGTGGTTGGTCCCCCCCCGGATTGTCGGGGCGATCAGGCGTCGCAGAGGTTGAGCGAGCCGATGAAGTTGGCCTTCCCGAGGTCTACGCCGTTGTGGCGAAGAATCGAGTAGGCGGTCGTGACGTGAAAGTAGAAGTTGGGCGCGGCGAGTTCGCGGAGGTAGTCGTCTCCGCGGAGCCCCTTGCCCGGGACGAACGGCAGCGCGACGACGCGTGTTGCAGCGCCGTCGAAGTCCGCGGGGGTGAAGGTCTTCAGGTACGCCAACACCGTCGCGATGCGGGCGCGAAGGCCTTCGGGAGCAACCGCCCTCCAGCGGGTCGTTGTTCGGGAGTGGTCTCGTTGTCCTCGTGGCGCGGCGGTTCTTGGCCTGCGAGCCGGGCCGCGTCGGTCTTCGCGGCGTACTGCTCGGCCTTGTCGTGCCAGTGACCAGGGTTCTCGAGAATCTTTCCAAACTTGGCGATTTGCGAAGCGACCATACGAGCGAATCCTGAGTGGGGGGGAATGGCTCCGCGATGGCGCGTGGAGCGGAGGATGCGTCGGTTGTCTGGCGGATACCAGAGTCGATCAGCGCAGGCCGCGCCAGGTGCAGTGCTCCGCTCAGGAGGTCGCGCGAGAGGCACAACGCGTCGCGGGCGAACGGCACGACGTACCGAGGGAGGAGGTCCCCGTAGGCGCCGCGGTTGGCCGAGCGCATCGCAGCACCGGAAGCGCTTGCCTGAGGTTCGGAGTACGCCGCCTCGGCCCGCCGTGCCGCGTGCTGAAGCACACGGCACCCCAGCGAAAGCCCGCAGCGGGCTCCATCCCGGGTCCCACGGGGCAGCGCTTCTCCATCGGGACATCGTAGGAGCCCGGGTCTGCCCCG
>CANJUR010000235.1 GCA_947477565.1 Deltaproteobacteria bacterium
TCTGGCTCGGCCCGAGGCCGGGGTGCCGACTCCACTCGTCGAGGATCTCCTTGTCGCGCCTCGCCTCGATCTCCTTGACGCCCGCACCGCTCGTCGGCGACGGGCCCTCGCCCTTCGCCGCGGCGCTGACCTTGCGCTGCCACTCGTAGATCGAGAACCGACTCACGTTGAACTTCGTCGCCGACTCGGTGACGCTCTTCTCGGCGGCGTACTCGAGGATCTCGGCGCGCTCCGACGGCGTGTACGAACGCGCGACGGTCTTCGGCTTCGCCGCGGGCGTTGCGACGGCTTTGGCGGGGAGGCCCGTGGTGTCAGGCGACTTGTTGCCCGCCGACGACGGCGGCGCCGCCTTCGCCGACGCGGTGGACTTGCGCCGCGCGGGTGCCGCCTTCGCCTTCGCGATCACCACTGGCGGCAGCGGCGCGGCGGGCGCCGCGGGCGCCGTGGGCGTCTCGTCGCTGCTCGACGCCTTCGTGATCCCGGCAGCCTTCGCCCAGCGAAAGACGTTCGGGGCCGGAACGCCGTGCTTCGCCGCCGCGGGCTTGCAGCCCAACGCCGGCACATCGGCGAGCACCACCGCGCGCTCCTCGGCTGTGTATCGCCGCCCTACGCTGCGTGGCAGCCGTTGCTCATCTCGCTTCTCGTCCATCGTCTCCTCCAGCGATTTGAGGAGGCCTCCGAAGTCCGGAGTTTCAGGTCCTCAAACCGATGGAAGTTGTGCGGCAAGAGCAGGTACGATCGCGACCCGTCAGTACCCGGAGCTGGACCCTGAGCGTGAGCGAGGGGAAGCGCCCGCGCGAGTCGTCAGTACGCGTCCAGCGATCTCTCCCGCGGCTGCGTCGAGCGCTCGCGACGACCCGCTGCGCAGCACGTTGTTACGGGTCATGGGTGCCCTGTAAACCCGAGCGAATCCGTGCTGACGCGGCGGACCCGTGAGATGCCCTATGCATCTGGAGAGATCGCTGTCGTGAGTTGACGGCGCGCGCGGCGGACCCCACGTTCGCGGCCCCATGGGAGTAGCTACCAAAACGGTCGTGGCGATCGCCGGAGCGAACGGCTTCGTTGGATCACGGTTGATCCCTGTCCTCTCGGGCGACTTCCACGTCGTGGGCCTGGGCCGCTCGGTGCGCGACTCGGGCGAGGCCGGGTGCGAGTACCGCGCGTGCGACCTCTTCTCCTCGACGAGCACCCACGCCGCGCTCGCGGGCGTCGATATCGCGGTCTACCTCGTACACTCGATGATGCCGTCGTCGCGACTCTTCCAGGGCGACTTCCACGACACGGATCTCCTGCTCGCGGACAACTTCGCAAAGGCCTGCGTGCACGCCGGCGTGAAGCGGATCATCTACCTGGGCGGTCTGGTGCCGGACACCGGATATGTCAGCCCACACCTCCAGAGCCGCCTCGAGGTGGAAGGCGTGCTGCAGTCGTCGGGCATCCCGGTGACCTGCCTGCGAGCGGGGATGGTCGTGGGGCCAGGAGGGAGCTCGTTCGAGATCCTGCGCGCGCTCGTCATTCGGCTCCCGTGGATGATCTTGCCGAAGTGGACGCGCAGCTCGGGCCAGGCGGTGTTCATCGACGACGTCGTCTCGGTGCTCGAGGCAGCGATTCTCGAACCCTCGTTCGAGGGTCGCACGTTCGATCTCGTCAACGGCGAGTCGCTCACCTACGAGGATCTCCTTCGACAGACGGCCGCGGCGCTCGGCAAGAAGCGCTACATGTTCCCGGTGCCGATCGCGTCGACGGGGTTCTCGAAGCGCTGGGTGCAGCTCTTCAGCGGTTCGTCGCACGAGCTCATCTCGCCGCTCATCGACAGCCTGCAGTGCGACCTCCCGCAACTCCAGCCTCGGCCGGAGATCGCGCGCTTCATCCGCTTCCCGACGTACGCGAGCATGGTCGCCGAGACGCTGCAGCGCTTCGAGCCTGGGCCGCAGCGCGCATCGAGGAAGCGGCCGCGCGACGAGCACTCGACGGTGCGATCCATCCAGCGCCTCCCGCCGATGCCCGACAACGACGCGCATTTCATCTCGAACGCGTACATGGACTGGCTTCCGCACCTCTTCCGCGCGGTGATCCGGGTCGGGCGCGTCGAGGGCACGCCGCCGCGCATCACGTTCTCGCTGGCCTTCGTGAAGCGACCGCTGCTCGTGCTCGAGTTCATCGATCAGGGTGCGGATCGGGCGCGCGACAAGTTCCATATCGTGGGCGGGCTTCTCTCGAAGACCACCACCACCGGCTGGCTCGAGTTCCGCCAGGTCGCCCGCCGTCGCTACACCCTCGCGGCGATCCACGGCTTCGTGCCCGCGCTCCCGTGGATCTTCTACATCTTCTCGCAAGCGCCCGTGCATGCGTGGGTGATGCACGCCTTCGGTCGTCACCTCACGCGGCTGAAGCTGCAGATTGCGCCCGTCGCGACCTCGCGCAGCGGGACATGACGGCTCCCCCCCCCTCTCGCCGACTTCCGCGCTACGAGGTTCGAGGGTCGCCGCTGACGGCGTCGAACGCGGCCCGCGCGTCGAACGACTCTCCCAGCGCCTCGAGGTGCTCGTAAAGCGTCGCGAGGTAGAGGCCCAGAGACAGGAAGCCCGTGTCGATGCGCGAGCCAGTCTGCTGGCAGCGGACGAACACATCCTGGAACTTCTGCTGGAAGTCACTCAGCGTGAAGCGTATGGCGCGCTGCTGGCCCTCGCCGAACTGAGAACGGATCGCGGCCTCGGCCTCGGCCAGTCCCAGCGCGGCGAGTCCCTCACGAAAGAGGACGTCATCGCCGCGGTAAAACCCGCGGTAGAGCGCGCGGACGGCCTCGCGAAACGCAGGGCTCCAGTCCGCGAGCACTGCTCCGGGACGCCACGTCAGCGCTCCCTCCTCCTCGGAGAAGTTCGCGAGGCGCAGGTCGAGTATCACGAGGCCGTCACTGAACACTTGATGAAAGTAGAGTTCGAGGATGCGTTGACCCTGGGCCTGCGGATCCTTCGGTGCGGGTCTCTCCGCACTGCTCGTGGCGGAGGGGCCGCTACCGGAAAGGAGCCGGATCGGGAGGCCCGCGCGATTGAGCGACGCGCTGCGGTGTGCCGTCGCCCTCTCGAAGTCCTCCGCGCTCCGGTAGAGAGATGCGAGTCGACGCAGCTCCGCGAGGAGAGGCCCGGCCGGCACGACGCGGAAGAACGAAGGCGAAAGCAGATCGAGAAAGGGGCGCCATTCCGTCCGCTTGATCAAAGTCCAAAGCATTGGTTCGAGCTCGTCTCCGGGACCGCAGAGGGTTTATCGGTATGTCATGGGGTCACCCCGTCCCGAAGGCCAGTCGCAACGAGCACCCGGTGCTGCACCGCCGTCTGAAGCGGGTGCCCAGGGCGTCCAATGGGGCACCCTCGTTGGCGCGGATTCGCTCGGGTTTACATAGGAGACAGCGTCGTCAAGAGCCCGGGTATGACCGATGGCAACTGATAGATCTTCCGCAAGGCCCAAATTCTTCGGTGAGTTGAGCCGAATCGGGTTCCGGTTCGATAGCCCGGGGCAGTGCGAGGGGCACCTGCTTGCTATAGCTGGGGGCGAGCGCCAACGTGCGAATCCCAGAGTCAAACGGGCGACTTGCGCCAAAGACCAAGGTTCGCGAGAGCGGCAAAACTGAGAGCCAGTAGGTATAAGCAGGGATCCGGGGAAACGGCGGTCTACCGTCAGACTGCAAGGAAACAAGCGTGGGAAGCCGTCGCATTTCGCGCGGACTGGAACCGACGAGCAGCCAGCAGTCTGAGCCCGCGCCGACGACTGGCACCCTCAGCACATGCCGACGGAAGTGCTCCGTGGGGCTCGCGAGGGTGGGGCTCGCGAGGGTGGGGCTCGCGAGCCCCCACCCCCA
>CANJUR010000236.1 GCA_947477565.1 Deltaproteobacteria bacterium
ATGGAGAAGCGCTGCCCCGTGGGACCCGGGATGGAGCCCGCTGCGGGCTTTCGCTGGGGTGCCGTGTGCTTCAGCACGCGGCACGGCGGGCCGAGGCGGCGTACTCCGAACCTCAGGGGCTGGAACCCTACACGTGTAGGGCTGGACCCCTACACGTGTGGGGGTGGAGCGCTCACCACCACTCCCAGTGCCACGCCTCGGTGGGGACCGTGCGACGGAAACCGAAGCGCCGCGCGTTGCGATCGAGCCAGCGGAGTACGCCTGGGGTCGAGGTGTTGAGGTCGAGCGCGTGCCCGCTCTGGTGGTTGGACTGCCCGGGCACCGCCGCGAGGTTGCCGCCGCCGTGACGGTAGGCGCGGTAGAGCGCCTGCTGGTGCGCCATGGTGCGAAACCCGCTGACGATGCGTAGCAGAACGCGCTCGCGCTGTGCCGCGGCGCGCATCCGGGTGTAGGCCGCCGCGGTGTGCACCTCGACGGGCTTGGCATCGAGGCGCGTGACGACGATGCGCGTCGCCCGTCCCTCGACGTATCCCTGCGCAGGCCCTTCGGGGACGTTATCCGAGGTGATCACCGCGCCGTCGCGCCGTCGCGTCCCGGTCCCCGACGGAGGCGGAACCACCGCGACCACGGGAACATCCACCGTGGGCTCTGCCGTGATCACTACGGATCCGGCGTCGGATGGGGTCTCGTCGAGGTCGTCCATCACCCCGTCGCCCGCCGACTCGGGGTTGGCTTCCTGGGAGGTCACCGTCGCGCCATCCACCGCCGCGTCGCCCGCCGGCACCACAGCCATCACGGAGGGGGAGCGCCCGGCCTGCATGACGCCCACCGCCGAGCCGCCGAGCATTCCACCGAGGCTCGCGCACACCGCCGCGAGCGCGACGAGCCCGACGCGCGTCTGCGGCGGCGGCCGTGCGGGGGAGGCAGGAAAGGTTGTCGGCAGGCCTTCGGTCATCGCTCGCGGCGACGGAGGCTATCAGGGTCGCAGCGCCGACCCCTCAACGATGTGCGGACGATCTCCGGTGAGGGTCGGCGCGTCGGTTACGGGTCGGGGGGTGCTTGACCTCTGGCGGGCGAGTGCGGCAATCAGGCCATCGGGTGCTCCACCTCGGCGGCACGCACGGACGAAGGGTCCCTCAAAAGTGGCGACTGACGGCGGAAATTCATCGGGATCGCAGCCCACCCGGGTCGTCAAGCGGTACAGCAACCGGAAGCTCTACGACACCGTGGAGAGCCGGTACGTCACGCTGCCGCAGATCGCGGAGTACGTCCGCCAGGGCGAAGACGTCCGGATCGTAGACAACACCACTAAGGAAGACCTGACGCGCATGACGCTCGCGCAGATTCTCTACGAGGAGGAGCGCAAGCAGAGCCGCCTACCGTTGGGGGCGTTGAAAGAGCTCCTGCATTCGTCGAGCGAGCGCATCTTGTCGGCGGTGCGCGATACCCCGATGGGAAAGCTCATCGCCCGAAACGAAGCTCCCTCCGTGACCGAGACCGAGCCCGCGCCCGCGCCCGAGCCGCTGCCTCCCGCGGAGCCGGGGCGCGTGGAGAAGTTTGTCGAGCAGTCGCGCGAGGCCATCGACCAGTGGCAGAGCCGGGTGGACCATCAGATGAAGTCGTTCTGGGAGGGCATCAACCCGATGGCGCAGATCGATGCACTCCAGGCGGAGGTGCGCCGGCTCAGTCAGCGCATCGAGGACCTCGAGGCCGATCGCCGGGAGCGGGACTCTGCGACGGGTGATCGCGGTCCCGGGGAATAGACGCCCCCCTTGCCAGGGTTCAACCCCGTGCTTCTCTATGCCGTCCCGAGGAACATGATGGACCCCACGCAACGACGTCACCTGTTTGAGTCCGAGGTGCTCCCGCACATGGACGCGATGCACCGCACCGCCACGCACTTCACCCGTAGTTCGAGCGACGCCGACGACCTGGTGCAGGACGCTGTCATCAGGGCCTGGCGCTTCTTCGACAGCTACGAGCGCGGCACCAACATCCGCGCCTGGCTCCTGAAGATCGTGTCCAACGTCTTCTATTCGAAGCATCGGAGAAATACCCTCGAGGGCAACGTCCACGCGATGGCGACCGTCGATCCGGTCTCCGACGGCTGGATCGGCGCTGCTTCGATGAACGCCCAGCGTGATCCCGAGCGCGTGGTCGAGCGGCCGTTGCTCGAGCGCTCGGTGGCCGAGGCGCTGAAGGATCTGCCGGAAGATTTCCGGCAGGTGTTGGTTCTGGTGGATGTCGAGGGGCTGACGTACCGCGAGGTGGCCGAGGCGATGAACTGCCCGATGGGGACGGTGATGTCGCGGCTCCACCGGGCGCGCCGCGCGGTCGCCCTGAAGCTGGGCATCGTGCCCGAGCAGGTCGTCTCCAGGGACGAACAGGACGGCGCGAAGGTTGTGGAAATGAATAGCTTCCGCCGCCGCAAGGAGGCCTAGAGATCAATCATGGCCGTCAGTTGCGAGCAGGCTACGCAGTGGACCGATGCCTGGATCGACGGCGAACTCGATCCAAGCGCGGCGCTGCTCATCGAAGATCACATGGTCGGCTGCGCGTGCTGCCGGGCCGAGGCGGAGATGATCCGCAAGTTGAAGCGGGGCCTCGGTGCGCTTCGCGAGGAGTGCGCGCCCACGGCGCTGCGCTTCCGCATCACGGCGGCGCTCGACGCGTGCGAGCGCGAGCAGGAGTCCGAGCGAAACGCGGTGCAACGCAAGCGGTACGCGCGCAACTTCGTCCTGGCCGGGGCGGCGATGGCCACCGTGGTGTTGGCCAACGGCATCAAGACGCGCACCGGCGCCCCGGTGACGATGACCACCGCGGGGATGCTTCCGATGGTGGAAGACATCGCCGAGCGGCACGCGCGCGAACTACCCGTGGAAGTGACCAACAGCGATCCCGCAGCGGTGACGCAGTGGTTTCGCGGGAAGATGAACATCCCCGTGCGGCCGGTGCTGTTTCGCGGGATGACGGCGCGGCTCGTAGGCGCGCGCATCTCCAACGTGCAAAACCAGATGGCCGCGGCGCTCACCTACGACGTTGATGGCCGACGGATGACGGTGTTCATGTTCGACAACGCCCGCATGCCGCGCTTCGCGGAGTCCAGCGGGACGGTGCAGGGGCGTCCGGTCTACACGTCGTCGGCGCACGGCTACACGGTGACCTTCACCGAGCAGCAGGGCATCGGGTACGCCATCGCCTCGGACCTGCCGCCGCAAGAGTGCGCCCGCATCGTGGCCCACGCCGAGATGCGGTAAGCGGCTCAGCGTTCGGCGCGCAGTCCGTCGGGGAGTGACTGCACCGCGGCGAGCACCATCGCCTCGGAGACCTCGTCGCCCGGTCAGGGTTCTCCCTGGCGCCTGTGTGCCTCCACAGCCGTTTCGCTCCCCGGTGAATGGCCGGGTCCAACTCCCCTTAGCAGGGATCCGGGATTCGCGTCGGAAACACATGATTTCCAGGTGAACCTACCGTCACGTCGAGCCCCCACCCCCGGCCCCGCCCCCACAAGTGGGGCAGGGTGGGCAGAGCAGAGACGACTCGGCCACTCTCACGCTGTCGACTCGCCTGGGGCGACCTCGCGGCCCCAATGGTCAGGCCCGACCCTGGGAGGGTGGATCGCCTCGACAATTCGCGCGACGACGTCAGCCATTTCGGTGAGGACCTCCTCGTTTCGTACGCGCAGCACTTTCAGGCCTTCGAGGTGCAGGGCACGCGTTCGTCGCTCGTCTTCCGCTCGCTGCAGGTCATGGATGCCGCC
>CANJUR010000237.1 GCA_947477565.1 Deltaproteobacteria bacterium
ACCCTCCCCGCTCTCGACCGATTCGCTGGGAAACAATGGCTTCGGCTAGTTTCCCCATAGGGTTCTGGACTGACGAACGCTCGGAGGCTCCGCGGCTTCGTTCAACCGCGCCCTGGCGAAGCGCCTGATACCGCGTGGTTGACTGCCACTCGACCGCGGTGGCGCTTCGCCAAACCGCAATCTCTTCCGTTGATTCGCGCCGTCGAGAGCACCCGCTCACCGCGCTGGAGGAGCCTCGCTGGACCGCCGCCACAAACCGCAATTCGATCGCGAATTGGCATTAGCCCCAGCGCGCTCCCACGGTCAGCCGGCTGAACGCGGTCGGCTACTCACCTCATCGCTTTGGTCAGGCGCCGCAGAGCTGTTGATAGTGGCAGGTCACCGTGGGCGCGCCGCCGTCGGTCGGCGATCGTTCGCAACCGGCGAATGGCTTGCCATCGTTCGTCGAAGGGCAGAGCGGTTCGCACCGGAACTCCCCCTCACCGCCGTCGCCTCCGTTTGCCGTGCCCCCATCGACGCTCTCGGTCACCTGCACCGTGAGCGGGCTGTCGTAGCAGGGCGTGTAGTCGGCGGACGAGCACGGGCCGCTCACGGTGGCCAACAGTGTGAGGGCGGAGAAGAGCATCTTGGGGAGCATCGCCCGAGTTGGTACCATTTCGACCCGTGACCGTCCTCGCCATCGCCGCCGTCGGAGTGCTGGCCACGCTAGCAACCGATGCCTGGAACTGACCGCCGTCATGCCATCGGATCCAGCGAGGCTCCTCCAGCGCGGTGAGCGGGTGCTCTCGACGGCGCGAACCAAGGGATGTCTGCTACGACCGACCGCATGGCATCTTTCAGCAATACGCTGCACATGCCCGACCGACGGGTTCTCTGCGCGACGTGCGTGGAAGATGCGCGCCCCGGTCGTGGCGAAGACCGAATCGCCACCCTCGTTCTTCCCGACCGAACGGTGATCGTCGTCGCGGACGGCGCAGGCGGCGTGGGAGGCGGCGCGGCCGCAGCGGAAGCCGTGTGCCGATCGCTCGACGAAACCGCGCGCACGCTCTCCGCGTGGGACGCCTGGCTCGCGAAGCAGGATCGCGTACTGGCGGCTTCCGCGTCGGGAGGGCTTGCTGCCGCGGTCATCCTGGAGATCCGCCATGATGGCGCCATCCGCGGTGCGAGCGTGGGCGACTGCGAAGCGTGGATCTTCACCGAAGGCGATGCGCGATGCCTGACGGAACGGCAGATCCGCAAGCCGCTTCTCGGTGGGGGTGCACGCCCCGTTCCCTTCGTCGCGCACCTGTCGCGCGGCACCCTCGTCGTGGGGACCGATGGGCTGTGGAAGTACGCGGCCCACGGTCGCATCGCGGAAGCGGCGGCTCATCGACCGCTGGATCTCTCCGCCGCCGCGCTCATTGAGAGCGTCCGATTGCGGAGCGGAGCCCTTCAAGACGATGTCGGCGTCGCAGTCTTTGAGATCAAGCTGTGATGCGGACGAGTAACCACTTGAGTGTGGGTTTTTCATTCAGAACGGCGTCCGCCAGCGAGGCTCCTCCAGCGCGGTGAGCGGGTGCTCTCGACGGCGCGAACCAAGGGAAACTTCGCATATAGGATGTTGAACCAAGCCGCTCCGCTGCAGGCCAGACCGCGTCACGATGCGTCCGGCCATCGCCCCATGTGCCTCTCTGAACACCCCCCGAAGACCCTCCCTGCTCTCGACCGATTCGCTCGGAAACAATGGCTTCGGCTAGTTTCCCCAAAGGGTTCTGGACTGACGAACGCTCGGAGGCTCCGCGCCTTCGTTCAACCCCGCCCTGGCGAAGCGCCTGATGCCGCGTGGTTGACTGCCACTCGGCCGCGGTGGCGCTTCGCCAAGCCGCTATCTCTTATGTTAGCTCCAGCATTCGTGTGCCAACGGGGGTGCCCCTTCACCGCGCGACCCTATCGCAACGTCGGGCCACGTTGGGGCGTCGGCCCTTCGTTCTGTGCGACCACCGCCCGCGGTAACAGCTCCACGTGCGATGCTGTCGCACCTCGGCCATGCGTAGCCTCTCCCATGTTCTCCTCGCTCTGCTCGCCGCGCCAGCCGTCGCGCAGGGGCAGTCGTACTTTCTCCAGCAGGCGTCGCTCTACGACGGCGACGTCGTCGTCGGCACCGCCCTGCACGCGCCCGTTGTCGCCGAGGCCGCGCCCGGCGGCCGCGTCGCGCTGACCTATGAGGGCGCCGCGATCGCGTGGCGCGCACAGGTCACGCTCGTCGACGCGCACCTGCAGGCGGGCGTCGGCGCGGAGACCGCGCTCGTCGCCGATTTCGCGCCGCGCATGCTCGCGGGCATGTGGGCGCCGGTCGTGGCGATGGCGACCGACGACGTGACGCTGGGGCTGCCTCCCGGAGCGCCCGTGCGCGTGGCCACGCTGTCGCGTCGCGCGCAAGGCGCGCAGGGAGCGCCCGACAACACGCCGTGGACGTACCCGGCGCGGTCGTTCGACGACGGCCTCGGCCTGCACTGCACCGACCTGACCCTCACCCCCTCGCCCGGCGCCGCCGCACGCTGGCGACCGCGCCCTCTCGACGCGCGACGCCTCGTCGGCACGGCGAACGGCGTCGACACGATCGAGGTCGCGATCGCAGGCTTCGTGTTCACGGGCTATCGGCCGCACCGCCGCCCCTGCCCCGACGGCCCCCTCGAAGTCAGCGGCGGCGGCGGCGGCGGCGCCTCGGCCGACGGCATCGCGCTAGGACGCGTCGTGGTGCTCCCCGTGGGCACCGAGCTCTTCGCGGGCGCGACCGCCCCGCACGGCTTCGCGACGCTGCGCGCGGTGAGCTACGGCATCGAGCCGATGCGCGGTGGCCCCGGGCGCGTGTGCGACGCCGCGGGGCACTGCACGCGCGGCCCGCCGGCCCCGACGGGCCCCGCGCGATGGATCGTCGAGCTGCACGACGGCGACGCGGGGTTTCTGTTCGACGCGTGGGTGCACACGCCCGCGGAGCAGCTCGCCGATGCGCCGGCGGGGCACGGCGGCTTCGGGCTGTATCGGTCGTCGGACCCCGAATGGCCGCGCGCGGTGCGCTGAAGCGCGTTGCGCGGGAGCGCCGTTGCGTCGAGCGCACGACCTCGATGCGCCCCACGGAGAACCACCTCACGCAGCACGCGCGCTGGCGAACACCCCGGCCGCCACCGACGCGGACGCCAGCCGCCGCGTCGCGTAGCCGCGCGCGACGCGCCCCGTCGGGCGTCGGGTCCGGGGCCCCTGGGCGCTCTCGATTCGCGTGAGGACCCGGCGCGAAGCGACGGGGAGCGACGGGGAGACTCCGACGATCCGAGCCGCCCCTTCGAGCGACCCGGATCGTCGGGGACTCCCCGCGGTCGGCGCCGCGGTCGGCGTCGTCTAAACGCGCGGACGTCGCTCCCCGTCGCTTCGCTCCCTGTCGCTTCGCTCCGGGTCCTCACGCGAATCGAGAGCGCCCAGGGGCCAGCGAGGCTCCTCCAGCGCGGTGAGCGGGTGCTCTCGACGGCGCAAACCAGGGGAACTTCGCATAGAGGACGTTGAACCAAGCCGCTCCGCTGCAGGCCAGACCGCGTTACGGTGCGTCCGGCCATCGCCCCATGTGCCTCCCGGAACACCCCCCGAAGACCCTCCCCGCTCTCGACCGATTCGCTGGGAAACAATGGCTTCGGCTAGTTTCCCCA
>CANJUR010000238.1 GCA_947477565.1 Deltaproteobacteria bacterium
CTCCGAACTCCCTGCCCCCACTGGTGGGGGCGGGGCTTAGGGGTGGGGGCTCGCGAACCCCACCGGTCACTTCCGCCGTCGGGTACGAGCGGTGGCTTTCTCGATCCAGTAGGAGCGTCCGACTTCGATCCCGCGGCGGTCCGCGCGCAAGCTCAGTTTCCTCGGACCGCGCTTGTGCGACGGTTTCCGGGTCTGTGTTTCAGCAGAGTTACGAGCGTTCCCCGCATCCCTGCTTAGGCCACGAACGAAGAACCTTGATCTGCGAAGCGAGATGAGCCGCTTGCGCGTCGATCTCTGCGCCCCAGTGCCCAGGCTGCGCGATGAGTTCGGTCGTGCAGCGCGCCGCGAGAATCGCGAAGGGAGGGGCGAGGTCGGCGGCGAGCTTGTTCCGGAAGAGGCGCTTCTCACTGTAGACGGCGCGATGCCAGACGCTCTCAAGGGACGCGCCAGCAGGAATCGTTGGAATAGTCGGTGGTGCCATGGACGGGGAATCTTCTTCAGGCCGACGGTAGATCGCAGCCCGCTGACGGGTGGAACATTTCTGCCCATGGAGCCAAAGGAGGAGGTGCAACACGGCTTGCGAGAGGCTCTGGGGCGTCGATAGGGGGGGCAACACGGCTTGCGAGAGGCTCTGGGGCGTCGATAGGGGGTGCAACAAGGCTTGCGAGAGGCTCTGGGGCGTCGATAGGGGGGGCAACACCGCTTGCGAGAGGCTCTGGGGCGTCGATAGGGGGGGCAACACGGCTTGCGAGAGGCTCTGGGGCGTCGATAGGGGGGGCAACGAGCGGGCGCAGAGTCGGCGCCATCACCTCCACCGCCATCCTCCGCGGTAGGGTTGCGTTCCCACACACCACCCACCCCGAAGGAGACCCCCCGCCGCCATGTCACGTATCCGCACTCCCCTCGCCGAGCGCCTCGGTCTGCGGTACCCGATCGTCTGCGCGCCGATGTTCATCATCTCCAACAAGGAGATGATCGTCGCCGCAGCGGAGGCCGGCATCCTCGGGTCGATGCCATCGATCAACGCGCGCACCCCGGAGGCCTTCCGCGAGACGCTCGCGTGGATCCGCCAGCGCACGGACCGGCCCTTCGCGATCAACCTCACCATCAAGCTCACGGACCCGGAGCGGCTCCAGCAGGACTTCGCTGCATGCCTGGAGTTCGGCGTCCCGGCGGTGATCACCAGCTACGGCAACCCCTCGGAGATCGCACGCCAGGCGCACGACCGCGGGATGGTGGTGCTCCACGACGTGATTCATTTGAAGCACGCGCTCAAGGCGCAGGAGTCCGGCGCGGACGCGATCATCGGCGTCGCCGCGGGCGCCGGGGGCCACGCCGGAACCACCTCGCCCTTCGTTCTCTACCCCTACCTCCGCGAGCACCTACGGGTTCCTGTCGTGGCCGCGGGCTGCATCGCGACAGGCCGGCAGGTGGCCGCCTCGCTCGCCCTCGGGGCGGAGCTTGTCTACATGGGAACGCGCTTCATCGCCTCGACCGAGTGCGGCGCCGACGAGCAGTACAAATCCCTGGTGATCAACGGATCGCCCGAAGACATCGAGTACACCGACGGCGTCAGCGGGGTTCACGCCAACTTCCTGCGCCAGACTCTGCCGGGCGGCGCGCTCACCACCGCCGCCGATCGCAGCATCGCGCAGGTGAGCGTGCAGAAGGACGGCGGCAAGAAGTGGAAGGACATCTGGAGCGCCGGGCAAGGCATCGCCCTCGCCCGCGAGGTGAAGCCCATCGCTGCCATCGTCGCCGACATCGTGCGCGAATACGGCGAGGCCGTCCGCGCGCTGCCGACCCTCGAGGAGACCTGAATCAGCGGCGCTACGGCACCACGCAGCCGTACATCGCAACGGCGCCGGACGGCAGCGGGAGGCACCGTCCGGCCTGAACGCAGTCGCAGTCCGTAGTCGCGACGACTCGAGAACGTAAAGCACATCAAGGTCTCGCCCTGAGGAATCCCGTCGTTTTTCATCGAAGAGCGTCGGTGTTTTCACGAGCCCCCTTCCCCGCTCCCGCGCGCCCTACCCCCACAAGTGTGGGCAGGGCTCAGGGTGCTGACAGGTTCGCGATTGCTCTGCAGACGTGGGAGCCTATGCCCCCGCCCCGCGGGGGTTGAGTCAAGGGCGCACGGCAGCGGGGAAGGGGGTTAGTGCAAACACCGATGCTGCTCGATGAAAAACGAGGGGATGCCTCAAGGTCTCGCCCTGAAACCGTTGAACGAACGGCGCCCACTTCGGCCGGGAGTTGCCCATGGCGTGCGAGAGATCGGCGCGGGCGATCCACCCGACGCGGGGACGACCCATCGCTGGGCGTCGATGTTGTGGTCGGAGCCTCCCGCGTCACGCTCGGCGGTCCAGGCGTCGCCGAGGGTGATCGTTCCGACGCCGCAGCGCAGGTCCACGGGCGCGCCGAGGTCGGCTGGTACCGAGCGAGGGAGCACAGCCCTCCTTCGAATCTATCGCGCTTCACCGGTGGTGTGAGCAGAGATCATGCGTCGAGAGCAAGCGCCCGCAGCCGACGCGCGACGCCCCACTTCGCGCCCAGGTACCCGACCCACATCGCCACCGGAACCAGCGCCAGGAGGCTCCACAGTCGTCCCGTCACGGCCCAGAAGACGAGCACCGTGAGGCCACCCGAGAGCATCCCGTGGCGTACGTTGGTGCCGTCCCCACGACGCCCGACGACGTACGCCCCGACGGCCACCGCGAGCAGCAGGGTGAACAACGGGATGAGCGCTGCGGTGAGTTCTACCGAGCGCGCCGTCGCCGGGTGCGCCGCGCGGATGTAAGCGACCTGCGCGGCGGTCGCACCCAGCGGATAGATGCGCCCCAGCAAGCGCACGGAGAGCGTCGCCGCGCCCTGCGCCAGGAGGCCGAAGCCGACCAGCGAGACGGTCGTGCCCAGCGGGATCCAGTGCCACGGTGGCGGCTCAGCGGCAGTGTCGTCGGTAGGCGCAACGGGGGCGGACACGGGCGCCGTGTCGCGCAGAATCGGCAGGTGTCGTCGGGTACTCATCGCCGCACAGGTGGTGGGTGGTTTGCACGGTGCTTGTCAAACCCGCGAAGGCGCTTCGCGGCGCGATGGTGGAGCCTTTGCGGGTTTGGAGTGGGAGTTCGGGACGCCGGTCCGATGCCGTTTTCTGACCTCGCACTCACAGCCCCCGCGTCTCACCGCCGCGCAGCCACGGGAGCTACGACTTACCGGCGTGCCGAACACCTCTTCAGAACGCCAGGGTGTGCGGCCCGGCTTTAAGCAGGGATGCGGGGAAACCATGATCTACCGTCAGAACCCTTGGTTCACCGTCTCTACGCGAGCCCCCACCCCCAGCCCCGCCCCCACAAGTGGCTCCGTTCGGCACAGAAGTCACTCATGCGGCTTGTTTCTCGGCGATTCCTGCGCGCTTTTATCGCATCGCCTTTTGGCGTAGAGCTCTAGGCCATGTCGACGTTCTTGGACCCTTTCCAGCCTGGCGCCCTGGTCGATACGATCTGGGGCGACGCTGTCCTGCCCGATGCGCGGCTTCTTCCGCGACTGCGCAAAAGCGTGGCGATGCTGGTCGAGCGCCTCGAGGCGCCTGCCGCGAGCGTTCCGCGA
>CANJUR010000239.1 GCA_947477565.1 Deltaproteobacteria bacterium
GCCGCGCGCATGCGGTCGGCGACGAGGTTGTTGAGCGCCGACTCCTCCCGGTAGCGGGTGCGCACCGCGCGCTCGATGGAGACGCCGACGAGGCGCTGCTCGAGCGAGCGCGCGTCCGCGAGGGGGACGGCCACGAGGGCAGCGATGGCATCGTCGGCGGCCACCGCGACGCCCTCGTACGCCGCGGGCGCACAGCGGGCTACATCAACCGGATCGCGAGAGATCGCACCGCAGACTCCGTGCGGAGGGAAGACGACGCGGTCGATGACGCGGCCGGTGTGGGCGTCGATGGTGAGGTCCACGCGACCGAAGGCCTGGCCGTTGGCGAAAGACTCGATCACCGGGATGCCGTGGACGACGTGCGCGATGCCCTGGTGGGTGGCTCGCTGGCGTCGGCTACAGCGGGAAGCGGAGCGGTGGCCGAGTGGCTGAAGGCACCAGACTTGAAATCTGGTGTAGCGGCAACCCTATCGGGAGTTCGAATCTCCCCCGCTCCGCTATCTTTCGACGACGATCATCGCGCCGGACTTTCTTCCTGGTCAAAGGTCGAGGGCGGCGATCCGCGCCGCAAAGGCGTTCCTGAAACCCAGGACCGTCGTCGTCAGCCAGGCGATGGTTTCTGGCCAGGTGCTCCGATCTCTGAAGTCAGCCTCTCGCGTGAGCCGGATCGATTTTTGCCTCTTCTCGGGGTTCGGATTCCACTCCAAAGCAGCACCCACTTCGCTCTCGATCGTCGACCGCTCTTTTTCGAGCAATGACATGGCTTCGGATTCATGTTCCGCGAGCATCAGCTTTACCATTGCCTTGCCAAACGCGACGTTTGCGTTGAGCGATAGCAAGTAACCTGAGCGACCGACGGCGATGTTGAACCAATATTGTGGCCGCGCAGACCGCAGCGACGAAAAGCGCCCCGTGGCGTCGAGGGCCGTGCGGACTTGCTTCCAGAACTCGAGCTGTAGCTTTCGTGTTTCAGAGTCTTCGTCGGGGACTTCCGGGAGCGGCACCAACGAAACCCGTTCGACCTGCCATTCATCGGGGCCGATTCCCACAGCTTGCAGTGCCTGGAGACAGGTTCGATGCACGCCTGCTGCGGACATGTTTGTTTCAAGGTAGGCGCCGTTGCTGAGCCGGGTCAGGCGGCGGGCGCGCTTGAACGTCGAGGGGTCCATGCTCACGACCCGTCCAAGTCCACTCAAGACGGCGCTGAAATCATCAGGGGCGTCCGCGATGACCCCTTCGAGCGTGGCTGTGAGGACATCGCGCCAGGAGCGCACCGGAAACCGGCGACCACGAAACACGACCACTTGCGGCAACGTGCTCGTGACGTCTGCGGCACCAGGCTGCATGCCGGCGGGCGTCGATGCTGCTGAGGTCAAACGCGGCGCGCCGAAGTACGGCCAAACCGTCAGAGCAAGGTCGGCGAGGATGTCAGCACGCCGCTGAATCTCTCCTTCGTTCCAGTTCGTCACATCCCCAAAATACGCATTGAGCGCCACATGACTGTCCGCCAACAGAGCCCGCTTCTCTGGGTACGACCTGTTCGACAGCTCCGGGTTGTAGTTCGTCAGCGTGAGATTCCCAAGGGTGTGGAGGAGCTGCTCGTGCTCCTCCTCCCAGTCCTCGCCAAGATGCGACTTCCACCAGTCCGTGAGGGTCTGCGGCATCACATGCTCGATGGTGAGCACGCTCGTGTCGACCTGTTCTTTGTGGCCCAGGGCCGCCTCAAGACGCCCAAGGATGATCAGCGTTTTCGTTCTGCGCTCGCCACCGCCGTACAGCCTCGCCGTTTCGAGCCGATCTCTGAACTCTTCATCCCGAGGGAGTGCGCGCTCCGACAAAATCGTCGTGGTCCCCTCGACGACGCTGGGGTGTTTCTGCACCTGCTGGTAGAGCGGCGTGAACACCTTGTTGAGCCCGCTCGTCGCAATGCCGCAGACGAATCTGCGGACGGCGTATGTTTCAATCATCTGCAGCACGGAACACAGTGCATCCGCACTGATCACGGCGCGAACGAAGTCGCCATAGACGGGCAGTAAAAACGGATACGCGACGGTGACCTCCAGCCGCTGAATGCGCTCAAGCAGTTCCCGCAGCGCCGCCGTCGGTGCCTTCTCTGGGTGCAAGAGCACGTCGTAGTATCCCGCGAACGCGACCATCTCCCTCAAGTGATGCAAGGGCGGGCGATCGCTGGCATCGACTCGGTCTTTGAGATGTGCGTAAACGTCGCTTTCGTTCACCACCTGCCCAAAATGCATGAGGTAGTGGCGCACGAATTCGGGAAGAAGATCCTCCCCGATCTGGCGCTGCATGGGCTGCCAAAGGTTGCGGTAGACGTCGGCGTGTTCAGCCTCGGGGAGTCGCATGAAGAAGTAGTTGCGAATGAGATCGACCTGCGAGAGCGGTCGACCCTTGCCGTTCAAACTCTCGAAGATGCGGTGCGGGTTATCTTCCTTGTCGAGAATGATCGACACGAGTGTCAGCCGCCCCGTGATGACCTTCTGCAAGGTTTCAAGGTTCGGTGCATCGGCCCGAGCCAGCTTGTTTCGGAAGTAAATTCTCGCCTCGGCGACCCCGCTCGTCGACGAGTGTTCGCGTCCTTCCACCATCGCGATGAGCGCATCGCGGTCGCTATCTCGGACTGTTTCGCCCTGGGTCGGCAGCAACTTGTATCGGTCGGTACCCTCCTCGTGACGATTGGTGAGCAAATCGCCGATTCGATCGGCGATCTTTGCATTGCCAGCCGCGCCGGCACGTTCCCGAATGAGGGCGAGCAAAATTACGATGGTTGTGAGTCGTTGCTGACCGTCGATGAGCAGCCGCTTCTCGACGCCTTCTGGCACCGCCCTTCCAGGTGCCGTGACAATCGATCCGAGAAAGTGCGGCTTCGCATCGTCTTCGGCCGCGAGTTCAACGAGATCATCCCACAGCACACGCCACTCGCGCTCGCGCCATGAATAGGGTCGCTGGTAGTGGGGCACCTGAAACTGCTTCGTGCCTTCAAGGACTTTGTGAATTTTGGCTTCAGCAGCTTCCATGGATCTCCTCAGCAGGGATTGGCGGGCGCACAGGGTTATCAGCGGTTCACTGCCGAATTGCGTCCCAGCGCGACGTGCTCACTTCTTTTATTGAAAAACAGCGCTGCCACGCATCGCGCGAAAACGGGCTTTGGGGATAAGGAATCCAACGCCCCAGCCTTTCTGGCACGAATCCGCTAGAGTTTACTAACATCCTATCTGCGAAGTTCCCTTGGTTCGCGCCATCGAGATCACCCGCTCACCGCGCTGAAGGAGTTCACTGACCCTGGGGACTCTCCGGTAGCAACACTCATCGGCACCGCACCGGACGCGCGTGCGGCAACGCCATCCGCGGATGCTCCGGGTCGTACCACCGCGGATCATCCCCCCGCAGCGGACCCACCGCCGTGAGGGCCGCCCCCACGGCGTCGCGCAACGTCGGAGCCGCGGCGATGGCGTCGTCGGTCAACGGCTCCGCGAGGTGGCGAGCGAGCGTCCCGCCGGCGAGGTAGTCGTTGGTCGCGACCGTGAGCACCTCGTCGTCGCCGATGGATCGCCCGTCGTCGC
>CANJUR010000240.1 GCA_947477565.1 Deltaproteobacteria bacterium
CATGTCGAGCGCTCGTCCTTCCGATGACGAGCGCTCGACATTTCCTCCGGTCGTCTACGGCTTCGCCTTTTTCAGATTCTTCGCGTAGCCGGTGAGCGCTGCGCCCAGGTCGGCGAACTGCCGCTCCTCGATGCGTCCGAGGCTCCAGCACATCCGTCAGCTTCTGGTCTTCGATCGGCTCCTCGACCGGTTCCAGGATGCTTTGGGTCGCCGCGTGCTGCTGAAGGGAGGCGTCGTACTGGAGACGCGCCTCGCGCGGGCGCGGGCCACGAAGGATCTGGACGTGAGCCTTGCGGGCGATGTCGCGACCGCGTGGACCGTGCTCATCGCGGCGGCTGGGCGCGACGCGGGCGACCGCTTCACGTTCGAGCTGCACCCGAAACGTGGTGCCCCCACGGTGGACGGCCCCAGCGTGCTCTGCGGGGGCGCGAGGTGCACGGCAGCGGCCTTCCTCAACGAACGACCCTTCGGCGACCCGTTCGGGATCAACACCGAGCGCAGACACGTTCCGCGGCACCGACCGTGCGGTGATCGCGATGTGATAGTCCTGCTCCCATGAAAAACCCATGCCTTGCGTTCGGGATGGTCCTTGCGCTCGCAGGCGCAGCGGGCGCGCAGACGGTTCCGGACGACGCGCTCTATGCGCGCGGGGCAGCGCTCCGGGCGGAGCACCACGACGCCGACGCGCTCGCGATCTACGGCGAACTCCACGCGCGCACCCACGCACCTCGCGCGCTCGCACAGGTAGCGATGGCCGAGGGGGCGATGGGGCAGTGGACGGAGGCCGAGGCGCACCTGATCGCTGCACTCGCCTCGACCGACCCCTGGATCGCCGAGCGACGCACTCCCCTCGGGGAGGCGCTCGCGACGATGCGTCAGCATCTTGGGTCGCTCGTGGTAGAGAGCAACGCCCCGGGCGCGGAGGTCTTCGTAGACGGGCACCGCATCGGCCCGGCGGGGACGCAGGCGCTACGGGTGATGATGGGCACGGTGCGCGTTGAGGTGCGCGCGGCGGGCTTCGTGAGCGCGCTACGGGTCGCGATGGTTCCGGTGGGTGGGTTGGCGCGGGAGCGGGCCGACCTCGCCGCATTGCCGTCCGCAGTGGCGGTGGTGGCGACGGAGGCGCCCGTGCGGGTATCCGCGCCAACCGTCGCCGCGTCACGGCCCGTGGTGGCGGGACCAGCGCCCGAGCGAGCGGGTTCGGCGCGTCGGCCGGTGGCGATCGCCTCGCTCGCGACGGGTGGCGCTCTGCTCCTGGGCGGTGTGGTGGCGTTCGTCGTCGGGCGATCGGCCGTGGACGCGCACGACGAAGACGCGGCGTGCCCCGGGACGGCGTCGCTGATGCAGCCTCCGTCGTGCCAGGAGCGTCTCGACCGCGCGGCGCTGCTTGAGCCGCTCTCGTGGACGCTGATGGGCTTCGGGGCGGCGGCGCTGGCGACCGGGGCGGTGCTGCTGGCGCTGCCGACGGGCGGCCCTCGTGGGGAGCGCGCGAGGGCCGTGCGGTGCGGGCCGACGGCGGGGGCGTGGGGGATGAACTGCGCGGTGAGGTTCTGACCGATGGGCGGGGCGGTCGTCAGTTTATGACGGGCATCGAGTTGGTGCCACTGGCGGGCGTCGCGGGCGATTCCTCTCGCTGCGGGTGCGCACGTTGATGACCACGGCCGCCACGGGCGGGGACCGCGACGGGCGCGGTCGCGACGTTCAGCGTGGCGGGTGACCCGGCGTCTGCGATCGCGGGCACGGATGGGGTCTCGTGGACGGTGGCGGGGACGGACTCGACGGCGGCCGGGGTCACGATGGGCATGACGACGGCGGGTCGCGCCAGGGCCGTCGGTTGTGCGGACGGCGTTGGCGCGGCGCGGGAGGCCGACCACGCGACGAGGCCCACGGCGACGGCGAGGGTCGCGGCGAGGACTGGGCCGCGGGCGACGCGGCGAGCGGGCGGCGCCGACACGGCGGTCTCGCGTGCGGTGTCGCTGAGCGTGTCGGATCGCGGCGGCGACGGGAGGACGTCCGGGCGATCGGTGCGCGGGTCGAGGGTGTCCTGGAGTCCGTCGAGTTGAGACTCCGCGGGCATCTGCGGCAGCGTGTTGGCGGTGGCGACCGGGTCCGGGTTGCGGGGATTGGTCCATCGAAACGATTCGAGTTCACGCGCGAGTCTGTTGACGGATGAGAAGCGCTCCTCGGGCTTCTTGGCGAGCGCGCGGAGCACCATCGCGTCGAAGTGCTCAGGGAGGTCGGGGCGAAGTGAGCGTGGTCCGTCCGGGGGGTTGTTCACGACGGCGACCATGAGTTCGTACATCGACTCGTTGGTAAACGGCAGGCGCCCCGTCGCGCACTCATAGAGAATCACGCCGAGTGCATATTGATCCGACGCGGAGGTGACATCGCGCGAGCCGCGAATCTGCTCGGGAGACATGTACTCTGGGGTTCCGAGGATGGAGTCGGTGCCCGTGAGCCCCTTGGTGTCGCTGTAATCGGCGAGCTTGGAGATGCCGAAATCCAGCACCTTGGAGACGAGACTCCCGTCGCGTTGACGGCAGAGGAAGATGTTGGCGGGCTTTAGGTCGCGGTGCACCACGCCCTCTTCATGGGCGGCGCTGACCGCCGAGAAGACCGGCAGCAGAAGGTCGGCAATGCGGTGGAGCGGGAGTGGCCCGTCGCGGTCGATGAGGGCTTCGAGCGACTCGCCCTCGAGAAGCTCCATGACCAGATACGGAAACGCCCCATCGTCGATGATGTCGCTGATGTCGACGACGTTCGGGTGGCGAATCTTCGAGGCGGCCTCGCCCTCGCGGAGAAACCGCGCGCGAATCAACGGGTCGGACGCCATGGTGGAGTGCAGGGTCTTGATGGCGACGCGCTTCTTGAGGCCGGTGTGCTCGGCCTCGTAGACGACGCCCATGCCGCCCTCGCCGAGGGGGCGGACGATGCGGTAGCGGCCAACGATCGTGCCGGGAGTGAGCGTGTGGTTGAGCGAATCCATGGATCTTGCGGCAGCGTAGTGTGCCCGATGTGGGGCGGGGAACGCCAGCGGTCTACACGCGGACGTCCGGGCGCGGGCTCTCGCGGCCCTCCGGCACTCGCTCGCGGTGTGGCATATCCGCGCGATGGAGCACCGCGAGCGCCTGCCTGCGGTGGACGATCGGCTGGTTGCGCCGGAGTCGCACGCGGAGATCCTGGACGGCCGGGTGATTCGCACGATGGGCTCCAACCAGCCCCACGGGACGCAGCGCTTCGAGGCGACGGGGGTGTTCTTCGGCACGCTGGCCGACGGCTTTGCGGGCGCCGTCGATATGCTCACCCGCCTGAACGAAGGCTCTGACCTCGTGACACCCTCGTGGTCGCGAGTGCAATCGGAGAGGGGCACGGAGGGTCTTGCACGGCAGAGTTCCCCCTGACGAATCCCCTCGTTTTTCATCGAGGAGCGTCGGTGTTTTCGCGAGCCCCCTTCCCCGCTGCCGCGCGCCCTACCCCCACAAGTGGGGGCAGGGCTCAGGGTGCTGACAGGTTCGCGATTGCACTGCAGACGTGGGAGCCCTGCCCC
>CANJUR010000241.1 GCA_947477565.1 Deltaproteobacteria bacterium
GGCTCGCATCCGACAGCGGGTGGGGGTGCAGGCGGGTCGGCAGCGGGCCATCGTGGAGGAGGGGCACCTGCTGCTCATCGTCCACGAGCTGCCGAAGGACAACGAGGTGACCCGCGCGGCGAAGCTGTTCTGGCGCGCCCCGGACGGCACCTGGCGGGCTTCGGGGGCCGGGCAGTCGAGCGGACTGCCGGTGCTCAAGCGGCACCTGGAGACGATGCAAGGGGCGCTGCACCAGCTCGACGCCCGCGTCGACGCGGGCAAGACCGCGCAGGACTTCTTCACCGTGCTCAACGACGGGACGCCCTTGCAGCGCAGCGCGCGCAACCTGCACAAGGCGCTGCAGGAGGCCCGCGAGGGCGTGGACGACCGGGAGATCATCGCGCTGCGTGACAGCGCCGGCGACCTGGAGCGCGCGGCCGAGCTCCTCGTGGGTGACGCCCGCAACGCCCTGGAGTTCACCGTCGCCAAGAACGCCGAGACGCAGGCCGCCAACGGGCAGCGCGCGGTCGACGCGCAGCACAAGCTCAACCTCCTCGCGGCGCTGTTCTTTCCGGTGACGGCGATCGGATCGATTCTCGGGATGAACCTCCGGACGGGCATGGAGGGCGCGTCGCCGGTGGTGTTCTGGGCGGTGCTGGTGATGGCGTTCGGCTCGGGCTTCGCGATTCGCAGCTCGCTCGAGAAGTGACGGGCCACCCGCCGGGGGCGCCGACCAGCACCGCGACGCCGGACCGGCGGCGCGCGCAACGCACTGGACCATGGGACGTTTTCCCCGGTGTATCGTCGCGCCCACGACCATGACGAACGCGACGCGGTTTGAGGGGATAGGCGTTTCAACGCCCCAGCCGTTCTGGCACGAATCCACTGCAGTTACCGAAATTCCCTTATATGCGAAGTTCCCCTTGGTTCGCGCCGTCGAGGCACCCGCTCACCGCGCTGGAGGAGCTCGCTGGCGGCGCCGTCTTTCTTGGGGTCTTTGCCATGGGGGAGCGTGATCACTATCCACCGGAGCGGACCCCGCGGCCAACTGCCAATCAGAGGTCCACGGCGAGCTCCCTCCGTGATCCAGACCCTACCGAATGGACCGGGATGCTAGAAGGTCGGCGTCTCCACTCAGCCAATCAAAGACATTGAGCAGCATGGTGACGTTGGTCGGGACTCCGTTCTGCAGTGGAGCAATCGCGCGCATTTGGTCGATGTCGAAGAGCTTCCCCGACCCCATCACCAGGAGCCGCGCGGGCCGTTCGCTCGTCGCGCGGGCGAGTCCGTGTACGGTGCCTTCACCCACGAATGCGCTGTGTAGTTGGCCCTCCAACGCCACCCCCACCGCCCACGAAGTGTGCGCGTCGCCGAATATCTGCCGACGGTGCTGGAGCAAGTCCAGTGCGTCGAGGTTGAAGTGCTCCCGCTGCGCCACGGAGCGCTCGCTGGTGCGGGCGACTTCGGCGTAGTCCGCGCCATTCTCTCGGACGCGGGCGCGGTCGATCACGAGCGACGACACGAAGGGCAGTATCAGACCAGGAAGCCGGAAGAGTGACGGGTGAGAACTGTCGATACCTGGACCGTCGACGTCGCGACGTGCCACGAGGGCTGGGTACGTGAACATCGGGACGCGCGCGCGCCCCTGCTCGATTTCCTGGATGGAGTCGCTAGCCTGGAAGTCGAGAATGATGTCGGAATTCAAGGTGACGCCGTAGCCGTTGAGCCACGAATTGAGCCTGTGGTCGGCTGGCGTCGCAGTCGGATTCACGTCCGCTCCAGAGACGGTGATCCCGCTCGCGAAGACCGCGATCGAGCCGCCGCGCATGAGATATTCGTCGAGGCGGCGGAGCTCGCGATCGTCGATTCGCCGGGTCGGACCCACGACCATTAGCCCGCTGATGTCGCCCGGCACCTCCGTCGCTCCGCCGTTGAGATCCACCGCGCGCGTCGCGTAGTTAAGGTGATCCGCCTGCAAGATTCTCCCGAGGTAGGGGAGCGTTTGGCCGAGCGTCCCTTCGCCGTGACCCGACAAGAACCCGATGGTCAGCTGAGGGCCCAGGAAGGTTCTCACGATCGAACTGAACTCGTACTCGAATCGATCAAGACCGGGCGATACGGAATCGATGCGTTGGGTCGAACCCAGGTAGGACAGCGTAATGCAGCGGAAGGTTTCGGTCGTCGCTGGACCTGGAGGCTCAGCCGACGCAGGGAGCGCGCGCGGGGGGCACCCGCTCTCCTCAGCTAAGCGTCGCCCCGTGGTGCTATCGGTCGATAGCCAGCGGACGTCGAGGTTGCCGGGCGCGGCCCGACCGAAGTCGCCTAGCCTGTCGCGGAGCGCTCGTTCGTCATCCGACCCTAGCGCGGGTTGTCCTGGGGACCAGTAGACATTGATGGCCAACCTACCGGTCAGGCGTCCAAGAATCCGCCGGGTGCCCATGGTCAGGGTTCCGTCGGAGGGCGGTACCTCTTGCGAGCTTCGCACCGTCAAAGGTGCGGGCTCGCCCGCCGCCGGATCGCAAGTGCAGGGACCGAAGGTGCCATCGCGCTGACAGGTCTGCACATCTCGTCTGGCACGAGGGCAGGCGCACGCCGCGGTCATCCCCGGTATGCACGCGGGTACCGCCGTCGGCCGGTTGCATCCCAGTGCGAGCAATACGACCGCAATCCAAAGACGCGTACTGCGCTCGGCAGTCACCCCCGCCACGGCCACAGCGTCCATTCCTGACCGTACTCGATCCGCCCGAACGCCTCGCGGGGCACCGCCACGCTGGCGCTATGAGCGCCGGCTTCGGCGCGGAGATTCGCCGGCGCCGCCCGACTGCGAAGCGGTCTCGTCTGAAGCGTACGCAGCGCGTCACGGGCCAGCACCGTGGCCTTCGCTGACGGGGTGGAGGTTGGTGAGCGCACGGCCGGAGTCTGGGCTCCCAACGAAGCCACCGCAACCAACTATGCAAACTCGGAGCATCGAGGTCACGCCAAGGGCGCCTCGATCCGCCTCTGCTCACACCGAGGGCCGGGCCGCGCGTCGGGGTATAGGTAAGCCAACGCGGCACCCTCGCTGGCACGGATCCGCTCCAGTTACCGGAACGGGGGATAGGCGTTTCAACGCCCCAGCCGTTCTGGCACGAATCCACTGCAGTTACCGAAATTCCCTTATATGCGAAGTTCCCCTTGGTTCGCGCCGTCGAGAGCACCCGCTCACCGCGCTGGAGGAGCTCGCTGGAGGCCTTCGGGGACACGCGCCCGGCGACCTCGATGATCGAGGCGCGCGCCCTCATCGAGCCGTGGATGCGGGTGGAGATCGAGGTCGACGCGTTCATGGGGTAGGAGCGGAGTTGACGCCGGCGGTTTTGGTCTAGACTCACGGCGCATGGCACAAGTGATTCCCGACGCGTGGCAGGTTCCGGCTCGCATCCGACAGCGGGTGGGGGTGCAGGCGGGTCGGCAGCGGGCCATCGTGGAGGAGGGGCACCTGCTGCTCATCGTCCACGAGCTGCCGAAGGACAACGAGGTGACCCGCGCGGCGAAGCTGTTCTGGCGCGCCCCGGACGGCA
>CANJUR010000242.1 GCA_947477565.1 Deltaproteobacteria bacterium
CTACGATGTCCCGATGGAGAAGCGCTGCCCCGTGGGACCCGGGATGGAGCCCGCTGCGGGCTTTCGCTGGGGTGCCGTGTGCTTCAGCACGCGGCACGGCGGGCCGAGGCGACGTACTCCGAACCTCAGGTGGGGACAGGAGCCCTTGCGGCCGCGTGCTCGGGTGCACCACTCTCCGTCTCCCAAACGGGACCCCATGAAAGACCCCCTCGTCGACGACCTTCGCGCGCGCTTCGGCGACGACGCCGTGTCCACCGACGCTGCCGACCGTAGCGCCTACGCACACGATCTGTGGCCGCGGCAGCTTCTCTCGACGCGCGGCAACCTCGATCGACCACCCGGGCCTCGCGCGGTGGTCTGGCCCACCACCCGCGACGACCTCTCCGCCCTCGTCGGCTACGCCCGAACCTACGGCGTCGGGCTCGCTCCGTTTGGCGCCGGAAGCGGCGTGGTCGGAGGCATCGCCAACACCCGCGACACCGTGGCCGTAGACCTGAAGCGCATGCGCACGCTCCACCGAGTCGATCTCGAGTCGGGGGTCTGCGTGGCCGACGCGGGCATCCTCGGGACGCACCTCGAAGACCAACTGAAGCGCCGCGGGGCGACGCTGGGACACTTCCCGAGTTCGATTCATTGCTCGACGCTCGGCGGATGGGTGGTGACGCGCGGCGCGGGCCAGTGCTCCGGTCGCTACGGCAAGATCGAAGACATGACCCTCGCGATGGACGGGGTGCTGGGCAGCGGCGAACAGTTCACCCTCGACGCCCCACGGCCGGGCGCGCCCGACCTGCGCGAACTGATGGTCGGTAGCGAAGGCCTCTTCGGCTTCGTCACGCGGGCGACGATGCGGGTGTGGCCCACACCGACAGACTGGCGCGGCCGCGGGTTCACCTTCGCGACGATGCGCGACGCCTGGGAGGCCATCCGAGCCATCTTCCAGGCTGGTCTGCGGCCCGCGGTAGCACGCCTCTATGACCCCATGGACACGTACGTCTTCCTCCAGGGCTCAACCAAACCCAATACCGACGCCCGGAAGACCCCGACAAGCCCATCCCCCGCGGCAGAGTGGCTGCTTCGCCGAGTCCTCGACGTGCCGCTCGCCGTCAACGCCATCGCCGACCTCGCAAGCACGCGGCTCTACACTCGCTCGCTCCTGATCGTGATCTTCGAGGGCGACGACGCCGACCCGCAGGCCGAGGCGCTCGCGAGGGCCACGACGATCTGCCAGCGTGGCGGCTGCCGTGACGAGGGGGACGCCCCGGCGAAGCGCTGGCTCGCACGGCGGCATGCGGTGAGCTATCGGCAGCCGCCGGCGTATGCGCGTGGGCTCTGGGTGGACACGATGGAGGTCGCAGCGCCGTGGTCGCGGCTAGAGGCGCTCTACGACGGCGTACACGCGGCGCTCTCGCACGGCGGGCTCGTGATGGCTCACATGAGCCACGCGTACCCCGACGGGTGTTCGATTTACTTCACCTTCGTGGGCGCATCGCCCGACGACGCCACCGCCAGGCAAACCTACGACGCCACCTGGACGCGCGCCCTCCGCGCCGCCCATGAGGCCGGCGGAACCATCGCTCACCACCACGGCGTCGGCCGCTCGAAGCGGGCAGCGATGGCGATGGAGTGGGGCGCCGGATTGCGCTGGATCGACGCCCTGCGCCGCGCGGCGGATCCGGACCGTACGCTGGCCGGCGGCCCGCTTCTCGGGGACTCGCCCGCCGTGACGCCAACAGCCCCGGCGGCGGTGACGGGCGTGCGCATCGATGCAGCATCGCGGCTGGTAGAGGCCCCCGCCATGGCGACCGTCGGAGAGGTTCGGGCGCTCGCCGCAGCGCACGGCCTCACGATGGCCGGGAGCGACCACACGACCCTGGCGCAGTGGACCCGCGACGCACTCGACGCTTCGCTGCGCACCCCGCGCGACCCGGTCGATCATGTAGTCGCAGGCTGGCAAGCGACGCTGCCAGACGGGGCGCGCGCGTGGTGGCTCCCGGCGCCGCGGCGCTCGACCGGACCAGACCCGCTGCCGTTACTTCTCCACGACGCGCGCTTCGGCGCAGTGCAGTCGCTGGCGCTTCGGCTGACCGGGAGCGACGAGACCGGCCCCGCGCGGCGTCCGCCCGGGACTCCGATGGGAAGCACCGACGACGACGCCGTGCGCGGGTGGATCGACCGCGCCGCGGACCTCCTGGCGAAGCCGTGAGCGACAGCGCGGACGGCGAGGCGTTCGCGCTGTGTCGACCGACCGCGAGGGGACTGCCGGTGTTGGTGGAGGTTCCGCACGCGGGGCTCGCGGTGCCGCCGGAGGCGCGGGCGCTGCTGTTGGCGGACGACCGCGCGATGCTGCGGGACGCAGACGCCTGGGTAGACGCGCTCTTCCGCGACGTGGTGGCGCAGGGCGCGACGCTGCTGTCCGCGCGCGTCTCCCGCTACGTGGTGGACCTCAACCGCGACGAGCACGACCACGACCCCGGCGCCGTAGCCAACTCGACGCAGCCGAAGGGCTCCGCGCCGCGCGGGGTGATCTGGCGCGAGGGCAGCGACGGGACGCCAGCGCTGCGACGACCACTCACCGCGGAGGAGTTCGCGCAGCGGGTGGCGCGCTACCACCGACCGTACCACCGCGCGCTCGCCCAGGAGCTTGAAGCGCTACGGGCTCGCCACGGCGTCGCCGTGTTGCTCTGCGGACACTCGATGCCCGCCATGGGTCGCATGCACCTCGCGCAGGCGCCGCGGCGGCGGGCCGACGTGGTTCCTGGTACGCGCGGACGCAGCACCGCGAGCGGCGCGCTCATCGACGCCGTCGATGCGCACTTCCGGGGGGCCGGGCTGAGCGTGCGACACGATGATCCGTACCGCGGCGGAGCGACGACCTGGCGCTACGGTCGTCCCTCGACAGGGGTGCACGCCATCCAGGTAGAACTCAACCGCGACCTGTACATGGACGAGCGCACGCTCACGCCGAAGACCGACGCGATGGCGTGGCTGCGCTCGCTCTGCACGGGACTCGTGTCGAAGCTGGGCGACGCGCTCTAAGCAGGGATGCGGGAAACGCTCGTAACTCTGCTGAAACACAGACCGGGAAACCGTCGCACAAGCGCGGGCCGCCGCTGGATCGAAGTCGGCGGCCCCCATTGGGTCGAGAAAGCCACCGCTCGTACCCGACGGCGGAGGTGACCGGTGGGGTGTGCGAGCCCCCACCCCCAGCCCCGCCCCCGCCCCCACAAGTGGCTCCGTTCGGCACAGAAGTCACTGATCCGGCTTGTTTCTCAGCGATTCCTGCGCGATTCTATCGCATCGCCTTTTGGCGTAGAGCTCTAGGCCATGTCGACGTTCTTGGACCCTTTCCAGCCCGGCGCCCTGGTCGATACGATCTGGGGCGACGCTGTCCTGCCCGATGCGCCTTCAGCGGCGGCCCCGTCGTGAGCCACTTCACGGCGCTCTCGTGATCCACCCCGCCCGCCGGACGGCGGTCGGCGCCCGGCGGGATCGTGACCCACCCGGCGCCCCGCTCCGCCCCCTGCCGA
>CANJUR010000243.1 GCA_947477565.1 Deltaproteobacteria bacterium
AGGCGAACCAACGCGGCACCCTCGCTGGCACGGATCCGCTCCAGTTACCGGTACACCTACTATCAGCAGGACACCGTCCCGCGAGCGCTGCCAAGAGCTCCCGGGACGCCGTCTTGGCGCTGCCAGGAGTTCCCGGGACGCCGTCTTGGCCGATCGCTCGCGCGGTCAGGAGGTCGCGCAGCGGCTGTTCAAGGGGTTCACGGGCACGCTGCACTCGGACTTCTACTCGGTCTACTGGACGCTCGCCGGAGTCGCTCACGCGCCCTGCTGGGCTCACCTCTGCCGCACCGCGCGGCAGATCGCGGAGCGCCAGTCCGAGTCGGAGGAGGCCACCACGTTTCACGATCGGCTCTCGGGGCTCTACGGCCGCGGCGCCGCGGCGCAGGGGCGGCCGGCGACGGCGGAGCGCAACGCACGGGCGATCAGGGGTGACCTGAAGACGCTGGCGACGGACGCGGACCTCGCCGCGAACGCGGACGTCGCACGCCTCCAGCGCCGCATCGTGCGGCACCTGCCCGAGTTGGTGACGTTCATCACGAACCCCGATCTGGAAGGCACGAACAACCGGGCGGAACGGGAGTTTCGCCCCCACGCCATCGGGCGTCATCGCTCGGGAGGCGCCCGGTCCGACGCGGGGGCAAAGACGTACGCGATCAACCTCTCGGTCGTGCGAACGGTTCACCTTCACGGCGGCGACTTCACCGACACCTTCCGGCAGGCGCGCATCGCCTTCCACGAGGGCGGTGACTTCCCGACGCTCTTCCCCGGCCAGCCCGCGATGCCCGCCAGGTCAGCGCCTCTTCATTGAGCTAAACAGTCACCATCGTGGCGATCCACCTGCGACAGATTCGAAGCGAGAAGGGACGCTGACGGTTATCGAGGCGAATCCCGGATCCCTGCTAAACAGTCACGACCGAAGGCTCATGAGATAGCAATCGATGCTGTCGCGGTAGCGCCCATCCTCCAACAGACCGACGGCTAGCAAGTCTTCGCGCGCGTGTTTGAACGCGTAGTTTACCATCTACATCGGGATGACGGCGAAGTGCTGGCGGGCGCCGTCCAGCAGCTCCGCGAAGGTGTCAAGCAACGACGAGGCGGCGATGGTCACGGCGCACGCCACGGCGCGCGCGGCCCCGCGATTGCCCTCACCGTGGCACGCACGGTGAGGGCTCACACCGCCCGCGGCCGAGTAAGCCGGCCCAATCAGAACTTCCAATCCGTCTCCTTGTCCTCGATCGCCCGCTGAAACCTCGCCGCGTCCGAGACCGCCGCGAGCGGCGAGTGTTTCGCCAACTCCACCATCGCGCCCAGCGTCGCACCTATCATCTGCGCATCGCCTCGCTCGATGCACTGGTCGAGGCGCGCGAAGAGCGCGTCGAAGTTCACCCGCCGCTCGTCGAAGGCCCGGTCGAGGTATTGCCCGACCACCTCCCGAAACGCCCGCACCCGCTCGACGTGGATCGTCGCCTCCGCCGCGATGCGTGCCCTTTCCGTCTTGTGCTGGTCCGCCTCCCGGAGGTACCCAACTATGGACTCGACGGTGCCCTTCGCGTCGATCAACTCGTTCACGAAGGCCGCCAAGTCGAGGCCCTTCACGACCTTGTTCGCTCCCTTGACCGCTCGCTTCGACATCGTCGTTCTCCACCCTCGTGACTACGCCGACAGCTCGCCGTAGCGGGCGACTACCGCCGCGCTCTCCAGGGTGAGCCCTCCAGTCACGCTCACCACGGGCGTCCGGATCATCTCCGAAAGCGCCCCTGCCAGCTGCATCGCGGCGCGCAACTGCTCTCGATCGGCAGCCTTCTCCAGACTCCATGTACCGAGACGCGCCTCGAGGGCCGTGAGGCTCTCATCGAGTCGGCTCCGCAGTCCGCGCACCACATCGTGCATCTCGACGATGCGCCGACCGACCTTCCCCAGAAACACCTTCACCGTCTCAAGGTCAGCGACGGCCCGTTCGACCTGGGCGGAATACTTCGCGGCTTCCGTGAGCGCCTTCTCCCCGCGGCTGGCGATCATGAAGCCGCCCAACGCCAGCGCGGGGCCGGCGATGACGCCACCGAGGACCACCATGCCCCCAGCCATTCCGAAGCCACCCGCGGCAAGGGCGCCACCGCCGAGCCATGCCAGGGAGGCGCTCGTCGCGGCCGCGCCGCTGAGCCCGCCGATCGCCGCGCCGGTGCTGGCCACCCCGATCGAGCCCGCCAGCCCATACGCCGCCGACGCCGCCGCGGCCCCTCCGAGGCCCGCTCGCACGAAGCCCGCCGCGACGTGTTGCGCCTCGATCTGGGTCGCCTCAAAGCGCTCGATCTGGTCGTGGGTCAGCGCGATCTCGCGCAGGAATTCCGCGCGCTCCAGGCCTCCTCGCCGCTCCAGGGACTCGAGCACCCAAAGCAGGCGCGCGAAGGTCTGCTGCCGGGTCTGGAGCTTGAACGCGCCGTAGGCAGTCGCCCTCTCCTGAACGCCGTCCCTGGCGACCTCGACCTCCCCGACCGCCCACCTGTGCCCCTGGTGCGCCTGGCGGCCGATGCGCTCGGCCTCGCGGAGGTCATCCACGCCATCGATGCCCTTCTTGACCCCGGCGCCACCCAGAAGCAGAGCGACGCCACCGAAGAGAAACGGAATGAAGAGCGGCATGATGAGAATCTCCCCGGCCGATCGTCGCACCCTTCGATTGACGCGAGCGCCGACCGAAGTCTCAGGCTAACATCGACGTGGCGGTCCGACCCACGAGATTCGCAACCGGCCCCGCGTAGCCTCGCGCGGAGGCCGTAGTCTCTGGGGGTTGGATCTCCTGCGCCACGGCGGCACCCTCTGGGTTGCTGAGAAGGTCAGCATTAACCCCCCTCCCGACGCCTCGAAATGACGAAATGACTCGGCTTCTTCGACGCCGCCGGGGTGGTTTATGCTGACCTTCTGAGTCGTCGCCGCCAGCGCGGGGTTGATGGACTAACCGGAGGGCCACTACGCGGTGACGGGTCTGATGGAGGCCGTGAGCTCCTACGAGCGAGCCACGGCAAGCCCTGGCGGACTGCGAGCAGCTCGACGTGTTCAACGATCTTCTGCTCGACGACCGCGTCGACGCACTGTTCGACTTGGGCGTTGCGACAATCGACGACGCCTGACTTTGACGGTTCACGCCGAGGCTAGCACTACTCTTCCGATGCATCAGAGGGAGGTCCATGCACCCCTCGTAGCCTTCGAAAATCCCACGCTCGACGCGAACGGCCCGGCGTAGACGCCAGGCACACGGGGATAGGCGATCCAACGCCCCAGCCCTTCTGGCACGGATCCGCTAGAGTTTACATAAGTCCCTTATATGCGAAGTTCCCCTTGGTTCGCGCCGTCGAGAGCACCCGCTCACCGCGCTGGAGGAGCTCGCTGGGGGATAGGCGATCCAACGCCCCAGCCCTTCTGGCACGGATCCGCTAGAGTTTACATAAGTCCCTTATATGCGAAGTTCCCCTTGGTTCGCGCC
>CANJUR010000244.1 GCA_947477565.1 Deltaproteobacteria bacterium
CTTCCGTCGGCACGTGCTGAGGGTGCCAGTCGTCGGCGCGGGCTCAGACTGCTGGCCGCTCGTCGGTGCCAGTCGGCGCGAAACGCGACGGTTTCTCACGCTTGTTTCCCCGCAGTCTGACGGTAGACCGCCGTTTCCCCGGATCCCTGCTTAGGCGTCCAACGGGAGGGGAGCATCGGGGCGGGGCGGTGTCTGCGGGATTACCATGGTCGGTAAGAAGAACATCGGGACCAGCGGCCGTCGGTGTGGGGGACGCATGGCAAGCGCGGGTCGGGACGACGAGCCGGAAGGCTGCACCGGGTCGCAGCACAGCGCCTACGGAGCGCGGCCCATCGGACGCCGGAACGGAGATCGCGTGACAGCCGCTGGTGGGCCTTGACGCGGGGGTCGGCTTGCCCACAATCCGGCGGCCTGCGGGCGGTCCCATTGATCGGGGCCACTCAACTCCGCAGCGCGGAGGTCGCTTCATTGGACGCTACGCTCGCTCCCACCGCCGCCCCCGACTCCACCGAGCGGTCGGCCTGGACCATCGACGACGCACTGGCCCTCTACCTCATCGACCGATGGGGATCGGGGTACTTCACCGTCAACGCGGATGGCAACATCGCCGCCCGTCCGTTGCAGGATCAAGGCGCGTCGATTCCGCTGTTCGAGGTGGTGAAGGAGGCGCGGGAGGAAGGCTTCCAGACGCCTCTGCTCATCCGCTTCCAGGACATCCTCCACCACCGGGTGCGGGCGATCAACGAGGCGTTTATCAACGCCATCGCGGAGAACAAATACCAGGGCCTTTATCGGGGCGTGTACCCGATCAAGGTCAACCAGTTGCGTGAGGTTCTCGAGGAGATTCTGATCGCGGGCGAGCCGTACCACTACGGCATCGAGGTCGGGTCGAAGCCCGAGGTGTTTGCGGGGCTCTCGCAGCACAGCGATCCCGAGTCGCTCATCATCTGCAACGGCTACAAGGACGACACGTTTATCCGCACGGCGCTGGTCGGGCGCAAGCTGGGCAAGCGGGTGATTCTCGTCGCGGAGAAGCTCGCGGAGGTCGCGGCGATCATCCGTGTCGCGAAGGAGATGGGCGTCGAGCCGATGGTGGGGTTGCGCGTGCGGCTGCTCGCCAAGGGCGCCGGCAAGTGGGCGACGTCCGGCGGCGAGCACGCGAAGTTCGGGCTGAGCACGGCGGAGATTCTCGACGCGGGGCAGATGATGCGCGACGCGGGGATGGCCTCGGCGTTCAAGCTTCTGCACTTCCACATCGGGTCGCAGGTGCCGGACATCCTGATCATGAAGCGCGCGGTGCGCGAGGCCGCGCGGTACTACGCCAAGCTCCGGCAGATGGGCCACGAGGTCGAGTACATCGACGTCGGCGGTGGGCTCGCCGTGGACTACGACGGCAGCGCCAGCACCTTCCATAGTTCAATGAACTACACGGTGCAGGAGTATGCCGACAACATCGTCTACAACATCATGGACATCTGTGATGAAGAGAAGGTGGCGCACCCGATCATCGTGAGTGAGTCCGGCCGCGCAGTGGTGGCGCACCATTCGGTGCTCGTGGTGGAGGCCTTCGGCTCCATCGAGAAGACCCCGAGCGAGCCCGCAATGTCGCCGCCGGTGGACCACAAGCTCATTCGCGATCTGCTCTACATCCAGCGGCACCTCACGGACCGCAACCTGATGGAGAGCTGGCATGACCTCACGGACATCAAGGAGTCTTCGCAGAAGATGTTCGAGCTCGGAATGCTCGACCTGAATGTGAAGGCGCGTGTCGAGTCACTCTATTGGGAAATCGCCGAGGCCATCCAGAACAACGCAAAGGGGCTCGATACGGAGGAGCGACCGGACGAACTCGCGGACCTCGATAATCAGCTCGCAGACCAGCATATCTGCAACTTCTCGGTGTTCCAGTCGCTGCTCGATCACTGGGCGCTGGGGCAGCTCTTCCCGATCGTTCCGATTCATCGGTTGAATGAAGAGCCGACACTGGAAACAACGCTGGTGGACATCACCTGCGACTCCGATGGGAAGGTGTCGAAGTTCATCGATCTGAGCGACACGCGGGACACGCTGCGCCTCCACGAGGTGTCTGCATCGCCGTACTACCTCGGTATCTTCCTGACTGGCGCCTATCAAGACATCATGGGCGATCTGCACAACCTCTTCGGGCGGGTCAATGAAGTGCACGTCTTCCTCGATGAAGACGACGAGCGCGGGTACTACATCGAAGAAACACTGCCCGGGAACACCGTCGCGGAAGTGCTGGCGATGACCCAGTATTTCCCCAACAATCTCGCGCAACAGATGAAGTCCCAGATCGACCAGGCCATCAAGGCCGACCGCCTCCGACCGCAAGAAGGCATGCGCCTCCTCGCGGACTACGAGCGCGGTCTCAAAGAGCAGACGTACCTCTCGTTCAAGACCCCGAACGGGAAGTGACGGGAGCGAGCACGTAGCTTCGCCGTCGCGCTGATTCGCCTGCCTTCATCCAACGGAAGCGCGCCCGTCGCACGCGCGCTTCGTCCCTCCCCGCCGCCCTCCAGAAGAACGCCGACGCCGCGAACGCGGCCCATGTGAATCGCCGCGCAGATCACCGGTCCGGTGATCGCGTTCACCGGACCGGTGATCTGCGATGGCGGCTCTAGCGGAGCGCCAGGACAAGTTCGGTGCGCCCCCCCCGCTGGGACTGAGCATTGACCTCCTCTCCGCGGGAAGGGAGCGCCCACTCCGCGCTTGCGACGGCCCGCACGCGGGCCTGCAACCGCTGAAGTGGGAGCCTGGGATTGAGCGTCCCGCCTGCGCGGGACTTACTGCAGGAGCGCCGGTTGCTGGGGCAACCGTCGGGAGGTCACCGGCCTTTGCGAGGCGTGTCGACAAGACGATCATCGGATCGTTCTGCTGCTGCGGGTGAGCACCGATGTCCCCTGATCGAGTGCCCCCGCGCTCGATGCTCCTTCAGCAAGTCCCGCGCGAGCGGGACGCTCAACTCAAGGCTCCCACTTCAGCGGTTGCAGGCCCTCGTGCGGGCCATCGCAACCGCGGAGTGGGCGCCCGTTCCGGAAAAGATGAGGTCAATGCTCAGCCGCTGGTAGCGGACCGGTGGCGTCCGCGGTGGCGACGGGTCGCGTGAGGCTGCTGCCCGATCGCAACGTGGCCGATCGGGTGAAGCCGCCGCGGGGCGCGGGGGCGACACATCGGTAATGACTCCGGTGGAACTCCTGGCCCGGCGGAGCGCGCTAGTGCCGACGATGCGTGGCAGGGCGTCGCGCCGACACATCGCCACCCGCAACCTCCAGCGCATCGATGTAGACGGCCATCATTTTCCGCATGAATTTGACCACCACGGGCGGTTCGAAATGCTCACGACGGTGCTTCGTCGGACTTGCGCGAGCAGTTCGGACGCGCGATCGAAAGGCCGATGGAGCCGACTCTGGAGTTCGCGGTCTGTCGTCTCTGTGGGCGACTGGTCTCGTTCTGCGCC
>CANJUR010000245.1 GCA_947477565.1 Deltaproteobacteria bacterium
GCGCTGACCGCGGGCTGCGGGAGCGATGGCGCGCAGACCGGGCAGGCGCCCGACGTGGCCGTCGCGGTGACCGTGCGCGACGCGGGCGCCGACGTCTCGCGCGCGAAGGCCGATGCTCCGGCGGCGGACGTGGCGGACGCGAGCGCCGATGCGGGCGTCTTCGCGTGGCTCTCGTGGGTCTGACATTCCTTCGTTTGCCGTCGAAAGCACCCGCTCACCGCGCTGGAGGAGCCGCGCTGGATTCCGACGAGCTCAACGACGTGTCGGCTGATCGGCCGATCATGGTGCGGTACGCGCGGGGACTGCTCGGTCTCTCGCTCTCCGGGGTGGAGCGCCCCTCCGGACAGCGCGCGCAGATCCGCGAGGAGCACCTCACGATCGACGCCGAGACGAGGCGCCAGCTCGAGGAGTTCGGGCATGCGGGCGCCTCGCGGCCGGGTCAGGACGGCAGCGGCGAGTCGTCACGACGGGACTCACGCCGCTCAATCGAAGCGAGGCTGCCGACCACACAGGCTGCGGCCATGACCCAGCCCGCGCTCCGGCTCAAGTCGATCTCCGTTCTGCTCGCGATCGCGACGGCTCACTTCGGCTGTGGTGGCGGGGAGAGTGCCAGCGATGCTGGGATCGAAGCGTAAGTCGGGCCCCTGACGCGGCGGAGATCGACGCCGCTGTGTGTGCCGCTCACCGCGTGCGGGGGCGAGATCGTCGGGACCTGGGACGTCACCGGCGGATGCTTCGAGCTGCCACTGAGCAGCGCGCTCGCGGCGTGTCCGGGCGCCGAGGTGACGAGCGTCGGCGGGCAAGCGCGCGGACGGGTGACGTTCGACGCGATCGGCGTCGCGCGCCGCGTGGCGCAGTCCGAGGTGCTCGTCGAGATCTTCGTGCCGGGTGGCTGTGCGGTGATCGCGGCGAGCATCCGGAACAGCGTGCCCGACTCGACCTGCGTCACCGAGATCTCGGAAGACCGTCGATGCGCAGCGAGGCAGGTGACTCGGATCGACGACGGCGACGGGTATCGGACCGAGAGCGTGGACGTCGCTCGCTGGCGAGCAGTGACGCCTCAACTCCAGCGAGTGACGGGGTGGCGTCAGGCCGTCACGCGATCGAGCCACGCCGCGAGCCGCTCGCGCTCGGCCGGCGTGTCCGACCGGCCGCTGACGCCCGACCGGTGGATGCTGCGCGGCACGCGGTCGAGCCAGAACCGCCCGCTCTCGGCGAGCGGCGCATCCTCGCTGGCGGCCAGCCAGACCAGCGTGTCGGCTCCCTCGGCGGCGGTTCGCAGCAGCGGCCCCATGATCCGTCGAAAGCGCGGGAGCGAGCGCGCGACCCCTGGAGTGTCGGCCCACCCCGGGTGCATGGAATGCACACGGATGTCGTCGGGCGCGTAGCGCACCGCGAGCATCTCGGCGAGCGTGACCTGGGCGCGCTTGGCCCGCGCGTAGGCCGTCACTCCGTCGTAGTCGGCGTCCCTCATCGCGAGGTCGTCGACTCGGAGGGGCTCGCTGTACATGCCGCCCGAGGAGACCCAGAGAACGCGCGCCGGGCCTCGCTTCGCGGCGGCGCGGAGGGCGGGCAGCAGCCGCGTGGTGAGCAGGTACGGTCCGACGACGTGGCTCGCGAGGGTCTGCTCGATGCCGTCGGCCGACGCGGCGTAGCGGTCGTCGAGCGACCCGGCGTTGTGGATCAGCACGTCGACCCCGCGCGGGTGCCTCGCGCCGAGCTCGTCGGCGACGCGACGCACGGCGCGCAGGTCGCCGGTGTCGGCCACGACGTAGTCGATTGCCGGGTTGCCCGTGAGCGCGCGCAGCCGGTCGCAGGCCGCGTCGGCCTTGCTGGGGTTGCGCGCCACCATCGTGACGTGCGCCCCGAGCCGGGCGAGCGACTCGACGGCGGACTCCCCGAGGCCCGAGGTGCCCCCGGTGAGGACCACGACCTTGCCTCGCAGGCAGTCGGGAGGAAGGTCTTCCCACGGGAGCACCCGCCGTCGCACCCGCACGCCCACGCGGGTGAAGCTGCCCACGACCGACGCCTCGAGCATCGCGTCGACGACCCCTCCCAGCCAGCCGGTGGCGCTCATGGGGTGCCGCCGTGGATGATGGTTCCGCTGAGAAAGCGGGCGAGCCCGGCGGCGGCGCGGTCGCCGATGCGCGCGAAGACCATGCGCAGCCCGAGGTCGAAGACCCGCAGCGGGCCGTTGAGCTTCAGCTCGGCGTGGTAGGTCGTCGCGCTGCCGTCGCCGCTCGGCGCGACGCGCACCTCATCGATCGAGGTGAAGAAGAGCGTCGAGGCGACCATGAGGTAGCGCCGAGGCGCCTCGAACTCGATGGTTCGATAGCGAAACACCTGCGGCGGAACAGCCTTGATCGTGAGGTCATAGACCGCTCCCAGCGCAGGCCCGCGGCCGGACACCTGCACGCCGTGCAGAACCCCCGGATCCCACTCGGCGAAGCGGGCGACGTCGGCCACGGCCGCGAAGGCGTCGGCCGGAGAAAGGGGCGAACGAATTGTTGTCTCGTAGTGAGCCACGGTAGACCTCCGATGGGTGGGCGGGCGCGCGGTCGTCAGGCGATGGGACGTTCGAGGCGCTGCCGGTAGGGTGTCAGATCGATCGTCGCCCCGAGTGCCTTGCCCATCGAATACACGCCGCCGAGTTTGCGATGCTGAAACAAAAGCTGCGCCGACGGCGGCGAGTGCTTGAGCGATTGGTACAATCCCTTGACCGCCTCGGCGGCGTCGACGACCCGCGCGCGGTCGGTGAAGTCCACCGGCTGCGACTCGCGACGAAACACGCGCATCACAAGGCGAATCAGGTCGACCAGGGCCTCCCGCATGGCGCCGTCGCGCAGCTTGACCAGCGTCACCGAGCGCGACCAGATCGACCTCGGCGGCTCGTCACTCTTGCTCATCACGCTGCTTGGATGGTCGCCGCGCCGTTTCGTCTCGCCAGTGAGGCTCCTCCAGCGCGGTGAGCGTGTGCTTTCGACGGCGCAAGCCAAGGGAACTTTGCATATAGGATATTGAACAAAGCCGCTCGGCTGCAGGCCAGACCGCGTTACGGCACGTCCGGCCCTTGCCCGATGTGCCTTCCTGAACACCCCCCAAAGACCCATAGGCGTTAAGCTGCTATTTACTAGCATTTTCCGCATAGGCGTCGATCGTCTCCCGGAAAGTGTCGATTCGTCGTTTTCGGCATTGCTCATTGGATCGGCCGAGATGGTCGAGAAACCTGGGGAGCGCCGCCGCGACGTGTCGTA
>CANJUR010000246.1 GCA_947477565.1 Deltaproteobacteria bacterium
AGGCGAACCAACGCGGCACCCTCGCTGGCACGGATCCGCTCCAGTTACCGGTACACCTACTATCAGCAGGACACCGTCCCGCGAGCGCTGCCAAGAGCTCCCGGGACGCCGTCTTGGCGCTGCCAGGAGTTCCCGGGACGCCGTCTTGGTGGTTCGAGGCGGACCCTCGCATGGTGACCCCGGGACGCCAGGTTGCTGTCCGTTCGAACCTCGGTTGGGTCATCGGCGATGCGGTACGACGCGCTGGCGGTGGGGCGACCGAAGCAATCGCCCGAGGTCTCGGGTGACTGCCGTCGAGGCGAATTCCGCCACGTATTTGCGGTCACGACTTCCAGCCCGCCGCTCTTGCCGCCCTCGCTCGCGGCCGATCGTCGTTGACGTCGCGTTCGTCCGATGGTGATCCTCCCCTCCCGACTGGGTCCATGGTCGTCGGGTCGAGGAGGAGGATGATCAACGCGAGACCGCTGACGCTCAATGGAGCGGAGCCGCTTACGATATGCGCCACTTCGACGCGGGCGCTGCGCCGACGGCACGGTGCTCGGACCGGGTCGATGACACCTATGGTCCTCGGATGTCTCGCAGGATTGCTGGTCGGCGCGTCCGCTGGGTGCAAGGGATACACGCCAGTCGGCGGCAACGCTACCAGCTCGGACACGGGCCCTCTCGATGCTACGGAGTCGTCTGATGTCGGCTCTGGCACCGACCGACCGCATGATGCTTCTCCCAACGCTGTCCGGGATGCCTCGCCCGCCAGTGAGCCGGAGGTCGCTGTCTTCGAGGCAGGGGTCGCCGATCTACCTGCCGACGCGTCTTCCGACGTCGGCGGCGAGGTCTCGCCGGTCGACGCTGGCGCCGATGCGTCCGGTGACGCCGGGTGTGCGGCCGGCCTGCATGCCTGCGCTGGTGCGTGCGTCCGCGACACCTCGCCGATGTCATGCGGGGCGGCGTGCGTCCCGTGCCCGTCCCCCGTGGGTGCCGTCAGCACGTGCGATGGGACCGCCTGCGGATGGGCCTGCCTCGACGGGTATCACGCCTGCGGAGGCGCTTGCGTCCGCGACGCCGACCCGCGCGCCTGTGGGTCCGATTGCAGGACCTGCCCTGCGGTCGCGAACGCGAGTGCAACCTGTGACGGCATGGGATGCGGGTTCGTCTGCGACGCCGGATTCCGTGACTGCGGAGGCGCGTGTCGGGATACCGCAGTCGACGTCGCGAACTGCGGGAGCTGCGGCCACCTGTGTACCGGGACGAGTCACGGCACGCCCGCGTGCAGGGCGGGACTCTGCGAGGTCGCGTGCGACCCAGGATTCGCCGCTGGTGCCGGCGGCTGCATCCCAGTCGGCGAGCCGCGACCCACCGCGCCGCTCTCCACGGCGACGACCACGACACAGAGGCCGACGCTGCGCTGGGCACTTTCGGCGGGCGCCTCCGGCGCGCACGTGGACGTCTGCCGTGACCGGGCCTGCGCGGTGGTCGAGCAGTCCTTCGACGCGGCCGGTACAGCCGCCGCTCCGCCCGCGCAACTCGCGCCGGGGGTGCACTTCTGGCGTCTGTCCGGTCGCGCAGGCGGCGGCACGGGGAGCGCCACAGGGCCTGTGTGGGAGCTTCGCGTCGGGCACCGGAGCGCGACAACCGATGCGAGTTGGGGCACCTTTCCTGACCTCAACGGCGATGGGTACGCCGACGTCGTCGTCGGTTCCGGCGATGCGCTCGGCCACGTCTACGTATACAGCGGTGGATCGACCGGCCCGACGGCAACCCCCGCCACGACCATCACGGGTCCGGATGGTGCCGGGGGTTATTTCGGTACCTCGGTCGCGAGCGCCGGTGACGTCAACGGCGACGGCTTCACGGACCTGATCGTGGGGGCCTATAACGTCGCCGGCATCACGGGTCGGGCCTACATCTACTTCGGGAGCGCGACGGGTCTCGTGCCAACGCCAGCCATCACATTGTCCGGGCCCGACGGTGCCGGAGGCTACTTCGGTTCCTCGGTCGCGGGCGCGGGCGACGTCAACGGCGACGGTTTTGCGGACGTCGTCGTCGGGGCTCAGAACGCGATGGACGGTACGGGCCGAGCCTACGTCTTCGCGGGCAGCCCGACGGGCCTGACCGCGGCGCCGACTGCCACACTCACGGGCACGGATGGGCTGAACGGCTACTTCGGCTACTCAGTCGGGGGTGCTGGCGACATCAACGCTGACGGGTACGCGGACTTGGTGGTCGGCGCCTTCGGCGCGATGCGCAGCGTCGGCCGGACGTACGTCTTCCTTGGGGGCGCGGGCGGTCTGAACCGCACGCCCGTGACGACCCTGGACGGGCCGGACGGCGGGAGCTTCGGGTGGACCGTGGCGAGCGCGGGCGACGTGAACGGCGACGGCTTCGCCGACGTGGTCGTCTCGGCCCCCACGGTGACGAGAAACACTGGTCGCGCGTACGTCTATTTCGGAAGCGCGAGAGGCCTCGTGGCGGAGGCGGCGCGCACGCTGATCGGCCCCGGCGGCGAGGGAGGCTTCTTCGGGCAGTCCCTGGCGGCCGGGGGGGATGTCAACGGCGACGGCTTCGGGGACCTCGTCGTCGGCGCGTATGCGGCGCTGTCCTATTCCGGCCAAGCGTACGCCTATCTCGGGGGGGCGGGCGGCGTCGGCTCGTCGCCTTCGATCACCGTAACGTCCAGTGCAGGGGCGGGCGGCACCTTCGGCTCGTCGCTGACGAACAGCGGCGATGTCAATCGCGACGGCTTCTCGGACCTCCTCGTCGGATCCCCAGCAGCGATGTCCCAGCGCGGCCGCGTCGACGTCTACTTCGGGGGCGCCCTCGGGCCGGGGCCCACCCCTTCGTTCACGGTGAACGGTCCGACGCTAAACGGGGCCTTCGGCTACGCCATCGCGGCGGTCGGCGGCCTGTCCCTCGGCCGCCCGCGGGTGGGATTCCTCGCGCGCTCCCGCGCCCTGGAGTTGCTGTGATGACTTTCCCTGCCGCGGCGGCGGTCCTACCGCGATCGCCTCGCGGCCGCTGAGGGGGGATAGGCATCATGGGAAGGTGGCGTCCGGGACCTCGCTACCAACCGCTGGCCTGACCGCGCGTTCCGCGCGCCGGACACCCCCGCCGTCGCCGCGTGCGTCGATGGGCGCGCGGGGCGGTTCCCGTTCGTGGGTCGCGTTGCTCG
>CANJUR010000247.1 GCA_947477565.1 Deltaproteobacteria bacterium
ACGTCGGCGCCCGCGTCGCGCACGGTCACCGCGACGGCCACGTCGGGCGCCTGCCCGGTCTGCGCGCCATCGCTCCCGCAGCCCGCGGTCAGCGCCGATCCACCGACCACCAGCACCTTGAACAGCTTCTCCAGTCGCATCGCAGCACCTCCGTGCGGGGCCACATCCCACTTCGGGGTGCCCGCATGACCGAATGTGCCCCGCACGAGACGACAACGGAATCAGTATGTTCGATGCATCATTGGATGGATTTCATTTACGATTACCGCAGCGGCGCTTCGAGCAGCAGCCGCGCGAGTGCCTCGTAGTCGGGCCGCCGCGCGTCGTCGGCGCGAAACACCAGCCGGAAGTGGTCGCACGCCGGACGCACCTTCGGAAACACCACCCTCAGCGCGCCCGACTTCACCCGCTTCTCCACCAGGTACTTCGGCAGCACCGCCACGCCGTCGCCGCGCAGCACCAGGTGCTCGATGACGGCGAGGGTGCCCATGCGCAGCACGCGCGCAAACTGCAGCCCGGCGCCCATCGCACCGGCCTCCTCGCGCCAGTAGTGGAAGAGCGGAAGCTCGGCGGACGCGTCGATGAGCGTGTGCTGCGCGGCGTGCTCGGGGCGGGACAGCGGGCGCTTCTCCAGCAGCGCGCGCGACGCCACGAAGAGGTAGTCCTCGCGGTGCAGCGGAAGGGCGTCGAGCGCCGGGTCGCTGAAGCGCACCGACAGCACGGCGCAGTCGACCTCGCGCGTGCGCACCCGCAGCAGCAGGTCGGCGCCGTAACTCACGTAGAGGTGCAGCGTGAGGTCAGGTCGTGCCTTCGACAGCCGCGGCAGCTGCGGGACCAGCCAGCTCATGCCGAGCTCGTAGCGGGTTCCGACGAGAAGCTCCGAGGGGGAGGGGCCGAGGTCGCCTCGCGCCGCCCGCAGGCAGGTGTCGGCCGCGGCCAGCGTTCGGCGAGCTTCGGGGAGCATCGCGAGCCCCGCGGCCGTGAGCGCCACCGAGCGCGTGGTGCGCGCGAAGAGGGCGTGGCCGACCTCGTCTTCGAGCTGCCGCACGCGCTGCCCGAGCGCCGCCGGGGTGAGCGCCACAGCCTTCGCCGCAGCCCTGAAATTCAGCGTCTCCGCGGCGGCCACAAAACAGCGGAGGTTTTCCATCGACGGTAGCGACACACTCGCGAGCGTATCATCAGGCCCAGACCAGCCCCATCGCTCTCAACGCGCTGCTGGGGCAGGGGTCTGCGGGCCTCGTCGTGCGACGGGTGCTTGCGATGTGCGACGTGCTCCTCGCGCGGCTCGCGGGTCTCTCGGACCTCGCCGGTCTGGCGTGGCGCATGGACATGGAGGTGTTCTTCGAGGCGTGGGTCGAGGCGGTCGCCGAGGACGCCGCGCGACGCGTGGGGGCACGACTGCGGGCGGGCCGACGACACGAGACGCGCGTCCCTCTTGACTGGGCGACACCGTCCGCGGGCTCACCGCGATCGCTGGTTCCCGACCTGGTGCTGGAGCGCGAGGACGTCGTGGTGGTGCTCGACGCGAAGTACAAGCGCCACGCCGAGGAGATCGAGCGCCTCGGGTGGGCGAACGCCGACGAGGTACTGCGGGAGCACCGCTCCGCCCCGGGCTCGACCACGGCCTGACCCACGTCGACACGGCCGATCTCTACGGCAACGCAGACCTCGAGACCGCTGGTGGGCGCGGCCCTTTTCGGACAGCGCGACGAGGTCTACCTCGTGTCCACGGTGCTCCCACCAACGCATCCGCGATGGCGCAGACCCCGGAGCGCACGCCGGTTGCCGCTTGAACCCAGCATGACGCGCGCCCGATCAAGCGAGTACGAGGCAGCACTTCTTGTACTTCTTCCCGCTCCCACAGGGACACGCGTCGTTGCGCCCGACCTTCGGTGCCGCTCGCTTTGCCGTAGGCATCACCGTCGCCTCTTCGGTCAACGGCGCATGGGCAGCCCACTGCTTCATCTCGCGCAGGTGATCCAGTGTCCCGCCCGGCCCGAAGTGATGCATCAGATCGCGCTCGAAGGTCGACCATTGCCATCCGCTGGCCTCGACGATGTCCTCGGTGGCCCCGTCGAACTCCCCGTAGAGCAAGTCGCGCGCGCTGGCATCCTCGATCGCGGCGATCGCCTCGGCCGTGGCCACGTCCGCCAGAACGTATGCGATATGGAGCGCGATGTTGTCGTCCGGACTGGTGCACCCTCGGAGGATTTCCGTCAGGGTGGTCACGACCTCGTCACGCAGCGAGGGGTGATCGCATGCCACGAGGTATATCGCGCTCAGCGCCGTAGTCCGCGCTTTCACCGGGGCGGTCGGATCCCACGCCAGCGCGGTCACGTCGGGTAAAATCGACGGACCGAAGACGGCCAGCACCTCGGGCATGCTGTCGTAGGTGTACATCTCCATCTCATTCGTACGGATCGCCCAGAGGATGTCCGGCAGCGCGCGCGGGTCGGCGATGGCGCCGAGGAGAAGCAGGGCGTGGACGGGCAGCATCTTCTCGGGCGCCTTGCGGGGCTCCCACGTCGCCGGATCGCGCACCACGGCGCGGAGGGTGTCGGCCATCCCGGGGCCTCGGCGAACCACCTCCTGTGCGAGCTCGAACGGCGTGTCGTAGCCGAACCCGCGAAGGGCAGAGATGAGGTCGTCGTTCGAGGGTGTCGTCCAGTCGGTCATCATGGGGCCCACGGTACATCGCAGATAGCACTTCAGTTTGCCCACCGAACACGCGTCGAGCGACGGGATCTCGAGTCCATCAACGAGCGGGCAATCCCCTCTGAGCAAGATGAAGATACCGTCAGATCGGCAACGGGTCAGGCCAGAACCTTCGCGGCTTTAGCATGGATCCGGGGAAACGGCGGTCTACCGTCAGACTGAGGGGAAACACGCTGTAAATACCGTCACGTTTCGCGCGGACTGGCACCACCGACGAGCGGCCAGCAGTCTGAGCCCGCGCCGACGACTGACACCCTCAGCACATGCCGACGGAGGTGCTCCGTGGGGTTCGCAAGGTGGGGGAGCTCGCGAGCCCCCACCCCCAGCCCCGCCCCCACAAGTCTGATGGTTGACCTCATCTCCACCAGGTCATTCTCCTTCGATTTCCCCTGTCTTTCCGGCGGCATGGAGCCGCTTCGCACGTCGCTTCACCCCGCGGAGATACGCGGTC
>CANJUR010000248.1 GCA_947477565.1 Deltaproteobacteria bacterium
TCCCAACGGACGGGCAATAGAAGTCCGCACGAAATCCATCAATGACCTGTTCCCGCCGGAACTTCAGCCCGTGACACCGACGGTTGCGCAAGATCTCCCAAACCCGCGCCTCAGCCTCCGTAGGCGTCTTGCGCGCAGCACGAGCCGCCACAAACCACGACCGATCCACGTACCGACCCTCGTCACGCACCAACCGCCACCCAACCTCCGACTCCAACTCCGACTCCGACTCCGACTCCGACTCCGACTCCGACTCCGACTCCGACTCCCCCTCTCCCTCTTGGGAGAGGGGGTTGGGGGGTGAGGTCTGCCCGACGACCCCCTCGCCCGCGGCGCCGAAGCGACCGAGAGCGACTCCGACTGCAAAGGAGACATGGGACTCGGGAGAGGGGGTGTCGTACTCGGCAGAGAACTCGGGCAACGGCTCGCCTGCGGGGCGATCGACGGCCCGCTGCGCCCACTCTTGCGCGTAAGGCCAAGGCGACGGTCCAGGGTTTCGGTACTCCACCGATGTCTCGCGGGCTGCTTCGTGCTCCGAGAAGGCACCTTCGATCGTTGCGAAGATCTCGTCGGCGCTTTCAATAGGGAATAACGGAAGACGATTCACGTCGCCGATTTCGAAGCCGATTCCTGGGTTCAATGACGCGAGAACGCTTCGCCCTATGCGGGAGTTCATTTGACACACAAGAGTGGAACGGTCTTCGGTGAATACTGATGATCCCTTGCCGGCGATGATGCTCGGGTACCGATGAACACGGGCGGTGAATGAGTTGCCGATCAATGAGAACGCCACGCCAAGCGACCACCAAAATCGCTCATTCCTGATATTGGCTCCCGTACCCTCGGTGGCTGAAACACGAAGCTCCAGGCCACCGCTTCTCCACTTCAACGTGTGAAGAAGAGGCTCAAGCCATGCCCTGCTCTTCGCGCCCTGAATGTATGCAACCCAGTCGGCGTGGCATGAATTGCCGATATCTTGTCGATCTATCTCCCACGCAAGCCGCACATAGCGTTCGTTATCACCAGTGTCGATTCCTTTCCTTGCGGGGGCACTTGATCCCAACTTCGGCGCCTCCGCATACCTCTGCAGAAACTCCTTCCCCCACCAATACACAATCGGCTGGCCTTCGATGACCTCGAACCCCCGCGGATCAAACTCGTAACGCCCTACCTGAGCCAGCAACCCAGCACGCTTCTTACGAAGCGCCGGAATCGACTCCTCTCGCTCGGTTCGGTCGGTCGGAGCGAGTGCCACTGATGCTGTCTCTTGGGAGAGACCTTTCATGGCAACAGCCATGGCCACGGTCGAGTGACGCATGTTCTCAAACGCGCACCACATCAGATCTGCGACGCTTCGCAGACTGTTCTCATCAACGATCCAGCGGCGCAGCTCTGCGAACTGACCTAAGAACATCCACCCTTGCATGGTGACCATCGCGGACACTCCACCGCTCTTCACCAACTCCAATCCCCGCTCGAGAAACGCCGCGTACAGATCCGCCTTCCCCCGCGGGTACGTCTTGGCCACATAGCCCAGCGATTCCGTCTTCGAGAGCCCTTGATACGGTGGGTTCCCGACGACGACGTCGTAGCTCCCCTCCTTCGCCATGCGCACGAAGCGCACGCCGGCCGCCAGTTGCTCCCCATCGAGTCTCAGCCCGAGGTCTTCGGACTTCGAGTGCCCCGCCAGGAACCCCTCCAGTTTGTCGAGAATCGACGCTTTCGCCGCTCCAATAGGCAACTTCACCTGCTGCATCGCGAACCCGCCGAACAGATCGCCCTGTCCCCCGGCGCGCTCGAAGTCCGCCTCGACGCTGCGAATCGCCGACTCCACCGCGGCATCGACCTTCAGCAGCGACCCGAGATGATCGACGCCTGCGAGCGCCGCGAGGAGCTTCTGCGTCAGCGCTTCGGGAATGCCCACTTCCCGCTGGAGGTCGTTTCGTAGCTGCGCGACGGCCGGATCATCGGGCGGCAGGTTGCCCAGTTGCAGCACCGGCGCGACGAGGTTGAGCCGCTTCGGCCGGGCGGTCTTCGCGAGCGAGCGGGCCTTGAGGTACAGCGCCGCCGCCGCGATCTGCACGGCGCGCGGATCGATGTCGATGCCGTGGAGGTTGTTCTCGACGATGGACTCGGCGATCTCGCGGTCGCTGAGGATCTCTCCGCGATGCCGTGCCTCTTCGCGGTAGAGCGCCGCAAGCTGACCGAACGCGATGACCAGGAAGTGCCCGCTCCCGCAGGCCGGATCGAGCAGTTTGAGTCCGCGCACGGACTCCGGCGCATTCGCCACCGCCTCCTCGGGCAACGGCTGCGGAACATAATACTTCCACTGCTCTTCAAGCTCCCCCGCGATGGGCATGAGGGCATCGAGGGCGACCTCACCGACCTCGCGCTTCGCCCGCCACTCGGCCCGCCGCGCATCGAGCGCGGGCAGCACCGTCTCCGCGTCGGCGGTCCAGGCGTGCTTGCGGCACATACACAACCAGGTAAGCCCGAGGCTGTTCTGGAGCAGCCATTCGACCATGTACCGCTCGGTGAACATCTGCGTCTTCGACGCGATCTCGTGGGCCTGAATCTTCCCTCCCCCATTGATCTTCGCGTCGAGGGCTTCGCGGTCGGGGTCGTTCCAGTACTGGTAGACCCAGCCGAGGGTGGTGTCGTCGGTCCAGGCGGTCGCGAGGGTGGGATCGTCGAGGCGCTCCACAGCATCGCGCAGTGCGGCCGGCGGAACCGGGAAAAGTCGTGTCAGTCCGACGTCCCCGAAGAGCCCCGGGAGGTCGAGTGCAAGCTCCTCGAAGAGGAGTTGAAGCAGTGTGGCGTAGCCTTCGGTGGCATCGCTGGTTCCGCTGGTGCAGAGCGCGGGGGCGAAGTCTCGAAACTCGCGATAGCCCTTGCTGCTCCATCCCCCGGTGAGCACCGCGGGTTTGGAGAGCCCGAGTGCCTCGAGGTGCCGCAACAGCACCAGTCGATTGAGCAGCGTCGCAGCGGCTTCCTTCTCGGCCTGCGCGAGGAGGCGATCCCTGGCGGCCTTGAGTTCCGATTTGTTTCTGGGCCTGGCGGCGCGGACGCCTTCATCGAGCCAGGCCTCGATGCGCTCGCGTCGTCGCCGGAGGGTCTCGTCGAGCCCCGCCTCCGCGAGGGTGACGGA
>CANJUR010000249.1 GCA_947477565.1 Deltaproteobacteria bacterium
CGTATGGGACGGCGGGCGTCTTCCGACGGAGGCGGAGTGGGAGTACGCGGCGCGAGGTCGTGCAGTCGAGGCGCTGGCGTCCGGTCGCATCTATCCGTGGGGTGATACCCCTGTCCCCGCATGCGATCGCGCGCAGATGTCCGGCTGCGCCGGCACGGACGGCGGCCGTACGCGTCGCGTCGGGGCCTTCGCGGCGAGCGCGGGGCTCTTCGACATGGCGGGTAACGTGTTTGAGTGGACCGCGGACAACTATGCGGCCTACTCGACCAGCGGTCCTTCTGCGTGTGGCAATCGCAGCGGGCTCACGAACGCCTTATGCAATAACGATGCCACCGGCTTCCGTGTGGTTCGGGGTGGGTCGTGGCTCAGCGATGTCGCGTACCTTCGCGCCGCGTCGCGCAGCAATAACACGCCCGCGGGCCGCGACCTCAACCTGGGTTTCCGGTGCGCCAGGACCCGCTAGCAGCATCGGCCAACGGTACGATTCATGCTGGATGCCTGCGCTCACCCTTGAGACTTGACACTCGAACCCTTGATACTTGAACTCTTCTCCCTTGAATCTTATTGCCGTGGGTGTCGGACTCCTGTACGCGATGGCAGTCGAGGTCGAGCAACGATGAAACAGGGAGGGGTCCGGGGAACCCATGGGGTTCCCCGGCGCGGCGATGACGGATTCCAGAGAGAAGCGCCCCCGCGGTCCGACGCCTCCCCGACCCGAGCCGGTGGTGGTGACGCGCGCCTACGACCTCGCGCGCTGGCTGCTGGAGCGCAATGCGCGGTTTCCTCGGAGCCATCGCTTCGGCCTCGGCGAGTCCATCCAGCGCGAGGTTCTGACGCTGCTCTCGGGGCTGGTGACCGCGAGCTTCACGCGCGACCGCGGCGCGGCGCTTCGGGCGGCCTCGCTAGCGCACACCCGACTGCGGATCTTGATTCGACTCGCGCGCGACGTGCAGTGTCTGTCGCACGATCAATACATCTTCGTCATCGATCCGATGGAGGAGGTGGGGCGCATGCTCGGCGGGTGGTCCCGCTCGGAGAGCGTCCCGACGGAGCAGCGTCCACCCGATCACGCGCGGTGATCGGGGCCATCGCGAGGGTTGCGTTCTCCACGCGACGCCCCGCAGGCGGATCGGGGGAGGTGTCTACACCGGCAACCGTGTGAATCGCGGTGGGTCGTGGAACAACGATGTCGCGTACCTTCGCGCCGCGTCGCGCAACAACAACACTCCCGCGAACCGCAACAACAACCTGGGTTTCCGGTGCGCCAGGACAGGACCCATTGCCGCCAGGCAGCGCCAGGGGTTCGGCCTCTCGAAAGCGGGTCGCCGACTGCGTGCGTTGTCCAGTCCAGGCGCTTTCTCCGCGGGTGATCCTTCACCCGAAACACGACCGCGCGGGGCTCCGCGCGGCCCCTCCCGGCATGAACCCATCGGTGGTCATTGCCGGGAGCACCCCTCTTCGTCATCTCCTCGGTTTTCATCGAAGAGCGTGGGTGTTTTCGTGAGCCCCCTTCCCCGCTGCCGCGCGCCCTACCCCCACAAGTGGGGGCAGGGCTCAGGGTGCTGACAGGTTCGCGTTTGCTCTGCAGACGTGGGAGCCCTGCCCGCACTTGTGGGGGTTCAGGGCGCGCGGCAGCGGGGAAGGGGGCTCGTGCAAACACCGACCTTCACCGACGCTCTTCGATAAGAAACGAGGGGATGCCTCAGGGAGCACCCCCTATTCGTCATCTCCTCTCCCGCTCGTTCGCACAAACACGAACTCCGACAGCACGGTCTCGCAGAGAGCGCGGGTGTGTCCGTGGCCCGCGTGTCCCATCCACGCAGCGATGTGCGAGCGCACCGTCTCCGCCTCGACGGCGTCCACAGCGTAGCGCGCAACGAGGTCGCCCATGCGCTCCCGGAAGCGATCGACGGACGCGTCGGCGATGCGGACGGCCACGCCGCCGTCGGTGCGCCGGAGCCGGAAGCCGAGGAAGTCCACGCCGTCGCGCGTCGCTACGATGCCGCACTTGATCGGGTGCGCGCGGAGGCGCAGGCGAGTGAGTGATTCGTCGCAGCGTCGCCAGATCGACTCGAGGCGCGATCGCGAGTCATCGAAGATCACCAGGTCGTCCATGTAACGTACGAAGTCGCGCACCCCGAGATGGTTGGCGAGCAGGTGATCGAGCGGGGAGAGCAGGAGGTTGGCCCACCACTTCGAGGTGAGGTTGCCGATGGGGATTCCGCGCGGTCGGAGCCCCGCGAGCAGGTCGTCGCCAGGAAACCAGAACTTCGCCCGCTCGAAAGGTCCCTGGTGGTCGAGGAGGAGACCTTCGAGCGCGCCGATCCACTGCTCGCCTGGGCGCTGGAGCGCTGACAGTGCCGCGCGTAGCACGCCATGATCGACGCTCGGAAAGAACTTCCGCACGTCGAGTCGCAGGCACCAGCGACGCAGCCGCGTGGACTCTCGCGCGCTCGCGAGGGCGCCGTGCGATCCCCGACCGGGAATGCACGCGAAGGTCTGCGGCGCGAGGCAGCGGGTGATGCGCGGCGCCACGACACCCATGAGCGCATGCTGCACGATGCGGTCCTCGAAGGGCAGCGCCGCGATGGTGCGGACGACGGGCTCGCGTACGGTGAACACGCGGTACGGCCCCGGGCGCCAGCGCCCGTCGGCGAGGCGTCGATGGAGCGCAACGAGGCGCGCCTCGGCGTCGCAGGAGTAGCGCGCGACGTCGGCCCGCGAGCGCTTGCCTCGGAGGGCGCGGTGCCACGCGCGCACGACGGCGTCGAGCGAGAGCGCCCCGCGGGCATCGTAGGTGCGGTGGTGCTCCCGATGGGCGACCTTCACAGGGTGTTGACCAGCGAGTTCCACCTGTGGCCCCGCTCGAGAGATATCGATGCCACGCCCACGGCGGAATCTACATCAACGACGCGTTGGAGGGCTAAGCAGGGATGCGGCGAAACCATGATCTACCGTCAGAACCCCTGGTTCACCGTCTCTACGCGAGCCCCCACCCCCGGCCCCGCCCCCACGAGTGGGGCTCACCGTTCCCCTCATCTTCGGGATTCTGATGGAAATAAGGCATTCCCGTGCAACGGAGGTCCGCGGGCTGAAGCCCACGGCACCCCAGCGAA
>CANJUR010000250.1 GCA_947477565.1 Deltaproteobacteria bacterium
ACTCCTGGAACCGGATCTTTCAGGACACGCTCCTTGTCTGGCAGGACGGCTTTTGGGCCGAGAGCTGCGCGCCCGATGTCCCTCCGTCCCTCCTCGACTACGTTCTTCGCCAGAGGGACGCCATGCAACGGGGGCTCTCGACGCCGCGTGGGAGCTGCCGCCGTGGAAGGCACCGTCGTGAACTCGATCGGCGCGCAGCCCGTCGAAGACGGGCTTTGGCGACGGTGCCGCGGGCTTCAGCCCGCGGACCAGATGGCTCGAACGTCCAGACATCGAAGCTCTCCAGCGGGTTGCACCCCCGGGGGAAATCACGGGCGCCCAACAAGGTCCCTGCGAAACGTGGGGAGGTCCAACCGACACCCGGCGTGTGCGGAGTGCGGTACACCGGGACCCCTCATGGACGCCGCTACGAATCGGACGATGGGCAGAAGCTACCTTGGGTTCATCGCCGTGCTGCTGGCCGGGATGGGCTGCGCCGAAGGGCGGGTCTCCGGCCCGCCGCCCGAAGACACCGGGGCCAGGGATGCCGACAAGGATCCGTGGGCCGAAGACGAGGACGGCGGGCCGTACCCCGACGACATCGGCCCAGAGGACTTCCCGTTTCCCAAGGAAGACGCCGGACCGAAGGGCTCCGACCCCTCCATGACCTGGCCCGAAGATGCGGGCGAGCCGCCTGATCCTCCGCCGCCGCTCCCCGAGGACGGGGGCGATCCGCCGGTGCCGCCGGTCGTCGATGCGGGGGGGCCCATCGTCGATGCGGGAGTCCCCTCGACGCCACCGCTTCCGGCCCTCCTGCCGCGCTTCTCCGCGGTGTTTTCCAGGCGCTCGCCGGACAATCAGCCCGACACGGCAATCGAAGATCTGCTGGTTGGGCTGATCGATCGCGCGGTCGCCGGGTCGCGCATCCGGGTCGCGGTCTACGCCTTCACCCGCGGCCGCGTGACTGAGGCACTGGTGCGCGCTTCGCAACGCGGTGTCGATGTGCGGGTGATTCTCGACGGTCTGGTGCGCGCGACGGTCGATGACCCCAACGACGGTACTGGCGTCACCGAGGCCGCGAGCCTGATCGTCGGCCTCGGCCGATCGCGGGTCACGCTCTGCCGCGCCCCGGGGAGCGCGTGCCTCGGCGTCGGCATCATGCACCACAAGACCTACCTCTTCTCGGACGTCGGCGGCGGGTCGCGCAACGTGGTGGTGCAGGCTTCGCACAACCTCACCGAGGGGCAGACGCACCGGCACAACAACGCCGTGATCATCCGCGGCGACAGCCAACTCTTCGCCGGCTACGAGCGCACCTTCGAGCAGCAGCGGCGCGACGTGGTGCAGTCGGACTACTACCGCACCGCGGACGGCAACTTCCCCGCGCGGGCCTACTTCTTCCCGCGCCCCAGCGGGGACACGGCGGTGTCGGTGATCGACAACGTGTCGTGCACGGGCGGGGCGCGCATCCGGGTGGCGATGGCGTTTTTCACCAACGCGCGACTCGAGGTGGCGCGGGCGCTCGCGCGGCGGCAGCGCGCGGGCTGCGACGTCCAGGCGGTGATCGGCGACGACAGCATCCGCGTCGGTCGCACGGTGCTGCGAACCCTGCGGGACAACGGCGTGCGCGTGACGCTGTACCCGCGACGCGCGGGCAACTGGGGGCTGCACTCGAAGTACCTGCTCATCGACGCCGGGTACGCCGGATCGACGGCGCACCGTCGGCTGGTTTTCACCGGGTCGCACAACTGGACCGGCTCCGCCCTCCGAGAGAACGACGAGACGATTCTGCGCGTGGACGACGGTGCGGTCTTCGACGGGTTCATGGCCGACTGGGGCCACGTGCGGGACTCCGCGCGCCGACGCTGAGCGCCGTACTCCGATTGCCAGTGCGCGCCTGAGGTTCGGAGTACGCCGCCTCGGCCCGCCGCGCCGCGTGCTGAAGCACACGGCACCCCATCGAAAGCCCGCAGCGGGCTCCATCCCGGGTCCCACGGGGCAGCGCTTTTCCATCGGGACATCGTAGGAGCCCGGGTCTGCCCCGGGCTTCCACACCGTGCCGTGTGCTTCAGCACGCGGCACAGCGGGCCGAGGCGACGTACTCCGAATCCCAGTGCGCGCGGCAGAGCTTGACGGCCCCGCGCGCGGCGCGGTCGTATCGACCCCGATGGGCAACGCTTCAAAACACTGGGTCGCCTTCGTATTCATGGCCTCGACGCTGGGCTGCGGCGATGATCCGGCGGCCCCCCCGGCGGCCCCCCCGGCGGCCCCCCCGGCGGCCCCCCCGGCGGCCCCCCCGGCGGCCGCCGCCCTGTCCACCGCGCTGCAGCCACGGCAGACGCCCGCCTACTACGTCGCGCAGGCGGAGTTGTACTTCGACACCCTCGACACGCGCGCCAACCCGGCGCTGGTGCCCAACTACTCGCCCCTGGTCGCGCGCTGGGAGTGGCCGCCCTGGTACCTCCTCACGGGGTACGAGCGCATGCAGATGATCACCGGAACGCGCGTCGCGCTGAGCTTCGAGCCTTCGACGGTTCCGACGCGCGACTGCCGGGCCTTCGCGGTACAGCCCTTCGCCCGCTGTCGGGTGACGTTCGTGTATGCGCGCGGGTCGTGTCCGATCTTCGAGGAGTTCACCTTCAACGATCAGGGCGAGATGACCTTTATTGAGGCGTGGTCCGATCAGCCGGGGATGCGCCCGACGGAGAACCCGGCGGACCCATGGGCCGAGGCGCCGACGGTGCGTCGCCTATCGACGCGGGTTCCGGGGCTGGGCAACGCCACCGGGCTTATCGCGCCGACCGCCGACTGGACGACCCAGGCCGCCGCGCAGGACCCCGAGCTTGCGGACTTCGTGCGGCGCACGCAGAGCTTCTATCGCTCCTGGGCGCAGGCCTACAGCGACGCGGGCCCCGGCGCCTTCGCTCGCGGCTGCGGGTGGCCGCTGAAGCCCTGACGCGGGGACTGCTTCCGCGCGCGGTAGCTGGGGTGTCCTCGGGGGGGACCCAGCGCATGCGCGGGGGGGACCTGACGCATGCGAGGGGGGGGCGTGGCGCATGCGCGGGGGGGACCTGGCGCATGC
>CANJUR010000251.1 GCA_947477565.1 Deltaproteobacteria bacterium
CAGCGTAACCCCTCGGCGAGGGGCGTCTTTCGGGCTCCCTTGGTCTCGTCCTACGCCTACGTGCGGAGGTCACGATGTCCCGACGCCCGAAGACCGCTCGCCGCCACTGGCACCAATGGACCGAAACTGAGGCGACTGCCGTCCTCGACGACTTCGCCACCGCGGGGCTGACCCCGGCCGAGTTCTGCGCGCGACGCGGCATCTCGCGAGGGCGCTTGGCCTACTGGCGTGAGCGTCTTCCGACCGGCTCGGCCGCCGCGACGCCAGCGTTCGTCGCGGTCACCCTCCCGATCTCGGTGCGTCCCGACGCGCACATCGAGATCGAGCGCGGCGGCGTGCTCCTCCGTGTTCGTGAGGACATCGACGTCGAGCACCTCGCCCGCCTCGTCGCCGCGCTCGCCGGGGCACCGTGCTGACGCTGCCCCCCGGCCTCCGCATCTACCTCGCTACCGCTCGGGTCGATGGGCGGAAGGGCATCGATGGTTTGGCCAACATGGTGCGCAGTCACTTCGGCCGCGATCCACTCCAGGGAGACCTCTTTGCCTTCTTCTCCCGCCGCGCCGACCGCGTACGCATCCTCTATTGGGACCGCGACGGCTACGTTTTGACCATGAAGAGATTGGAGAAGGGCACCTTCCGCGCGCCCTCGTCCGACGCGGCGGGGACGCACCTCGCGATCGAGGCCGCCGAGCTCCTGCTCATCCTCGAAGGCATCGACCTTCGTGACGCCAAGAGGCGCTCACGATGGGTGCCGCAAACACGCACTCCGCAATCGACATCTGGCTGACGTTTCTTTTGACTTCAGTGGATTCGATTCGCTATACGCCAGTCGTCCATCATGGCCTCTCCGGAGAAAGCCACGCGCCCGCTCACCTCACCGCTGGTCCCAGACCTGGTGGCGGTGGCGAAGTACATCCGTGAGATGGTGGCCAAGGGCGCCATCGTCGCGCTCATCGAGGCCATCCTCGGGCTGCTCACGCGCATGCGCGATCTCAACACCGACCTGGTCCAGCAGCTCGCGCAGCATCGCCGCGCGCGGCCGCCCTCTGAGCGCACCAGCGCGCTTCAGGGCGAGCTGCCGTTCGCGAAGATCCTGCCGGCCAATGATGATCAGGGCGGGGCGAAGAAGCCCGACGACGAGAAGAAGAAGACCAAGAAGAAGCGCGGTCCGGGCGATGGGAAGCAGCACCTCCACGGGCGGGGCAAGCTGCCCGACTGGATGGAGCGCGTCGTCGAGCGGCACCTGGTGCCCGAGGGCGAGCGTGTCTGTCCCGACTGCGGCGTCGAGGGCAAGACGCTCTGCTTCAAGCATTGCGAGAAGCTCTCGATCCGCCCGGTGCAGTACATCGTCGAGCGCATCGAGCGCGAGACCATCTCGTGCCCGAAGTGCCACGAATGGGTGCGCACGGCGGCGCGCGGCGACGAGGTGCTCGACCGCGGCAAGCTGGGCACCGAGCTCCTGGTGCAGGCGTGCGTCGAGCACTTCGACCACGCGATTCCGTGGGATCGTATGGCCTGCGTGGCGCGCCAGCAGGGCGTACCGCTCGCGGCCAACACGCTCGCGAGCTCGGTCGGCCGCCTCATCGACCTGATGGATCCGATCGTCACGCACATCACCGCGAAGGTGCTGTCGTCGGAGTATGTCTCATTCGACGCGACCTCGTTTCGCGTGCTCGATGACAAGCACCCGCGCGGTATCCGCACCGGGTCACTCTGGAGCATCGCGGGCGATCACCGCTACGCGCTCTTCTTCGTCGCCCCGACCGGGCACGCCGATCACCTGAAGGAGCGGCTCAAGGGCTACAAGCTCTCGCTCGCGATGTGCGACGGGTCGGCCACAAACAACGTCATCGAGGCCCCCGACGGCGCGTGTGCCATCCGTGGTGGCTGCTGGGCGCACGCGCGGCGCAAGCTCGTCGCGGCGCTGCGTGGGGGCGACGAGCGAGCGATTCCCGCCATCGAGATGATCGGCGCGGTGTTTCATGAGGAGGCGGAGTCGCTGCGGGCCGGAGAGACGGTGGAGCAGCGCCTCCTGCGACGGAAGCGGGACAGCGCGACATGGATGGAGAAGATCCGTGTGTGGTGCGAAGAGCGCCGCGGCGATGTCGAGCCGAAGTGCCTGCTGGGCAAGGCCATCGGCTACATGCGCAATCAGTGGGTGAGGCTTACGCGCTTCCTGGAATATGCACTGATGGAGCTCACGAACAACGAAACGGAACGGGACCTCAGACGCCATGTCCTGAACAGAAAGACATGGTTTTTCGTGGGTCATGACGACAACGCACGCCGCAACGCCGACGCGCTCACGCTGCTGACGACGTGCCACAAGATGGGAATCGATCCACGGGCGTATCTGCGCGATACACTGCGGAGACTTCTCGCTGGCGAGAAGGACCTCGCGGCGCTGTTGCCGGAGAACTACGTCCCGCGGACTGGCGCGCCCGTGGCCGCGACGACGGCGACCGCCGCCGCGGCCTGACGAGTCGCCATCAGGGCTCGGGCTCGGGCTCGGGAAGGCCCTTCGGCGCTCCCTCGGCGGCCTCACTGACGTCGGCGTGGATCGCCTCGCAGATCACGCGATCGGTGAGGTCGGCGAGGTGCTTCTCCAACTCGTCGGCCAGAGCGAGGTACTCCGGCCACAGCGTCTTCTGTTGGAACTTCCGTGGCGCGAGAACCTGCACGGTACTCGACCGCTGCCCCTTTTCTCGATATGGGGTAAGTCCATATCGACGACAGAGCGCGAGGAAGAGCTTGCGCTTCCACGGGTCGGCCAGACTGTAGACCATGACGATGTCCCGCCACTCGGTGCGTTGAGCAGCCAGACGGGCTCGGATGCGCTCTGCGGCAAGGCGCGCGGCCTCGCGCTCGCCATCACTGGTGGTGCCGGCGTGCAGCGCCTCGATCTTGAGGAGCTTCGACCAGAGTGTCGCCTCGTCCATCGCGGGTGCCACCGTAGCCCACCCCGACGACGGACGAGGAGAACCAGACCGTCGGCGCACCCCACAGGCTCACGAGGCCATCAAGACGCCCCTCGCCGAGGGGTTACG
>CANJUR010000252.1 GCA_947477565.1 Deltaproteobacteria bacterium
ATGCGACGGGAATCCGGGCACAACGTCGCCGTGGTACATGTTCCAGCCGTCGCGGTTGGCGAAGTCGGAGCCGATGTTGCGGCCCGCGAGGGAGGTCGCGGGCCCGAAGGCCGCGTTGCCCGCCGGGTACGCGTCGTCGTGGTGGACGCAGAACAGAAACGGATCCTGGGTGCGCCAGGGCGGAGCGCCCAGCGGCTCGACGTTGCGAACGACGTTTTCGGTCATGGGGAGCCTCGATTCATTCGGGACGATCAACGACTGCGTCGTGCGATCGCAGGCGGCGATCACCGGTGCCGACGCGATCGCGCCGAGGAGGGTGCGGCGGTTCATGGAGGGCGATGATACGACCCCGTCAGGGCTGCACAATCGCAACAATGGACAACGCAGGGTTGCGTCGGTGCCCACGTGTTCGGCGCGGTGGTCCCTGTTCAGGTCATCGAAGTCGAGCCTCAGGCTGGGATCACCGCAGCTGTCGCCAGAACATCGCGAGCGCCAGCGTTGCGCCTACGGCCATGACCGCTCGACGTACGGAGCGCGGGCCCACCCGGCGGGCGGTTTCTGCGCCGAGGGTGCCGCCGAGGACGGCTCCGGCGGCCATCACGGCGGCGGCGCTCCAGGCGACGCGGCCACCGAGCACGAAGGTCACTGCGGCGACGCCGTTTACGCAGACGGCCGCGAGGTTTTTGAGGCCGTTGGCACGGTGGATGTCGCGCACGCCCATGAGTCCGAGTGCGGCCAGCATGATGATTCCGATGCCCGCGCCGAAGAACCCGCCGTACGTGGCCACGAGCAGTTGAAACACCGCCAGTCCTGCCCAGGCGGCGCGGCTGCGGGGTGCGTCGTGCGCGAGTCCCCACCAGCGAGCGAGGGGCTCGTTGAGGGCGAACAGCCCCGTCGCGCCGAGCAGCAGCCACGGCACCAGCATGGTGAAGCGCGCGTCGCCGGTGCGTAGGGCCAGCGTCGCGCCGATCGCTCCACCGACGAGGCTCGGGAGCGTCATGGCGAGCACGAAGGGACGGGCACCGACGATCCCGTCGCGGTAGGCCCATGCGGCGCTCGCAGACCCCGGGATGAGGGCCAACGTGTTGGTCGCGTTGGCGGTGATCGGCGCCATGCCGAATGCGAGCAGCGCCGGGAAGGTCAGCATGCTGCCGCCGCCCGCGACGGAGTTGACCGCTCCCGCGGCGAACCCGCTCGCGAAGTAGGCCAACCAGGGCGCGACCGAAGACCACACCCGACGAGCGCCTAACACGATCGCGGCGGCGGCGTCCGCGGGTGGCGTCACGGCGTCGGACGTCCCTCCGGCGATTCGTCACCGGGTGGGCGGGAAGTGAATGCGTCGAGCGTCGTGCGGGGCGCGGGTGGCGACAGTGACGGTTGCCCAGCGCGTCGTCACCGAGAGGGGAGCGAGGGGGCGCTCGACGGCGCGACGTGCGCGCGGAGCCAGCACCCCTGCCGCGGTGACGGACTCATTGGCATCTGCAACGGGTGCAGGGGCGGCGGTGTCGGACTCATTGCCATCCGCAGCGAATGCCGACGCCGTGGTGTCGGACGCATTGCCATCTGCAACGGGTGCAGGTGCGGTGGCGTCGCTGCGCTTGACGGCGGCGGTCGGTGCGCGCGAGTGCTCGTCGCCGTGAAGCCCTCCGCCGGGGGATAAGCGATCCAACGCCCCAGCCCTTCTGGCACGGACCCGCTGGCTCCCGGTGGCGCGCGGACAGGCGCGGCGCGGGGTTGTCGGAAACAGGGCGGGGAGGTTGCGTCGGATGGGAGAGGTGGGGGCGGAAATGGACGTAAGGGACAGGCCGCGGCTGGATAACACGCGGAATATGGGAATATGCCGTCGGGCGGGCAGGGCGCGGCTGGAGAACACGCCCGATATGGGAATATGCCGCCGGGCGGCCACCCAAGGAGATGTTGGACAGCCTCGGCGGGTGGCGGTCGACGGTCCCCTACGGTGCCGGTGACGCCGGGCGATGAACGCACGGGGAAGCTGACCGGCAGGGCGGAGGGCGAACTCGCGCTCCGGGGACACGAGGAGTAAAATCGAGCCATGAACAACGTCGATCAATTGCTGGCTGCTGCGCTGCAACTGTCGGCTACTGAGCGCGCGGCGGTGGTCGCCGAACTACTCGAGAGCCTCGATGATCTCGGACCGGCCGACGAAGGGGTTGGACAGGCGTGGGCCGAGGAAGCCCGGCGGCGCTTGGCCGAGGTCGACGCGGGGACCGTGACGCCGATCCCCTGGGCAGAGGCCCGGCGGCGCATCCTCGCAGCGGCGAACGGGCGTCGCGAAACCCCTTGAGTTGCACCCGCTCGCCGTTGCCGAGGGCGAGGAGGCTGCGGCGTGGTACGCGGAACGAGACCGGCGTGTAGCTACGCGCTTTGGGGAAGAACTCGAAGCGACGCTTGGACTGATTGTCGAAGCGCCAGATCGCTGGCCGATCTATCTCGGCATGCGCAGGGCTCTTTTTCGGAGGTTTCCCTACTTCATTCTCTACCGTGACGAGCCACAGCGCATCCTCGTCCTGGCGATTGCTCACGCCAAGCGCCGACCGGGCTACTGGGAAGGAAGGTAGCGGGGTGTCCAACAAGCCGATGGTGCCGACCGCTCCCGCTTCACCGACCGCCAACACGTCGCACCCATTGCGGCGGCACATCGGCAGGCCGTTAGACAGCACTGAGCGCGGGAAGCGCGCGCTGGGGGGATAAGCAATCCAACGCCCCATCCCTTCTGGCACGGACCCGCTGCAGTTATCAGATTCAACGACCCGTTGGAGGGCTAAGGCCAGGCCCTCGAAGGATCGATCCCTCTTGCGAGACCTCACCCCCAACCCCCTCTCCCAAAAGGGAGAGGGGGCTCGGATCGAGAGGAAATGCCCTGAAATCATGCTCTTTAGCCCCCTCTCCCTCTTGGGTTCACCTCGGGACACATCTCACGATTCGGCTGTAATCCATGCTGATTCGTGCGCTCGATGGGTTTTTGGCGTTGGCGGAGGGAGAGCGCCGGCTCCGTGATCGCGG